>BTUU01000006.1:0-238900 GCA_045863555.1 Planctomycetota bacterium | reverse complement strand
AAAAACTCCTTTTCTTTACCTCCATCGCCGCGCGTCGCGCCCGGCGGGGGGCCGCGCCCCGCGGCAGCACCAGGCCCTTGCCTGATCGAGTCGGATCCACCGCTCGATCGCACTTCAGGAGCCGTCCATGCGCAACACGCGCCTGTCGCTTCGATGGTCTCGCCGGCTGCTCGCGCTGGCCGGCGGATGTTCCCTCCTCGCGCTGCCCGCGGGCTGTCCGAGCGATTCCGGTGACGGCGGCGGCGACGGAAGCGGCGGCGACGGCGGCGGAAACGTCCTCGGCAACGTGCTCGGCGGCGGCGGAGGAAGACTCCTCAACCGCGCCCCGTCGGCTGCGATCGTCGTCTCGCCGGGCATCACCGCCGCGCCCGGCGAGACGATTTCGCTCGACGCCGCGTCCTCCAGCGATCCTGACGGCGATGCGCTGACTTTTGCGTGGACGCAGCTTTCGGGACCGGAAGCAAGCCTCTCGGGGATCGACGGGGCGGGCGTATACGCCGTCATGCCGTACGTCCTCGAAAACGCCGAGCTGCACTTCAGCGTGCTCGTGCAGGACGGCCGCGGCGGCCAGGCCAGCGCCGAGGCGACGGTGTTCGTCGTCGCGCCGGGCGGGGAATTCTCGGGCCACGCACAGGCGACGCTGCCGTACCGCGACAAGCTCAGCTATGACGAGGCCTATCACCTGCTGCGGCGGGCGCAGTTCGGCGCCCGGCCGGACGAGGTGAACCGGGCGGTCGAGCGCGGACTCGCGGCGACGGTGGATGACCTGCTGGCGGTGAAGCCCGTGCCGGACTGGGTGTGGGCGCTCGACCTGGAGTATCAGAACGACGTCGACAAGCGCTGGCTCCTGCACCTGATCGAGAGCCCGAACGGCCTCCAGGAGCGGCTGGCGATGTTCTGGCATGACCGGTTCGCGACCAGCGCCCGCGTGATCGAGGACTGGCGCGACCGGAACCTCGGCGTGCTGCACCGCGAGATGCTGCGGTTCTACGCCCTGGGCAACTACCGCGAATTTCTCGAGGCCCTGACGCTCGATCCGCTGATGCTGATCTGGCTCGACGGGGCCAACAGCCCGAAGCAGAACCCGAACGAAAACTATGCCCGCGAGTTCTGGGAACTCTTCACGCTCGGCCGCGACACGCTCTACACCGAAGCCGACATCCGCGAAGGCGCGCGGGCGTTCACGGGCATCACGCTGCTCCGCCAGCAGAACGTCAACACGCGGCCCATCTACGACCTGACGAATCATGATGAGACGCCCAAGACGATCTTCCCCGGCCGGGCCGCGCCGGCGAATTACAGCTACGAGGGCGTGATCGACCTGACGCTGGCCCAGCCCGAAGCGCCGCGCTACGTCGCGCGGAACCTGTTCGCGTTCTTCGTGCACGACCATCCGTCGGACGAGACGGTTCAGGAACTCGCCGATCAGTTCGTGGCGTCGAATTTCGAGATCGCGCCGCTGGTGCGGACGATCCTGATGTCGCAGGCGCTGTTCTCGAGCGAGGCCCGGTACAACCAGATCAGCTCGCCCGTCGAGCACGTCGTCGGCGTCGCACGGACGCTGGACATGCACGTCTACAGCGAGGACTCGCAGGGCTATCTCTTCGATCAGCTCGCGGGCGACCTGGCCGGCGCGGGCATGGAGCTGCTGAATCCGCCGGGCGTGGAAGGTTGGCACGAGGGCGCGGCGTGGCTCCAGGACCAGTGGATCATCAGCCGCGTCCGGGCGCTGGGCCGGACGATGGAATTCGGTCCGAATTTCCTGGACGACGTGCCGTATCACCTGCTGCCGCCGGTGGAGACGTGGGCGAACCGCGAGGCGCGGGACCAGATCGTCAGCAACATGGCGTCGGTTTTTCACCTCCCGCTGACGCAGGCGGAACACGACATCTACGTCGAAGTGCTCGACCAGGGCGGGTGGCTGGCGCTGCACCTGGCGAACGCCACGGACCGGCCGCGGCATGTGCGCGAGATGATCCGGCTGATGGCGATGGATGAACGGGTGATCGGGCGATAACGGTTGATTCGGGGAACGACGGACGCGAACTGCGGCCGCAATTTTCGAGGGAGCTGCGCATGTGGTGTCGTGAATGTGAACTGGTTACGCGTCGGTCGCTGCTGAAAAAGGCGGGCACCGCATTCGGTGCGCTGCTCGTCGCCGATCCGCTCCTCCGCACCGTGGCGTCGACGTACGCCCGGACCGCGATGGGAACGGGCAATATCCTGGTGCTCTGCCAGCTCAACGGCGGCCTCGACTCGCTGAGCTTCCTCGCCCCGTTCGCGAACGCGAAGTATCAGTCGAACCGGCCGCAGCTCGGACTCAAGGCGGACGGCGTGTTTCCGCTGGCCGACGCGCCGGAATTCGGCATCAATCGGCAGTTCCCGTTCTTCAACGACCTCTACAACCAGCGGCAGGTGGCGATCATCCAGCAGGTCGCGTATCCCCGCGGCAACGGCTCGCACTTCGAGAGCCAGGAGATCTACGAATTCGGCGTGCGAAACCTCGCCTCGACCGCGGGGACGCAGGCCACGTGGTACGAGCGGCTTCGCAAGACGTATTTTGACGAGCCATACGGCGTGCTCAGCGTGGAGACGATCGGCGATCCGCAGCGCTACGGCTACCCGGATTCGACGTATCGCCGGGCGGCCCAGGATGCGTTCGGCCGGCTGCCGGATATGAAGACGAATCCGACGCCGTCGCAGCAGGCGATTCTGAACTCGTACCGGCGGATTGATCAGCTCGGCGAGGAAATCCGCGCAAAGACCGCCAGTTTCACGTCGAGCGGGGCGGCGCGGGGCGAGTTCTACCGGGCGGCGCAGCTCGCGAGCGCGAACCTCGGCACGCAGATCTTCAAGGTCGAATACGGCGGATTCGACACGCACGGGTCACAGATTGACGCGAATGCGCGGCTTTTCCCGCGACTGAACAACGAATTCAGCCAGTTTGTGCAGGACATGCAGAATCTCGGGCTGTGGGATCGGACGGCCGTGCTGTTTTACAGCGAGTTCGGCCGGCGCAACCGGGAGAACGGCAGTCCGGGCACGGATCACGGGCACGGCGGGCACATGATTCTCGTGGGCCCGCGCGTCGCGGGCGGGCTGAAGGGGCAGGCCGTCACGACTTCGGACCTGTCGTCGGACAACCTGCCCTACTACGTCGATTTCCGCGCGGTCTACAGCGGCGTGATCCGCGACTGGCTGGGGTTCGATCCGCGGCCGATCTTCCAGATCGGCAATGAGAGCTACGACGAGAACACGGGCGGGGCGCTGTTTGCGTAGCCGATCTTTGGGGGACCGGTCTCTGACCGGTCTTCTCCATGGCTGGGCCGCTTGATTGAAAAGATCGGTCGGAGACCGGTCCCCCACGCGCGGTGGGAAGGTGGGAACGTGGGAAGGTGGGAACGTGGGCGGCGACTTCGTCGGCGGCGGGTGGTGGGCGCCGTTCTTGCGGGAACGTCGTCCGTTTCCGCCGCTCTCGGCGCGGATGTCCGCGACAGTCGATTCGAGATCACGACGTATGCGAGTGGATTGACTGCGCCGATTGCGCTGGAATTTGCGCCCGACGGGCGGCTTTTTGTCGCGAGTCAGTATGGCTGGGTGCAGATCGTCAACACGGACGGATCGGTCGAGGCGGAACTAGCGGCGCTCTTCGAGCCCTACACGGAGAATGAGAACGGGCTGCTGGGGATGGCGCTCGATCCGCACTTTTCGGACAACGGGTACATCTACTGCTTCGTCACGATCGACCGCAGCGAGCAGCGAATCTACCGCGTCGTCGATCCCGCGCGGCGGAAGTCGGCGGCCGATGCCGAGCCGGTCGTGATTCGCGATCACATCCCCACACGGGGCGAGTTTCACGCGGGCGGCGGCCTGAAGGTCGGACCGGATGGTCTGCTGTACTTCTCCGTCGGCGACAACCTCGTCGCCGAGAATGCCCAGAACATGAACACGCTCGCGGGGAAGATCGCCCGGATCAACCTCGACGGGTCGACGCCCGGCGACAATCCGTTCTCGACGGCGAGCGGCGAGCCGCGGGCGGTCTGGGCGCTGGGGCTGCGAAATCCATTTCGATTCTGCTTCGCGCCGGACGGGCGGCTGTTTGCGTTCGACGTCGGTTCGGACGGGGAGGGGCGGCGCGAGGAGATCAATCTCATCAGGCGCGGGGCGAATTACGGCTGGCCGCTCGTCGAGGGCGTGCAGGCCGCGCCCGGCGACCCCGCGTACACCGACCCGATCTACGCGTACCACGAGGGCGGCGCCGCGCCGACCGGCGGCGTGTATTATGCGGGCGGGCCGTTCCCGGGCGAGTACCACGGCAACCTGTTTCATCTGGAGTTCGTGCTGGGGCGGCTCTATCGGGTCGAGTTGAACGACCGGAGCGAGGTTCTGCGGCACACGGTTTTTGCGGACGAGCTTCAGGGGCCGGTGGACCTGGCGCAGGGGCCGGACGGGAGTCTCTACTACACCGAGGTCTATACGGGCGAGATCAAGCGGCTGGCGGCGAAGGGGACTCCGAGTGTGGCGGCGGTTGTGGCGGGGGAGGTGGTGGTCTCCGATGGACCCCCGAGCGACGGAACGTCAGGCGATGAAACCGCGTCGCCGATCAATGACGCCACCCCATCGACTGATGCGTGCGGCTTCGGCGGGTTGTTCGGGTTCGGCGCTATGGCGGTCTGGCTCGCTCAATCGAAGCGGCGGCGGTGACGGGCGATCGGCCGTTGACTCCCCCGATAGAATTCAGCGCGGACATCTCAGTCGCATCTTGGAGACAGTCTTGCGCCCATTTCTCATTCCGGTCGGGCTATTGGTGATCGCGTGTTCAGGCTGCGATGCACTGGTTGGTTCACTTTCTGAGCGAGTGGAATCTCAGTTCATCAAGACGCTTGAGCTTCAGGAATCAGTCAAGACCGTCATCGGAGGCAATTCGGATCGAGCACTACTAGGTGACGACGCCGGCTTCTATCCCGGGATCGGGCCAGTCGGGGAACTGGTCCTGCTGGACCTGTCGTCGGGCGAACGGACGTACACGGGTGTCGACCCGGGCGAGCGGATCTCCAGACAAGACGTCCAGACCGATGGAGACTATGCGGCATGGCCGACTCCGGTCACGGGGCCACTGCGGCCGACGATCGTCGTGTTCGATTTCGACACCGGGGAATTGCGCGACGTGTGGGTCGAAAGCCGCGTGGGCGATCTGTATATCGACCGGTGGGTGCTCAACTGCGGTCGAATCTTCGCAAATGCGCGTCGCCTCGCCGATCCGGCCGTGGGCATCGAGGAGTTTCAAACGAACCTCGTTTACGAGATTGCGGCGGGCGAGACGCGCGAGTTGCCGAGCGCCGGATTGCCGAATTCGAGTCTGATCGATGGACTGCGGGCTTTTTCAGTGCGCTATGCAACGCACCTCGAGGAGATCGATGAATTCTCCTCGGTCGTCGTCTCGGACGAAGCTGCAGTGGTCGAGACCGACCTGGAAACGGGCGAAACTCGAACGCTCGCGACGCGGCCGACGACCGGGACTTTTCAGCGGGCATTCGGATCGCCGACGTACATCATCTGGGAGGAACTCGACAGTCGTCCCCCGGTTTTTCGCGTTTCGTACTACTCACGCGAAACTGGTGAAATTGGCATCGAGGAGCGTCCAATCGGCCTGAATTCGCCAATCCTGCTCGCCGCCGGCGAGGCCGGCTTCGTCCTTTCCACCGTTCGGGGCGTCCCCTGGGTGAGCGTAACGGTCGAGTATTCGCTCATCCGCTATGACGGGCGAATCACCACGCTCCAGTCGAGCGCGTTCGGCTTGAGCGATACGCCGCTCAACCCGAATGCGGCGATCCTCGGCGATCGCGCAATCTGGCTCGACCCGAATACCGGAGTTCTTCGTTATTACGTCATCTCGACCGGCCAGCGCGGCGTTTACGAGACCTGACCCTCCAATTGACCGCCCCGCGTCGCCCCCCTAATATTGCTTCAACGCTGACGTGATTCCGTCGGTCGGTGCGGGACATGCGGGTCTGCCGTTGGGCCACGCGATCCCGCCCGGAGACGGTTTCGATTTTCGAGGATTGCACTTGTCGGACGAAGCGATTCAGATGGAAGCCGTGGTCATCCAGGCGCTGCCCAACGCGATGTTCATGGTTGAGGCGGACGTCGGGCAGAACAAGCACCAGGTGCTGGCCACGGTCTCCGGAAAGATGCGCAAGCACTTCATCCGCATCCTCCCCGGCGATCGCGTCACCGTCGAGCTGTCGCCGTACGACCTGAAGCGCGGGCGGATCATCTACCGCCAGAAGTAACGCCGCGGAATCGAGCCGGATGCGCTCGCGAGCGTGACGCGGCTCCAATCACTCCTCCTCGCCCTCGCTAGCGCGTCGGGCTCGGATTATTCAGACGTGGCTCGGGTCTCTCGGGTCTCTCACGCCTTGAGCTTTTCGACCGCCTTGCCCGTGTCGTCGAAGAATTCGAAAAGCTTGTCGAGGTTCGTGAGCTTGAAGACGCGCGCGAGTTCGGCGCGGATTCGCGCCAGGGCCACTTTGGCCCCGGCCTTGTCGGCCTTGCGGCGGAGATTCAGCAGCACGCCCAGGGCCTGCGAGGAGAGGAAACGCACGTCGCCGAAATCCAGCACGATCCGCTTTTTTCCGCCGGTTTCCACCAGTGCGTAGAGTTCCTTGCCGATCCGCTGAATCGTCACCACGTCGAGGATCGCGGCCTCGCGGAATCCAACGACCGTGACGCCCTCGTTTTCCTGCACGCTCAATGACGATTCGTCTGCCATCTGACTGCTCCGAGCCCGATTCACCGCTTCCTCCCAGAGTATACTCCGCGCACGCGCCGCAGTCATTCGCGGCCGCCCGGGCGGCGGCCGGCGCTCGCGCGAGGGTCGGAAGTTACCGCATGGCGTGGAAGATTCTGCTGGCCGAACCGCTCAGCCCCGAGCACGACGCCCGGCTGCGGGCGGCCGCGACGGTGGTCTCGCCGGCGGGCGCGGGTGAGGACGGGCTGATCGCGGCGATCAGCGAATGTGACGCGATCATCGGGCGGACGCACACGCCGATCACGGCGCGCGTGATCGCGGCGGGATCGCGACTGCGGGTGATCGGCGTGGCGGGCGTGGGGCTCGACCGGGTCGATCTCGCGGCCGTCGCGGCGCGGTCGATCCGCGTGATTCACACGCCGGCCGCGTCGACGCAGGCGGTCGCGGAGCTGGCGGCCGGGCTGGTGCTTCAGATTCTGCGGCCGGTTCCGCGGCTGGTGAGTGAGTATCGGGCGGGGCGGTTTCGGGAGGCGCGGGCGGGGGCGCATGGGGGCGAGCTGCGCGATCTGGCGGTTGGGATCATCGGGATGGGGCGGATCGGGTCGCGGTTCGGGCGGATCTGCGCGGCCGGGTTCGGCTCGCGGGTCATTTATCACGACATCGCGGACGTCGGACCGTTTGATTTTCCGGCGGAGCGGGTCGCGGCGGACGAGGTCTGGACCGGGGCGGATGTGGTGAGTCTGCATGTGCCGCTGGATGCGTCAACGCGGGGGATGGTCGGTGCGGCGGCGCTGGAAAAGATGAAACCGACGGCGATCCTGGTGAATACGGCCCGCGGGGCGGTCGTCGATACGCCGGCGCTGGTCGCGGCATTGCAGTCGGGGCGGATCGCGGCCGCGGCGCTGGACGTGACCGATCCGGAGCCGCTGCCGGGGGATCATCCATTGCTAAACATGCCGAACAGCATCGTGACGCCGCACATTGCGGCACGGACGCACGGCGGGCTCCGACGGATGTGCGATGTCGTCGACGATGTGCTGGCGGCGCTTCGCGGCAGCGATCGGCCGACAAAATAGACTGGGCCCCCGGCGGTCGAGACATTCGCCATTTCAATGCGGTATCTCGCCGGGGGCCGAGCCTACGCGAAGCTTGCACCGCGCTTGCGGAGACGCAGCAGCGCGTCGTACGGCCCCTGCACGAGCAGGTGGTCGCCTGCTGCGAGCTTCTGGCTCGGCGGTGGAAACAGGCGCGACGCATTGCCGCTCGTTTTCTGTTGCAGGACAGAGAAACCGAGCGTCTCCAGCACTTCGCCAATCGTCTTGCCCGCGAGTTCCGACTGCGGATGCACCTGCCAGCGCTGCTGGATGAGGAGCTGATCATCGACGACGAGCGTTCCGACGATGGTCGGGTCGACGGCCGCGAGGGCGAAGGTCGGCGCGGCGAGGGCGGTCTGCGACATGGCGATGCGGATGTTGAAGCCGTCGCGAACCTTGTCGGCGACGTTCTGGTCGAACATGCGCAGCACCACGCGGATGTGGGGATTCATACGCCGGGCGTCGAGGGCGACTTCGAGGTTGCCCAGGTCGTCGTTCGTGCAGGTGATGATCGACCGCGCCTCGGCGACGTTCGCGGCGACCAGCGATTCGTCGTGCCGCGCATCCGCGATGATCAGCGGCGAGCCGTCGCGGCGGACGGCTTCGACGAATTCGCGGGCTTCGTCGCGCTCGATGACGACGACCGGTTCGCCGAGCGCGCGGAGCACACGGAACGTGCGATAGCCCAGACGGCCGAGGCCGACGAGCACGATGTGGTTTCGCATCGATGAGGCCATCGTCACGCACCAGCTCCTTTCCGCGGTCCGGCGGTCGCGTACCATCATCGCCAGCTGGACGATCACCTCGATGATCAGAACGAGGCCCATGACCGGCAGCAGGAAGAACAGGACGCGCAGCAGCGGATGGTGGGGGAAATCCTCAGTGGGGTTGGCGAAGACGAGCAGCCACGTCGCATACAGCGCGTCGACCGGATCGTGCGTGCGCTCGGGGCCGAGCTGCATGAACGCGGCCGTTCCCAGCGCGAGCACTGTCGCCACCAGCAGCACGCGCGACCGGAAACGCCGCGCAACCGTCCGCCAGAAGCACCACTCGCGCCAGAAGCGCTCGCGGGCGCGGCCGATGCGCCGCTTCGGCAGCCGCAGCGTCTCCATGCGCAGAATCAGCATGCTGCGTAGCGTACCGACACGGCCATGGAACGTGAAAAGGCCGCCGGGCCTCGCCCGGGCCGGCGGATTTCAGGCGGCGGCCGAAATTACCCTTGACTTAAGAATGTAGCCTTGTATACTTTGTGTTCATGGGTGCACAATCAACAGGCCGCGGGTCTCGATCGGGAACTGCCGCGCTGAATCACTCGGCGCCGCGCACGCCGCTGCGGTACGGCTTCGCGGCCGCCGCGTTCGCCGTTGCCGGTGATCCGGCGCTGGGACCGGCGGCGACGCGACCGGTGGACGCGCCGCGGGAGGCGGCCATCGCACCGGCATTCGGCGCTGCGACGCGTCCCGCAAGACCGGACGCGGCCGCGCCGGAAGGTGCGCCGGAGCCGACGGTAAACGACGGGTGGGGCTGGCCGCCGCCGGCAGAATTGGCCGAACCGATCGAGACGGATCGCCCCGACTTTACCGAGAGCACAAGCACGGTTCCGCGCGGGCGCTTCCAACTCGAAGGCGGCTACACGTTCACGCTCGACCGAGAGCGCGGCGTCCGCCGCCGATCGCACACTGCGCCGGAGCTGCTGCTGCGGGCGGGTTTGTGGAACGACCTCGAAGTGCGCGTCGGCTGGGCGGGTTATTCGTGGGCGAATGAGAAGTCGCCGGGCGAGACGCGGGCGGGCCGGCCGGTGCTGCTGGAGGACTGGTCGCAGGGCGGGGCGGATCAATATGTCGGCTTCAAGTGGAAGCTGTTCGATCAGCAGGGTTTGCGGCCGGACTTCGCCATCATTCCCGCGATCACGGTTCCGACGGGCGGCGGCGGGTTTTCCTCCGGTGACGTCGATCCGGAGATCAAGCTCGCGTGGGGGTACGACCTCTCCGACCGGCTGGGCGTTGCCGGCAATGTGAACTTCGCCGTGCCGACCGATGACGGCGGGCGTTTCCTTCAGAGCGGCGCGTCGATTTCGCTGGCCTATGCGCTGCGCGATGATGTGGGAACTTATCTCGAATACTACGGCGACTATCCGGCCGGTCGGGGCGCGGATTGTGCACACACGCTGAATACGGGTCTGACGTGGCAGATCACGCCGAATTTTCAGCTTGACTGGCGGATCGGCGCGGGGTTGAACGAGCAGGCGGACGACTTCCTGACCGGGATCGGCTTCGCGGTTCGGTTCTGAATTCGAAAGGGGACGATTCATGAGTTTTCTGCTCGATGTCCTGTTCGCGGGTCTGACGGATGCACTGAGTTCGCTCCTGAGCGCCGTGCTGCGGGTGCTGGTGGGGCTTGGTGAATGACCGTTCATTCTGAACCGGGAGCCGAGAAACGTGTAGCCTGATATACTATCTGTAATCGATGCAACGCCGGCCCCGGTTCGGGCCGATAGACAGGATTGGAGATGATGATGCGGCGACGAGTCCTCTTGCGCTGGACGATCCTCGGACTTGCGGCGCCGATGCTCGCCGTCTCCCTCGGGTGCGGGAAAGCGGTGGGCAGTTCCAGTTCCGGCGGCAAACCGCGCATCGTCTGCACGGTCGGGATGGTCGCGGACGTCGTGCGGAACGTCGTCGGCGATCGGGCGCGCGTCGAGAACCTCATCGGCGAGGGCGTCGACCCCCACCTCTACAAGCCCACGCGCAACGACGTCATCGCGCTGCAATCCGCCGACGTGGTTTTCTACAACGGGCTGCTGCTGGAAGGGAAGATGACGGATGTCTTCGTGCAGCTCGCAACGGGCGGTCGGCCGGTCTTTCCGGTGACGGCGGGGCTGGGGCCGGACGCGGTCATCGAACCGGCGGAGCTGCACGGCCACGCCGATCCGCACGTTTGGATGGACGCAGGGCTATGGTCGACGAGCGTCGACGTCGTCGCCGAGGCGCTCAGCGGTCGCGATCCGGACGGCGCGGCGCAGTATCGAGCGAACGCAGCGGCGTACAAGGCGGAACTGGCGAAGCTGGATGACTACGTGCGGCGGGTGATCGCGTCCATCCCGGAAAAACAGCGCGTGCTCATCACCGCGCACGACGCGTTCCGCTACTTCGGGAAGGCCTACGGCATCGAGGTGCTCGGGATTCAGGGCATCTCCACCGAGTCGGAGGCGGGCCTCGAGGACATCAAGCGGCTCGTCGACCGGATCGTCCACGATCGGATCGGAGCGGTGTTCGTCGAGACGAGCGTGGCGGACAAGAACGTGCGGGCGCTGATCGAGGGGGCAAAGGCGCGCGGGCACGCGGTTTCGATCGGTGGATCGCTGTTTTCGGATGCGATGGGCGCTCCGGGCACGTACGAGGGAACGTACATCGGCATGATCGACCACAATGCGACGCTCATCGCCCGGGCGCTCGGCGGGGACGCGCCGCCGGGCGGCATGCAGGGGAAACTCGCGAAGGAAAGCAAGTAATCATGCATATGGACCCCAAACGCGCGGTTCGTCCGCCGCCGTCCGCCGCTCCGGGGCTCGACGCCGCGCCGGTCGCGACGGGGGCGGAGCATCCCGTCGAATCCCCGCTCTCGATCCACGACATGACGGTCGCGTATCACCGCAAGCCCGTGCTCTGGGACATCGACTACGACGCGCCCGAGGGTCAGCTCATCGGGATAGTCGGGCCCAACGGCGCGGGCAAGAGCACGCTCCTCAAGGCCGTCCTCGACCTCATTCCCCGCGCCAGCGGCCATGTCACGATCTACGGCCGGCCGTATCGGGAGCAGCGGCACCTGGTCGGCTATGTTCCGCAGCGGGAGAGCGTCGACTGGGACTTTCCGGTGAGCGCGCTCGATGTCGTGGCGATGGGCCGGTACGGCCGGATCGGCTGGTTCCGGCCGGTGGGGCGAAAAGACAAGCAGCAGGCGCTCGCGGCGCTGGAGCGCGTGGGCCTGGCGGATTTTGCGTCGCGGCAGATCAGCCAGCTTTCGGGCGGCCAGCAGCAGCGCGTTTTTCTGGCGCGGGCGCTGGCGCAGGATGCGCGGGTCTACTTCATGGATGAGCCGTTCGCGAGCGTCGATGCGGCGACGGAGCAGGCGATCATCCGCGTGCTCCACGATCTGCGGGCGGGCGGCAAGACGGTGCTCGTCGTGCATCACGATCTTCAGACGGTGGCAGAGTATTTCGACCACGTGGTGCTGCTCAACACGCGCATCGTCGCGGCCGGGCCGATGGCGACGACGTTCACGGAGGAAAATCTGCGCAAGACGTACGGCGGCCGGCTGACGCTTCTGGAAGAGGCGGCGACGGCGATGGCCCGCGGACCGGCGCGGCCGTGACGAACCAGCGGGATGGCGATGCTCGCGGCGATTGAATGGCCTACGCTCGAAGCGCTTTCCGAGACGCTGCTGCTGCGCGATTACAACACGCGGGTGGTGGAGATCGGCGTGACGCTGCTGGGCATCGCGAGCGGCGTGATCGGCTCGTTCATGCTGCTGCGCAAGCGGGCGCTGCTGGGCGATGCGCTGAGCCACGCGACGCTGCCGGGGATCATGGGCGCATTTCTCGTCGCGACCGCGCTGGGCGTTGATGGGAAGTCGCTGCCGCTGCTGCTCGCCGGGGCGACGGTCTCGGGCGTCCTGGGCATTCTGTGCATCCTGCTCATCGTTCATACGACACGGATCAAGGAAGATGCGGCGCTGGGAATCGTCCTGAGCGTGTTCTTCGGGGCGGGAGTCGCGCTCTCGGGGATCATTCAGAACCTGGGCGTGGGTAACGCGGCCGGGCTGAATTCGTTCATCTACGGCAAGACGGCGTCGATGCTCTTCAGCGACGCGGTGCTGATCGCGTCGGCGGCGCTGACGGTGACGGTGATCTGCCTGGTCTTTTTCAAGGAGTTCGCCGGACTGTGCTTCGACGCGGCGTTTCTGCGCGCGCAGGGCTGGCCGGTGGGACTTCTGGACATGCTGCTGATGGCCGTCGTCGTCGCGGTGACGGTGATTGGCCTTCAGGCGGTGGGTCTGATCCTGATGATCGCGCTGCTCGTCATCCCCGCGGCGGCGGCGCGGTTCTGGACGCATCATCTGCCGACGATGCTCGTTACGGCCGCGGCGATCGGCGGACTGAGCGGGTATCTCGGGGCGGCGATCAGCGCGCTGCTGCCGCGCATGCCCGCGGGCGCGGTGATCGTGCTCGTGGCCGGCGCGTTCTTCGGCGTGAGCATGCTGGCGGGGCCGGCGCGGGGGGTGCTCATCCGGTCGATCGAGCACCTGCGGCTCAGTGCGCGTGTCTCGCGGCAGCATCTCCTGCGGGCGCTCTATGAACTCGGCGAGGCGCAGCTCGGGCCCGTGACGGCGGGAGATGAAACGGCATCCATCGACATTTCGGTGACGCCTACGCCGCTGCGGGAACTGCTGGCCGAGCGCTCGTGGACGCCGCGGCGGCTGCGACGCGTCATTCGCAGTGCCCGGCGGGATGGGCTGGTCGAGTGGCCGGCCGGGGGCGACGGCGTCGCGCTCACGCCGAGCGGGGCGGCGCTGGCGTGGCGGATTGTGCGGAATCACCGGCTGTGGGAGCTGTATCTGATCACGCATGCGGACATCGCACCGTCGCACGTGGATCGAGACGCCGATGAGGTGGAGCACGTGCTGGGGCCGGAGATGATCCGGGAGCTGGAGGCATTGATGGCGCGGGAGACGCCGCGGCTGGTGAGTCCGCATGTGATTCGGGCGGGGAAGGATGAATGATGAAGGCAGAATGATGAATGCAGAATGCAGAACGGGGTGCGCGGGCACGGCCGGGCGCGTTGTTTGTGCGCCGTGCGGGTGCGCGGCGGGTCGGAGGCGGGTGAATGATTCTCGGTGACGCTGCGCCGGCGTGGGCGACGCTCGATACGTGGATCGTCCTCATTGGGGCGATGAGCGCGGTCGCGTGCTCGCTGTGCGGGTCGTTCCTCGTGCTGCGGCGGATGAGCATGATGGGGGATGCGATCAGCCACGCGGTGCTTCCGGGGCTGGCGGCGGCGTTTCTGGTTTCCGGCTCGCGCGATCCGGTCATCATGTTCGGCGGGGCCGTGGTGATCGGCGTGCTGACGGCGTTCTTTACGGAGTGGATTCGGCGGGCCGGGCGCGTCGACGAGGGGGCCTCGATGGGCGTGGTGTTTACGATACTGTTCGCGGCCGGGCTGATCCTCATTCGCAGGGCCGCGGACCACGTCGACCTGGACCCCGAGTGCGTGCTTTACGGCGCGATCGAGAATGCGCCGCTCAAAAGCGTGACCATCCCGGCCATGCTCGGCCTGCCGGCGCTTCAGGTTCCTCCGGCGATTCTCACGAACGGCGCGATTCTGCTGCTCAATGTGCTTTTTGTCACGCTGCTCTTCAAGGAGCTGCGGATCGCCGCGTTTGATCCGGCGCTGGCGACGACGGTGGGGATCAACGCGCGGTTCATGCACTATCTGCTGATGGTGATCGTCGCCGTCACGACCGTGGCCGCGTTCGAAAGCGTTGGCTCGATCCTCGTCATCGCGATGCTTATCGTCCCCCCCGCCGCGGCGCATCTGCTGACGGAACGGCTGGGCTTGATGCTGGTCGTCTCGGCGGTGCTGGCGGCCGTTTCGGCGGTCGTCGGCCACTGGCTGGCGATCCACGCCCCCGGCTGGATCGGCTACCCCGGCGTCAGCACGAACACGGCGGGGATGATGGGCGTGACGGCGGGCCTGCTCTTCCTGCTGGCGCTGCTGCTGGCTCCGCGGCATGGGCTGGTGCGGCGGTGGCTGGCGCGGACGCCGGCGAAGCTCGCGTAA
Source organism: Planctomycetota bacterium (assembly GCA_045863555.1). Lineage (GTDB taxonomy): Bacteria > Planctomycetota > Phycisphaerae > UBA1845 > Fen-1342 > JACRLV01. Next base: position 224,219 of record BTUU01000006.1, on the reverse strand, counting down.
AACCGGCCGGGGATGGAGACCGACGCAGCAGTGCTCGCGCGCGGTACACTTCAGCCATCCCATCGCGGAGAGACTTGTCATGTACACGATCACGAAGGACGTCACGCTCCCCTGCACGATCACCGGTTCCTGGCCCCGGCCGCGGTGGATGGACGTGAGCATGTGGGGCCAGCCGCTCGATACCTGCATGATGGATGTGCGGTTCCGCGAGAAGTTCCAGGATGCGCTGGCCGTCATCCTGAGCGACCAGGAGCGGGCGGGCATCGACATCCTCTCGCATGGCGACCTGCACTGCGACGAGGATTTCGCCGGCCGCTCGTGGCATCACTATCCGCTCCAGCGCTGGGCGGGCTTCGAGGGCGACCAGCTGCAATCGTGGCAGACGCGCTCGCCGTGGCTGAAATACCCGCCGGGAAATCTACTCAACGAGATCTACACGGGCTGGCGCTGGCCGCGCGTCACGGGGAAGATCGAACATCGGCCGCTCGACTACCCGAAGATCTGGCGTCTGGCGCAGGCGAAGGCCCGCAAGCCGGTGCGCTTCGGCACGTGCTGCTCGCAGGTCATGGGGCTGTTCCTGGATATCCACACGCCGCACTACAAGGACAAGCGGCAGGTGCTCTGGGACATGGCCGAGGCGATGAACAAAGAGCTGCTGGCCCTGCGCGACGCGGGCTGCAAGTGCATCCAGATCGAAGAGCCGTGCCTGCACTTCATGGCCAACACGTTCGGCAAAAAGAACGACGAGGTGCGGTTCTATCTTCAGTGCTACAACCGCGAGGTGCAGGGACTCGACGACGTGGAGATCTGGATCCACACGTGCTGGGGTAATCCCAATATGCAGCGGGTCATCGAGAACGACAGCTACGCCGAGTCGCTCGACATGTACATGAGCGAGGCCCGCGGCGATGTCTGGACGATCGAGACCAAGGATCGAAACATGCGCGAGGTCGAGCTGCTCGCGCCGTTCATGAAGAACGCCGGCAAGAAGGTCTGCATCGGCGCGGTCAGCCACCGGCGCTTGCAGGTCGAGCCGCCGGAAGAGGTCGCGGCGACGGTGCGGCAGGCGCTCAAGCACATTCCCGCCGAGCGCATGATCGTCTCGACGGACTGCGGCTTTGGCCGGCAGGGCTGCAACCGCGAAATCGCGTTTTTCAAGACGACGGCGATTGCGCAAGGGTGCAATATCGTGCGAAAGGAACTGGGGCTGCCCTCGACGTATGTGCCGGCGGCCGATCCGCTGCTTCAGACGGATATTGTGCCGGACAAGCCGTAAGTCGTTTTTCGCCGAAATCACTCGTGCGCAACTGGCGCGCCCGCCGACTTTTCCTGCTCCGCCAGGCGGCCGATGTGGTTCAGCACTCGCCGGTGAATGCTATGGATGATCCAGTCCGACCAGAGCCGCCAGTACCACTCCGGGCCGAGGCCGTGCTGATACCACGTAGTGCCGACAAGCCTGGTCCCACCGCCTTCGAGCGGCAATAGTTCAAACTGTCCCCGTTTGGAAACCATGAACCCCTCAAGGTGAGGAGGGTGGACTTCCTGAAACGCAGACCATTCGGTCATTGGTGCGGGGTTGGCCGTCACGCGGAATCGCAGCAGCCGCGGCTCGTCCCAGACTTCGATGGGTTCGACAAATGAGCCCGTGGAGAATGTGCAGAAGCGCGTAGCGCCCGCGCCGTGCCCGACGATGGACGCACTTTCGGGATAGGCGATACCGCACTTGAAGAGCCACTCGGTCGGCTCGGCGAGCGCGGGGAATGCGACGACATTGTTCCAGACGACTTCCGGCGGCGCGTTGATGTCGATGGCCGTCTGCACCTGGAATACCGCCGGTTCCGGGTCCGCGATGTACTCCGCGCCGAGCCCGAGCGGAATCGTCGCAATCAAGCCCCAGATCACCAGGTGATTCACTCCCGGATCGGAGGGAAATCGGAGCGACCGACCGACATAGCCGCCGAGGATGGCGAGCGGGGCCCAGAGTGGCGTAGCCATGACAAGGCACGCAAAACCCTCGAGCGCGGTGCAAAACAGAATTGCTCCCAGGAGAAAAATCGTCCCAACCGTCAGCCCAGCAATGGTGCCGAAGCGAAACTCCGACGCAGGGGCACCGGGCTTGGCTGCGAGGACGACGACCGCGCCGATCACGATCGGCAGGAGGACGAATAGTACGCACCCATATTGCTCCACGCCCAGCGTGCTGATTGCCGTGCCGCCGAGTCCGACCAGAACGCCGAGGGTCACGGCGATCATGCTGGATTTTCGCGGCCGTCGCGGAGGGGGCGGTGGACGAGATTCGCGCTCGACGTTGTCCATGAATTCCTCAAGTATGTCAGCCATATCTGTCCTTTCTGCACTGAGAGAACTTCGGCTCGCCAAAAAAAGTGACCGAGGGGAGGTCGCTACGCGCTCAATCCGAGCCACTTGGGAATTTTGCTGCCCATCCGAACGAATTTTGTGACAGCGGACGTAGGTAATCGGCGAAGCTGATCGTACCAGCCGGTCATGGTTTCGAAGAACTCGAGCATGTCGCCGATGCGCCGAGCCGCAAATTCTTCCGCTTTTCCAGAGTCACGGGCTGCGGAGGCGCACTCCCGCAGAATGGTGATTGTCGGGTCGACTTCCCGCTTTCGCCGCTCGTCCAGGATGATCTGGAACATCTCAAATACGTCCTTGAGCGATTCAAAGTGGTCGCGGCGGTCGCCCATGACGTGAACGGTGCGGATGATTCCCCAGCCTTGAAGCTCCTTGATGCTGTTGCTCACGTTCGACCGTGCGACGCCAAGCGACGTCGCGATTTCTTCGGCGTGCAACGGCCGGGAGGAGAGAAAAAGCAGGGCGTGAATCTGCGCGACAGTCCGGTTGATGCCCCAGCGCGTGCCCATTTCGCCCCAGTGGAGTACGAATTTCTGCGTGACCGGAGTGAGCATCGGCTGTTTCCTTTGCTTCTGTTATTACAGAAATACAACAAACAGGAGAAGAAGTCAAGGGTGATTTGCAATCTGAGTATGGCAGTCGCGGCGCGGCGTTCGTCCCGAGTGCGGCAACCGCGCGGATCGTTCGAGGTACACTGTTTTCCCGAATCGGCTGAAACGACAACTGTCCGGCGGTCCGTGGCGAACAGGTAAGCCGCCACATTCAGCTGACCGTGACTTCTTTGCGAGAATTTCAACATGAAGCCCTATTTCCTTTCGATCGTGTTTGCGATTGCGGCGCCGGCCTCGCTATTCGCACAATCGCTCAGCGACCTCACGACCATTCGCGACGCCCGCTCGCGGCGGATCGCCTCGAACTCGCCGGACGCCGCGAGCAATGCCGACAATCGCTGGGTGAAGCCGGGCGATACGCTCGTCCTCGCCGACATCCGGCACGGCGGCGTCATCCGCCATATCTGGGCGACGTTCGCCGAGTCCGGCCCCTCGTGGATTTCCAAGGAAGGCGCGGCCGATCCATCGGAAATCGTGCTGCGCATGTACTGGGACGGGGCGGAGCAGCCGGCGGTCGAGTCGCCCTTCGGCGATTTTTTTGCCGCCGGTTTCGGCCGCCGGGCGGAGGTCAATTCGCTGCCGGTCGTCGTGCAGGGCGGCGATGCGTACAACTGCTACTGGCAGATGCCGTTTGAAAAGAGCGCGAAGATCACGATTACGAACGAGAGCGACAAGGTCCTCGCCGCGTTCTATTACCAGATCGACTACACCGAAGAATCGGTCCCGGCTCCCGCCGCCTATTTCTGCGCGCAGTACCGTCAGGAGTTTCCCTCCGAGCGCGGGCGCGACTATCTCATAGCCGACATCGACGCGCCCAGCGGCGGCCACTATGTCGGCACGGTGATGTCTGCGCGTTCGCGCAGCCCGCAGTGGTTCGGCGAGGGCGATGAGAAGTTCTACATCGACGGCGAAACGACGCCGTCGCTGTGGGGGACGGGAACCGAAGATTATTTTTCGAACGCCTGGGGCATGGAGAAAGCGTGCTACCCGTACTTCGGCGTGACGCACTGGCAGGGCGGTTTCGGCGGGCTCGGCGACTGGGGGACGATGTATCGGTGGCACGTCGCCGATCCGGTCTGCTTCCGCAAGTCGCTGCGGTTCGAGATCGAGCACGCGGGCTGGATGTCGGCGGATGAGACGTCGACCGGCAAGGTCGAGGGCTTCGTGGAACGCGACGACGATTTCGCGACCGTCGCGTTCTGGTATCAGCGCGGCCAGCCGAAGCGGTTCGCGAAACTGCCATCGGCCAAGGAGCGCAGGTTCCCGTCCATCGATGACGTCATCGACGGCAGCGCGCTCCTGTCACAGGCCAGGTCGGAGGGCGGCGGTGCGCTCTCGCTCCAGGCAGGGTCGCTCTGGACCGGGGCGGGCCAGCTTTTCTACGACAACGACAAAGGCCCGGGCGCTTTCTTCGAGTTCATCTTCGATGTCCCCGAGTTCGGCGCCGACGACCCTGAACCGCTTCCGCGCCGGCTGATCGTGTCGGTCACGCACTCGTACGATTTCGGCACGTACCGGCTGCTGCTCGACGGCAAGCCCGTGGCCGTCGACGATCGACCGGTGGGAGAGGCGTACGACTTCTACTCGCCGAAAATCGAGCTCATCGAGCATTCGCTCGGCGATATGCGGCTGAAGCCCGGCCCCCACACGCTTCGACTGGAGTGCACCGGCCGCAATTCGGCTTCCACCGGATGGAAGCTCGGCGTGGATTCGGTCCGGCTGCGGCATCGCTGGAATGTGAAGCGCGAGCCGCTCAAGCCCAGGCAGTAGGTTGCCGCCGCCGGTCGCGCGGGGCCGCCGTCCTGCTGCGCGGCGGGCCGCCAAGCGGACCGGATCGGTTATTCGCAGACGGTGACGATCGCCTCTTCGAGGATCTCCAGGCCGCGGTCGATCTCCGCCGGATCGATGTCGAGCACCGGGCGGAAGCGCATCGAGCGCTCGCCGCACACGAGCGTCAGCATGTGCCGGTCCCAGCAGGCCTGCCGCACCTTGTCGCGCAGTTCCTTCGTCGGCAGGTCGAACGCGCACATCAGCCCGCGCCCGCGCGCCGCCGTGACGGCCGGGTGGCGGCTTTGCAGCCCGGCCAGGCCGTCGAGCAGCCGCCGGCCCGTCGTCGCCGCATGCTCGATCAGATTCTCGTCCTGCACGATCCGCAGGTACTGCGTTGCACGCACCATGTCGACGAGATTGCCGCCCCACGTCGAGTTGATCCGGCTCGGCACCTTGAAGACGCTGTCCACCTCGTCCAGCCGGCTCCCCGCGATGATTCCGCACGTCTGAAACTTCTTGCCGAACGCGATGATGTCCGGCTGCATGCCGAAATGCTCCGTGCACCACATCCGGCCCGTGATGCCGAAACCCGTCTGAACCTCGTCAAAGATCAGCAGAAACTCGTGTTGATCCGCCAATTCGCGCAGCGTCCGCATGAACTCCGGCCGGAAGTGATGATCTCCGCCCTCGGCCTGGATCGGCTCAACGATCAGGCACGCGATGTCGTGCCCGTGCCGCTCGCAGGCCGCCTCGATCTGGCGCACCGCCTCGACCTCCCGGGCGATGACCGCCTCGGTGCGCTGCGGCTCGGGCAGCGTGAAGTCGATGCGCGGGTTGTCAACGCGCGGCCAGTCGAACTTCGGGAAGTACATGATCTTGGCGGGGTCGGTATTCGTCAGGCTCATCGTGTAGCCGCTGCGGCCGTGGAAGGCCTGGCGGAAGTGGATCACCTTCGAGCCCATCTCGCCCCGGCCGGCCGCGATGTTCTTGCGCACCTTCCAGTCGAATGCAGCCTTGAGGGCGTTCTCGACGGCCAGCGCCCCGCCATCGATGAAGAAATAGTGATTCATGCCGGGCAGGCCGGCGACTTCGGCGATGGTCCTGACGAAATCGGCGTAGTAGCGCGTGTAGACGTCCGAATTGGCGACCTTGGTCGTGGCGGCGACGAGCAGCCGGGCCTGAAACGCCGGATCCCGCAGCCGGGGATGGTTGTAACCGATCGGCTGGGAGGCGAAGTAGGCGTAGAAATCAAGGTAGTCACTGCCGGACATGACGTCGTGCATGTACGCGCCGTGGCTGGCCTGGAGGTCGGCCACGACATGGAAGCCGTCGACGAGGATGTACTTCCTGAGAATGTCGATCGTCTGGGCCGGCGAGATATCGGACGGTGTCTTAGCGACCATCGGTTCTCCCCGAATGCAAGGGTTCTCCCATGGATCGTATCGGTCCGCGGGGCGGATGACACGCGAACGTGATCAAAATCAGCCGCGGAGGCGTCGTTCCGGATTCGATGCTGACTCGACGGTCGACACGCCGAGCGGTTCTTCCGAGCGGGTTCGCGCCGGTGTCGCGGGCCTGACTCCGGGGCAGCGCTGCGCCGCCGATCCGCGGTCAGGAACGACGAGGCGGGGCGGAGCGCGGCGCTCCGTCCCGCCTCGAATGTCACGCCGCTCGCGGCTGAGTCAGCCTCGAATCAGCACGGAATCCCGAACACCGACAGCAGGATCGCCAGGTCGCTGATGTCCACGTCCCCGTCGTCGTCCACGTCGGCGCTGAACGCGCCGCCGGTCGAGCCGAACTGGCTCAGCAGGATCGCCAGGTCGCTGATGTCGCGGTCGTTGTCGCCGTCGAGATCGCCCGAACAGCCGGCCGGCGGTCGCGGAATCCCCGCGGCCCGCGGCCCGCCGAGCGCCTGTACCTCGTCCGCCGTCATGACGTAGTCACGGATCTGGAGGCTGCTGATGTGGCCGCGGCTGGTTTCCTGGCTCTCATCCGCGAACGCCAGGAAAAAGTCGACGCCGGCCGTCTCGTTCGTGCGGAGCGAGCGCTTGCCGTCCACCGGTTCCGCCATGTCGCCCGCGACGGGGCCGACCATCGTGTCGTCGGCGTAGAGCGCGTACTTGTAGACTTTCGTGCCGGTCGGGTCGCTGCCGTTGACGGCCAGCACCAGGCGCATCCAGCGGTCTTCGAGCGCCCAGAATTCGGTCCCCGCGTAGACGGCGTCATCGCCCAGCGCGCCGTCCTCGGTGCGGATCCAGTACATCGCGTCTTCGGTGTTTCGCGGATTCGTCTGGTAGAGGGCGATCCAGCCCGGGTCGTGTCCCGGCGGCCGGACGAAGTAGTCGATCCCGCGGATGTAGATATCCATGATCAGCGTGTAGTCGTTCACGTTCACGCCGCCGCCGTTCGCTTCCGCGCCGTGCGGGAAGAGGTAGCCCTGGCAAGGGATCGTCGCTTCCCAGTACATGACGCCCGCCGGCCCGTCGGGCAGGTTCGGCACGTCGAAGGGATCGCTGCCGCCCGTGAGGCCGAAGAGCGTCGTCGTCGAGATGTCCTGGTCGCAGGGCAGGTCGAAGCAGCCCGTCCCGTCGAACCAGTCGAGATCGCGGCCGACCGTTGCGTTCAGCCCGTCGGCGGCGTTTTCGAAGTCCCACTGGCCCGTCACGCCGGCGCCGCCGGGGATGTTGCTCGCGGTGACGCCGCCGAGCGCCGCGATCTCCGCGCCGCTCATGTAGTAGTTGCGGAACTGGACCGACGAGCAGTAGCCGACGCGCGTGTCGCCGTCGTTGTCGCTGAAGATCAGCGTCGGCAGGTTGTCCGTGTCCGTGTACAGCGCCCAGCGGCCGTCGAGCCCTTCGCCGAGCGTCTGCGATCCGACCAGCACGCCGTCGATGTACTTGTCGAGCGTCGAGGTCGACAGGTCGAACGCGACGGCGATGCGGTGCCAGGTGTTGGCGTTGACGGCGCCGACGTAGTTCCCGCTGATGCCCAGGCCGTTGGCGGGGTTGACGAAGATGTCGCCGTCATTGGTGTTGCACTCATTCGTCTGGAGCAGCGACCGCCACGCCGCGTCCGACGCCGCGGGATACAGCACGTCGTAGATGACCGTGTACTGGTTGACATACGCGCCGCCGCCGTTGGCCGGCGTATTGGGATACATGGCGTATCCCATTCGCTGGTCGTTGTCCGGGAAGCGCATCACGCCGCCCGATCCGCCGCCGGGGAAGGCGGGGATGCCGAAGCTGGCGGGCGTGCCGAACTGCGTCTCGGTGCGGATGTCGCGCGGCGGGGGGCCGATCGGCAGCGTCCAGTACGAGCCGTCCTGTCCGACCGTCGCGGCGAGGCCGTCGGCGGGATTGTCAAAATCCCATTGCCCCGTAACGCTTTGCGCGAGCGCCGTGCTCGCAAATAGCGTCGCCGCCGTGGCGACGCCGATTCGAATCGCTCTCATCTTTCAAGCCTCCAGGTGTATCCGTTCTCGATGCGCCGGCGACGCTCGTCGGCGGCGGGGATGATTAAGCTATTCGTAATACCACTCAGTGACGCCGTTCGGCAGGTTCCGGCGGTGCAGATGAGGCGCAAACCGCCGCATCGGATCCACAGCCGGGTCGGAGTGGCTGGGCGGATCGGCATAGCTTTCCAAATAGGCGTCGAAGATCGAGTGGTCGGCGTTGAACCACGCGACGTGTCCGTCAAGGAAACCGATGTTCATCCCAGCCGGGGCGTGATTGTCTGATCCGTCGGGCCAGTTATTGACGTTGAATCCGATCGGATCGGACTGGCCGCCGCCCTGATCATTGTCGAGGAGCAATAGAGTTGTCGCCGCCTGCCTGACCGTTTTGAGTGACTTGATTACGTCGCCATCGCTGTCTCGGTTGCCCAAGTGATAAAACTCATCATCCGGCTTGCGGCAGAGCTGCTGGTTGATCGTCCCGCGGTTTCGCCCGTCGATCAGCGTCCCATCCGGGTAGAGGCTCGGTCCGTCAAACCACCCCCATACCTCGTAACTGTGCCCGCCGCGGTCGTCCTGCCCGTGCGCGGCCGCCCGCGTCAGGTCGAGCGGCACCTGCCGGTGATAGCGGAACTGCCCCATCGGCGCGAAGACATCCTCGCGGATCTTGTTGTTCGTGTTCGGACAGATCGCGATGCGCGGGTCGGGGAGATACGTCGGGAAAATGTGCGCCAGGCTGTCGCTGCCCGTGTCGTTCACTTCGATGAAGACGCCACAGGGGTGCTCGCCCGCCCGCTGGTTGAGCGCGATCGTCAGCGAGCGGATATTCGACTGGCACTTCAGCCGCCGCGCCCGGTCGCGGGCCGAGTTCAGCGACGGCAGCAGAATCGAAATCAGCAGCGCGATGATCGCGACGACCACCAGCAATTCAATGAGCGTAAACGCGCGGCAGCGCCGAACGGCTGAGGCCATGGGCCTGATCCTCGGAATCAGAAATGGGTGGACATGACGCACAGAAGCAAGAGTAAACCACCAATGTTGCCGTATTGCAAACAAATTCGTTGAAACACGTTTACGTAACGCCCCCGGCCGCCCCGGCCTCTCGCCCCGGCCCCTCGCCCCGGCCCCTCGCCCCGGCGCAGGGAAAGGGGACGGCTGCCCCCGGCCGCCGTCCCCGCCCCATGTCGCCCGAGTGTGGATTTTCGCGCATCTACCTCCGCAGGAACCGGCCCGCGGCCAGACACGCGATCATTAGCGCGACGGAACCCGGTTCTGGGACAAGACTTACGTTGTCCACGCCCAGGATCGACTCAAACCCGATGTTCACGTCCGAGATCCGGAAATTCAGCGTGTAGTTGCCCGTCTGCGTGAGCGTGTGCGAAACGCTGGTCCAGTCGATGTTGATGTCCGTGCCCAGTTCGTGCCCCGGCGTGTTCCACTCAAAGAGCGTCACCTGGTCCGAGCCGACGACCAGCGTCGCGGTCGCGGAGTCGTAGTTCGGCTCGACGTCGCCGAAGTCGAAGAAGTAGTCGAACGAGAGCACCTCGCCCGCCTCGCCGTGAAACGTCGTCGACAGATACGCGTTCGACCCGAGCGTCGGGTCATAGCTCCAGAGCGACGCGAAATACGTCCCCTCGGTCGGGGCCCAGTCGTCGTGGATCGGCGGCACGAAGTCGCGCGACATCTCCCACTCGCGCACATACGCCGGCCCGAACGCGCTCCAATCCGTGAAATCGCCCGTCTCGAAACCGCCGTTCAGTATCTCGGCGCTTGCCGCGCCGCTCAGCGCCGCCGCCGCAACGGCGCCGGCGAGAATATTCATCGTGTATCGCATGGTCTGCTCCTCAGAATCCGATCGCACGCCTCGCGCCGATCGGCGAAATGCCCTCGTCAATCGTCCAGGTACGCTTCCGCTCACGCCCGTCCGTTACGGATTCACCTGCACCGAATCGCACGCGACGTACGGCGCGCCGTTCGTGAAGCGACCCTTGAGGTATCCTCGATTGCTTGCAAGCTGGAACGCACAGTCGAACGTGCGGAAGCCCACCAGCGAGTCCATCAGCCCGTCGCCGTTGATGTGGCGCTGTACGGACGCATTCGTGATCGCCGCGGGCGTATTGTCGAACGCCCGGCCGAAGCGCATCGACGCATCCGCCAGCGTCGCCACCGGGAATGTCGACGAAGCCAGCACGCCGACGTAGATCGTGTAGTTGCGGCTCAGGTAGACCGGGTTCGGGTTCCGCCCCGGCAGGATGTCGATCCGCACCTCGGGCAGGATCAGCCCGCCGCGGCCGTAGAGCCGATCGCGGCCCGCATCGCCCCAGTCGCGGTAGAGCCCCGCCCACTCATAGACCGCGTTGCGGATCACCGCGGGCGTCACGGCCGTGTCGGCCGACCAGAGCACGGCGGTCGCGCCGGCGCAGTTCGGCGTCGCGCTGCTCGTGCCGCCGAAGCCGCCGGGGTAGGTGAATCCGGTCGTGTTCGTCGGGCCGCAGACGTCGGGCGCAGCGAGGTTGCCGTTTGTCGGGCCGCGGCTGCTGTACGGCTCGATGATGCCGGCCGTCCCGTTCGGCGAAGCCCACTGCGACTGATCCACCGCGCCGATGCACAGGACATTCAGGTGGTTCGTGTTCGATGGGGAGGTGGTTGAGTTGTCCGCGGTCAGGTACTCCCACGCCGAAGCAGAGGTCGATTCAAAAATCTCAAACTCGACGGCGTTCCCAGCCATGCGCCGCACGCCCAGGTGCGCCGTGACGGCCGCTCCGGTCGTGTTCGTCCACTGGCACGATTCAAAGGTGGCGGAACCGACGTTGATCGACCGCGCAAGCTCCACGGCGAACGCGTTGTCGTACAGGTACAGGTCGTAATCCGTCACGCCGTCCGCGTTGTTCCACTGAAGGTGGAAGCTGACGGTCTGGTTGTTGGGGATGGTGATGTTGTTCGTCTCGTCGCCGCCCGCCCAGCGGTGCCAGCCGGGAATCGGATTGCCGCCGGCCGCGACGAACGTCGCCTGATAGTGGCTTTGGGCCCGGTTCCCCGCCGATGTGAAAAAGAGGATCCCGTTCTGGGCCGCGTTCAGCGCCGCCGCGCACGGTGCGCCCGTGCCGTCCGCCCAGCCGGTGTTGTACCAGCTCAGTGAGTGCGAAATGATCTTCGGTCCGCCCTGCGCGATCATGTTCGTGACCGCGTTGCCCAGGTGCGTCGCGTTGCCGATGCGGTAGACCCGGTAGGTGGCCCCCGGCGCGTGGTCGTAGAGATTCTCGACGCAGCCCGTGCCGTGCGTGGCATTGCCGCCGACGGTTTCGAACGCCGTCGCTGGGTAATTCGTGATGGTCAGCCAGTCGCCCGATGGCGCATCGCCGTTGTTCTGGGCCGCCGTGAAGCCGTCATACTGCGTGTCGATCAACCCGATCGTGATGCCCGTGCCGTCCGCGCCGCACTGGCGGTACAGCGCCGAGTTCGTCCGCGCGGGTCCTTCGCCTTCGACATTCCCATCGACCGAAGGCGGCGTTGAACGGCTGAGGAAGTACCCCTCCGGGAGCATCTCGGCCAACTCCGTGAGCCGTGCGACGGGCACCCACGCGTCAAAGCGCTTCATCCACGTCAGCGGCACGCTGCCGCCGACGTCGAGGATCGCCGTGCGCACCGCGAGCAGTTCCGCCGCGGCCCCGGCCACTTCCTCCTCGGTCGCGACGCCGTCATTGGGCCCGACGACCTCGCAGTGCACGAGCCTGCTCGGCGAAACCTCGATCCCGCGCCGCGCCAGCAGCGCGGCCAGGCCGTCCGCAGGCCCGTCAGACGCCATGATCATCCGGCTCATGGACCGGTAGGTCGACGCGACCTGCTCCGCCTCCCAGAGGCGGTACTCGATCGGTGTTCCGGCCGGATACCCGGTGGGACTCGGCGTGGGCAACGTCTGCGCCACAGCCGCGCCGCCGCATACTGCGGCGATGCACGCTCCGAACTTCAGCATGTGAATCACTCCTCGCTACGCCGCTGGGGAAGCGGCCCTTCGACCTGCGCTCATCAGCATATCGCGAGAAGCCGCTGAAACGCCCGTCAAAAACGAGCGGCGCGATGAAAAAAACCGCGGGCGGCCGATGCACTCGGTCGCCCGCGGGGGGGAGTCTGCTAGTACTGGCGAACCGATTACTTGAGCAGGTGAGAATCCGTCAGCGTCGCCGGCCCTTCGCGCCCCGTGTAGGCCTGCACGTTCGACAGCGTCCAGATGTTGTCGCCGTCAACGCCGCAGTTGGGCGTGGTTGTCCATTCCACCCGGCCGTCGCGGCGGAGGATGTTCTGGCCGACGCCGCCATGTGAACGGGAATTCGACTGCGTGCCGTCCGCCAAGCCCAGACCGCGGGCCGCGAAGTCGATGAGCGGCAGGCCGTCGGCGAAGAGCGGGTTGTCGTCGGCCATCAGGACCATGGACGCGTCCAGCCGGCTCGCCGAACCGCGGACGCCGGCCATGTTCTGGTTGGCGTAGCTGACATTTCGCGATTCGAGGAAGTCGTCGTAGCGGCGGACCTGGTCGTCGGACATCGCCACGCCGCGCGACGACGGGCAGACGAAAGACTGTGCGGGCACGAACGCCGCCCGCAGCAGCGGGTAGAGGTGCCGGCGATTGTGGACCGTGTTGACGCCCGGTGCGCTGGTCGGCCGCCAGGAGTCATTCGACGTCCAGCCGACGAACGGCAGCGCATCGCCGAACGTCGTGGCGTACTGCTGCAAGCCGACGCCCAGCCGGGCGAGATTCTGGGCGCACATCGTCCGCTGGTTGCGGTCGCGCATGTGCAGCAGGCTCGGCATGCCGATGCCGATGGCGAGGACGATGACCGCCGCCACCGCGATGACGTCGCGGAGCGAGTGCAGACGGATCACGCGCTCGTTCTCCACGGGGACCGTCGCCGCCCGGCGTCGCCGCTCCGCGGGAATCGCCCGCAGCGTCGGCCCCGCGGCCGCCACGCGAGCCATCACGCGCTCGGCCAGCCCCGCCCGGGGCGGCTCGACGGCGTGCATCCGCAGCGTCGCGAAGACCTGCCCCAGCGCTTCGTGCTGGGCGGCCAGGTCGGCGTCCGAGGCGATTCGCCCGAGCAGGGCGTCGCGTTCGGACTCGCTGAGCCGCCCGAGATGCAGCTCGAGCAGCGCCTCGTCATACGCGTTCGTCGGAAACATCGGTTGTGAGTTCTCAGGCATCGTCATGATTCACCGTCTGCGTCGAGCCCGTGTGCCGCCGCCAGAGGTCGGCGAAGTAATTCACCGCGGCGTGCAGCCGCGATTTCACCGTGCCGACCGGGATATCGAGCACCTCGGCGATCTCCGCGTAGGGGAGCTGCTGGAAGTACCCCAGCAGCAGGATCGTTCGAAAATGCTCGGGCATCCGGTCGACCAGCGCACGGACCGTCTCCTTCTGCTCCCTCTCCAGGACGGCGTCGGTATGCGACGCATCGTCCGACTCCACATACTGCCCGGCGCCCGGCGCGTCTTCGTCGCCGCCGCCGCTGTCGAGCGACAGCTCCTGCCGCCGCCCCCGCGACCGCAAATGGTCGCGGGCCTTGTTCGCGGCGATCGTGTACAGCCAGGGCCGAAACGAACGACCCGGATCAAACGTCGCCGCCGCGAGGTGAACCTGCACGAACGTGTCCTGCACGATGTCGTCGGCCGCCGTTGCGTTGCCCACGAACCGGGCCAGAAAGCCGTACAGCTCGTTCACATGCCGGCGCACGAGTGCGTCAAATGCTCCGGCCACGCCGTGCTGGTGATCCGCCAGGAGCTGTTCGTCGCTGGGCTCGTGCACGGCATTCCTCGATGGGTACGGACTGGGCATCGGCCGGGTTCGGGCGCTGAGGCGGATTATTTCGCGGATCGTGCGGCGACGCGAGCGCGATGCGCGATAACGGGACCGAGTAACAACGTGAAGGTGTGATAACGTGATCACCGCGAGCCTTCGACCCTCGTTACCCGATGGAAACGCGCGCGGGTTGACTTTTCGACTTGCAGGTTTATAATTCACTTGCAAATTTGGAATTGAGGTGCAGGTTTGACTGGCGAACGCAATCACAGGCCCGGCCGGCCCGATCCCATCCACGCGGACGGCCGGTCGATTGCCCTCGTCAAGGCCGATGTAGAAGCCTCGCGGACCATCCGAACCGCCCTGATCGACCTGGCCTATGAGCTCACGCGCCGCCCGGGCGCTCTTGCGTACCTCCTGCTCGTTCGGCCGGGGATCACGCGGGCGCGCCTTGAGGAAGAATGGCGGCGGGCGGCCGCGATCCTCCAGCCCGAGGTGCTCCAGCGTCTTGCCATCTGCATCCCCGCTGAGAACGGCCGGTTCGACGGCCTGCCCGCGCCGCCGCCCGACGACGTCCAGCCCTGGCTTGCCGAACTCGTGCAGCGCGAGGCCGCGGAGCCCGTCGGCCGACTCCTGCGGGTCGACTACGAATTCGTCCTCGTCAAACTGCTCATCCACCAGTGGCTCACGCGCCGGACCCCGGTCACGACGGGTTGGCTGGCGGCCGCGGCCGGGTGTTCGTATCCGACAGTCGCCCGCGTCCTGAAATCACTGGGGAACCGGGTCGAGCGGCAGTCCGATCGCAGCGTCTCGCTCGCGTTTTTTCCCCGACCCGAATTCGCGCGGCTCGTCGCAAACTCCGAGCGGCAGCGCTCGACGATCCGCTACGTCGACCGATCCGGCCAGCCGCGAACGCCCGAGGAGCATCTGCGCCGGCTCGAAGCGCTCCGGCCGGTCGACGTCGCGATCGGCGGTGTGCTCGGCGCGCGGTATTACCTGCCCGATCTGGATCTCGTCGGAACGCCGCGGCTCGATCTCTCGATTCATTGCCCCGGCCGCCGCGTCGACCTCGGGCTGGTCCGGTCGCTCGACCCCGCGCTGCGGCGCGAGGATGACCCGCACAAGCCGGCAAATGTCATCGTGCACGCCGTCCGGCACGCCGATCCGCTCTTCACGCCGCGCGCGGGCGGGCTCGCATGGGCGGACCCGGTCGAGTGCATCCTCGATCTCTACGAGGCCCGTCTCGACGCCCAGGCCGAGCAGTTCATCGACGAGTTCTCGAATCGGCCGCCGGGGGGCGTCGCGTGACCACGCAGCTACGCGCGATTCAGCCGGCCGAAGTCCTCCGCGAGGTCGCCGCTGCGATCCCGAGGGAAATCCACCCGCACATAATCGTCATTGGCAGCCTCGCGGCGGCCTACGGGCTTTCGCGCCGCGCCGCGCCGTTTCCCGTCCGCACGAAGGACGTCGACAGCGTGCTCTCCCCGCGCGGCGCCGCCCCGACGGCGGGCCAGGCCGTCGCCGAGCGGCTCATCGCCGCGGGCTGGACGCAGCGCGCCGGCGGCCGGTTCGCCGCGGCCGGCACGGCTGCGACGCCGGACGACGAATTGCCGGCGCTTCGGCTCTATCCGCCGGGCAGCAGCGACTGGTTCATCGAGTTGCTGACCGAACCGGCGCCGGGGCAGACGACGCGCCGCTGGCTGCGCTTCGCGCTCGCCGGCGGCAAGCACTTCGGCCTGCCGAGCTTTCGATTCACGGGTATCGCGACGTTCGATGCGGTCGAAACCGAGTTCGGCATCCGCGCCGCCCGGCCGGAAATGATGGCCCTCGCCAATCTGCTCGAACATCCGCGCCTCCGCCCGGACCTGATCGAGGGGACGCGCACGAAGCGAAGCTGCAAGGACCTCGGCCGCGTCCTCGCAATCGCGCGCCTCAGCCGCGAGGAGGAGATCGAGGGCTGGCCGGCCGCGTGGGGCCGGGCGCTGCGGGCGCTCTTTCCGGATGAGGCCTCCACGCTCGCGCTGCATGCCGGCGATGGGCTGCGGGCGCTGCTGGCGAGTCCGGCTGATTTGCAGCAGGCGGCCGAGACCTGCAACAACGGTCTGCTCGCAGGGCGACCGGTGACCGCGGATCAGCTCCACGCAACCGGAGAGCGGCTCTTGGTCTCGGCGATCGAACCGCTCGCACGTTCGTAGCGGCCGAATTCTCGTCCCACCGGCCTCGCCATCAAGCCGCGCGAAAGGCCCGTTCACGGCTCTCAAGCAAACTTCCGCAAACGACCGATATTTGCGCATAGCGCCAAGCCGCTCCTTATATTGAACGCTTCAGGAATGGAGGTTCCGATGCAGATCGCACCCGGAAGACGCGACGGCGTGACGGTCGGCCTGGGACGAAGGCCGCGGGCCGGCCGTTCTCCCCGGATCGCCCATCGCTCGCGCTGCACGCTGCGCAGCCGCGACTCGATCGGCCAACTAGTCTCCGAAACAGGCGAGACAATCAACATCTCACCCGAGGGGCTCGCCGTGCAACTCGCCCGGCCGCTCGAACCCGGCGCGTTTGTCGAGGTGGAACTGGGCGGCGAGCCGATCGCGGGCCGGGTCGCCCACAGCCGCCGCGTCAGCACCGGCACATTCGAAATCGGAATCAGCCTCGAAACACCCCGGCGCACGTGACGCCGCGACGCGCAGGGCGTGGATGAGCGTACCTCCGGCGCCCGTCCCGCACAGGCGCGCCGCCCGAGCCGCTTCGAGCGCGGGCCCGCAGCCCGCGGCATCCCACTTGCTTTTCCGCCGGACCCCGGAATGATCCTCCAGGATGCCGTGAGGTGCGAACCCATGCCTGCACGCACCGGGCAGCGTTGTCTATTCCTCTGCGGCGATGTGATGACCGGCCGGGGGATCGACCAGATTCTCCCGCACCCCGGTTCGCCGCTGCTGCACGAATCCTGCGTCCGCGACGCGCGCGAATACGTGCGCCTCGTCGAGAAAGCCCGCGGCCGATTTCACCGCCCGGTCGCGTTCGAGTACATCTGGGGCGACGCCCTCGCCGAGCTGGCGCGCGTCGACCCGGCGCTGCGGATCGTCAATCTCGAAACCACCATCACCACGAGCGACGACGCGGCGGACAAGGAAGTGCTTTATCGCATGCACCCGCGAAACGTCGGGTGTCTCGTCACAGCCGGAATCGACTGCTGCTGCCTCGCCAACAACCATGTTCTCGACTGGGGCCAGGCGGGCCTGGTCGAAACGCTACGCACGCTCGACGCCGCCGGCATCGCGCGCGCCGGAGCGGGGTTTACCGCGCAGGAGGCCGCGGCGCCCGCCGTGCTGGAGGCCGGCGTCGGCGTGCGCGTGTGGATCCATGCGTGGGGTTCACCCGGCAGCGGCATTCCGACCGGCTGGGCCGCGCGCGACGATCGCCCCGGAGTCAACCTGCTGCCCGACCTTTCTGCCGAGACCGCCGAGCGCATCGCGCGGGGCGCGCGCGGATCGAAGCGCTCGGGCGACATCGTCATCGTCTCCATCCACTGGGGCCCCAACTGGAGCTATGACATTCCCGCCGATCAGGTCCGATTCGCCCATCGCCTCGTCGACGGCGGCGTCGACGTCGTGCACGGCCACTCGTCGCATCACGCCAAAACGATCGAAAAGTACGGCAGCGGTCTGATCCTCTACGGCTGCGGAGATTTCGTGACCGACTACGAGGGCATCGGGGGCTGCGAGGAGTTTCGCGGCGATCTGGCCGTGATGTACCTCCTCACGTTTGCCGGTCCGCGCCCGCCGGCGGCGCAGGACGCCGATGCAAGCTCGACCGGCCGGCTCGTCGAGTCGCGGATGGTCGTTTTCCGCGCGCAGCAACTGCAACTGCGCCGCGCGCCGCCCGCCGATGTCGAATGGCTCCGCGAGCGCCTGAACACGTGCGGCCGGCGATTCGGCACGAAAGTGGTGCGCGAGTCGGACGACACGCTGATCGTCGCTTAGCCCGCGACGCGCCCGCTCGTGCGTCGAACGCGCGAGACCGTCTGGTCGCCGCGAAATCCCGCCGCTTCCCAGGTCCGCCGGGCCCCTCCCGGAACCGCGATGCGTGAAAAAAAACGCTGCGAATTGCCTTCGAAATCCAGGGTCCTTTACAACTCGCGCCGTCTGGTGTCTGCTATCGGCGTTCCGATAAGCGACCGCCGAACTCTCAAGGAGGAACCCATGATCCGCCGGATCGCCGCCGCCTGCACGCTCATCCTGCCGCTGCTGCTCACCGCATGTGCCCAGCAGACCCAGAAACCCCAGCCCACCGACGAGCCCTACGTCGGATCGGGCCGGATGGACAACATGAACTCGACCGGCGGCCAGCCAGGGTCGTCGACGGATACCGGCTCGGATCCCGGTTTGAGCGAACCGACCTACACCGGCAGCGAGGCCGTTGAGCCCGCGCCCCGGCCCGCCGCTAAACCCCGCAGCACGGGCACGGCCAAGCCAAAGACGACGGCCTCGAAGACCCGCAGCTATACCGTTCAGAAGGGCGATACGCTCTCCGAGATCGCGCAGAAGTACTACGGCGACGCGAACAAGTGGCGCACGATCTACAACGCGAACAAGTCGAAGATCTCCGACCCCAAGAAGCTCAAGGTCGGTACGAAGCTCGTCATCCCCTGATGCGCGCCTCGCAGGGTGGAACGCCCTGCATCGATGAACACCGGCCGGGGCGACCCATTCGCGGTCGCCCCGTACCATTTCCCCGATGGGCCCGAGCGCCTCCGACAACCTCCAGTACATTCGCGGCGTCGGTCCCGCACGCGCCGTGCTCTTCGAGAAGCTCGGCCTCACGACCGTCGGCGATCTCCTCGAGTACTACCCCTTCCGCTACGAAACCGAAATCGGCGACGTGGAGATCGCCGAGCTCACCCCCGGCGTCATCGCCACCGTCCGCGGCGAGGTCATCGACACCCGCCGCCATCACCCGCACTTCTGGGCCGATATCGGCGACGGCACCGGCGTCTGCCGTCTCCGCTGGTTCAACAAGCAGCACGCCGGCCGCGGCATCCGACCCGGCGTCACGGTCGTCGCCACGGGCGAGGTGAGCCTCTTCGACGGCAAGCCCGGCATCGTTCACCCCAGCGTGCAGACCTTTGAGACCGACGCGGACCTGCGCGCCCCCGTCGCCGGGAGGCGGCAGGTCGGCGTCTACTCGGAGACGGCCGGCCTGCCGTCGCTCGCGATCCGCCGCGTGATCCAGAACATCCTCGCCCACCCGCAACTCCCCATCACCGAGTTCCTCCCCGAGAGCCTCCGCACCGCCCGCGACCTGCCGCCGCGCGAAGCCGCCATCCGCACCATGCACACGCCCGAGGATGATCAGCAACTCGCTCAGGCCCGGCGGCGGCTCGCCTACGAAGAGTTCCTGATGCTCGAAGTGTCGCTGGCGCTGCGGCGACGCAGGACCGTCCAGCTCGACGCCGCTTCGAGAATCACCGTGACGCCCGAAATCGACCAGCGTATCCGCGCCCGGTTTCCGTTCGACCTGACGGCCTCGCAGAACCGCGTGATCCGCGAAATCTGCGCCGACCTCGGCAGCGGCCACGCGATGACGCGGCTCCTCCAGGGCGACGTCGGCAGCGGAAAAACGGTCATCGCCCTCTACGCCTGCCTCGCGGCGATCGCGGCCGGCGCGCAGGCGGCCATCATGGCGCCGACCGAGATCCTGGCCGAACAGCACTTCGCCAATGTGGAGCGCTACCTCGCGGGCAGCCGCGTCCGCCGCCGGCTGCTGACCAGCGCGCAGCTCCGACCCCGCCGCGAGGAGACGCTCGCCGAAGTCGAGCGCGGCGACGTCGACCTCGTCATCGGCACGCAGGCGCTGGTCTACGACGATGTGGCCTTCCGCGACCTCGCCATGGTCGTGATCGACGAGCAGCACAAGTTCGGCGTCGTGCAGCGGGCCCGCTTCCGCACGAAAGGGCTCAAGCCGCACCTGCTGGTCATGACGGCCACGCCGATCCCGCGCACGCTCGCCATGACGGTCTTCGGCGATCTGGACGTCTCGACGATCGATGCGTCACCGCCCGGGCGCGGGTCGATCACGACAAAGGTCGTCCCCGCGCGCGAATGGGAGACGGTCATGAAATACGTCCGCACGCGGCTCGAAGCCGGCGAGCAGGCGTACGTCGTCTGTCCGACGATCGGCGAGCTGGAGGATGAGGAGAACCCGGCCGCACCGGCGGCGCAGAAAAAGCGAGGCCTTCGCCCGCGCGGCCCGGACCTGATCTCGACGCTGGAGGAGCACGCACGGCTCACGGCCGGTCCATGGGCGGGTCTGCCCGTCGGCGTGCTGCACGGCTCGCTGCGCCCGGAAGAAAAACGCGCCGCAATCGGCGAATTCGCGGCGGGGCGGCTCAAGGCGCTCGTCTCGACAACGGTGATCGAGGTGGGAGTCGACGTCGCGAATGCGACCATCATGATCGTCCAGCACGCCGAGCGTTTCGGCCTCGCCCAGCTCCACCAGCTCCGCGGCCGCGTCGGGCGCGGCGCCAAGGACAGCCTGTGCGTTCTCCTGGCGCATGGTTCCGCGGCAAAAGCGGCGACGCCGCGTGGGCCCGCGGTTTCACAGCGCCCGCCCGCCGCCGGCCGCCCCGCCGCGCCGGCCGCCGGCAGCGCCACGAAGGGCAAGGCCGTCGACCGGCTGAGCGTCCTCGCCGAAACGACGAACGGTTTCCGCATCGCCGAGGCCGACCTGCGCATCCGCGGGCCGGGCGAATTGCTCGGCACGCGCCAGAGCGGCCTACCCGCGCTGCGCGTCGGCGATCTCGTCGCCGACTTCGAGCTCCTCGAACTCGCCCGCCGCGACGCGTTCGATCTCATCCGCCGCGATCCGACGCTTTCGCAGTCCGACCACATCGCGCTCCGCGAAGCGCTCCGCCGGCAGTTTCGCGAAAAGCTCGACCTGATCGACGCGGGGTAAGAACACCGTCACCGATGGGGGAGAAGCCGCACGCGCCGCGCAGTCCTATACTCTGCTGCCCGCGGTTCGGGCGGGGCGGATTCTCACGAAAGGAATGGACATGCTCTCGATTTCGCGCACGCTTCTGGTTTCGATCTTCGCCGGTCTCGCTGTCGCGGCCGCTTCGGCCGCGGCCGCGAAGGAGTTCAGCTTCAAGGACCCCAAGGGCGTCAACTCGATGTCCTTCGTCCTCGACTCCGAACTTGAGCCGATCATGGGCCTCGCGACGGGCATCAGCGGGACGGTCAGTTTCGACCCCGCCGACGCGAAAAAAGCCACCGGCAAGATCGTCGTCGATGCGAAGTCGATCAACTGTTCGAACCCGGCGATGACCAAGGTCCTCCACGCCGAGGACTGGTTGAACGTCGAAAAGCACGCCGAGGTGACCTTCACGTTCAAGGAAGTGAAGGAAGCGAAGTCGTCCGCCGCGGGTGAGTTCGAGATGACGGTCGTCGGCGATTTCGCCTGCGCCGGCGTCACCAAGGAACTCACGATTCCTGTGAAGGCCAGCTACAAGAAGGACGGCGCTGGCGGCCGCATGAAGGGCGCGAAGGGCGACCTGCTCATCCTCCGCGCGGCGTTCACGATCAACCGCAAGGATTTCAAGATCAAGACCGAGATGGGACCGGAAGTCGTCAGCGATGAGATCGAGATCCGCGCTTCGATCGTCGGAATGTCCGCCGAGAAGTAACCCGACCGGCTGATAACGAAAAACCGGGCGATTTCGAACCGCGGCCTCGACGGCCTAGAATGAACCGTCGAGGTCGCGTTCTTCTCGCACCCCGGAGCCGTTTCGTGGCGTCACGCACAGTTCTGCTCATCGCAACCGCCGCCCTGGCTGTGCCGTCGACTCTCGCCGCCCGCGAAGCGTCGCGACCGGCCGGTGCAGCCACCGGGCCGGCGCGGTGGATCGCCCGGAGCGTCTCGACCATCGACCGCGCGGCTGTCCGGGAAACAATCGAATCGCTCGGCGCCTCGGTCATTCGCGAAATGCCCGCGATCCGCGAGTACGTCATCCTCGCCGACGCGCCATCCCCCGATTCACTGCGCGCCACGGGCCTCTTCGAATACGTCGTTCCCGACGAACTCTGCTACCCGCTCGAAACTCCCGACGACCCGCTCTTCCCCGGCCGGTGGCACCTGCCGCGCATCGAAGCGCCCGCCGCGTGGACGCTGGCGATTGGAAGCGAATCCGTGATCATCGCGGTCGTCGACGGCGGCGTTGATCTCGACCATCCCGACCTCCAGCCGTGCCTCGTCCCCGGCTACAACTCAGTCGACCGCCTCGCCCAGGCCGACGGCGGCCTCGTCACCGACGTCAACGGCCACGGCTCCTCGGTCGCCGGCGCGGCCGGCGCGACCGGCGACAACGGCGAGGGCGTCGCAGGCGTCGGCTGGCGAATGAGCATCATGCCGATCCGCGCCTCGAACTCGGGCTCCGGCGCGGCGTTTCTGAGCGACCTGCTCGATGGCGCACGCTGGGCCGTCGATCACGGCGCGCACTGCGTGAACGTCAGTTACACCGGCGTCCAGAACGCGAGCGTCCAGGCCACCGGCGAGTACGTGATGCAGCAGGGCGGCCTGCTCTTCTGGTCGGCCGGCAACCGCGCCCAGCAGCTCGACTACTTCGACCACGCGGCCGTCATCGTCGTCGGTTCCACGACGCCCGAAGACGCCCGCTCCGATTTCTCCGCGTTCGGCGTCGCGCTCGATGTCTTCGCGCCCGGGCAGGACATCCTCACCACGACGATCGACGCCTATGGCCCCGCGACCGGCACCAGCTTCGCCGCGCCCATCGCGGCCGGCGTCGCGGGCATGATCCGGTCGGCCGCGCCGGGGCTCACGGCCGCGCAGGTCCAGTCTGTCCTCTTCGATTCCTGCGACGACATCGGCGCTCCCGGCGACGACGCGATCTTTGGCCGCGGCCGCGTCAATCTCCGCCGCGCCGTCCAGCTTGCCCGCGCGCTCGACTGCGAGGCCGACCTCGACGCCGATCGCGACGTCGATCTCGAAGACCTGACGAGACTTCTGGCCGAATTCGGCGGCAGCGGCCCGGCCGCCGACCTCGACGCCGACGGTCGCGTGGGAATCGCCGATCTTGCCCGACTTCTCTCGCGTTTTGGCGGTTTCTGCGACTGACCCGCCGCCCGAAAACCGCTAGACTCGCGGGCCCCGCGGCCGGCGTCCGCTGCTGCGCCGCCCGTTCGGGAACGGAGTTGCTATGCCCGCGCCCGTCGTCGGCCAGCGAATTCTCGAGCGGATGCTGGAACGCCTCTTCACGGCCGTGCTCAACGGACCGGCGATGAACTGCCGGCCGCACGCCAGCCGCCAGCGGATCGACCTCTGCCAGCTCGCGAACCTCCAGGACCTCTCGCCGACCGATGCGCTCCGGGCGATTCTCTCGGACGCACGCGAGGTGCAGATCGTCGGCCGCGTGCCGCAGCCTGCGCCGATCGCGATTCCGGAGGGACAGCAGACGCCGCCGCCGCTGACGGACCAGCAGCGGGCCGCGGCGCAGCGCTGGAGCGAGCAGAAGGCGGTCTTCACGAAGCTGCGCCTCGTCGCGGAGGATGCGAAGACCTATTTCGACGACACCGGGGCGCACGTCCTGAGCATCGGGTTTCCGATCCTGTCGCTTCCGCCCGGCGCATCCGCGGCCCGCGCCGGCCGGGCGGGGCGGCGGATTCTCGCGCCGATCGCGTTCATCCCCGTGAACATCACGCTCAAGGGCGGGTCGAAGCCGGCCATCGAGATCGCCTGCCGCGAGGATGAGGTCGACCGCGTCACGCCGAATTCCGCGCTCTTGGCGTGGCTGGAGCGCGAGACGGGCGTCGCTCCCGGCGAGCTGTTCTCCGACGACGAGGGCGCACGCCCATGGCACGAGGTCGGCGAACTGGTCCGCGTCGTCGCGAAGGCGCTCTCGATTGACGTGCCCGCCGCGTTTACGGGCGAGACGCCGCCCGACGATCTGCTCCTCCGGCCGTGCCCGCGCGCGGATACGGCTGGGGACAAGCCCGAAATCGTCCTCTCCGCCGTCGCGGGGCTCTTCCCGCTCTCGAACCAGGCGCTGATCCGCGACACGCAGGCGCTGCTCGCGGGCGAATCACACGACGGTCCGCTGACGAATTTTCTCAACGTGAAGGCCACGCTCGAGGCGCCGCCGACGGATCGCCCCGAAGAAGCGGCCGCTGAGAAAACGACGCTCGAGCCGGCGACGCAGCGCCTCGTCGCGACCGCGGACCCGTGCCAGGCCCGCGCGGTGCGGCTCGCCCGCGAAGCCCGCGTCCTCGTCGTTCACGGCCCGCCGGGCACCGGCAAGAGCCAGACGATCACGAACATCATCGGCGATCACCTCGCCGCGAATCAGCGTGTGCTCTTCGTCTGCGACAAGCGCACCGCGCTCGACGTCGTCGCGAACCGGCTGGAGCACATCGGCCTCGGCCGGCTCTGCGCGGTGATTCACGACCCGCAGCGCGACCAGCGCGACGTCTACCGGGCGCTGCGCGAGCAGCTCGAAGGTCTCGTCGAGTTCCAAACCGACGAAGCCGCCGAGCGCGAAGTCAAGCGCCTGGACAAGAGCCTCACCGAGTTGTACGCCGAGCTGCGCCAGAACTGGTCCGATCTGATGGTCCGACCGTCGCCCGGCCAGGCGTCTTTCCATGAACTCGTCGGCGAATGGCTCACGACGGACGTCGATCCGCGCTTCGAGAAGCGCGGTGAGGTCGATGCGCTCCGGCTCGACGAGGCGGAGGCCGCCGACCTGCCCCTCCAGGACATCTTCCGCCGCGCCGAGCGACTCGACCCCGAGCACAACCCGTGGTGGCGGGCGGCCGGACTGTCGGCGAGCGAGTTCATGGCCCGGCCGATGAGCGAGGTGCGCGCGGCGGTTCACGGGGTGGCGGAAAGCGCCCGGGCGGCCGATGCCACGCGTCATCCCGCGATCCCGCCGTTCGATGAGAGCGGCGACGTGGCGGAACAGGGCGCGGCGCGGCTGGCGCTGGCGGGCGAGCTCACCGAAATCCACGCAAACGTCGCCCCGGCGCTGACCCAGCGCTGGGTCGCGCAGGATGGCGCCGCGGCTCGCGCGGGCGCTGATCGGCTCGCGTCCGTCGCCGGACTGGTGGACATCGTCAGCCAGGGCCCGCTCGATGCCGAACTCGCCGCGACGTTGCGGGAACGCCCCGTTGCCCTGACAGAGGTCAACCAGCGCCTCGCGGCCGTCGACGGCTACCTCGCGGTGGCGGGCCGGTTCTGGTCGTTTCTCGCCTTCGGCGCGAAGAAGGCGGCGACGGCCGTCCTCGCACCGTACGGGCTCGGTCTGACACCGGAAAACGCGAAGCGCGTCCGCGATTTCCTGACCGGCCTGCGGGCGCGGCTCCTGCTCCAGGCGACGTCCGATGAACTCGCCGGCGCGCCGCCATCGGCCGGCCTTCGGGGCGATTCTGATCTCCGCCGGGCGTACGAAGAACTGTCGAAGCTCCTGAAGCCCCTCGCCCGGGTTCACGATTCGCCGCTGCTGGCGAGCCTTCGGCCGCACATCCTCGACGCCGTGGCCGGCCGCCGTCCGCTGGATGAACTGATCGACGGCTTGAAGCGCTCGCAACCCCGCGCCGCCGCGATCGTCGATTTCTCCTCGAAGGCGGACCAGGTTCGCCTCTTCGCCGCCGATTGGCTTGCCGCGCGCCGCGCTGCGCTTCGCACGGGGGAGGCGATCGCTTCGGATTTCCAGGTCATCGAAGCCCGCGTCGACACGCTCGAAGACGTCGTCCGCGCCCGCGAGACGCTGAGCGCACTTCCCGAGCATCTCGGCCGCAGCGTCGCGGAACTGCTCAGCCGGTCCGCAACCGTCGCCGAGTATGCAGCCGCCCTGCGCGCCCGCGTCCTCCGTGCCGAGGTTCACCGCCGCCTGCGCGAGAATCCGCGGCTCCAGTCGCTCGATGTCCAGCGCATCGAAACGATGTTCGAGCGCTTCCAGGAATTCGATTCCCGCAAGAAGGAAGCGGTACGGCGCCAGACGCTGCACCAGTGGGTCAGCCGCCAGAAGGAGCGGTTGCTCGCGGGCACCGGCTCGCGGCTGAATTCGCTCGGCGCGGACCTGCGCCGCCGCCTCACGCTCCGCGGCAAGAACGCGATGCGCCTCCGCCAGGTCATCGCCGTCGGCGAGCAGACGGAGGGCGGCGATCCGCTCTACGACCTCGCGCCCGTCTGGATGGCCAGCCCCGAAACCGTCGCCCAGATCTTCCCCCGCGCGCCGCTCTTCGACGTCATCGTCTTCGACGAAAGTTCGCAGTGCCGCCTGGAAGAGGCCTTGCCGGTGCTTCTGCGCGGCCGCCGCGTGGTCATCGCCGGCGATCCCAAGCAGCTCCCGCCGACCCGCTTCTTCGAATCCGCGTTCGTCGAGAGCGAGCACGAGGAGATCACCACCGATCAGGACCTGTTCGAAGTGCAGCAGGGCGAGATCGAAGACCTGCTCAACGCCGCCCTGAGCCTCGACGTTCAGCAGAGCTATCTCGACGTTCACTATCGCTCGCGAAACGCCGACCTGATCGCCTTCAGCAACGAGTATTTCTACGGTTCGCGGCTCCAGCCCATTCCCGGCCACCCCAGCAACCGCACGCGCATCCCGCCGCTCTCGCTCTACGCCGTCGACGGCGTCTTTGACGATCGCATGAACGAGAAGGAGGCCGTCCGCGTCGTCGAGATCGTCCGCGACCTCCTCCGCCGGGCTGAGCCGCCCTCGATCGGCATTGCCTGCTTCAACGTGTCGCAGCGCGACCTTATTTCCGAAAAGCTCGACGAGTTCGCGCTGGAAGACGCCGCGTTCGCCGCCAAACTCGCGGCCGCCCGCACGCGCCGCGGCGACGGCTCGTTCGAGGGTCTCTTCGTCAAGAACCTCGAAAACGTCCAGGGCGACGAACGCGACCACATCATCATCAGCACCACCTACGGCCGCGACGCCAAGGGACGCTTCTACCGCCGGTTCGGCCCGCTCGGCATGCCCGGCGGCGGCCGGCGGCTGAACGTTCTCGTCACCCGCGCCCGGCACGAGGTCCATCTCGTCACGTCGATTCCCCGCGACATCTACCTCGCGCTCCCCCCGATCCCGCCGGGACAGGTCCCCACCGGCGGCTGGTTGCTCTTCGCGTATTTGAAATTCGCGGAAGTGCTTGCCGCAGACTATGAACAGGCGCCATCGATCTCCGACACGCCCGCACCCGCCGGCCCACCGGAGGTCACGATCACGCCCGCCCGTACGCCCTCGCGGTTCGCGGAAGCCCTCGCCCGGCGCATCTCCCGGCAGCTCCGCGTCGGCGCCTGCGTCCACTGGGGCAACGACGCCTTCTCCGTCGATGTCGCGCTCCACCATCCGCAGCGCGCCGAGGATGTCACCGTCGGCGTCCTCTGCGACTGGAACCGCTTCGCGCAGGCCGCCGACCCCGTCGAATGGGAGATGTTCCGCACTGCGATCCTCGAATCGCAGGGCTGGAAGCTCCATCGCGGCTGGTCCACCGCCTACCTGCGCGACGACGAGTCGCTCGTCACCGCAATCGGCCGCAGGGCTGACGAGATTGTCGCGGCCGCCCGTGAGGCCGCGCCGCCGCACGAGGCCTGACCCGGCACGCGCGAGCGCTGGCGGGCGCGCACCACTCCTGTACACTACGCCGGGTCGCGGCCGCCTGTGGAGTCTCCATGAAATCTGTGATTGTCGGGCTGCTCGTGCTGATCACGCTCGCGCACCAGGATTCCTGGTGGGCCGCGGATCACCGCACGCTCGTCCTCGGCTTCCTGCCCGTCTCGCTGGCCTACCACATCGGCATCTCGATCGCCGCCAGCGTCCTCTGGGGCCTCGCCTGCCGCTACTGCTGGCCGAGCACGTTCGACGTTTCCGACGAGGAGGCCTGGGTCCCGCCCACGCCCGGAAAGGGGGGGCACTAAATGCTCCTCCTGCTCGCCGACGACCTGCCGCCGGGAATGACGCAGGTCTGGATCATCATCGTCTATCTCGCCGCCCTCATCCTCCTCGGCGTCGCGAGCAACTCGCTCTTCCGCGGCACCGCCGTCGACTACTTCGTCGCCTCGCGCGGCGTCGGACCCGTCCTGCTCGTGCTCAGCGTCTTCGGCACGACCATGACCGCGTTCGCCATTCAAGGCAGCAGCGGTGAAGCCTGGTTCTCCGGCGTCGGCGTCTATGGCAAGATGGCCTCCTGGTCGGCCATCATCCACGCGGCGTGCTTCTTCCTCATCGGCACCAAGCTCTGGGCCATGGGCAAGCGCTACGGCTACCAGACGCAGATCCAGTTCTTCCGCGACCGTTTCAAGTCGAGCAACATCGGCGTGCTGCTCTTCCCGATTCTCGTGCTGCTCCAGATGCCGTACATCATCATCGGCATCCTCGGTTCGGGCATCATGATCACGATTGCGACGGCCGGGGCGTTTCCGGATGTCGAGTGGTTCCGGGATGCGAATCCGCGGCTCAGCGGCGGTGTGCCATTCTGGCTCGGAACGCTGCTGGCGACGGGCGTCGTCTGGCTCTACGTCTGGCTCGGTGGGGCGCGGGCGACGGCCTGGGCCAACGCCCTCCAGACGATCATCTTCCTCATCGTCGGCGTCGTTACGTTCGTCTTCATCGCCGACAAGCTCGGCGGTTTCGAAGCCGCGACGAAGCGCGTGCAGGAATACAACCCGAGCAAGCTGACACGGACGGTCACCCCCGAACACGAGCGGATCTACGAGGAGAAGATGGCGGCCTGGCGCGCCTCGACGCAGCCGTCGGCGACGGCATCCGCTCCGCGCGAAGCCACGCTCACCTCCGCGCCGGCCAGGAAGCCGCCCGTGCTGCGGCCGCACAAGCCGTCGACGATGACCGAGCTGGAATTTCTCAGCTACGGATTCATCCCGCTCAGCGTGGCGATGTTCCCGCATCTGTTCCAGCTCTGGCTCACCGCCCGCTCGGCGAAGTCGTTCCGACTGACGGTCACGCTGCATCCGCTTCTCATCATGCTCATCTGGGCGCCCTGCATCGCCATCGGCATCTGGGCGACCTCGGCGGTCATCGATGGGCGCATCGTCGTTCCATTTACAAACGAGACGATGGACCCAGGGAAGGGACAGTCCGCGAATGCCGTCATCGGCATGATGGTCAACGCGCTCGGCGATCCGATCGTCGGCGGTCTGCTTGCGGCAGGGGTGCTGGCTGCGATCCTCGGCGGCATGGATGCCCAGTTCCTCTCCATCGGCTCGATGTTCACGCACGACGTCGTGGACCATTACGTGAAGCACGACGCCATGACCGACCGCCAGAAGCTCGTCACCGGCCGCTTCTTCGTCATCGCGATCGTCCTCGTGAGCTGGCTGCTCACGCTCACCCTGCGAAATGTGCCGATCTTCACGCTGGCCGTCTGGTGTTTCAGCGGGTTTTCGTCGCTCTTCCCGCTCGTCTTCGCCGCCCTCTACTGGAAGCGCGCCACGAAGTGGGGGGCCTACGCCTCCGTCATCGCCGGCATCGGCAGCGGCATCGCTTTCTACATCTACAACGGCTATGAGCACGGCTACGCGTCGCGCGTCGAGCCGGAAGTGATCATCCCAGGAACCGACTGGGGCCTCGTCCCCGCCGCGCCGATGGTCGTCTTCGCCGCCGTGGCGATGATCGTCGTGTCGCTGCTCACCCAGCCGCCGGCCCGCGAGCACGTTGAGAAGTTCTTCGTAAAAGGCGGCACGCCGCGAGCCTGAACCCGCGGCGTGCCCGGTGTGTGATGCCTGTCGGCGCTGCCAGAGGCTACTGCGCGAGCACGTTCTCTTCGAGAATCACGCGAAGCTTCGACAGCGCCTTGTTCTGAATCTGGCGGACGCGCTCCTTCGTCACGCCGATCAACTCCCCGACCTGCTCGAGCGTCTTGGCCTTCGCCTCGTCGGTTTCCTCGATCGGCTCCTCGTCGATCGCGAACCGCGCCTTGATGACCTGCTGCTCGATGTCATTGAGCTTCGCAAGATTCCCGCCGAGGATCGACTTCAGCTCGCTGACGCAGTCGTCCTCGACCCCCTTGCGGACCTGGTCCGAAAAATCGCTCTTCTCGAGCGTCGGGTCGAATTCGGTCGGAAAATAGCCGCGGTACCGGGCCGTCCGCGACGCCACGCGCGAAAACGCCTTCAGAATCGCCCGGCACGCGTACGTGCTGAACTTGAAGCCGCGCGTGCAGTCGAATTTGTCGACGCTCCGCAGCAGCGCCAGGTTCCCCTCGCTCACCATGTCCGCCGGGTCGACGTTCGCGATCTTCGTCCGCTTCGTCATCGCCAGCACGAGCGGCACGTTGATCCGCACGATCTCGCTCCGCATCTGCCGCGTCAGCAGCTCCCAGCGAAGCACCTCCCGCGCCGCGTCCGCCGTCAGCTGCTTGCCGCGGAAGTCCCGCAGCACGCGCATCACGCGATACCGGCAGTAATTGAACCGCAGGAACATCTCTCGTTCCTGCTCGCCCGAAGGCGCACGTCCGACCACGTCGATGAACAGGTTCACGCCGCTGTCGTCATTCGACACGCTGGCCATGTCCCCGATCGGCGTCGACTGCGGAGTCCCGCCGAAAACCGTCTGTTCCGCGTTCGACCGCGAAAAAACCGGGTCCAGCACGCACTCCGTCGGCTCTTCGCAGCGCCGCCGCAGCAGCGTCCGGTGCAGCTCGCTCAGCGTGTTGAGAAATTCGGCCGGCGGCAGCGTGACCTGCGGCGTCAGCCGGCGGATGGCAGTCGGACGTTGTTCCTGAGACTTCGTCGCATTCGGGCGCATACTCGTCTTCCCCCAGTTTTCATTTCCCGGCGGCCGCGACGATGCGCGGAAAATGCGCCGGGAAGAGTTGGCCCGCAACCACCAATGATGCGTGGATCAGACGCACCATTCGCCAGAGGCGGTGCAGACCGCAACAAACGACAGTACCGGAACCGGTGCGACACTGGAGGGGAGCCAACCCAGTTACAGTGTGCCGCCCGGAATGTAGGGGAGCCTTACGAAGCGAAGTATACTCTACACGCACCCCGCAGGCAAGGAAAAGTCAAGCGCGGACATGCAGATTTTGCGCAGATCGCGTCCAGGCCTAAAGTTACGTGCAGTTTTTCGGTCAAGCCCGGGCGCGCAAAAACCCGCGGCCCCCTTCCCGAGGCCCAGGTGTCTCAGACCCGTTTCATTCAGGTGTTATTGCCCCTGCGGGCTCGGCGGCGGAGGCAGCTCGATCGGTCCGAACCGGTCCTCGTGCGCCTTCACCGTCTGTTGCAGCGCGATCATCAGCCGTTTCGCATTCTGCGGCAGCAGCATCAGCCGGTGCGAGAGCTTCACGATCGGTTCGCGAACGTTCGGAAGCGGGGAATTCGCCCCGAAGTAGACCGTCACCTCTTCGGGCGAGCCCGCCAGCGCGAAGAAATTCGCGTACACCGTCTCCATCGTGGACGCGTCCAGGCGAATCTGCTGCTGCTGCTGCGGCTGGCCGCCCTGGCCCGGCCGGGGCTGGTTCTCTTCACCGAAGATCATGGCGTTCCTTTGCGCGCTGGCGCGGAAGAAAACTCGGGATCGAAAGGGGTACTCTAGACCCAACCGCCGGGCCGGACAAGCACCCGGTTCCACACCCGCGCACTTGCCGTTACCATTCACGATTCACGACACGATCATCGCCTCGCCCGCCCGGGTGGGGCCTCGAAAAGGAGTCGCAGCGTCATGAAACGGGCGAAAATCACCATTATCGGGGCGGGAAACGTCGGCGCAACCTGCGCACACTGGGCGGCCGCCAAGGAACTCGGCGACATCGTGCTGGTCGACATCGTTGAAGGCCTGCCCCAGGGCAAGGCCCTCGACCTCTACGAGGCGTCACCCGTCGAGGGCTTCGACGCCCGCATCATCGGCGCCAACGGCTACGAGGAGACCGCCGGCAGCGACATCGTCATCATCACCTCCGGCATCGCCCGCAAGCCCGGCATGTCCCGCGACGACCTCCTCGCCACGAACACGAAGATCGTCGCCGAAGTCACCCGCAAGGCCGTCGAAAAGAGCCCCGGCGCCGTCCTCATCGTCGTCTCCAACCCCCTCGACGCCATGGTCTACGTCGCCAGCAAGGTCTCCGGATTCCCCGGCAGCCGCGTCCTCGGCCAGGCCGGAATCCTCGACGTCGCCCGCTACAACTCCTTCATCGCCGAGGCCGTCGGGTGCAGCGTCGAGGATGTCAGCTCGCTCCTCATGGGCGGCCACGGCGACGACATGGTCCCGCTCGTCCGCTACACCTCCGTCAGCGGAATTCCCGTCACGCAGCTCCTCCCCAAGGCGAAAATCGACGCCATCGTCGACCGCGCCCGCAAGGGCGGCGCGGAGATCGTCGGCCTGCTCAAGACCGGCAGCGCCTACTACGCCCCCTCGGCCGCGACGATCGCCATGGCCGAGGCCATTATCAAGGATAAGAAGCGGATCCTGCCCTGCGCCGCGTACTGCGGAAAGGAATACGGCATCGGCGGCTATTTCGTCGGCGTCCCCTGCGTGCTCGGCAACGGCGGCATGGAACGGGTCATCGAGGTCGAGCTGAACGCTGAAGAGAAGAAAATGTTCGACAGCAGCGTCCAGCACGTGAAGGAACTCTGCGCGGCCACGGACAAGTTCCTCACCGGCATGTAGCCCGGCCGCTCCCGCCGCCCGCCCGAGGGGGCGGCGTTGCGGCGGAGCCGCCCGCGCGTATTGCCCCGGGCGATGCGCGCTACACTCACTCACAGGTATTCAGGCGGGCGATTCGCCCGCCAGCCAGGAAACAAAGGAGAACACGATGTTCCGTACGTTTTTGATCGCGCTCATCGGTCTGGGACTCACCGCCTCCCTCGCTGCGGCCCAGGAAAAGGCCGGCGACAAGAAGCCCGCGGAAAAGGGCGCCGCCGCTGCCGAAAAGAAGCCCATGTGCCCGGTGATGGACGAGCCGATCGATCCCAAGGTCTACGTCCGCTATCAGGGCAAGCGCGTCTACATGTGCTGCAATGACTGCATCGCCGAGTTCAAGAAGGACCCCGAGAAGTACGCCGCCAAGGTCAAGGCCCAGTGGGACGCCATGCCCGCCCACCGCATGCAGGTCAAATGCCCCGTCACCGGCGCGGCCGTGAACTCGGCCGTCTTCGCCGAGACGCCGCACATGGACATCTACTTCAAGGATGAAGACGCGAAAAAGGCGTGGGAAGCCGACAAGGCCAAGTACGAGAAGAACCTCGACGGCTGCTACACCTACCAGACGACCTGCCCGCTCAGCGGCAAGGACATCAACCCGGCCATCAGCAAGGAGATCGGCGGCAAGACCGTCTACTTCTGCTGCAACGGCTGCGCCGGCAAGCCCGACAAGGTCGACATGAAGAAGGTCGAAGCCCAGGTCAAGGCGAACGAGGAAGCCTTCAAGAAGGCGCACCCGAGCGACAAGAAGTAACCGCCGGCAGCCGAAACGCCTCGGCAACCGCACAGCCAATCGCACCAGGGCCCCGCGTCACCTCCGTGCCGCGGGGCCCGTGCCTGCGCGGATATCCCGCGGAAGCTGTTCGAATATGAAACCGCGCGGGTGCGCGGTGGGTGGCATGCGGGTGCCCGCTCGATGGCTGTTCGCATCGAGCGGGCGGATGGGCGGGGGGAATGCTTTCGGCACAGCGCCAAGAAGCCGCTCCCTTGCCACATCGCTTCCCCGCTGTGCCGTAAGCAATCTTGCCGCCCCTCCACGCGCCGCGTTCCGCCCTGACACTCGCGTTTCGACGTATCTCCCCCGCTCGTGAAATGGGAGCGTCAGTCAGTCACGCCCGCCCGGCCGCCCGGCGTCGCGGACGCGCCGCATTCCGGGCATTTCCCGCTGACGTTGCCGGTGAGGTCATAGCCGCATTGCCGGCAGCAGCCAGGGCGCACCCCCGTCGAGTCCCGCCGCCAGAGCCACAGCGTTGGGATCGCAATCAGTGAGAGCGGCAGCCACAGTGGGATGTCAATCCGCGAATAGCCGAGCCCCGGTGCGAGCGTGCGCTGACTGAACCCCGGCTTCTGCATATTGGCGGCCAGCGCCCAGTAATCGCGCGGTGTGAGCCATCCGTAAGACTGTGCCCTCGGTGCATGAGGTGCGATCGGCCAGGCCAGCGAGAGGGCCCCGACGCCCAGCGTCGAGTTCAGCTTCCAGACCGATACCGAAAGCTGAAAAAACATGCTGACGACGCCGAGTGCCAGGAGCATCGCTGCGAAGCCGGTCCCGACCCACTTGTAGTTGCGAAGCCTCCGCGACAGTCGGTCCACAGTGGTCTCCTTCGCGTGAATCTCCGCGACGAGCCGGCGCGCGGCTTATTCTACAAAGCAGAATGAGCGCAGGGCGCAAAGCGGTAGGTCGAGCCGCGTTGCGTAGCCCGGCGGGTGGCATTCTCTCGGCATAGCGCCAAAGCGCCGCTCCCGTGTCACATCGCTTCCCCGCCGTGCCATACGCATGCTCTCCGCTCGGGCGCCGCCAACGTTCCACATTCCCCGCCAGTCTCCGCCTGATCCCGCCATTTCACAGCGTGCCCCTCGCCATCGCCGCGTCGCCAGCGAACAATCTCATCGCGCACCGCGCGCGGAGGCCGAAAAGGCACCATGGACACGCTCCCACACATCGTGACCCCGCGGCCCACGCGTGAACGGCCGTTTCAAGATGCTCAAATTGGAGTTGCCTTGACTTTTCCGAAACCCCCTGGCATCGCGTTAGCGCCGTTTTTATTGGAAGGAGATCAAAATCAGTGCGCACATTTCTTGATCCCCTTGATCATCTTGATATCGCCGGCGCACTCCGAACCTCTCCGAGACCCCCGTCCACCCGTCGAAAGCGAACGACCCTTCCTGCGCACTGTGCACTGTGCACTCTGTACTGTGCACTCTGCACTCAACACGCTCCACCGAAGATGCGCAGTTCACGATTTCGCCACCCCGCCCACCGCTCAAAAACCGCGACATTATCAGAAGGTGCGCACCGCAAATGTACGCGCGCTGCGCACCTTCCCCCGAATTTCGCTCCCCGCCGCGACACGGCGCGCTCGGCCCGCGCCGCCAGGGGTATACTGAATAGCCGGTTGTCCCCCATTTCCAGCCGATCGGAGGGAAGTTCATGCCGCGTCGAACAAGACTCCTGCCGGCCGTGGCCGGGCTCATCGCCCTCATCGCCCTCGTCGCCCCCGCGATGGCGACCTGGTCCATCATCGTCATCGATACCCAGACCCGCGAGATCGCCATCGGATCCGCAACCTGCCTCACCAATTTCGACCTCCTTCGCGGCCTGCCCGTCGTCCGCGTCGGCGTCGGAGCGGCCGCGGCCCAGTCAAGCGTGGACAGCAGCGGCGTCAACCGCCGCCGCATCAACGAAGGGTTCATCGCCGGCAGCGATCCCGAGGACATCCTCGCGCTCCTCGCCGCCACCGACCCCGCCCACCAGACGCGCCAGTACGGCATCGTCGATGTCTACGGCCGGGCGGTCACGTTCACGGGCTCCAGCGCCGGCCGCTACGCCAGCGGTCTCGTGCGGCGCAGCGGCGCGCTCGTCTACGCGATCCAGGGGAACGTCATCACCGGCCAGCCGGTCCTCGACGAGGCGGAGGCCGCGCTGCTGAATACGCCGGGCGGCCTGCCCGAGAAGCTCATGGCCGCGATGGAAGCGGCCCGGGCGATGGGCGGCGACGGCCGCTGCTCCTGCTCGCCGGCGAATCCGCCCGGCTGCGGCTCGCCGCCGCCGAGCTTCGTGAAGTCAGCCCACATCGGCTTCATGGTCGTCGCCCGCCGCGGCGACATCGACGGCTCGTGCTCCACGCTCGGCTGTGCGACCGGCACGTATTACATGCGTTTCAACGTCGCGTTTCAGCAGCAGTCGTCGCCCGACCCGGTCATCCAGCTCCGCCAGCAGTTCGATGCCTGGCGGGCCGGACTCAACAACGTGCCCGACCAGATCGAATCGCAGGTGACGATGTCGGCTACGCGCATGCTTGATAGCGCGGTCGTGCCGGTGACGATGGACATCGAGCTGCGCGACTGGCGCGGCGAAGTGGTGAACACGACGCAGCCCATCGAGATCAGTCACGATTCGGACAGCGCCGGCGGCGCGACAATCAGCGAAGTCGAGGTCCTCGGCGGCGGGCGGTACCGCGCGACGCTCACGCCCGCGACTGCCGTGGGCATCGATCGTTTCGCGGTGACGTTCGCGAGCGGCTTTCAGACCCGCTACCTGCTGCCCGTGCCGACGCTGCACGTGCAGGATCACCGCGCCGACCTCACGCACGACGGCGTGGTCGACCTCGCGGATCTCGAAATCGTCCTCGCGGCGTACGGCCGCACGTCGGCCGGCGATACGAACGGCGACGGCGCGACGTCGATCGCCGATCTCGTGCTGGTGCTGGGCAACCTGTAGCGGGCGCGCTACTCCGCGGGCTGCGTCGTCTGCCGGAGCTTCGACGGATCCAGCCCCTTCGCCGAGACGCGGGCGAGGATGTCCTCGTAGACGGCCGAGTCCATCGTCGGCGTCCGGCTGAGGATCCACAGGAACCGGCGGGTCGGATCGCTCACGACGGCCCACTGGTAGTCCTCATCGAGTTCGATGATCCAGTAGGGGGCCTCGAAGAAGGCGAAGAATCGCACGGCGAGCTTCGCATTGGTCGTCGTGTCGACCACCCGGGCGCTGCCCTCGATCGTGTTCTCCTCGCCGTCGAGTGAGCCGAGCAGGCAGCGGTTGAAGACGCGGATCGTCCCGTCGTCCTTCAGCGAGTACTCCGCGGTCGTGCCGGTGCAGTCGCGCTGAAAGCTCGTCGGATAGCTGGCGATCTCGTACCACTTGCCGACGTAGCGATTGACGTCGACGAATTCGACGGTTTGCAGGTCGCTGTCGATGGCGTTCAGACAGCCGGACAGCGGCGCGAGCAGCAGGCAAAGCGAGGCGACAACGATTCCGAAGCGAGACGCAGGCATGCGATCCTCCGCAAGTGCAATGAATGTTCCACCCGACGTGGGCGGAGGATGATAGCGCGGTACCCGAGTCTGGCGAGCGCGACTGCGCCCGGTGAATCGGTCGACGGTCGGCGTCAACCGGGCTTGAAGTACATCGCCATCGCCACGCCGCCCGCGGCGATCACGATGCCGGCAAAGTACCGCCAGTCGGGCGTCGCGCCCGGCGGCGAGATCATCATCGTCACCAGTGTGGCCATGATCGGCGCGCCGGCGAAGACGAGCGACGGCACGAGGAACTTGTCGCCGCCGTTCATGATCGCCAGGATGATCCCCAGCGCCCCGATCGCCCCCAGCGCCCCGCCGAGAAACGCCTTCACCAGGCCGCCGGACGCGGGGATCGTCGCGAATTCGCCCTTTGCGGCCAGCAGCCCGCCGGGAATGAGCACTGCGACGAGCACATACGCCGCCCCGACCAGCATGAATCCCCAGAGGCTCGCCGCTTTCCCGCCGATGGCCTTCTGCGCCAGGTGGATCGTCGGGATGTACGCCCCCCAGCAGACGACGGTCATGATCACGAACCAGTGCCAGGCTTTCATGCAGTCCTTTCGATCTCGGCTTGGTTCACGCGCTCGATCGAATCAGCCTGCGGTCCGGTCGGCCGCCAGGTGCGGTTCGAGCTTGTCGCGGACGACGGCGGGGATGGTGATGGCCCGAAACCCGGTCGGCGTCATGGCGCAGCATACCGTCTTCATCGTGCCCCCGGCGATCCGCTCGCCATCCCGGTAGAAATCGACGGCGTGCTCGACGGAGCGATTGCCGATATGCGTGAGCCGATGCCGCAGCTCGATCGTGTCCTCGAACCGCGCCGGGAGCCGGTACTCGCAAGCGACGGCCACCCGCGGCCAGCTGATATCGGGTTCACGCCCGCCCATGTAAACGCTCAGGCCGATCGAACGCCAGAACGCGTGCTCGACCTCCTCCATCAGCCTGAAGTAATTGGAGAAGTGAAGCACGCCGGCCATGTCGGTCTCGGCGAACTGGATCGTTCGGTGTATCGAAATGGGCACGGGCTGACCTCGTCTGGAACCCGGCAGCGGTTCCGAAAAAAAATCTTTCGGCCGCGCTGGACTTCCTCAAATTAGCGGGCCTATGAATTAGCAACAATACTCCTCCTCCTCCTGTAGAAGGAACTCGCCCATGGCGGGTTCCTTCTTTTTTGATGCCCCAGGGCCCAAAACGGCGTTGGCCGCTCCGCCTTCACCGGCCTCCCGCCCGGCGCAGCGAGTCGGCATAGCAGGCGAGGTGGCTCATGGAGTCGCCGAAGAACGCAAACTCC
The DNA here is from genome assembly GCA_045863555.1 of Planctomycetota bacterium. Classification (GTDB taxonomy): domain Bacteria; phylum Planctomycetota; class Phycisphaerae; order UBA1845; family Fen-1342; genus JACRLV01. The sequence continues at coordinate 185,963 of BTUU01000006.1, read as the reverse complement.
ATCCGCATACGGAGTTGCGCATCGAGCGCCCGGCCGCCGACCGCGATCGCAGTCGCCTTGTCAACCGCGGCCGCCCGCAGCGTTGCGTAGTCGGCCAGAAATGAGTCAGTCGATTCAAAGCTGGAAACACTTAACCACACGAGACTTGGGCGCAGCTCACGGACCGCCGCTGCGAGCGTTGCGCCCGGCAGGTTCCCGCCGAGAGACTCCGCCCGGAAACCGACCTCGCGGAGTACGAGCTCGGCGATCACGGTGGGCAGCATGTAGGGGTCGCCTGCGGGCGTTCCCCCAATCGCCAGGGGAGCGTCCGACGCCGGCGGGGTCAGAAAGCCCTCGAGGCGATGGAGGGTCCGGATGACGATCTCGCAGGCCCGCCGCTCGCGGAAGACCTCGATTTCCCCGTGCGCCCAGCGTTCGCCGATCGCATGCAGGGCCGGGGCCAGTACACGGTCCGCGATCGTCCGAACGGCGTTCTTCGCGATAAAGAGATCGAAAATCAGGCGCTGGAACTGCTGCTCATCGCCGGCGATCAGGGCGTCGATGGATCGCTCCACGGAGCGGTCGATGACCGTCTGACCGCAGCCGCAGGTGGGAGGCAGCCCCAGGATCTCAGGCCGGACGATCTGGTGGCCGGACTCGCGAATGAAGTTCATGACCTTCGTCAGCGGGATCCGGCGATGCCCGCCGGCGGTGCGGATGGATTCGATCACGCCCTTGTCGCACCAGCGTTTCAGGGAGGCGTCGCTGACGCCGATGGCTCTCGCGACTTGCTTTGGGGTCAGTGCATCCACGCAGGCTCGTCTCCGACGTGCTCCCTCGATGTTATGAGAGTCCGGGTGCGGGGGCAAGAAAAATCGATCAAAGCGTGCAGACGCGACTGCGTGCGGCGTCCTCCGCAAACCGCCGAAAGCTGCCCGCATTAAGCCAGTGGCAGACCGGAACCGTTACCAGACGGTTGCGCGGAATCGCGCCGATGGTGCGCAGCGCCGGCGCGAAATCACGTCTCCGAGGGCGGGCCGTGGCACAGCGCTTGCCCACCGTTCATCGACGCTCGACGGCGTCGAGGAGCCCAGCACCATGGGCGAAGAACTCCGCCAACTGTTGCACCTGGCCCAGGGCCCGCTCTTCCGGTTCGCATTCGCGCTGCTGGTCCTCGGGCTGATCCGGTCCGCGTGGATCGCCGTTTCAGACGCTTCGGCGGCGTACCTGATCATCCGGGATCGCAAGGCGTTCTGGCGGCGGCTGCGCCTGCGGATGCGCTGGCACATTTTCCCGACGAGCGTGATCCGCGAGATGCGCGGAAACGAGAGCGCCGCCCTGGAGGCGTATCACAAGTTCGTCATCACGCTTTCGATCATCTTCCGGTTCGGAGCGCTGGCGATCCCCGCCTTCATGGTTGCACACGTCTACCTCTGGGAGCGCCTGCTCGGCACGGCCTGGCCGTCGATTCCGGCGCGGATCAGCGACGTGATGTCGGTGGTGACCGTGGTGGCGGGCCTCGGCGTCTTCCTGGGCCGAATCTACTCGCCGATGATCCGGGCGATCGACCCGCCCTGGGCGTTTCTCAAGCCGCTTATCCTGCTGGTTCCGTTCGTGACCGGGCTGCTGGCGATGCACCCGACCTGGAGCCCCGCGGAATACCACGTGACGATGCTGCTGCACGTCGTCAGCGCCGCGGTCGTCTTCATCATGATCCCCTTCGCACGCATGCTCTCGTTCCTGCACCGCCCGATCGAGGAGGTGCTGCCGGAACTTGCATGGCCGACCGACGAGAGTGAATTCGAGAAGCAGGCTGCCGCTTCGGACGGGCTGGGAAGCGTGCTGTCCGGCGGGTCCGGGCGCGAGCCGGCGGTCCGCCCGCCGGCAGGAGCGGTGCGGTGATGAACAAGGCGATCGACAACAACAAGGTCTTTGCGATCCTCACCGACACGACGAAGTGCACCGGTTGCGAGACCTGCGTCGACGCGTGCCGGCAGACGTACGGACTCAAGAAGGACCGGGCCTGGCGCTGGAAGGAGAAGGTCGACGATCTCTCATCGACGCGGTTTACCACCATCATCCGGCGGCCGGGAAGCAAGTATGTCCGGCAGCAATGCCGGCATTGCCTGGACCCTGCGTGCGTTTCCGCATGCCTGGTGGGCGCGCTCCAGAAGACGGACTACGGACCTGTGACCTACGACGAAAAGCGGTGCATGGGGTGCAGATACTGCATGATGTCCTGCCCGTTCGGGATTCCCCGGTATGAGTGGGAAAGCGCGATTCCGCTCGTCCGCAAATGCATCATGTGCTACTCGCGGATCGAAAAGGGAGACCGGCCCGCATGCACCAGCGCCTGTCCGTACGGCGCGACGATCTTCGGAACGCGCGCGGAGATGCTCGCGGAGGCGCGGAAGCGCTTCCAGGACCACCCGGATCTCTACTACCCGCACGGGTCGCCGAAGATCTGGGGCGAGCACGACGTCGGCGGGACCTCGGTTCTCTATATTTCGGATATTTCACTCGACTTTCTCGGCTGGCGGCCGAACCTCGGCGATGACCCCGTTCCCGCGCTGACGTGGGGCGCGCTCTCGAAGGTGCCGCCCGTCGCCATCGGGATGGCGGGGCTGATGACCGCCATCTACTGGATCATCGGCCGGCGGGCCCGGCTCCAGGCCGAGGCGGCCGAGGAGCGGGCTGCCGAGGCGCACCGCACGAAACTCAACATCCTCGACCCGGGCGGTTCGTCATGACGCGCACGCGAGTCAACACGACGCTGGAGCGGACCAAGACGGTCCTGTGGGTCTTCGTGGCGATCTGGACCGTCGTGACCGTGGCGCGGTTTACGACCGGACTCGGCGCGACGAGCGGCCTGACCGACGTCGCGCCGTGGGGGCTCTGGATCGCGTTCGACGTGATGGCCGGCGTGGCGCTGGCGGCGGGCGGATTCGTGCTCGCGGCTACGGTGTATATCTTTGGCCTGACGAAGTACCACGCGTTCGCCCGGCCCGCGATCCTGACGGCGCTGCTGGGCTACATCGCCGTCGCGGTCGGATTGCTGTACGACCTCGGTCTGCCCTGGCACATCTGGCATCCGCTGGTCTTCCCGCAGCATCACTCCGTGCTGTTCGAAGTGGCGATGTGCGTGATGCTCTACCTGACCGTTCTGGCGCTGGAGTTCTCGCCGGCGATCCTCGAACACCCGCTGTTTCACCGGCCGCTGTTCCGTTCGCTTCTGAAGAAGATCAAGGCGATGACGATCCCGCTGGTCATCGCGGGCATCGTGCTTTCGACGCTCCACCAGTCGTCGCTCGGATCGCTCTTTCTCATTCAGCCGTACCGCACGCACCCGCTCTGGTACAGCCCCTGGATTCCCTGGCTGTTCTTCATCTCAGCGATCGGCCTGGGCCTGATGATGGTCACGCTGGAGTCGCTGGTCTCGGCGTGGCTGTTCGGCCATCGAATACGGGTCGATCTGCTCAAGGGACTCGGGCGGATCGCGTCGATCGTCCTCGGGCTCTACGTCATCATCCGGCTTGGCGACCTGTGGCGGCGCGGCGTGCTGATGCAGGCCATGGACGGCTCCTGGCAGGCGGGCTTGTTCCTCTTCGAGCTCGCGTTCAGCGCCCTGGTGCCCGCAATCCTCCTGTCGATCCCGCGCGTGCGACAAAGCGTGCCGGGGCTCGCGACGTGTTCGATCATGACGGTGTTGGGCATCATCGGCTACCGGTTCAACACGTGCCTGGTCGCGTTCGAACGGCCGGAGGGCATGTCCTACTGGCCGACGTGGCTCGAACTGGCGATCAGCGCGGGCATCGTCGCCGGCGCGGCGCTGGTGTTCATCTTCTTCAACGAAAACCTGCGGATCATCGAGCACGACGAGCACGACGCCGAAGCGCATGCGCCCGCGCCGCAGCCCGCGGTCGGATCGCAGCGTCCGCAGCGCGGCCGGCATTCGCTCGCGTTCGTCATCGCGGCCGCGGCGGCGATCGGTTGCCTGCCGCAGCAGGCGATTTTTGGTCCAGTGCCCCAGCAGACGCCCGTAGGGCAGACGCGGACGGTGGAGGCGCTGGCGACGGCGGCGCCGCAGCCGATGCGCCTGGATTTCCACATGTCGAGCTTTTCGGGAGGCGTGACGGAGGCGCCGCTGGGGACTCCGGTCCGGGTCATGGTGATCGACGGCAACCGGAACTGGCGGTTCGTGCCGTTCCGCCACGAAGGGCACGTGGAACGGCTGGGCGGCGACGAGTCGTGCCGGTTGTGCCATCACCAGCGCATGCCGTTCGACCAGAACAGCGCGTGCTATCAATGTCACCGCGACATGTACGAGAACACGGACATTTTCGACCACCCGCTGCATGTCGATCGGCTCGGCGGCAGCGACGCCTGCATCGTTTGCCATTCGAAGGACTTCGCCCGGAAATCGCGCGGCAACACACTCTCCTGTTGGCAGTGCCACGGAGACATGGTGGTGAAGGGTTCGCTGGTGCCGACCGCCGAAGCGGGCCTGGTGGGTTTTGCTCCGGGTTACATGGATGCGATGCACGGGCTGTGCATCAAGTGCCACGCGGATTACGCGAAGTCTGCGCCGGAGAAGTACGGCGCGGAATTCGCCCGGTGCGACGTCTGTCACCGCGAATTTCAGGACACGGATCATCGCCGGCTGGCGCCGTACGTGCCGATGCCGACCGGCCACACGCCGCTCAAGGACCTGACGAAAGTCCCGTCGGCGGCGTCCGGGGGTGAGACGCAGCAGGGACCGGTGAAGTCGCCATGAACATGCACTCACCAGGCAGAAGCGGCGTTTCGACGCCGGGCGGCATCCTGGGCGGCCTGCGGCGGCTAATGACCAGCGTGCATGGGCTGCTGATCCTCGGCGCGATCGGCGCGTGGATCTGGATCTCCGTGATTTTCGTGCAGTCCGCATCCAGGCGCGAGCCGCCGCCCGCGCCGGCGGCGATGGAAGCCGTCGATTGGACCAGTCCCGAAAGCAGCGTCTACTGCCTCGCCTGCCACCGGACGCTGAGCCCCGCCGTCGGCGGCCTCGGCGCTCTTCACGGCCACCCGCTCAACGTGAGGATGAGCGAATCGCAGCTCGCGGCCGTTCGGGATCTCGGGACAATCGCCGGCCGCGACGGCACGGTGATCTGCATGACGTGTCACGTGCTCAGCGCGGAAAAGCCGTTTATGCTCGCGGACACGCTCGAGGGCAGCGCGCTCTGCCAGCGCTGCCATGCCGAGCAGTTCGTTCTCGGCGGGGCGGCTCATGATTTTCTGACGACCGCGCCGGAGCTGACCAACCGGCTCGGGCTGACGCCGCTTGAAGCCGGGCCGTGCAGCGTCTGCCACGCGGCGCATACGTACGCACAGGAGTATGTGGCGTGCGAAAACGACCAGGACGGCCGCTGCGTTTCCTGTCATCAGACGCCGCGCTGCGGCGGCGACGCGACGAAGATCGCGTTCGAGCACAGCGGTGCGCAGTGCACCGAGTGCCACAATCCGCACAGCGACCAGTTCGGCTGCTTCCTGAAGCGCCCTCCTGCGGATACGTGCACCGATTGCCACACCGGCTTCGGCGAAGGTCTCCTGGCCGGTATGCACCCTGTCGGCGTCGTCAACACCCCCGCATCGGGCGCTGCGCCCAGCACCGTCGCGACGGTCGGCAAGGGGGCGACGGAAATCACCTGCCAGGTGTGCCACTCGGCGCACTCGGCGAACTTCGCATCGCTGCTCGTGGCCGATCCGGCCCAGAACGCGATGTGTCTCACATGCCACGAGGCGGAACTGGCCGCGCGGACGGCGGATGGAACGCTGCCCCGGCACGGCCGGCAACCCGCGCTCGATGACGCGCAGATCGCGTCCGTGCTTGGCTGGGGCGGCCAGGTCAGCGCGATGAACACGCTGGTGTGCTCGTCATGCCACCTGATGCACGAGACAGCGCCGAACAATCACCTCCTGGCGATGAATCCGCGTTCGGACGACGCGTGCGCCTCGTGCCATCCGAAACAGGCGGAGGTGATCGGCTCGCCCCACGACCTGCGGATCAAGAGCCCCGACGAACCCAATATCCTCGGCGTGACAGCGAGCGCGGGCGGGGCGTGCAGCGCGTGCCATCTCGGCCATGGCTCGGCGCGAACGGCCGTTCCCGCGCCCGGCGATCCGACCGGCGTATGTACGACCTGCCATCAGGCGGGGGCCTGTGCGGAAAACGTGCTCGTCGGTGATGTCGTGCACCCCCAAACCGCGTGTACCGACTGCCACGATCCGCACCTGCGGACGCACGGGCGGTTCCTGGCGAAGGCGTCGGCGGACCTGTGTGCGGACTGTCACGCGGCCCAATACGCGCTGGTCGGCGGCCCGCACGACTTTCGGACCAAACCCGAGGCGTGGCCGGCGCAGGCGAGCACCATCACGGACCTGTGTCTGCGCTGTCACTTTGCGCACGGCGGCGAGCGGCCGGACCTGTACCGATTCGGCTCCGCGGAGCATGACAGCTATCACGACGGCGCGTGCCTGACGTGCCACTCCGACGCGGGCTGGAACGCGGATTCGTCGATCGCGATCATTCACCCGCACGAGATTTCGGCCGACCAGCACCGCGTGCCGCTGGCGCTGGTTCCGAAGGATGATCAGGGGAACATGCGGATGGGCTGCCGCACGTGCCATGATCCGCACGGGGGCGTCGAGCCGGTGCACCTGGCGCGGGTCGCTCCCGGAGTTCCGACGGAAAACCTGTGCCTGCAATGCCACGACCACAAGCACATCCTGATGAGCGGGCACTCCTCGACCCGGCTGAGCGGGCTGGGAATCGACACGGACTCCTGCAAACCGTGTCACGCGATGCACGCAAAGCGCGACGGGGCGTGGGGGCAGATGCTCTCGCCGCGCTTCCTCATGGAAGATTGCCAGACGGTCGGAGATGAAAACGTCGGCTGCGTTCCGTGCCTGTCGTGCCACCGCGTCGGGGGAATCGCGCCGCTGCGGGAGGTCTTCACGCATCCGCAGGTCGCGATGAACAACATCTATGACAAATCGGCGCCGGGCTTCCTCCCGCTCTTCAACGCAGAGGGGCACGTCGACCCCCAGGGCCAGGTAACCTGCCGGACGTGCCACCTCGCGCATGGCTGGGTCCCCGAAGGCGCAACCGCACAGGCGGCGATCGAGTCGCTGACGCCCGAGCAGCAGAGTGCGCGGCAGTTCAGCCTGCGGCCGTTCGTCTCGCCGAATGTGTGCATGACCTGCCACGGGATGGAAGCACGGTGGCGGTTCCTGTTCTTCCACAACCCGGAGCGCCGGAAGGGGCCGACGGGCGGGCAGTGACGCTCGAAAACGCCCCGTTTCGGTCCGTTGCCAGCGTGGAGACGACGCCTTTCCCGTGCGTTCGAGCCTCGTCCGGCTGCCGATTCGGCGGACGCGCGGACATTTGAAATGCGCGGGTCGGGCTGGTAGGCTGCTCCATCCCATTCCGGAGAGGTGTCGGAGTGGTTGATCGAGCTGGTTTCGAAAACCAGTGTGCCCGTAAGGGTACCGGGGGTTCGAATCCCCCCCTCTCCGCTTTTACCGCAAAAAACGCTGCAAGTGCCTGATACGCGGGCATTTGCAGCGTTTTCGTATACCTTGACCGGCCAGCCCCCAAACCAGCGCACGGGTCAACCATCGGAAGTGCCCCGATCGCGGTTGCGAGCCGGGACGCGCGTAATCGCATCGAGTCGGGGGGTAGTTCGAGCGGGATCCTCGCTGTACTGTCCGCCTCCAGTTCAAAACGGTGGAAGAACTGCCCGACGGTCGCAGCGCCGCGTCATTGTGCAGCCCCGCCGCAATCGTGGAGCGTCCGTCGCGACGCGTCGCGGGTCTGCGCCGCAGTCGAGCCAACCGGGAAAGTACCTTTCTTGACGGCCTTGCGGTGCGATAAGATGCCGCCACATTTCCGCAACGACGAGAGTGTTCGACATGCCGGGCGAGACGCCGTCCCATGACATTACGCAACTCCTGCACACCGCGGAGCAACCCGGACCCGCGGCGGAGCTTCTGGCGCTCGTCTACGAACAGCTTCGCAGCATTGCCCAGCTTCGCATGGCCGGTGAGCGTCGCAACCACACGCTCCAGGCGACGGCGCTCGTGCACGAGGCGTACCTGCGTCTCTTGGGCAATGCCGAGGTCGAGTGGAAGAATCGCGGCCACTTCTTCGCCGCGGCCGCCGAGGCAATGCGGCGGATCCTGATCGAACGGGCGCGCAGCAAGGCCGGCCCACGTCGGGGCGGGAGGCGGGTTCAGCTCGATCTGAACGAACTCGAGCTTGCGGATGAGGAAAAGAGCCAGGAACTGCTGCTGCTCGACGACGCGCTGGGCCAGTTGGAACGGCACGACGCGCAGGCCGCGTCGCTCGTGAAGCTCCGTTTTTTCGCCGGGCTGGCCCATCAGGAGGCGGCCGCGGCGCTCGGGATCTCGCGCGGCGCCGCAGACCGTCTGTGGACGGTCGCCCGGGCATGGCTGCTCCAGCGGATCCGCGACTAAAAAAGCGCAATTCCCGGCAGTTTGCGCGCAAGAGGACCAGAATTCTCGCATGGAGTACGTCGGGCGGCCGCGCCCGGGAGGTTGCAATGGCCGAGTGGAATCCACGCGCCAACGAGATCTTCCTGAGAGCCCTGGAATTGACGCGGGAATCGGCTCGCAGCCGTTTTCTGGACCAGGAATGCGGCGGAAACGCGGCCCTTCGCGATGAGGTCGTCCAGTTGCTCGCGGCCAATGCGGACGCCGGCGACTTCCTCTGCTCCCCTCCGACGGTCGTGGTTGACGCGATGGAGCGGGTGAAGGAATCGGGCGATCGCGCCGCCGCGGTTGGAAGCCGGGTCGGGCCGTATCGGCTGATGGAACAGATCGGCGAGGGCGGCTTCGGGACGATTTTCGTCGCGGAACAGGATCAGCCGGTCCGTCGACGGGTGGCCCTGAAGGTCATCAAGCCGGGGATGGACTCGAAACAGGTGATCGCCCGTTTCGAGGCGGAGCGGCAGGCCCTGGCGATGATGAACCACCCGAATATCGCCCGCGTCATTGATGCCGGGACGACCGATGCCGGCTCGGCGTTTGGTCCCGGCCGACCCTACTTCGCGATGGAACTGGTCCGCGGCGAACCGATTACCCAGTATTGCGATTCGCACAGGCTTCCGATTCGCGAGCGACTCGCACTGTTCGTTGAGGTTTGTGACGCCGTCCAGCACGCCCACTCCAAGGGCATCATTCACCGCGACCTGAAGGCCACGAACGTGCTGGTGTCGAGGCACGATGAGCGGCCCGTGGTGAAGGTGATCGATTTCGGGATCGCCAAGGCCATCACCGGCCGGCTGACGGACAAGACTGTTTACACGGAGTTCCACCAGCTCATCGGAACTCCCGCCTACATGAGCCCGGAGCAGGCGGGGTTTTCCGACCTGGATATCGACACGCGCAGCGATATCTACTCGCTCGGTGTTCTTCTGTACGAACTCCTGACCGGTACGACGCCGTTCGACGCCCGGACGCTCGTCAGCGCTGGATATGACGAGATGCGCAGGATCATCCGGGAAGACGAACCGCCCAGGCCGAGCACGCGCGCCGTGTCCTCGGGGACGAGCATCCTCGCGGAATTGCAGACCACCCCCGGTTCGCGGCCGAAATCCGAGGCCACTCTGTCCCGGCAGCGCCAGCGGACCTCGCTATCGCTGGCGCGGGTGCTGCGCGGTGAACTGGACTGGATCGTCATGAAGTGCCTGGAGAAGGATCGCAGCCGCCGCTATGTCACGGCCAACGCCGTGGGGATGGATGTGCAGCGCTTTCTGGCGGGCGAGTCGGTTGTCGCGGTGCCGCCGAGCCGATCGTATCGAATCCGCAAGTTCGTGCGCCGCAACCGGGCGGTCGTCGTGGCGGCCTCCCTGATCTCGATTTCGCTCGCGGCAGGCATGGCCGGAACGACGTTCGGTCTGCTACGGGCCGAGGAGCGGAGGATCGAGGCGGATGACGCCCGGCGCCTCGCCGAGAAGCGCGAGAAGCAGACGCGAAAGGTCTCGGCTTTCCAAGCCTCGATGCTGAGCGGCATCGACATCGAGGCCATGGGCCGCGGCATCAAGGAACGCTACCGCGAACAGGTGCGAGCGGCGTTTGAGCGCCAGTATGTGGGCGAATTCCCCAACCGCCGCAAGCGTACGCCGGAAGAAATCGAGGCCGAGCTGGCGGCGTTCGACGAGCGCGCCGAAGCCGCCCAGGCCGCGGATGTGGCCCGGCGGGTGATGGACGAGTTTGTGCTGGCCCGCGCCTCCGATGCACTGGAAAAGAAGTTCGCCGACCAGCCGCTGGTGCAGGCCCAGCTCCATGACGCCATCGGGAACACGTACATGGAACTGGGGCTGTACGACGCCGCCGAGCCGCACATTCGCGCCGCGCTGGAGATCCGGCGGCGCGAGCTGGGCGATGAGCATCCCGACATTGGGCCCAGTCTGAACGACCTGGCGCAAGCGCTCGACGCCAAGGGCGACTACGCCGCCGCCGAACCGATGTATCGCCAGGCGCTGGCAGCACTGCGGCGCACGCCGCCGGGCGATGAGCACCGGACGGTCGGGCCCTGCCTGAACAGTCTTGGGACTCTCCTGGACGCCAGAGGCGACCCCGCCGCGGCTGAGCCACTGGTGCGCGAGGCGCTTGCAATTGCTCGCAGGGCGTACGGCGACGAGCATGAAGACGTGGCGAACTGCCTGAATTCCCTGGGGGTCGTGTTGCAGAGTCAAGGCAAGCACGCGGCGGCGGAGCCGCTAATTCGCGAGTCGCTGGCCATGCGCCGCAAGCTTCTCGGCGATGAGCATCCGGCCGTGGCGAACAGCATGAATAGCCTCGCGATCGCCCTGATGGAGCGGAGAGAATACGCCGCGGCCGAGGCGCTCTACACCGAAGCGCTCGCGATCATTCGCAAGGCATACGGGGACGAATATTCTCGAGTCGCAACCCTGCTGGCCAACTTGGCAACCACTTTCTTAAGACGTAACGATTACGCCCGCGCCGAGCCGCTGTACCGCGAGGCCCTTGCACTTCGCCGCAAGCAGTTGGGCGATGAGCATTCGGATGTCGCGTTAACCCAGTACCTTCTGGCGGTTTCGCTGAAGGGGAAGGGTGATCTCGAGGCAGCCGAGCCCCTTTTGCGCGAGGCGCTGGCGATGCAGCGCAAGGCGCTGGGCGATGAGAATCAGCACGTCGCCAATACCGAGTACGAACTGGCGGAGCTCCTTGATAGGAAAGGTGACCATGCCGCAGCCGAGGAGCTGTTTCGCGAGGCGTTGGCGATGAAGCGGAAGCTGCTGGGCGATGAGCATCCGGAGCTCGCGAACAGCTTGTATCGCTGCGCGCGATTGCTCCAAGATAAAGGGGACTTTGCCGCAGCCGAGCCGCTGCTTCGCGAAGCGCTGTCAATACACCGCAAGCTGCTGGGCAATGAGCATCCGGATGTCGTGATCTGCCTGAATGACCTCGCCTGCCTTCTTGGTCTGAAAGGGGACGAAGCGGCAGCCGCGGCGTTGTTTCGAGAGGCGCTTCCGCTCGCGTGTGAACGACCCGGAAGCGATCGCGCTTTATGTGCGCTGATCCTGCATCACCTCGCGGACAGCCTTCTTGCGCTGCAAAAGCTCGACGAGGCCGAGATACTGGCACGTCAAGCCGTCGAAATCTACCGAGCCGCCGCAGACCCATCCGCGAGGGGGCGCAGAGAATACTGTCACGCAGTCGACGTCCTTTCACAGACGCTCGTCGATGCCGGCAAGCCGGGTGAGGCGATCCTCATTGAGCGTGAGTTTGTCGACGACCTTCGGCGGCTGGTGCCGCCCGGAGACCCGTCGGTTGCGACCGAGCTGGCTGAGTTTGGGCTGCTGCTCAGCGAGCAGAAGCAATACGTGGAAGCCGACTCGATCCTGCGCGAGGTGGTGACGATCCGCGAACAGACGAGCGGGCGAGAGTCCAAGGCCTTCGCCAGCGCCCTCGCATCGCTCGGCTTATCGCTCCTTGCGCAGGACAAGTACGCCGAAGTCGAGCCGCTTCTCCGCGAGTGCCTGGAGATCCGCCAAAAGGCCTTGAGGCCTGATTCGCCGGACTACTGGTTTCTGGCGAACACGCGCAGCATGTTGGGCGGTGCGCTCGTCGGCCAGGGTGCGGCGCTGATTGAGTCGAACGCACCGGCTGCCATCGCCAAGTTCATTGAAGCCGAGCCGCTGCTGGTCGAGGCGGGCGAGTGGCTGACGCAGAACTCCGACCGCATCCCGGAGGAGTTTCGTGCGAAGAGAATTCGCCAGGCGCTGGAACGGATCGTGAGACTCTACGAATCCTGGCACGCCACCGACCCTGATAAGGGTCACGACGGTAAGGCCGCCGAGTGGCGGGCGAAGATGCAAGCACCAGCGCCAGACAAGGCGGACGGCGGATGACACCGCAACCTCTGGCACACCGAGCAACGGAGCCGAGCATGACGACAAGGAACTGGAACCGAATCGCGAGTGCCGCGGCCCTAATGCTGGGGCTGGTCACCATCCCCGCCAGCTGGGCGCAGCCAACCGGCCGGATCGTGGCCTGGGGAAACAACGTCTCCGGACAATGCAACGTCCCGCAACCCAACTCGGGTTTCGTGGGGGTCGCGGGGGGAAACCTCCACGGCCTGGGCCTGAAGTTCGACGGCTCGGTCAGCGCGTGGGGATGGAACTACGACGGCCAATGCAACATCCCATCACCGAACACGGGCTTCGTGTGTGTCTCCGCGGGCGCTCGTCACAGCCTTGGACTCAAGGCCGACGGCTCAATCGTCGCGTGGGGATGGAATTTGTACGGCCAACGCAACGTCCCCGCGCCGAACACAGGTTTTGAGGCGATCGCGGGGGGCGGCGGGCACAGCCTCGGCCTGAAAGCCGACGGCTCGATCAGGGCGTGGGGATGGAATGCGCACGGCCAACTCAACGTCCCAGCGCCGAACACAGGTTTCGAGGCGATCGCGGGCGGCGGCGAACACAGCCTCGGCGTGAAAGCCGACGGTTCGATCGTGGCCTGGGGAAACAACTCCGACGGGCAATGCATCGTCCCGGAGCCGAACACCGGCTACGTGGCAGTCGCCGGGGGCTATCTTCACAGCCTTGGGCTGAAGGCCGACGGATCAATCGTGGCGTGGGGCGAGAGCTCCTACGGGCAATGCGACGTTCCGGAGCCGAACACCGAATTTGTGGCGGTTTCCGCGGGCTATCGCTACAGCCTCGGGCTGAAGGCCGACGGCTCGATCGTGGCCTGGGGGGATAACGGCTCCTGGCAGTGCAGAGTACCGGAGCCCAACACCGGTTTCGTGGGCGTTGCGTGCGGCTTTCACCACGTCCTGGGCCTGAAAGCGTGCATCGGCGACCTGGATTCCGACGGCACTAGAGGCCTTGCCGATCTGGCAATCCTACTCGCGCACTTCGGCACGACCAGCGGCGCAGCATACGCCGACGGCGATCTCGACAACGACGACGATGTGGATATTCAAGACCTTGCGAACCTGCTCGCCGACTTCGGCGCGACGTGTCCGTGAGCAAGGAGCAGATCGATGATTCGAGACGCGTTCGCCCCCACGAGAAAGATGCGGAGGCCTGATTTGGAAACGCTCGCGGAACCATAAAGCGTCAAGGCGCACGTAACCACCGGCGCAAGCCGGGGCAGCTCATCATAAAACCCGAACGATAGGAGACGGAGATGCTGTTCTCACACAGTCACACTGCGCGCCCACAGAATCCGGGACGAGCTGGGTTCTCGCGCGCCGAATTTGGCTCACAAATGGAGACAAGTCTATCACGGAACGTGCTTTTCGCAATCATCGTAGCCCTGGCGCTGATGCCGTCCGCATCAGCGCAGCCGGCGAACAACTCGATTGTGGCGTGGGGATGGAACGCCGACGGCGTGCTCAACGTGCCGGTTCCGAACAGTAACTTCGCCGCCGTCGCCGCAGGCGGCTACCACGTTCTCGGCCTGAAGAACGACGGCTCGGTCGTGGCGTGGGGACGAAACGCAAACGGCCAGTGCAACGTCCCGCCGCCAAACACAGGCTTCGTAGCGGTCGCCGCCGGAAGCCTTCACAGTCTCTGTCTTAAGGCCGACGGCTCGATTCTCGTTTGGGGCATCAACAATGCGGGGCAGTGCGAAGTGCCCGCGCCAAACAGCGACTTCGTCGCAATCGCCGGCGGCGCGAGTCACAACCTAGGTCTGAAGGCCAACGGCTCGATCGTGGCCTGGGGCCTCAACGACTTGGGGCAATGCGTCGTCCCCGAGCCCAACGAGGGCTTTGTCGGAGTCGCGTGCGGCGGTATGCATAGCCTCGGCCTGAAAGCGGATGGATCGATCGTGGCCTGGGGCGCCAACAGCTACGGTCAGTCCGACGTGCCCGAGCCGAACACGGATTTCGTCAGCATCGCGGCGGGCGGGCACTTCAGCCTGGGTCTGAAAGCCGACGGCTCGATTGTGGGCTGGGGCGCGGGAAGCTGCGGACTGACGGATTGGCCGCACTGGGGACAAACGTGCGTGCCCGAACCGAACTCAGGGTTCATGGCCATCGCGGCGGGCGCCTATCACAGCCTCGGGCTCAAGGACGACGGATCCATCGTATCGTTCGGCGCGAACTACTACGGACAATCGGCGGTTCCCGCGCCCAACGCCGGGTTCGTGGCGGTCTCCGCGGGTGTCGCTTTTAGTGTCGGCCTGAAGCCGGCCGCCCCTCCGACAGCGCCGAGCAATGTGACGGCGGTCAGAGTCGCCCGCCTGACGGCACGCGTCGACTGGACTGACAACTCATACGACGAGGACGGTTTCACCATCGAGCGCCAGCGCCGCGGCGGCACCACGTGGGGAGAAACGACCAACTTCACGGTCGGCCCCAACGTCCTCACATTTACAAACGCGGTTACCCTCAAGGGACGCTATCGCTACCGCGTGCAGGCTTTCAATGGCAGCGGAACTTCGGCGTGGTCGACCTGGGTCGAAATCGACCTCAAGAACTGAACTCGTTGAACGTTCACGATGCAACCGCGGCGTTTGGATACGCCGGCGCGGCAGCGAATCCAGGCGGCGCTTGACCTTGGCGACGCCCGGCGACGAACGGAGCCCGAGGGTGCGCGCCCGGTATCCTCGGGCACTTTTCTTTCAACGTGTCTGCGGCTGGCCGAAGCAGCCGTTCCGGCCGAATCGTGCCCCCAATTCATTTCGACCGCGACGCCGCAAGTGCCCGCGTCTTGGGCACTTGCAGTCGCGTGTTGCGTTGACAGGCCCCGCCCGCGCGGCGCCGTCTCACCAACCCGTCTACCCGGGAATTTCGGAGGATCTTTCAAAAATAGCGGCGCATCCGGCCGGCGGTTTTCGCGTTCTGGGCATCGGCGACGCGCGTGGTCGCCCGTGTCCTGACAGCCACGCACTGGAGGCAACTCGTGAATCGAACATTCGACCAGGATTCCCCGCGGATACTGACTCGGCCGATCGCCCGTTCCATGAAGGGTCTCGCGCTCGTTTTCGCGCTTGCGACCGCTGCGCCGGCGGCCGACCGGGCGTGGAATTCCGACTACGGCGGCTGGTCCGAGGTCGCGAAGTGGTCGCCGAACGGGCTGCCCGGGGAGGCTGAGCGCGTCTTCGTCGGGACGCTGCCGGCGTCCATCGACGGAATCCTGCACCTCGATATGAACGCCACGATCGCGGAGCTCGAAGTCCGCGGGCGATCGCAAATCTACACGGACCAGTGGCGTCTGACCGTCAACGGGCCCGCGCGGATCATCGGCAGCGACACCCAGGGAAACTCGAATCTCTATGCGCGGCTGCTGGTTGTGAACGGCGGCAACGCGACCGACTTTCGCGCCGCGAGTCTGCAACTGACCGAAGGGATGATCGTGCTCGTCGATGATCCCGCCGTGGCGATCGACGGAAACGTCAGCGTCGGAGCGCAGGCCGAGTTTCTCGGCGGCGGCCTCGCGACGGTCGGGGGGAACTTCACCAACAGCGGCCTGATCGAAGTATTCGACAACGACATGACGATCAACGTCACGGGCTGGATCGACCTCGACGGCACCGGCAACGGCGAGATCGTCATCAACCCGGCCAACGCCTCCGATCTCTACATCCTCGCCGACTCGGTCAGCGATGCGTTCGACGGCCGGATCTTCATCGGCGGCGGCAGCACGCTGGCGGTCGTCGCGAGCGGCGGGTGGGCGCTCGGTCCGGACAGTCTCGTGCAGACGCCGTGGTTTCAGTCGGAGGACCATGAGTCCGTGATCTGGGGCTCGCCGCTCACGGTGGGCGGCACGATCCGGCTGTACGGCACGAACAACACGCTTGCGATCGAAGCCCCGACGACGTTTACGGCAACGGCGGTCGTTGATACGAACGACGAAGGCCCGTGCCTGCTCGAACTGAACGCCGCCTCAACCGTCAATGGCGGCATGTTCGAGATCAGCCCGCCCGGGACGTCGGTGCAGTTCAACCACACCGCGACGATCAACGGCGGCGACTTCGTCCTGGATGAGGATTCAGCGCTGGGCTTCAACGGCACGACGACCGTCTCCGGCGGCGAGTTCACCACGTTCAGCAATTTCGCGGCCGACGGCGCGGTGCTCTTCAACGGACCCACGACGTGGAGCGGCACGGTAAACATCGACGGCATCGCCCGGCAGATGGGCAACGCGACCGTATCCGGACAGACCGTCATCCACGCGGACGTCTTCGACATGGACGGCGGCGGCGCGAACTGGACGATCAACAACGGCCTCGTCATCAACGCCCAGGCCATCGACGAACTCACGCTCACGAACGCGTTCAATACGCAGATGACCATCGGCGGCTCGCTCTTCGCCCGTCTGACGGTCAACCTGACCGTCCCCGGGTATTGGCAGATGGGGGGGCAGATGACCATCGTGGGCGATCCGACGCTCTTCCCCACCCGCGTCGCCGGCGACACCTTGTATGTCGACGGCGACCTGTCGCTCGCCAGCGGCCGGGCCCACATCGCGTCCGACCTGATTGTGGGGGGGACGATGACGATCCCGGCCGGCGCGACGCTGCGGGTCGGCGGGGCAACGCAGATCTATTCCTGGGCGACGTTCGTCGGCGGCGGGACGCTGCGGAACAGCCCGACCGGCAACCTGAACCTGTACGACGGTGCGGCGCTCGATCAGGTCGGTGTTGTCAATGACGGCGTCTTCTACGCGTCGCTCTTCCCCGCCGTCGCCTCGGTCGGCGCCTTCGAAAACGGCGCCGGCGGTATCTGGTCCGTCAATGTCGTCGGTCCGGCCGCGGGCAGCGACCATGACCTGCTGATTGTCTCCGACGGTCCGGCGACACTCGCCGGGGAACTCCGCGTGCGGCACTACGACCTCGGCCGCCCGGCGTTTCGGCCCGAAGTCGGCGACGAGTATACGATTCTGACCGCGCTCGACGGCGTGTCGGGTGCGTTCACCTCCATCCCGCGGTCGTTCTCGCAGGGCCTCGGCTTTGACTGGACGGTCGAGTACGGAACGAACGACGTCACGCTTCGCGTTGCCACGATCCACGAGTGCCCGCCGGGCGATCTCAACGACGACGGCGACATCGACATCTCCGATCTCGCAAGCCTGCTCGCGAACTTCGGGACGGCAAGCGGCGCGACGTGGCCGGATGGCGATCTCGATGCGGACGGCGCGGTGACGCTGACGGACCTGGCGATCCTGCTCAGCAATTTCGGGTCCGCCTGCGCCTGATCGAACGGCCCGGAGCGTCGACGCGCGTCTCGCACCGCCATGACCGCGCGGGCAATCACCGCCGCCCTGGCCGAGTCCCGGCCGGGGCGGCGGCACTCACTTTGCCGCTGAAGAATCTGGCGCGTCTTAGCGTCGATTCCCGCGTCACTCACCGACGGGGCGACTTCGCCGCGTCCGTCGCGGCGGCGACCGTCCGAGGTCACCCGCCGCCGGTCGAACTGCGGAACAAAATCAGAGGAGATCAGAACATGCACGCGTGGAAGAGCGGATCGAACCAGCGTCGCGCCGGCGGTGGCCGGCGTGCCCGAGTCGTGATCGCGGGCGTCGGATTGTCGATCGCCGGGCAAGCCGCCGCGGCGGACCGCTCGTGGACCGCGGGCGACGGCACATGGGGGACCGCGGGCAACTGGACGCCGGTGGGCGTTCCGACCGCGTTCGACAACGCGTTCATCGGGAACCTCCCGAGCGTGAGCGATTCGTGGGTGACGATGACCTCGCCCGTGACGGTCGCGGCGCTCGCGATTACAGATGGAATGGTTCTGGACAACGATCACCGCTCCCTGACGGTGAACGGGACTCTGGCGATCGCCGGAACGTACGCCGTACCGGCCGGGGGGACTCATCCGTCTCGGCTGTCGGTGTCCACGGTCGACGGCCTCTCGGTGAATGCGGGAAATCTGCTGATCACGGACGGCGCGGCGCTCAACGTCTGGTCAGGGTCGTACGTACGCGTGAACGGTCTGCTCGATGTCGATGCATCCAGCCGGATCTCCGGCGAGGGCGGCTACCTGCTCTATGGCAACGGTGCGAAAGCCTACGACAACGATGGCGCCCTCAGCCTCCAGCCCGGCCTGACGACGATCTCCCAGTTCGGGACGGGGCTCATCGATCTCGACGGAACGGCCGGCAACGGCAAAGTCAATATCCTGGTCTCGACCATCGAAACGGGCGAGACAGGCTCGCTGAGGATCACCGGGTCGCAGCTCGCCGACGCGTTCGATGGGGAGATGAACTTCGTCACCGGCGCTGCCGTCGAGATGAACCTCGATGCCGGCTGGGCACTCGGAACCGGAGGCGTGATTCTCATCTACGACGCGACGTACACGCAGGGGCCCGTCCTGGTTCGCGGCAGCCCCTGGTCGATCGCGGGGACCATCCTCGGGCCGTCCGCGGATGCGGGTCTGCGGGTCGAGGCCGATGCGACGTTCGAACCGACAGCCCAACTGACCCTGGGTGAAGGCTACGGCGCCCGGTTCACCGGGCAGACCGACATCGAGGGCGGGACGTTCGACTTCGAGGACGCGCCCCTTCGATTCACCGGCCCGACGACCATCAGCGGCGGCGATTTCACGCTCGCCGGCCCGCCGCTCGTGGCGTACGTCGGGTTTGAGGGTGCGACGGAGTGGCGCGGAACGGTCACGATCGACGGAACCGCGCGCCAGCAGGGCCCCGCTTCAGTCACCGGCGCGACGTCGATTACCGCCCAGACGTTTGATATGGATGGACCAGGCGACGCGTCCTGGACGATCGGCAACACCCTCGTGGTCAACGCGGATTACCTCGAGTTCAGCAACGGCACGCGCTTCGACGGCAGCATGGCGATCGCCGGGGGCTTCTTCGGCCGCCTCACGATGAACCTTACGAATTCGGCCTGGTGGACGATGGCCGGCCAGATGACGCTCACCGGCGAGGCGGCGCTCTACACGACGCGCGTCGCCGGCTCGGGAATGATCGTCTCCGGTGGTCTCTCCATTGCGTCCGGACGGCCGCAAATCTCGGCCCCCACGCAGATTGCGGATTCCGCGACCGTCACCGTTCCGGCGGGAGCGATCCTCAGCCTGACCGGCTCGACGCGGGTCGAGGCCCTCGCGACGTTCGCCGGCGAAGGGACGGTCCGCAACGGGTCGACGGGAACGCTGCACCTGGAGGACGGCGCATCGCTCGACCAGCTCGCCCTCCTCAACAACGGAACCTTCGAACTCTTCAGCGACGCGGGGAGCGCGGCAACGGCGGCGGTGGGGCGGTTCGAGAACGCCTCGAACGGGACGCTGTCCGTCAACGTCCTCGGGCCGGTAGCGGGCAGCGAACATGACCTGCTGCTCGTTTCCGGCGGACCCGCGACGCTCGCCGGGGCCCTTTGGGTGCGGCACAACGATCCCACCCACTCGCCGTTCCGTCCTGACGTCGGCGACGAATTCACGATCCTGACCGCGCTCGACGGCGTGACCGGCGCGTTCGCCGCGGCGCCGCGGTCGTTCTCGCAGGGATTGGCGATCGACTGGACCGTCGACTACGGCCCGAACGACGTCACGTTGCGCGTCCTCGGATCGGCGGAGTGCCCGCTCGGCGATCTCGACGAGGACGGCGACATCGACATCTCCGACCTCGCCATTCTCCTCGCCGGCTTCGGCACGCCCAGCGGGGCCCACTGGGGCCTCGGAGACATCGACGGCGACGGCGACGTCGATCTCCAGGACATGGCGACGCTGCTGGGCAATTTCGGATCCACCTGTGTCTGACCGAACGGCGCTGCACGTTCCGGAGTACTTCTGATGACCCGATCGACCCGACCAGACGCCGCCGTGCGGGGGGAACGCCGCCCCCCGCGCGGCGGCGGCCGTTCTCACCGCCACCGCCCGGTCCCGCTGCCCGGCCGCGGCGGCAGACGGAAATCTTCGATTCTCCGCTCGCAGGTTCCCAGCTACACTGCCGCCGGCGGTGGCCGATCGCGCTGCGCGACGGCCCCGAACCGGCGGCGGGTCATGAGCGAAACCCCGGGAAACGTCACTCAGCTTCTGCGCGCGGCCGCGTCCGGCGACCGGCGCGACGTCGACGCTCTCATGGCCGCGATCTACGACGACCTGCGGCGGCTCGCGGTCAGCCACATGCGCTCCGAGCGCGACGATCACACGCTCCAGCCTACGGCGCTCGTCCACGAGGCGTATCTCAAGCTGATCGACCAGCGGATGACGGACTGGAAGGACCGCGTCCATTTCTTCGCCGTCGCATCGCGGATCATCCGCCGCCTGCTCGTCGATCACGCGCGCGAGCGCCTCGCCGCCAAGCGCGGCGCCGGCCTGGAACGGATCACCCTCGACGGCCTCGAGCCCGCCGCGCCGCTGCCCGACGCGGACCTTGTGACGCTCGACGACGCCCTCAGCGAACTCGCGGCGATCGACTCGACCCAGGCCCAGATCGTAGAACTGCGCTATTTCGGGGGCCTGACGATCGAGGAGATCGCGGAATCGCTGGCGATCGGCCGGCGCAGCGTCGACCGGCACTGGCAGGTGGCCAAGGCGTGGCTCTGCTTCCGTCTCCGGGAAGACCGCGCGGAGCCGGGCGATGAATGACGATCTCGCCCGGCGCTCGCACGCGCTGCTGGCGCGCGCGATGGAACTCGACGATGCCGAGCGCGAGGCGTTCGTCGGGGCGGCGTGCGCGGATGATCCCCTGCTGCACCGGCACGTAAGGAACCTGCTCCACGCGATGCAGGACTCGCGGCCGTTCCTCGATGTTCCGGCCCTCGAAGCAGTCCGCCCGCCGCGGCCGCGCCCGCCCGCCGTGGTCGCCGACACCATCGGGGGTTACCGGATCGTGCGGACGATCGGTGCCGGCGGAATGGCCACCGTCTACGAGGCGATGCAGGAGCAGCCGCGACGTCGCGTCGCGCTGAAAGTGCTCCGGCAGGGTCTCGCGCAGACCTCGGCGATCGACCGGTTCCGGTTTGAGACCGAGGTGCTCGCGCGGCTCCAGCATCCGGGCATCGCCCAGATCTTCGAGGCCGGCTACTTCAACGACGGCCACGGGTTTTCCACGCCGTTCTTCGCGATGGAGTATGTCGCGGGCGCCGCGACGATCACCGCCTACGCCGCCGCGCGCCGGCTCTCGCTCGGCGATCGGTTGCGGCTCTTTCTCCCCGTCTGCGAGGCCGTGCAGCACGGCCACCAGCTCGGCGTGATCCACCGCGACATCAAACCGGGCAATGTCCTCGTCGACGCCGACGGGCGGCCGAAGGTAATCGACTTCGGCGTCGCGCGGGCCAGCGATCCGGCCGCGGCATCGATCACCCGCGACGCGGGCCTCGGCCAGCTCGTCGGAACGCTGAATTACATGAGTCCCGAGCAATGCGACGGCTCAGCCGTCGTCGACATCCGGTCCGACGTCTACTCCCTCGGCGTGCTGCTGTATGAACTCGTCTGCGGCCGATTGCCCCACGAGGTTTCGTCGCTGCCGGTGCCGGAGGCCCTGCGCGTGATCCGCGAGGATCTGCCACCGCGGCCGGCGGTGATCAACGACCAGCTCCGCGGCGACGTCGATGCGATCATCGGCAAGGCGATGGAAAAGGACGCGGAGCGGCGCTACGCGACGGTGGCGGCGCTGGCCGCCGATATCCGCCGCCACCTCGCCTCCGAAACCGTCGAGGCCCGGCCGCCGACGCTCACCTACCGTGCGGCGCGGTTCGTCCGGCGTCACCGGGCGCTGCTCGCGGCGACAACCGTCGTGATGATCGCGATCATCGGCGGCGCGGTGCTGAGCGGCATTTTCGCCTACGAATCCTGGCAGGAGTCTCAGCGGCGATTGCAGGCCGAGCGCGACGCGGTCGTCGAGCGCGATGCGGCCCGGTGGCAGAGCTACGTGGCCAACGTCGCGGCCGCGCACGCCTCGCTTCAGACCCAGGAGTATCCGACGGCGCGGGCGCGCCTGCTGCTGGCGCCGACAGAGCACCGCGGCTGGGAATGGCACTTCCTGACCGGGATGACCGAGGTCAGCGAGGCCGTCATCCCCGCGCACGAAGACATGATCTACGCCTTCGCGGCGAGCCGCGACGGGCAGCGCGTCGCGACGGCCGCGGCCGACGGCAGCCTGCGCGTCTGGAATGCTGCGACCGGTGTGCTCGAGGCGGATAACGGGCAGGTCACCGACATCGCGTTTCACTCCGTCGCGTTTGATTCCGAGGGCGAGCGAATCGTGACGGGTTCGGCCGACCGGACGGTCCGGATCTGGAATGCGCGGACGGGCACGCCCGTTCGGATTCTCGGAGAGCACGCCGATCCGGTCTGGTATGTCGCGTGGGGCGGCGGGCGGATCGCCTCGGCGTCGACGGGCGGCGTGGGGCGACTCTGGGATGCCGAGGCGGGCGTCGCGATCCGGGAATTCTCCGATCAGCCGGGCGGCGTCCACGGCGTCGCGTTTTCGGCGGACGGCCGGAGCCTGATCACCTGGGGACGCGATGGAACGGTTCAGCTTCGCGACGCCGCGGGCGAGCCGATCGGCGAACCGGTGTCGCTGGGCGTGAAGATCGAGGTCGGGGCGCTCTCCAGCGATGGGCGGCTCTTCGCGGCCGGAGGCGCGGAAGGCCGCCTCCGCGTGTGGACGCGCGACGGTACGCTCGCCCAGGACCTGCCCGCGCCCAGCAGCCTGAGCGCGGTCCGGGCGATCGCCTTCTCACAAGACGGCATGCGGCTCGCGGCGGGGCGGATCGATCGCACCATCACGCTCTATTCCACGCTGACCGGCGTGGCGGAGCGGGGGCTGCGCGGCCACGCGGAGGCCGTGTCGGGCGTCGCGTTCTGCGGCGCGAGGCTGGTCTCGGCGTCGTGGGACCGGACCGTCCGCATCTGGAATATCGGCAGCCGGGCGCGGGCGGGGCTAATCCCCGTGCTGCAAGGGCACGCTGACGACGTGCTCAGCGTGGCGTTTTCGCCCGATGGCGCGGTCCTCGCGTCCGGCGGCCGCGACGACTCGATCACGCTCTGGGATCCGGACACGGCCGGGCGACTCGGAACGCTCGGCGGACATGCCGATGCGGTGAGCAGCCTCGCGTTTTCCCCGGACGGCCGACAGCTCGCTTCCGGCTCCTACGACAAGACCGTGATTCTCTGGAACGCCTGGACGGGCGCGGAGGAGGATCGGCTGGAGGGGCATCAGCGGGCGATCTGGACCGTTGCGTACAGCCCGGACGGGCGGCAACTCGCAACGGCCGGCGAGGGCGGGGAGATTCGAATCTGGGATCTCGCCACCCGTCAGACACGCCGCCGACTCGAAGGACACACCGGCCGCGTGATTTCCGTCGCCTTCAGTCCCGACGGTCGACTGCTGGCCTCCGCGTCGCGCGACCGGTCGGTCCGGCTCTGGGATGTCGAGACCGGCCGCGAGGTCCGCCCGCTCACGCCGCACCGGCTCGACGTCTTTGCGGTGCTCTTCAGCGCCGACGGCCGCCGGCTATTCTCCGGATCGCGCGACCAGACGGTGCACGTGCACGAAGTATCGACGGGGCGCCTGGAAAAGACGCTCGATGGCCATGGGCACTTCATCACGAGCCTGGCCCTGCTCCCCGACGGCTCGCGGCTCGCGGCGGGCTCGTGGTTCGGTGAAATCATGCTCTGGGATGCGGTGAAACTCGAACCGGTCGTGTCGATCAAGGCGCATAACCGGACCATCCGCGGCCTCGCGTTCAGCCCCGACGGGCGACTCATGGCGTCCGGTTCCTACGAGCGAACCGTGCGGATCTTCGATGCGACCGTCCTGGCCGAGCGCGAGTCGTACCAGCAGTTGTGCGACCGGCGGTGCCGCGAGGCCACGGCGATCGTCGAAGGGCTCGCCTCGGAGCATGCGGATCTCCCTGGCCTCGTCAAGGCGCTGCTGGCGCGTGACGATCTCGATCCGGGCGTGCGGGCGGCCGCGCGCCGACTGACGCTCCGGCGCGGCCTCGCGGAGCCCGCGCCGCCGTAGTCGCGGGCTGCTGACGGTCCGCCTTTACCCTCTGCGAGCGCGGGAATAGAGTTCCGGCGGTCCACGTGTGGTGGAGCGTGCCCGGCGGCGTCTCGCGCGGGCGACCTCGCCGGAGGCCCGTGTCCTGATGGCCGCGTCGCAGGCTTCGAGTCGTTCCGTCGTTCAGCTCCCGGACTGGCTCGTTCAGAATCGGAATTTCGTGCTCCTCTGGCTCGCCTATGGCGTCGCGGCCATGGGCGACCATTTGAGCGAGATGGCGCTGCTCAATACGCGCGGCGGCATGGAGCGCACCGACGTGACGCAGCTCCAGGCCAAGATCAATTTCGGATTCTTCCTCCCCTTCGTAATTCTCGGGCCGATCGCCGGCTGGTGGTCCGACCGGTTCAGCCGCAAGTGGACGATGATCGCGGCCGATCTGGTAAGGGCAATCATCGTTCTCAACATGGCAGCGATTGTCGCGAAACTCGCTCATTGGCTACCCGATTCGTGGTTGGCTGTTTTTCTTCCCGGTGATAACACGGCCGACTATTCGATTGTCATTCCCCTTTTCGCCATCGGCACGCTGGCCGCCTTCTTCTCCCCGGCCCGCCAGGCGATGCTCCCGACGCTCGTGCGCGAGGATCAGCTTGTTCGCGCCAACGCGATGATCAGCGCACTCGGAACGATCGGGGCGATCATCAGCGCGGTCCTGGGCGGCTGGCTGCTCAAGCACTACGGCCCGAACAACAACTTCCTCGTCAACACCTTCACCTTCGCGTTCAGCGCCGCATGCGTGCTCGGCATATCGATGTCGCGGACTCGCGCTGTGCCCCATCCGCCGCTGGAAGGCGTGCTGGCGCCGCTCGCCGCGGGGTTTCGCTATGTCCGCACGCACAGCCGCGTGGGACAGATGATCCTGCTCGGCTCCGTCTTCTGGGGCGCGGCCGGCGTCGTCACTTCCGTCGTGCCCGCGATCGTAAAGAACTACTACAGCGGCGCGGACGCCTACGAGATGGCCGGCGTCTTCCGCGGCATCATGGGCTTCGGGCTCGCGACCGGCGCGGCCGTGATGACGATCCTCGGCCCGGCCCTGCCGATCCCCGTCGCGACCATCGTGGCCCTCTTCGGCGCAGGAATCTGGCTGGCGCTCCTGGCCGTCGCCAACGGCCTCTCCCTGGGCGTGTTCGTCTGCGGCCTCAGCCTCTTCGGCATCGGCGGCGCAGGCGCGGCCCTGCTCGTCACCATCATGGCCACAACGCAGAAAATCGTCCCCGACGCCAAGCGCGGCCGCGTCTTCGGCGTGAACGACACGGCCACGATGGGCGCGATGACGCTCGCGACCGCCTGCCTCGCGCTGCCGCACATCCCCAATCTCGACCGCTATGTGACGCTCATCATCTCCGCCACGGCCGCGGTCTTCGTCATCGTCCTCATCGGCTCCTGGCGCGTCTATCGGCGCGGCTACGAAGGCACGCGCCCCGACACGTGGTTCATCCTCCGCCTGATCCGCCTCTTCGCGTACTTTTGGTGCCGGGCGAAGCGCGTCGGCCCCTGTACGATTCCGCGGCACGGCCCGGTCATCCTCGCGGCAAATCACACGACGGGCATCGACCCGATCATGATCATCGCCACGTCGCCGCACCGTCTGCCCGCGTTCCTCGTCGAGCACGAGTATTACAGCAAGCCGCTGGCCAAATATCTCTGCGACCTCGCGGCGTGCATCCCCGTCAACCGCGAGAGCCCCGGCAAGAGTTTCTACGCGGCAGCGCTGCGCCTTCTGAAGTCCGGCGGCGTGCTCGGCATCTTTCCGCAGGGGCGGTTTCAGATGCCCGACGAGGAAACGGTCGATCCGCTCCCGGGAATCGGCCTGATCGCCCTGCGAACCGGCGCACCGGTGATTCCCATCCATATCAGCGGCGCTCGCTACGCCGACAATCCCTTCGCGTCGTTCTTCATGCGGCATAACGTGCGCATCCGTTACGGAAAACCCGTCGACCTCTCCAGATTCGCCGGGCGCGAGCACGATCGCGACGCCGCGCGCGAAGCGACCGACTTGATCATGAGCAGGATCTTTGAACTCGGTGAGCAGAGCGATGGCGAAGCAAGACCGGCCGTCGCGGCCGGCTGAGCCTGCGCCCCGGGAAGGTCCCCCGCCGATCTCGCGGCGCGGATGGCTCCTCCTGATCCTCGCCGCGATCCTCCCCGTGGCCGCGCATGTCGCGTTTTTCAAGGCCGACGTGCCTCTCGGAAAACCGGGGACGATCACCTATCCCTATTCCGATTTCGCGCCGATCCGCGCCGAGCGCGTGCCCCAGATGATCGCAGTCGCCGCGGTCCTTGGCGCATCCATCCTGCTGGCCGCGGACGTCCCTCGGCGCCGCCGTGCCGTTGCATACGGACTTGCCGTCGCCGGCGTCCTCGGCGTCGGCGTCTGGGCGCTCGTATCGCCGCCCGCCTGGCAGCGGCAGCACCTCTTCAACCTGCTCTCGCCGTCGCACGATGGAGCGTTCTTTCTCGAAGCCGAGCATGTGAAGCGGGTGGGCGTCGCCGAGTACGTTCGGACGTTTCCGGACCGCGCGGCGACGCCGCCGGAGGAGATGCGCGGCACGCGCGTCATCAGCAATCCGCCGGGAACGACGCTGCTCGTCATCGCGATCGATCGGGCGCTGACCGCCGGCGGCGCGCTGGAGCGCTGGTTCGGCCAGTGGGCCGTGGATGATCCGACGCTGCCGGTTGAGGTGAAGCGCCGGGCCGGCCGTGCACTGGCTTTCTCGCTCGCGCTGATCGGGTTCTGGTTCGCGGGCGCGGTGCTGATCTTCCTCGCCGGTCGCACGCTCGTCGCGCCGGAGACAGCACTGGCGATCGCGATCGTCGCCGCGGTCTCGCCGATGACCGTCGCATTCACGCCGGGCAAGGACCCGGCCCAGCTAGCGACCGTCGGGGCGTTCCTGTGCCCCTGGCTGGGGGCGTTGCGTTGCCGCGGAGGGTGGCGGCTCGTGTTCGGTCTGGTCGCTGGTGTCATGCTCGCGCTGGGCGTGTTCGTGGGCCTCATCCATTACTGGATCGGGGTCGCTGTGATTCTGGCGTCGTGGCTCGCGGCTTGGCGGTGTCGCTCGCGATCCGCTGCGATTTCGCCAGGCGGCCTCGGCCCCGGCGCGATGACCGCGACGTTCGCCGCCGCCGCCGGGTTCGGTCTCGGCGCAGCGCTCCTGAACTGGACGCTGGGCTACGACATGCTGGCATCGACACTCGCGATCGCACGCGCCCAGGCGCAGGTGACCCGCGGTCCGACCGCGATGCCGGTGACGTGGCAGGCGCTCGGGTTGCCCCTCTTCGTCCTTTTCGCAGGCGTCGGCGTGCTCGCGGCCGCGGGAATGGTCATCCCGCGCTCGCGAGACTCCGCCGCCGACGTATTCGGCCGGAGACTGCTCCTGGTCACGCTCAGCATCATGCTGCTGACGGTTGGTTTCACGAACGTCGAAACGCCCCGGTTGTGGATCCCCTTCGCGGCCCTGCTTGCAGTCGGTGCGGGTCTGCGGCTGGAGGCTCTGCTGCCGGCCGGACGCGCCCGGGCCCGGGTACTCGCGGCCATCGTCGCGCTCCAGGTCGTCGCGGCGGCCGTGCAGTGGTCGCTGATGGACATGCGTGAAGCGGAACTGCGCTTGAAGGTCGACGAATCGGGCGGCGCGCGGTTCTTCGATTGAAGCCCGCCGCCGCCGCCGGTCGCGCGGGCGCGGAGACTTCGGCGGCCGGGGGATGATCAGATTCGCTCGCCGCACTCGGGGCAGCGCGGCTCGCTGAGCCCTTTGAGCACGTAGTCGCACTTGGGGCAGTGGAGCATGCCGTCATCATGCCCGCGGGGCATGAGCCGCGAGAAAACGAGCAGCGAGGCAACGGCGGGTATCAGGGCGAGCGCCAACACGAGCAGATATCGCGCTGCGTCGTCGCCGATGTAATCCTCAAGGACGTCGAACGTGCTCTCAAGGATGAAGGCCAGCGCGCCGCTGCCCGGCGTTCCGACGCCGAACGACAGGTAGAAGACGAGGATCGCCGCCAGGGAGTAGCAGAGAAGCGCGAATATCCAGGCTCGCCGCTGTGTTCCCATCGACTTCCCTACGGCGCGGCCATGGCCGGGCCCGTCCCGGGTCTCACCGCCGCGGATCCCGTGTGGCGGGCGACGATCCCCGGCCAGGTCGCTTCCAGCTCGCCGATCAGCTGCTCAAACGCCTTGCGCTCCGTGCGCTGGCGGGCCTGATCGATCGCCTCGCTGTTGATCCAGACTGTAGTCAATTGGTCCTCGCGAGCCGTCGCCTCGCCCGCACCGTAAACGAACCCCGTGCGGACGTCGAACAGCGCCGCGGACGCCGTCGTCGTCACTTTCGCCGTCTGGTCCGGGAGGATGCCCAGGTAAAAGGTCCGCAGCGGCGTAATGATCGACTCGTTGGTGACAAACTGTGTTTCAAACGTGTACACGAGCAGAATGTCCGCCCGAAGGCTCGCGGCCGCCAGGCGCAGGTCGGCGTCGGAGTCCAGCTTCGACGGCAGCAGCAGCCGCGAAATCGGCGCGACGCCCGCGACGCTCGCCAGCTTCGCGATCCGTTCGAAATCGGAGGGCGTTTCGATGTCGCGCGTCGTCACGACGCAGAACTTCCCGCCCCCGTACGCGTCGGACATCGAGTAGGAACTGTAGCCGGGTGCTTGAACGCGCGCGACGGCGATGTTCGCCGGGAAATTCGCGGCCGGCTTCCGATCGAGCCGCTCGCGGATGTCGCCGGTCGCCAGCGCATCCATGCGAATGCCGCCGCCCGGCGTCTTGTACATCGCGCAGCCGGCGACGCCCGAAAGGCCCGCCGCAACCCAGGCAGACAGAATGATCCGTGCGAGGTGGAATGGGACCGACATGGATGGCTCCTGATGCGTGCCAACGGCGCCGCGACCGCGGCTGTCTCAGGAGTGAAGCGCTTCCGGATCGTGCCCGGTTCGCGCCGCAGCGGAAGATTGTGCCTATGGCTTGGGGGCCGGCTTGTCCTCCGGCTTTGGCTGCGGTCGGGGCTCCGGCCGCGGCGCCGCCCGGCCTCCGCGCCCCGGCTTCGCGCCGCCGCCGCGGAAATCGAGATCGGGCAGTTCAATTGCCGACGCCGCCTTGCGCTGCGCGCGCGTGGGCAGCCGTTCGAGGCGCATCTTCATCTTCGCGAAAATCTTGTCGAGTTCGGCCGCGGATTTTTCGTTGAGCGGCGCGGCCTTCGCGGGCGCATCCCCCGCCGTGCCGGCCGCGCGGGTCGAGATTTCTTCCGCGCGCTTGCGAGATTCCTCACCGATCAGCGCCGCCTGCTGCGCCTGGCGCTCGTCGAGCGAGTACTTCGCAATGAACGCCGTCACGTACTTGGACCATGGGTCGTCGGCCACCGCGACGGTCGTCTTGCGCGGCGGCTGCGGCGGATTCGACGGAGCTTCGGGCGGGGGGCTCGGTTGACCGGCCTCGGGCTGACCGCCTCCCGTCTGGCCGACTTCGGGCTGGCCTTCCCCAGGGTTCCCCGGTTCCGGACGCCGCCGCTCGGGCGGCGCGGGTCGCTCCGTCGGACGGTCGGCCGGAGGAGCGTGTTCGGGCGCCTGGCCGGCCGGAACGGCGATCGTCCCACCCGCCGCGCCCGCGTTGTTGCCCGGCTGCGCCTGGGCGAGCCCGTTTTCGCGGGCCAGCGCATCCTTGCCGATCTGGATCGGATCGTCCTCAAGGCCCCAGTCGCTCGGCTCCCAGCGACCCGCCTTCCAATCCACCATGAATTCCTTAACCGTTTCGACGCGCCGCATCCCCGCCTGCACGTCCCGGGCGACGAGTTCCCGCTGCTCGGGCCGCAGGTCGTCCATGAACTCTTCGGCGGCCTCCTGCACGCGCTCGCTCGCATAGGCGATGACCGGCTCGGCCATCTCGCTCCAGCGTGCGATCTGCTCGGCCGTGAAGGGCTCGCCGGCGGCGCGGGCCTGGATCATCTCGGGAACGTATTCGAGCAGCCGGTCGCCCTGCGCCGCGAAGATGCGGACGGCTGTGCGGACCGTGATCTCCTGAAGCCGTGCCCGCTGGTCGTCGTCGAGCTGGTAACGGTCCGAAAGCAGGCCGAAGAAGACCTCCGCCCGCCGCTGCGGCTCCCACGGCGGCTGAGCGTCGACGGCCCGGAACATCTCCTGCGCAAAGGTGTCCTCATCGCTGTCCCAGCCCGCCCGCTCGAAGAACTTCGAAACCGCCTCGCGCGAAAGATCGGCGTGCCGGTCCCAGTCGCCGAACGCACGCGTCGAGTCAACGAGTTTCTGGATCTTCTGCTGGAGATCGGCGAAGCGCCCGCGGCGCGGACCGCGCTCCTGCGGCTCGCCGCCGTCCTGCGGAGCGACCTGGAACAGGAGCACGACGACTGCGACGATGGCGTTCATGGATCTCCCTGATGATCGATTCGCCGGCCCCGGCTTCAGCGATGGCGGGCTGTCCCGACGCTGGATTCTAGGCCGCCCCGGGCCGGGGCTCCGGCCGCTGCCTCGCCCCGACGGAGGCCGGGCGCGGAATCCGGGCATTGTCGCCGAATCGGCGGCACCAATGCAAGCCGATCCGTTCACGCGCAAAATGAGACCATCGCCCCATGGCCGGGCGGTTCACAGCCGGAATCTCAACCTCGCGGCCCCATTCGCAAATCAGGAAATGAGCTTCAGGACTTCCTGCCGGGCCGCCTTGAGCGTTACCCCGAGCTTGGCGAGGACGCGCTGCGCCGTGCTGTTTTCCTCGCGCAGCAGGGCGAGCAGCAGGTGTTCGCTGCCGATCTTCTTCGCTTCGAGCTGCGTCGCCTCGTCGATCGCCAGCGCCACGACGTTGCGATAGTGCGGCGAGCCCGGCAGCCGGCCGAAGACCCAGGTGTCTTCCATGTCCTTCTCGAGCACCCGTTCGACTTCCAGGCGGGCCTTGGGCTCGGTGATGCCGAATTTCCCAAGCACCCGGGCCCCGGCGGATTCGGGGTGGCGGAGAATCGCCAGCAGCACATGCTCGGTTCCGACGTAGTCGAGATCGAACTCGTAGGCGATCTCCTGCGCCGTCTTCTTGAGGATCTGGTCGCCGTCGGCGTCGAGGCTCGGATACGACATGCTCAACCCTGCTGCAAGAGGAATCTGGAAAACCACTTATAACCGAGCGATACGACCGCTACAAGAACCGTGAAGATCAGCGTGATCTTCAGCAGCCGCAGCCGGTGGTTCAGCTCCTGGTCGCGAAGCTGCTTCAACTGCTCGTGGATCTCGACTACCTTCTTGTCGATCCGCCCCTCGATCTGGTTCAGCTTCGCGTCGACGCGGGCCTCCAGCTCGTCCAGCTTGGCCGCGATGTACTCGTCCGCCGCGCCCCGGAGCCGCTCCGTCACCTGGTGCAGCATCCCCAGCTTCGTTTCCGCCGCCCGCTCGCGGACCGCCGCGTCCACCGACGCCCCGCGCGGCTCCACAGCCCCCGCTTCCGGCCCGTCGCCGATGATCCGCCCGAGCGCGACGGAGATCGCATCGCGGCCGAACTGCGCCACACCGTCGACCAGCCCGCGGAAAAAGCTGCGCTTCGCCGGCGACCCGTCAGACGATTCCGGGCCCGCCGCGCCTTCGGCCGGCGCTGGAGGCACTGAATCGGGCGGCGATGTCGAGGGCTCGCTCATGCAGTCCGCCTCACGAGATGCGCGTATGCGCCCACCAGAGGCCCGCCAGCCCCGCGCCCCAGACGCCGATCTGGAGCAGTTCGCTCGCCAGCGGCCGCAGGCGAATCGTGACCAGTTGGTACGAAAGATACAAGCGCAGCATCCGCAGTTTCGGGTCGCTGCCCCGAAGCACCGTGGCGATCTGCCAACCCGCCACGGCCATCACGACGGCGTAGTAGACCGTCACCAGCACCATCAGCATCCACTGGTAGATCAGGAACGGATCCCAGTCAGGCATGGCCGGCTCTACTGTCGCGGATCGGAGTAGCCCTCGACGCCCTCGAAGAGCGTCGAACCGATGCGGATCACGCTCGCCCCTTCCTCGACCGCGGCGGCGTAGTCAGCGCTCATGCCCATCGACAGTTCGCGACAGGTCGCGGGAGCGATGCCGCGCGCGACGAGATCATCGCGGAGGCCGCGCAACTTGGCGAAGTACGGCCGGGCCGCTTCTCCCGGGCACGAAAGCGGGGCCATGGTCATGAGACCCTGGAAGTTCAGCGACGCCAGTTCGCCGATCCGCTGCGCCAGCGCCGGTGCATCGCTCCAGGCCGCGCCGTCCTTGCTCTCCTCGCCCGCGACATTCACTTCCATGAACACGTCCACGCGGATGCCCTGCGCCGCCGCGTGATGGGCGATCTCCTCCGCGAGCCGGATCGAGTCCACCGAATGAATGATCCGCGTGCAGCCGAGCACCGCCTTGACCTTGTTCCTCTGGAGATGGCCGATCATGTGCCACACCGGCGCGGCCGAGCGCGGGCCGGACGCCCCGTCAGCGGTCCCCCCGTCAGCAGTCCCCGGGCTCCAGTTCTCGATTGTCGCCCCCAGCAGCTCCGCCCGCTCGACGAGCTGCTGCACGCGATTCTCGCCCAGATCGCGCAAACCCAGCTCAATCAGCGCCGCCGCGATCGACGGAATCGCATACTTCGTGACCGCCACGATCCGCACGCACCCCGGCTGCCGACCGCTCTTGCGGCAGGCATCGTCGATGCGCGCCCGAACGCGGGCGACGTTCTCGGCCAGGCGGGGTGGCACGCTTGCAGCCATGCGTTTCAGCGAACCTCTCGCCCGGCGTCGGCCGCGGCCGTCTCCGTCGCCGCCGACAGGTAGAGGCCGATCTCCGAAAGCCGCGGCGCAGACCGGGCGTCATCAATTGTCACGCGCACCGCCGTCGCCGTCGACCGGGGCACGCACAGGATCCGCTTGTAGCCGATGGTCGTGCCGCGCGCGATCTCGCGCCAGGTCGACCCTTCCTGGATCTCGACATGAAACGCGCGGACCCGCTGCCCCTCCGCGATGTTCTCCTGGAGCACGACGCGGTCGAAACGCACGCTCCGGCCGGCGTCGACCGTCACCTCCACGCCGCGCGTCTCATCGCCCGGCAGCACGGCCGTGCGCCAGTCGCCGTCGACGCACGCCGCCGCGTCCGCCGACCGTCCGCCGAGCGAAGCCGTCGCCCGGGCGCCGCGGACGAGGTTCGTCGCAAATGTCTCGCGGATCGCCCGCCCGAATTCCGCCAGCCGCGCCTCGTCGATCTCATGAATCCGCCCGCGCCGATCCGGCGGCACGTTCAGCAGCAGCACGCCGTTGCGTCCGACGCTCGTGTAGTAGATCTCCAGCAGTTTCTCGAGCGACTTGACCTTCGAATCCTCCGCCGGGTGATAGAACCAGCCCGGCCGGATCGAGACATCGCACTCCGCAGGCACCCAGTGCGTCCCGTCCTCGTGTCCCTCCGTGAGCTGGGCGTACTTCGGCGTTCCCGGGTAGAAGTCGTCGCGCCGCAGCGTCGACCAGCACGTTTCGCCCGCGAAGCCCGCCTCGTTCCCGACCCAGCGGATATCCGGCCCGGCATCGGAGAAGATCACGGCGTCCGGGGCATGCGTGCGGACGACCTCGATGAATCCCGGCCAGTCATACTCCTGCCGCTTGCCGTTCGGCCCTTCGCCGCAGGCTCCGTCGAACCAGACCTCGTGGATCGGGCCATATTTCGTCAGCACTTCCGCAAGCTGCTTCTTGAAATGCTCGTTGTAGCGCGGCGAGTCCCCGTACGACGGCTCGTGGCGGTCCCACGGCGAGAGATACACGCCGAATTTCAGCCCCTCCGCCCGGCACGCCGCCGCGACCTCGCCGACGACATCCCCCTTGCCGTCGCGCCACGGGCTGCTCGCGACCGAGTGCTTCGTATGGCTGCTCGGCCAGAGGCAGAATCCGTCGTGGTGCTTGCTCGTGAGAACGATCTGCTTCGCACCGCCCGCCTTGAACGCCCGGACCCACTGCCCGGCGTCGAAGTCGGGCGGGTTGAATTTCGCCGGGTCCTCCGTCCCCTCGCCCCATTCGCGATCGGAAAACGTATTCGGCCCGAAGTGGATGAACCCGTGAAACTCTATCTGCTGCCACGCGAGCTGCCGCGCCGAGGGAGTCGGTAGTTCAGTTCGCGGCGCCGGGGCCGGCGCCTCGACGTGCTGAAGCGCGGCCGCCGGGATGCGCTGCTTGGCGATGTGCGGCCCCTCCCACGAGACTTCGAGCAGCTTTCCGCCCGTCGCCTGGAAGAACCCGACGGTGATCGCGTGCAGCCCCCCCGCAAGCGCGATTTCGGCCGAGCGCTCGGTCGGCCCGTGCGGCCCGTCGTTGGTCACGACCAGCTTCCGTCCGATCCACATCTTGCTGCCGTCGTCGGACATGAGGTGAAAGCGATAGACGCCCGTCGTGGGGACATGCACGAATCCCCGGTAGCGGATCGCGTAGTGCTCTTCGCGCGCCCCGTCGAGCGTGAAATCGGAGACCGTCGAGACCTTCCCGTCGGTGAGCCGATCGAAGTCGGGCACCCGGTTCCACTTGCCCTCGAAATACTCGCGCCGCAGTCCCGGCTTCGCGCCGTCGGCCGCATCGGCCGGCCGCGGCTCCGATTTCTCGAACGCTGCCTGCGCGACCGGGCTGACCGGCTTCCCGTTGCGGAACCCGCGGGCCTTGACCGTGGCCGACGCGGTGAGTTTCACGACGCCGCTGACATGCTCGGACTGCGCCGTGGGCTCGCTGCCGTCGAGCGTGTAGTGGATG
The DNA here is from genome assembly GCA_045863555.1 of Planctomycetota bacterium. Lineage (GTDB taxonomy): Bacteria > Planctomycetota > Phycisphaerae > UBA1845 > Fen-1342 > JACRLV01. Next base: position 150,772 of record BTUU01000006.1, on the reverse strand, counting down.
ACGGCGTTCTGCTGCTCGGTGGCGATCGTCACGTCGAGCGAATCGACGAACGTCGTGAACGGGGCCGTAATCGTCGGCGGCGAGGAGACGTCCGCTCTGCCCTTCACATCGAGCACGATGACCGACACGTTCTCATCCGGCGCGCGCGGCGGGACCATCACCAGCATCCCGTCGCCTTCCCGCCGCGCGTCGAGCGGCTGATTCGCACCGCTGAGCAGCCGGCATGCCTTCTCGCCCGCCGGTTCGTTGAGCAGTCCGGGGATGACCAGCCGTCCGTCGTTGGGCCAGTTGAACACGTGCAGGTACAGCCGCGTCACGTCGCCGTCCAGCGCCTTCTGCGTGCAGCGTCCCCACGCCGGCGGCGTCTTGAACGGCCCGGCCTTCGTGGCGTAGATCGCCTCGCCGTTCACCTTCATCCACGCGCCGATCTCGCGCAGCCGCGTGACGCTCGCCTCGGGGATCTGCCCGTCCGGCTGCGGCCCGACGTTCAGCAGGAAATTCCCCCCTTTGCTCGCAATGTCGCAGAGCATGCGGATCAGGTCCTTCGTCGACTTGAAATTGCGGTCGTGAAAGTTGTAGCCCCAGTGGCCGTTCATCGTGATGCACGATTCCCAGTCGCCCGCGACGACGCCCGGCGGCACCTCCTGCTCCGGCGTGCCGAAGTCGCCTGCGAACCGCCCCTCGCGCGTCAGCCCGGCCATGCCTTCGCGCCCGACGTCGACGCGGTTGTTGACGATGATGCTCGGTTGCAGCCCGCGGACGTAGTTATAGAGATCCTGCCCGCGCTCGTGGCTCCACGTGCTCTCCCACTCGCCGTCGAACCACAGCACGCCGATCGGCCCGTAATTCGTCAGCAGCTCGCGAAGCTGCCCCTTCATGTACTCGACGTACCGGTCCATGTGATCCGGCGAGCCCGGCCGCTTCTCCCAGTCGCGCCGCGGCCAGTAATCGGGGTGGTGCCAGTCCATGATCGAGTGGTACCAGCACATCTGGAGGCCCTGCTTGCGGACGGCGTCGGAAAGCTCCTTGAGGATGTCGCGCTTGAAGGGCGTGGCCATGACGTCGTAGTCACTGACCTTCGAGTCGAAGAGCGCGAAGCCGTCGTGGTGCTTCGAGGTGATGACGACGTATTTCATCCCCGCGTCGGCCGCGATCTTCGCCCATTCCTCCGCGTTGAACTTCACGGGGTTGAACTGCGCCAGGAACTTCTCATATTCCGGCACCTCGATCTTCGCGGTGGTCATGATCCACTCGCCGTGGCCCGTGTCCTTGCCCCAGACGCCGCCGGGGATCGCGTACAGCCCCCAGTGAATGAACATCCCGAACCGCGCCTCGCGCCACCACTTCATGCGGGCGTCGAACTGCTCTTGCGTTTCGGCGTTCAGGGGGGCTGCGGCTGGTTTCGCGGCCGTCGCGGGCCTGTCCGAAACGGCGTTCTGCGCGAGCCCCGCCGTCGCGAATAGGGCGGCAAGCAGAAGGGCGAGTCGATGCATGGTGCGTCTCCCGGGAAGGTGCCTGCACCGTCGCAGAGGCGAATGGTGCAAGTGGCACTCTAGCACAAATAGCGGACCGCCCGGAGGGCGCACGAGCGTTGCCAGGGACCTCAGTCCCTGGACCTCGCCTCTCTCTTCTTTCTCCGCCTGGAGGGCGGGCGAAGTCCTCGCCGTCAGTGGTCGGGTGCCGTGCGCCCGGTCGATGGCTGTTCGCATCGACCGGTTTCAGTACGACGCGCCGCGCCGGGTGCCATGTCGACACGCCCGGCGCAAGGCCCCCCATTCCCCGTGCCGCTCAACCCTACCAACGCGACCCGATAGGCAGAAACCGGCCGGGCGGGTCGACATGCTTCGCCGCAGCGCCTCGACGGCCGGTACCCCGCGCGACACTCCTCCGTACGCGCGGCCCCTCTCCGGCCGGCTTCAGCCGGCCAGTTCATGCCACCAGCTTCGAGCTGGTGGTGGTGAATCGCCCCCAATCACCCCTCCCAGCCGGCTTCAGCCGGGCTTCGTCACGGCGGCATCGACGGCATCCAGGCCGGCAATCTCAACGAGCACTACTACTACGCCGGCTGGCGGGTGATCGAGGAGCGCGACAACTCGGCCTCTCGCGTAGCCCAGACGTTCCCGGGTAGGGCGGGCGTCCCTGCCCGTCACCGTTCCCGGGTGGGGCGGGCGTCCCTGCCCGTCACTGAGGCGACGCCCCGGTCTGCCGCGACCGCAACACCGACGCAGCCGCCGGCGGCTCGCCCGACGACGATTGCCTGGATTCCGGCGGCTCGGCGCGGTATTTCTACCACCAGGACGCGAATTTCAGGGTGGTCGCGATGACCGACGAATCCGCCGCGGTCGTGGAACGCTACGACTACGACGCCTACGGCGAGCCGCGGGTGTACGCGGGCGTCTCGGGCTCGGCCGAGTCCGGCTCGCTTCGCATGGCGTCGGCCATCGGCAATCCGTATCTGCACCAGGGGCTGCGGCGGGATAACGAGACGGGTCTGCATGAGAACCGATACCGCATGCTGCATTCACGGCTCGGGCGATTCATGCAGAAAGACCCGTTGGAATTGCCCGGGTCTGCTTATGAGTACCTCAATTCCAATCCGGGCATATTCTGCGATGTGCTCGGGCTTGCCCCCGGGGACCCGGGACATCATTACGTGCCTCAGTCCGTACGTGACAGTTCGGAAATAGCCGGTAAGCTCGATCAGGGAGCTTACGCTGTTCTAAAACACACCACTACCGGCGTGACTACAGAACCGCCCCACGGTAATACCTCGTATGGTGGGGTGCAGCATGGCGTGTATAATGATGAGGTCAAGAAAGCTTTGTTGGAATTCATAAAGGAGAAAGGAAAAGAGAAGCATGGAAAACTAACTTCAGAGGAAGCGCTTGAGTTTATTAATAAGAAGATTATCGGCGCGGATCCGAAATCACTGATTGGCCGGTTTCTTGCAGGAGTGGCTGCGCATGAAGCAAAGTACGCGGTCAAGGCTGTGAAGTGGATTGGTGGAAAGCGGATTATCCAGATAGTAAATGGCCTCAAAGTAGTAAACGGCGCATTGATTCTCTTCACGCTGGTTACCTTCGTTGATTCAGCGAGTGCCAATGGGATTGGTTACGCGATTATCGAGAATGCCGTCCCAATACCATTGGAGACGATAAAGGAAGGCCAGGCCGCGCTGATCAAAGCCGGACAAGCAATGATCGATAATGCAATTGCCGAAGCGGCATGGAAAGACAAGAGTACAAAACGTAACTGCGGCAATGGACTGGAGGATATCGGGAGAATTATCAAACACAATACAGGAGATCTCAAATAAATGGGGCAGTGGAGAGATCAGGACGATCTTCGCGTCGAGCACCGCTCGATGGATTCCAAGGTTCACTTGATCGCTTATGTTCTGTCCAAGATTGAGCAGGCCTTTGCTACTTGTAATTATCGGGTTGAGCGAGAACGCGATATCTGGACAGCAATGACCCATGGGCAAGTAGTGGTGTATCGTGCCAATTGGCTTCTGGGGTCGCTTGATTATGGCGGCTTCATGTATCTCCTCGAAACCGAATGGCACCCTCATATGTCTTTCCTTGGTTCATTGGATTCGCTGAATGAAGTGGGCGGATTCGCGTATTCGCATGTCGTAAAAGAGGTATTTGATCTCTTTCCAAGAAATGTCCTTGAAGGTGATGCACAGGGAAGGGCAATGCAAATTGAGGGGCTGCAGCCAGCGATTGGCTTGTTTATGGACGCCATCAATCGCCGCTTTTACGCACTGCATGAAACGCCCCAGCCGCTCGCCAAGCTCATAGCAGATTATATCCATACGAACAAGGCATGGTTTTTTGCGTGACCTGGGCAATTCGCCGATGGAATCGGATCCGAACGTCCGCCTTTCAACCGCGCGGCGGCGATTCGAGTGATGAGCTCGGCTCCCCCCCGGTTGCGAGCGCGCAGCTCAAATATAGCGGAATGAAGCGTATTGGGGCGGGTTCGTGCTGTTAGTCAGAAGAATGCGAGTGTGTGCCATTGCTCTGTGACCAGTGTGTTCGGTCGGCACGCCGCCAGCCGCGCGGCCGCATCGCCGACCACGCCGGCAACCTGACCGACGACGGCGTCCTGCTCTACACCTACGACGCCTGGAACCGGCTCGTGGCCGCCCGGCGGCGGGTCGACGCCCAGACGCCCGTGGCCGCGTACGAGTACGACGGCCTGAACCGGCGGATCCGCAAGCAGGTGGATAACAGCGGCGTCGGCGTCGTGCCCGGCTCGGACGCCGGCGGCATCGACGGCATCCAGGCCGGGAACCTCAATGAGCACTACTACTACGCCGGCTGGCGGGTGATCGAGGAGCGCGACAACTCGGCCTCTCGCGTAGCCCAGACGTTCCCGGGTAGGGCGGGCGTCCCTGCCCGTCACCGTTCCCGGGTGGGGCGGGCGTCCCTGCCCGTCACTGAGGCGACGCCCCGGTCTGCCGCGACCGCAACACCGACGCAGCCGCCGGCGGCTCGCCCGACGACGATTGCCTGGATTCCGGCGGCTCGGCGAACCCGAAAAGTGCTGCCCGCCGCAAAACTCCGCCAAATCCCGCTCGCGGGCCACTCCAGGAAGCCTCGAACCGCTCCCTGCCCGCATCGTCATCTATCATTCCTGGAAATAATGGACAGACCAGCAGACACTCTCCGCCCATTCCCACCTTCCCACGTTCCCGCCCTCCCACCGTCTGCCAAGCCGCGGTCCGATAACGAAGGTGATCATCCCGGCACGCGCAAGAGAAAAATGATGATCACCTTCGGCCAGTTCGCTGGAAAACCGGTTTCGGTAGAAAAGCTAGGAATCAGAATCGCCGTTCACGCTAGCGCCGGCGAACTCCCTCTGACAGACCCAGACTTCACCGCGAATCCCGCTCCGCACCGTCCGCTGCCGGCCGCGGCGGCACGTCGCACGACACGTCGCCCCCGAACCGGTACCGGTTCCGCGCGATCCACCCATACACCGCTCGGCCAAGCTGCCGAAAACCCGGCAGCAGGTACACCCATACCACCCACCGGTACCACGAAAGCCGCCGCGCGATCTCATACACCGCGTCCGCGCCCTCGGCCAGCCGACCGTCCGGCAGCAGCGCCTTCATGCTCCCCGGCGTCAGCATGTCCGCCCGCCCGGGATACCGCCGCGGCAGCTCCGGATCGACCCGCGAGATGTAATCAAACGCCCCGCGCCGGTCGCGCCGCCGGATCGACTCGACCCGCTTGCGGCAAAACCCGCAATGGCCGTCGTAGATCACCAGAACCTTGCGATCCGCCGCAGTTTGGACCGGTCGATTACTCATCCTGTTCGATTGTACGCCCGCCGCGGATGGAGCGACCGTCCCTGCCGCGCGTGGAGCAGACGTCTCTGCCGCGCGTGCAGCGGGCGTCCCTGCCCGAGTGGGGCGAGCGTCCCTGGTCGAGTGGGGCGGGCGTCTCTGCCCGCTTCCGCCGGCCATTGCCGGCACGCCTGCCCCGGCGGGCACGGAGGCCCACCCCACGCCCTCGCACCGAGGCCCACCCCACGCTCTCGCACGGACGTCCACCCCACGCCCTCGCACGGAGGTCCACCCCACTCGACGCGACCGGTAACTCCTGCGCCCCGTGGCGTCCCCGCGCTATCGCCGCGCCCGCCGCGGTCGATAGGTCCTCCAAGAACCCGTTTTCAGGGGGATGCCGTGCCCAATTCGCCCAACCGCAAGATCGTCTCGTCCGCCGAATTGCTCGCCCGCGTACGGGACGCCCGCGCCGCCGGCCGCACGCTCGTCCAGTGCCACGGCTGCTTCGACATCGTCCACCCCGGCCACGTGCGCTACCTCCAGTTCGCCCGCCAGCTCGGCGACATCCTCGTCGTCTCGCTCACCGGCGACGCGGGCATGGCCAAGGGGCCCGACCGGCCGTACATCCCCGAAGAACTCCGCGCCGAGAACCTCGCCGCCCTCGAATTCGTCGACTGGGTCGTCATCGACGGGCATCCGACGGCCTGCGAGCTGCTCGAACTGCTCAGGCCCGATGTCTACGTCAAAGGCCGCGAATACGCCGTCTCCAGCGATCCCCGCTTTCGCCGCGAGGCCGAAATCGTCGAGCTGGGCGGCGGCCGCGTCGTCTTTCACAGCGGCGACGTCGTCTTCAGCTCCACCCGGCTCATCCAGGGCCTCGAAAAGGACAGCCAGCTCGATGAACTCCGCCTCCGCACCCTCTGTGCCCGCGGCGGCATCAACATGCCCGCGGCCGAGGCCGTGCTCGAGCAGTTCCGCGACCGGCCCGTGCTCGTCGTCGGCGAGATCTTCCGCGAGCGGAGCGTCATCTGCGACGTCGGCGAGACGGCCGTGGACGCCCCGATCCAGACGCTGCACCGCCTCGATGAACGCACGAACTGGGGCGGCGCGGCTGCCGTTGCCATCCAGCTTGCGGCCCTGGGCGCTCGGCCGATCCTCGTCAGCCCGATCGGCGAAGACGCCGCCGCGGACCTGCTCCCGAGCGACCTGGCCGCGCTCGGCGTCGACCTCCGGCCCGTCGGCGTCCCCGGCTCGACGGCCGAGCAGACGACGTTCGTGGCCGACGACGCCAAGCTGCTCCGCGTCTGCACGGGCGCGACGCGGCCGCTCGACCGCGCGGCCGAACGCGCGATCCTCGCCCGTGCGGCCGACGCCGCGCGGTTGTCGAGCCTCATCCTGCTCAGCGATCACGGATACGGGTTCCTTCAGAAATCGATTACCGCGCCGATCATCGAGTGCGTTCGCGCGACCGGTGGGCTGGTCGCCGCGCACGCCCCCGCGCCGCGAAGCGAACTGGCCGACCAGCGCGATCTCGATCTCGTGATTCTCGGCGAGCGCCGGCTCCGCGGACTCCTGCACGACATGAGCGCCAGCCTCTCCGTCGTGGCGTGGCGGCTTCTGAATGGAACACATAGCCGTTCGGCGATCGTCTCGCTGCACAAGCGCGGCCTCGTGAGCTTTGATGGACACGACGTCGCCGGAGATGCGCTCCCCGAGCGGCTGCGCAGCGAGTTCGTGCCCGCGCTCGCGGCCAGGCCGGTCGACCTCGTCGGCTGCGAAGATGCGATCGTGGCGACGGCCGCGCTCGCCCGCGCATCCGGCGGCTCCCTGGCGCTCGCGACCTATCTTGCCGCGGCGGCGGACGCGATCGCGGCCTCGCGCGTCGGACGCATTCCGGTGCGCATGGCCGATCTCGTGGCCTGGATCGCGTTGCGCCCGGAACTCCGGGCCGAGAGCCGCTTCCTGCCCGACTCGATCACGGCCGGCGACATCGCGCGCCTCGCGCCGCCGCTCGCACCCTCCGAGATTCGGCACTGAGGATCGCCGCCCGATGACGACACCGCGCGTGAGCTTCGTCCTGGCGACGTGGAACCGGCGCGACGTCGTGCTGAAGACGCTCGACCGCATCGCCGCGTGCGGCCTGCCGCGCAGCGAATACGAGATCATCGTCGTCGACAATCACTCGACCGACGGAACTGCGGCCGCACTGACTGCGACCGGCGCGGCGGACGTGATCGAACTCGACCGCAACCTGGGAAGCTGCGCCAAAGCCGTCGGCGCGTCGCGTGCGGCCGCCCCGGTCATCCTGTTCCTCGACGACGACTCGTGGCCCCGCGCCGGCTGCATCAGCCGCATGCTCGCCGCCTTCGAGGAGCGGCCGCGCCTCGCCGCCGCCGGGTTCTGCGTCCACCTGCCCGGCGGCGCCCAGGAGTGCAGCGCGCTGCCGCACGTATTCGTCGGCTGCGGCGTAGGCTTGCGGACGGCCGCCCTGGCGCAGGTAGGCGGGCTCGATCCGACGTTCTTCATGCAGGCCGAGGAATATGACCTCAGCTTCCGCCTGCTCGCGGCGGGCTGGCAGGTCGAGACCTTCAGCGACCTGCACGTCGACCATGACAAGACGCCGCAGTCGCGCCGCGCCGCCCGGACGACTTACTTCGATACCCGGAACAACCTCCGCATTGTCGGCCGCCACCTCTCCGATGCCGTCGCGGGCGTCTACTGGCAGGACTGGACGCAGCGCTACCGCTGGCTCGCCCAGGCGCACCGCCACAGCCGGGCGTTTCATCGCGGCCTCCGCAGCGGCATGGCCCTCGCGATGCGCGAACGCCTCAGCGGCCGGTTCGAGCGGCTCGGCGAGGAAGCCTTCGAGGCCGTCTTCCGTTGGCGCGAGATCCGCGAACACATGAATCGCCTGGCAGCGTGGGGTGTCCGACGTATCTCGCTCGTCGACCTGGGCAAGAACGTCTATCCGTTCGTCCGCGCGGCGGCCGAGCAGGGCATCCGCATCCTGGCCCTCGGCGACGATCGATTCGCCCGGCCGGGCCGGACCTATCGCGGCGTGCCGGTCGTTCCGCTGCGCGATGCGCTGGAGACGCGTGCCCAGGCGTTCGTCGTCTCGAATACCTCGTATGTTCACGCCCGCCAGCGCTGGGTCGAGGTCTCGTCCCGCACGTCGCGCCCCGTGTTCAGCTGGTTCGATCCGCCTTCGACTCCCTGCCTTCCCGCCGCGCACGCCGTGCCGATGTACCAGGTCTGACACGCGCCGCTTCCGGTACGATGCGCGTATGTCCACCGCGCGGCTTCAGCGCAATACGCTCATCGGTTTCGCGGCGAGCATCCTGCTGGCCGCGGGCAAGTTCGTCGCCGGCGTCGTCGGCTACTCCAGCGCCCTGATCGCCGACGCCGTCGAATCGCTCGCCGATACCGTGGGCTCGATCGTCGTCTGGCACGCAATCCGCGTCTCCGCCAAGCCGCCGGATGAGGACCATCCCTACGGCCACGGCAAGGCGGAGGCCCTCGCCGCGCTCGCCGTCGGCGCAATGCTCCTCCTCGCGTCACTCGTGATCGTGGTGAAGGCGTTTCAGGAGATGATGACGCCGCACGCCGCGCCGGCGTGGTGGACGCTCATCGTTCTCCTGGCCGTCGTCGTCGTCAAGGAGGGGCTCTTCCGCCTGCTGCTGGGCGGGGCCGCGGCCTGTGAATCGCAGGCCGCGCACGCCGACGCCTGGCACCATCGCTCCGACGCGATCACGTCCGTGGCCGCGTTCATCGGCGTCTCCATCGCCCTCTGGGGCCCGTCGCTCACGGGACTCCCCAATCTCGTCCTCGCCGACGAGGTCGCGGCGCTCGTCGCGAGCGGGATCATCGTCCACACCGCCATCCGCCTGATCCGCGGCCCGCTCGAGGAGCTGCTCGACTCGTCGCCCCGCACGTTGATTCCCCGCATCGCCGAAGTGGCGTCCGAGGTCGAGGGCGTTCAGCTCGTCGAAAAGGTGCAGGCGCGCAAGAGCGGGCGGTTTTTCTTCGTCGATATGCACCTGCACGTGGACGCCGAGCTGTCGGTGGGCGTGGCCCACTCGATTTCACACGACGTCAAGGCGCGCGTTCTCAAGGCGATTCCGGCGGTCGCGGACGTGCTGATCCACATCGAGCCGGCGGGGGACGCGGCGGTCCGCAGCGCTCGACGAACGACCGCCGCGCATTCGGAGGCATCATGAAGGACGAACGGTGGTCGAAGGTCGATCGCTACCTGGAGCGCGCCTGTTTCGTGAACGATGCCGCGCTGGACCGGGCGCTCGAAACGAGTGCGGCCGCAGGATTGCCGACCATCGCCGTATCGCCCTGCCAGGGGATGCTCCTGCACCTGCTGGCACGAGCGGCGGGCGCCGAGCGGATCCTTGAGATCGGAACGCTCGGCGGCTACAGCACGATCTGCCTCGGTCGCGCGCTGTCGCCGGCGGGGCGGCTGGTGTCGATCGAGGTCGATCGCGAGCACGCCCGGGTCGCCCGCGACAACGTGGCCAATGCACGGCTCGCCGATCGCGTGGAAATCCAGGTTGGGCCCGCGCTGGAAGTCCTGCCGGAGATCGCATCCGCCGGCGAACGCTTCGATTTCTTCTTCATCGACGCCGACAAGGAGAACATCGCCGAGTACTTCGCGTGGTGCGTCCGCCTTGCCCGGCCCGGAGCGATGATCGTGGTCGATAACGTGATCCGCGACGGACAGGTCGCGGACGCCCGATCCACAGATCCCCGCGTGGCCGGCGTGCGCCGATTCTTCGATTCGCTGCCGCAGTTCGCGAACGTCCGGGCGACGGCCATTCAGTCGGTTGGCGTGAAAGGGTACGACGGATTCGCGGTCGCGGTGGTGGAGCGGGGTTCGTGAGCGGCGTGAGCGCAGCCACGGATTGAAGGCGCGCGACACGTTCCATTTCGCCGCGCGCGTGATTCAGTTCGTCGTGCCGGCGTCCCGCTGGGAATCGCCCTGCCGCTGCCGCATCGCCTCCGCCATGACGATCGCGGCCGCGTGCGAAAGCGACAAGGACGCTCCATCGCGCGTGGGGATCGTCGCCAGCAGATCGCAATGGTCACGCACTGCGCCGCTGAGGCCGCGCTTCTCGCCGCCGATCGCGAGGATCGTCGGCCGCGTCAGCTCGATCTCGTAGATTGTCCGCCGCGCCCTGGCGATGCACCCGACCAGTTGCACGCCGCGCCGCTGGAGCGCCTTCAGCGGCTCCACCGTATCGATCTGCACGAGCGGCAACCGTTCGTACGCGCCGGATGCCGGCCGTGCGACATCCACCGCGTCGAAATCCCAGAGGTGCTTCTTGATCAGCACCGCATCGACGCCGCAGGCGTCCGCGGTGCGCAGCGTGAATCCGAGGTTTCGCGCATCGTCGACGCCCTCGACCAGCAGCAGCAGCGGGGGGCGTCGCCGGCCGTCGAGCGACTTCAGCAGGTCGTCCGCGCTCCAGCGCGGCTTGGCCGAGCAGATCGCCAGCACGCCGCCGTGCGTCGCTCCGTGGGCCAGGGCGTCGAGTTCCTCGCGCGGCACGTGACGCACGGGCACGCCGCGCTCCGCCGCCGCCGCGACGACGTCGGCCACGCGTTCATCGTGGATGCCCTGGCGGATCAGGATGACGTGGAATCGCCGCTGAAAAGCGTTGAGCGCGGCGAGCACGGACTGACGGCCTTCGAGGTGTTCCATTAGCTGTGCGGCCGTGGGTCGATCGGAGGTTCCGGGGGCGAGCGCCTTGCTCCGCCCGCTTTCGGTTCTGCGTCGTCGCCCGCTCCGGCCGTTCGAGACGATCCGCCTGACGCGACCGGCAGCCGCCCGGCCTCGTACGCCTCGCACAGCCGCTCGTACGCGGTTTTGTACGCGATGAACCGTATGGAGAATTCCCGCCGCCGGGCGTCGTCTGGCGCTTTGTCCGGGTGCCAGCGCAGCGACATCGCCCGCCACGCGAGTTGCAGTTCCTCCCGGGCGCTCGACGGTTCGAGATCGAACAGCTCAAGCGCCTCGGTTTCGGGGAGCGCCGCCGCCTGCCGCCGGACGGCGTCGTCGACGGTCTTGCGGTCCGCGTCGCTGGCCTTTGTCCGTACCCAGTCCCAGTCCCACGCGTCCGGCACGATCGCGCCGAGCGTCGCACCGAGCACGGTAAATGCCCGGGTAAACGGCTTGCCCTTCAACTTGAAGAGCCCATCCAGAAACGACCCGCCCGCGGCGGCCGCCGTCCCGCCGATCGCCGCGCCTTTGCGCCGCTGGCCTTCCAGCCGGCCGCGCAGGAGCGGGGCGACGTCGTCGCTCCACACGCGCCGCATGAAGCGCCGCATCGCGGCATCGGATTGTGCTTTCCCGTCTTTCAAAGTGACATGCGGCTCCCCGTGCACCGGCCCACCATCGACCCTCGACGGTGACGCAGAATGCCGCCGCTCAATATATCATGCCCGGTCCAAACGCAGGGCTGAGCCTGCCGTTGATGCGTTGCCGGTACGGCGTGCACCGTTCAGGACTGAGGGTACGGCGATCCTGATTGCGTCGATTGAATCACTGGGTATGCAGCCATCTGCCTCCGCGGCGATCTTCGGAGCGGTCGCTGTCGCACTTGGAATCGCTGTCGCCATCGTCCGGGATCGATTCACGGGCATGGCGATCGTCGCCGGCGGAATTCTCGTCGCCGCGCTTGTGCTGGTTGCTCATTCGACCGCCGGCACCCCAGAAAGGGAGCCGACACTCGGCCCGCTTTTCGCGTGGTTTGGCGCTGCGGCGCTCGTGACGCTGATCGCCTTTCAGGGCGGAGGGGGCCCACGCGATGGGAACGACCTGAGCCGGTTGCTCCATCTCCTGGTGATTCCGCTCCTCATCGGCGGCTTGATATTTGGGAGCGGTCGGCCCGAGCAGATCGGCCCTTCGGCAGGAGTGCTCGGCGCAGTACTCGCCGCAGCCCTCCATCCCCTCTGTCGGATGATCGTCGCCGTTGCCGCCGTACGGCTTCTCTGCTATGCCTCGGCGTCTACCAGCATGTATTGGCTCATGCAGGCAGCGGGCCCCGTCCTCGTCGCGGGGGCGTTAATCGAGATCTACCTTCGCTGGCGGTTCCGACGGAACGTCTGGCTCGGCGACTCGGATCAGCTCCTTCAGACCCGGACGATCAGAACCTGGAGGCTGATCGTCGCTTGGATCCTCGCAGCCGTGCTCGCTGTCGGAGTGCTGGAAGGCGGAGTGTCGATCCTCAGCGTCATCGCGCTGGCCTGTGGCGCGGTCGGATTGCTTTCATACGGCCACCTGGCCGTTTCGCCAGCGACCGGGGAAGCAGGCCTTACCCTCGCCGCCGCCACGCTTGCGGCGGTCGTAATCCTCATTGCCGGTCCCGCCGCACTCCCGGCCGCGACGGCCCTCGCCGGCCTCTGGATGATGTGGCTCGCCCGTTTCTGGCATCAGCAGCTTCTCGACGGCCTCCCCTGGACGACCGCCGGGCGGCTCATCCCCACGGCCCGGCGGGTCGGGGCGACCGCCGCCTTCGTAATGCTGTTCTTATGCTGGAAAGACGCGGGTTACGGCGGTTTTTGGACCATCGCCGGCCTCGTCCTTGCCCTCGCGCTCGTCGCTGCATTGACCGTCGCCTCCCGCCGAGAACGCTGCGGCGGGTCGGCGATCGGAGCCCTGGCCGCCGGAGGTGCGGCGGCGATTCTGGCCCTCGGACTGCTCCCCGACGCAACCCCGGCATTCCTTGCGCCTCCCCTCGGGGCGGCGATTGCGGCCGTACTCGGATGGCCGGCCGCGGGCAGCCGAAATAAGGATGGGGAGATGGCGCGTGCCGCATGGATCGGGATCGGGGCGGTGACGCTCATCGGCCTCGCGATTTCCCGCCCGGAGGAACCACAACTATTTGTCGCTGCTTCGATTACATTAGCTGCCGGATTGCTGCTGGCGGCCTTGTCGCGGCGGTCGCCGGCTCCGGTTGACAGCCAATCCTGACCGACTGATAAACCGGGTTTCGGACCTCGGACGCTGAGGTTACCGCTTGGCCAAGAAGGCTGCTGGCGATTCGGCTGCGCGCCTTTTCCGACCGGACCTGCTGGAGTCGCGCGCCGTCGCGATTCCAGCCGATCTGGCCGGCGAGGAACGTGCGCGCTTTGTCCAGCGCATCGCGGCCGGCGTCCGTCAGCAGGCCGGGCTCGCGGGGAAGTCGGACGCGGTCCTTCGGGTCGAGCCTGACGTCCACGAACAGGGCGACACGCTCATCTTCCGGCACGAGCCGGCGGCCTGCGTCGACGTCGCCGTCCTGCTCCAGGAACGCCCGCCCCTCGATCTGCCGACCCTGTGGTGGATCTCTTCGTCCGCGATTCGGGCCTTGAAGGCCGCGGCGGCCGACGGCGCGATCCACGGCGGCATCCAGCCGGGGACGGTCTATCGCGACGCAGCCGGCCGGATCAAGCTCGGCGATTTCGGCATTGCCTCGGCCTTTGAGACCATCTGCGGCATCGAGAAGCGCCGCCAGATTCACCTCGCGAGCGAACCGCAGAAAATCGCGGAGCGGCTCGTTTCGGGGGTCTGGTCGCTCCTGGACGAATCCGAAACCCGCGACCAGGGCTGGATCGCGCCTTTCTTCGGCCACGAACTCCTCGAAGGCCGACAGCGCCTGAACGCGAAATCCGACCAGTTCGCGCTCGGCGCCGTGCTGTACATGCTGGCGACCGGCGCCCACCCCTACGGCGCAGACGTCGCCGATCCCGGCCTCAATTTCTACATGTTCGTCGAGCCGGCCGCGCTGGCCGACGAGCGAAAGGACTGGGCGGGCGCGTTTGATCGGCGCGACAAGGGGCTGGCGGCGCCGTCCGACAACCCGCTCTTCGGCTGGCAGACGCTGATCGTCAAGCTGCTGCACAGCGACCCGGGCGAGCGCTTTGCCAATCCTGCCGAGGCTGAGAAGGCCTGTGTGGAGTTCGTCGACGCGGCGTGGACGGAAGCGGCGGGGGCCCTTCAGAAAGCCGATACGGCGCTGCGGGACGGCAACCCGGAGGGCTTCCTCGACGCGGCCGGAAAGTGGCGCGACGACGAGCGACTGCCGCAGATGTGGCGCAGCGTTCTCGCGGCGGCGATCGACCGCGTCAATTCCGAAAAAGAAAGGATCGTCAAGGCCCGCAAGCTCGATCAGCAGCTCAAGGAGGCCGAGACCGCGATCGAATCCGGGACGCTCGACAAGGCCCGAACGGTCGCCCAGGGCGTGATCGACTCGCCGTTGGCCAGCGAGACGCAGCGCGAGGCCGGCCGCGAGTTGATCCGCATCATCGAGGAGCAGCGCCTGATCCTCGAATCCGGCGCCGACGAGCTTGCCCGCGAGTTCCTCGAAACCGCCGCGGCTCAGTTTGCATCCGGAAATAGTGCGGAAGCCCGGCAGACGCTCGACGCCGTGCTGCACGATCCGGCGACGCCGTCGACGCGCCAGACGCAGGCGAAGGAACTGCTGGCCGAGATCGCGCTGGCCGAGCAGCGGCGCGAACAGCAGGTCGCCGAACTCTCCCTCGCGGAGGAGGAGCGCAAGGCCGGCCAGTACACGGCGGCGACGCAGCGGCTCGAGAGCCTGCTGGCCACGCAGGGACTCGACGCGGCGCTCGCCGAGCGCGCGAAACGGCTGCTCGGCGATGTGCGGGCCGCGGAGCAGAAGCGCCGCGAATACGCGCAGGCGCTGGACGACGCCCGCACGGCCTGGGAGTCGGCCGATCTTCAGACGCTGGAATCACGGCTCGCGGCGATTCCCGCGAAGTTTGACGACGAGACCATCGCCGAGGGCCGTACTGATCTCGCGGGCCGCGCGGCGAAGCTGAAGACTGCGCTGGCCGCGCAGGCGGACGCCGAAAAAGCAATCAGCACCGGAAAGGACGAGCCCGCGCTAGCCGCGCTCGACCGCGCACTGCATGAGGCGGATCTTCCGCAGCGCCTCCTCGACGCCCTGCGCGCCCGCCGCGACGAATGCCACAAGCGCGTCGAGCTGGCCCGCCGCGAGCTGATCGAGCGCGCCGTCGCAGCGCTCGACCAGGCGCAGGCCGCATATGCCGCCGATGATTTCACGGCCGCGCGCACGACGATCGAGAAGGCCGTCCTCTCGGAAGTCGCGCTCCCGGCCGCCAGACGGCGCGACGCCGAAACGCTCCTGGAGGCGTGTCAGCACGTCGACCGCGTCCGTGAGCTGCTCGAAGCGGCCCGCGTGCACATCGCGGACGCGGATGTCGACTCGACCGAGCGCCTGCTCGCCTCGGTGAAGCTCGACGGTCTGCCGAAGTCGATCGTCGCGGAGGTGGATGCCGCGCGGCACGACCTCGCTGCACTGCGCTCGCGTCAGGCCCAGGCAGAGCGGACAAAACTCGGAAAGTCGCTCGACGAGATTGAATTGCGCATCGCGCGCGGCAGTTTCGAGGACGTCGAAGCGAATCTCAAGCGGATCGGCGAATCAACCTGGCTTGACGACGCGCTCAAAGCGCGCGTCGTCGCGCTGCGGCGCGAGCTGGACCGGCTGCGGCCGCTGATCAAGTCGCTCGTCGCGGCCGAGAAGGCGATCAAGGAATCGGCGGTCGACCTCGGTCCCGCGCAGACGGCGCTGGAGTCGCTCAAGGCTGATGTGCCGGACTGGCTCGCGAAGCGGCGCGACGCGGTCCGCGCCAAAATCGACAGGGCGGTCGAGGACCGCCGGGCCGAGGCGATCGGCCGCGCGGGCGGGCTTCTCGACGCGGCCCAGGCGGCGGTCGGCGAGGGCGACGCCGCCGCGGCGCGGGCGCGGCTGGACGAATTCCGTGCAAGCGGGGTGAAGGAGCCGGGGCTCATCCAGCGCAGCGAGACCGTCGCGGCCGCGGCGAAACTGCTCGAGAGCTATCAGTCGAAGGTGGAGGCAGTTCGAGCGAAGCTCTCGGCCGACGATCCGACAGGCGCGATCGATGCCGCCGCTGCACTTGCGAAGGACTCGAAGCTGCCCGCCGTTCTGGCGAAGGCGTTGGAGTCGATCGCGGCGGACGCGCGCAAGCGGATCGCAGCCCGGCGCGGCGAACTCGACGCTGAACTGACAGCCTTGGCCGGGCGGATTTCGCAGAAAGGCAAGCGCGATCGGGGCATTCCGGACGCGATCGCCAAGCTCAAGGCCGACAGCCTCGCGACGGACGCTCATCGCAAGAAGGCCGACGAACTTTCGGCGCAGTATGCGGCACTCCCGGAGCCGAAGTCGCCGCTGCCCATGATCGCAGCGATCGTGGCGGTGCTCGCCGTCGCCGGCGGCGCGGCGTACTGGTTCACGCGGCCCAAGCCTCCGCCGACGCCGGCGGAGCTGATCGCCGCGGCGCAGGCCCGGCTCAGCGGCGAATTACAGACACAGCGTCAGCGCGCCGGCGGAGAGAACCGTGAAACCCCCGCCTGGACGATCGAATTCCGACCGCGCGACGGCTTTCCCACGACCGCGATAGCGATTTTCGGCGGACAATCCGTTCCGGTCGGCGACGCATCGGCGGGCGCGGCGCTCGATGCGATCTCCCTCGGGGCACGCTACGACGAGCTCTTCCCGCGCAAACCCGAACCCACGGTTTCGCAGCGCATCGCCGGCGCACTCAACCGCTTGAACGGCGACCTGGCGAAAATGAAGACCGCCGCGGGCCAGCAGAACCGCGAAACGCACGACTGGAATCTCGCCGCGGATCCGTCGGACAAGCTGCCGACGAAAATTCTCGCAACGCGCTCCGGCGCGGCCGATATCGCGCTCGGGGAAGCCGCCGATGCCGCGGCCCTGGAGACGCTCTCGATCGCCGGCCGGATCGATGCACTCTTCCCGATGAAGCAGCCGAACGTCGCCGACGTCACCGCGGCGGGTCTCGCACGGCTCAACCGGGAGCTGACCGACCTCGCCTCGCGGGCCGCCGCGGCCCCCAACCGGCAGAAGCGCTCCTGGGCGCTCGAGCTGAATCGCGCCGAGCCGTTCCCTGTCACGCTGAGCGCAAAACGGGAAGGGGAGACGCTTCCGCTCGGGACATTCGCGGACGCCGCCGCGCTCGACGCCTTCAAGCTCGCCGCCAGGTTCGACGTGCTCTACCCGGAGATGAAGCCCCCGACGGATTCAGAGGTCATCTCGGCCGCCCTCGACCGGGTCAAGGCGGAACTTGCGTCGCTCGCCACTACGGCCGCTGCCGCTTCCGACCGCGAGAAGTACTCCTGGACACTGGCGATCAACCCGGCCGACAAGTTCCCGGTCAAGCTGACCGGCACGCGGACGGGCGCCGCCCCCCTCGAACTCGGAACATTCGCAAACGCGGCCGCCTTGGACGCGTTCAAGCTCGCCGACAAGCTCGACCTGCTCTTCCCCAGAATGCCGATGGCCAACGAGGTGATCGCCCAGGGGCTGGTCGGCCTGACGACGAAGCTGGGCGAGCTGCGTTCGAAAGCCGCCGGTGAAAAGCGCGAGACGCCCGAATGGACCATCGTGGCCGTGACCCCCGACAAGCTCCCGACGAAACTTGAGGCCCGGGCCGCGGGGCGAAACCCGCTCCCGCTGGGTGAAGCCGCGAAGCGGGAAGATTTTGCCGCCATCGACCTGGCTGGACGCTACAACGACCTGTTCCCCATTCCGACGACAGTCAAAGCGATCAAGGTCGACGCCGCTTATGACGGCCGGCTCCGTTTCACGCCGGCCGCCGAAAACGCGGTCGTGACGTCGGCCGCGGGCGTGACCATGAGCGGGACGGCGCGGCTCGAAAGCGACGCGCGCGATGCCTCGTTCGCCTTCAAGGGATCGCTCTCGGATGAGGTTCTCACCGCCGATGCCGCCACGAAAGCGGCATTCGCCACATACCTGGCCGCGTTGCAGGTCGCGCAGGCTGGGAAATTGCAGCTCACCGGCCTCGCCCAGGACTGGAAGTCGCGTCCCGCACCGAATTTCAAGGGCGGCGACCGACTGGCGATCGAGATCACCGACGCGGCGGGCGCGGTCCTCGCATCGGCGGCCGCGACCTGGAGCGCGGAGACGCTCGAGTACACGCTCGAAGACGCCGCGCTGAAGGCGGCGAGAACGACCGCGATCCGCGCCGCAGCCGCCAGGCCCGAGGCAAAAAAGGCACTCCTCGACGCGTTCGCCGCGCAAGTGCCGACTCTGGCCCCCGCCCCGGCGGCGCCGGGAAGCACGTACTTTTCCACGCTGAAAGCGATCGATTGGGCCGGTGCGGCCGGTGGGGCGGCTGACGGTGAGTCCGCCCCGGCGATCGTTACCCTCGCCGCGGCCGCCGGCGCTCACCCCGAGGATCGAATCGACGTCGACGCGACAATCCGGCTCGTCGACGGCCGACTCGGTTGGCAGTTCGACGCGGCCGCCGCCAAAGGTGCGGTTGCGCGCCGCCTCGCGGCGCTGAGCACGGACGAGGGGTTCCAGGAGCGCCGCCGGGAAGAGACCCGGGAGCAAATCGCCGCCGCGGCCGGCAGCGCGCGCGCGGAGCTGGTGAAGGAAGGCGACGACTACGTGGTCCGCGTCGCGGATGGCGCCGGGGCGGGCGATCACAAGCTCACGTGGAACGTCGCGACACTCGCGTATGATCGTCAATTCACCGCGAAGACGGCGACCGCCAGCCCCGCCGAACTGCTGGCCCAGCGGCTGGCCGCCGCCGCCCGCGCCGGAACCGTTGATCTGAACGAACTCGATGGTGTGCTCAGTGATGTCGCGGCGGTGAAGCGTGCCGACGTCTTCGGCGGCGCGGCGGATGTGCGCCCGATTGGCGGCCTCGGCAGCGGCGCGGGCGTCGCGGCGGCGACGACGGCCCTGCGCCGGCTGATGGATGACCCCGCGGGTGCCGATGCCCGCGTGCCGAATATCTTCGTCGAGTACATCCAGACGTCGGCGGGCATCTACGGCGTGAGCTGGCAATCGGACGAAGCCGGACGCGTGAAGTCGTCCGCGGTCTGGCTCGCCGTCGATGCGGCATCGCTCCCACAGCTCGCCACGGCCCGGGCCGTGCGGACCTACTTCGCCGACGAGGCCAACGGCGAGCGCCTCCTCGGCGCCGCGCTGGGAACGCAGGTCGCCGGCGCGGGCGGCAGCCTGGGGCTGATGGTCGCCCCCGATGGCCCGCTCTGGTATGTCCGCTGGGAGGCCGTCAAGTTCCGTCAGCGCCCGGTCGCCGGCGTCGCGAATCTGCGCGCCCGCGAGACCCCCGCGAACTGCACCAGCCTGCGCGATCTGCTCGACGCCCAGCGCCTGCCCGAAGGCGGCTTTGCGTACCGCCGCGTCGGCATCTGGCCGCTGCCCTCGCTCGTGTGCGAATGGACGAGCCCGTCGCCCCGGCCGACCGTGCGGATCGGCGCGGAGTCCAAGGCCCTCCGCTTCGCCGATGCGCTCTCCGACCGGTCGACGAACGTGGCCCGCATCCTCGATGACGACACCACTGTGCGGGACACGTGGACGAGCGACAAGAACAACCTGGTCCGCGACAACGTCGGCTACCGGTTCTGGGATGCGGGCTACAGCGGACCGGAGTGGACGCCGCAGCGGACGATCACGTTTGTGGTGATCCTGCGGGCGCAGTAAGAGTTGCCGTGTGCGGCTTCGGGGACGGGGCGATGGCGAAGAAAACGGGAAATCGAAAATCGGTTCGTCGGTCGGCTAGCGCGCGCCGACGCGGCGCGAAGGACGCGAGCGTGACGCGCCAGGCGGAATCATTCAACCGCATCCGCCGCGATCATTCCTCCGAGACCGCGGAAGACTATGTCGAACTGATCGCCCAGCTCATCCGCGGAAAAGGCGAGGCCCGCACGGTCGACATCGCCGCCCGGCTCGGCGTCTCGCATGTGACCGTGACCAAGACGATCGCCCGGCTTCAGAAAGAAGGGCTCGTCCGCTCAGAGCCCTACCGCTCGATTTTTCTCACCGAATCCGGCGACACGCTCGCCTCCCGCTCCGAGCAGCGGCACCGGCTCGTCGTCGAATTTCTCCGCAGGCTCGGCGTAAATGACGCCGACGCCGAAACCGACGCCGAAGGCATGGAACACCATCTCAGCGAAGCGACCCTGGAGGCGATGCGCCGGTTCATCGGTTGACCTTCGCACCCGGTGGTCGGGGCAGGACGGCGCCGCTATGGGTTCGCGCCGTACGGATAGCCCGCCGGGACGGCCGTGGACTGGAACGGCTGCCCGAACGCGGGAATGCCGGCGCCGCCTCCGCCCCCGGTGAAGTTGTTCCAGGTGAAGTTCGCGCCGAACCCGCCGCCGCCGATGTTCACCGTGCCGAACGAACCGGACTGGTTCGCGGTGCACGTGGAGAATTGCAGCAGCACACCCGTGGAAAGCAGCACGCGGAGGAACTTGCGCATCGGCGCGACTCCCGCGCCCCGTGGCTCGCTACCGACGGGGCTCCATTGATTCTGGCGTCAATTCCCATACGCCGCAAGCAGAATCGTCAGATCGCCGATCGCCACGCAGCCGTCCCCGTCGAGATCGGCCGCCGCGTCGAATCCCCCATCGCCGGCGCAGAGTCCGAAATTCGCAAGCAGACGCGACAGATCGGCCAGATCGACATCGCCGTCCGCGTCGAGATCGCCCGGCCGCCCGCCCGGAACGAGCAGCGGGCCCGCCGTGACGTGCGAGCCGACCCCCGGCTTGAAGAGCCCGAGTCGCACACGCTCCGCCCGGATCGGCGCGACGTCCGTCTCAAATCGAAAGTTGTAGAGCGTGCCCCAGCGAAGCGCGTTTGCGGCCGGATTCTCTCCGAACGGCTGCGTTTCCCAGCGGATGGCCCCGGCTTCGAGCGTCACCGGCCAGTCCGTGCCGTCGAAGTTGGCGTTTCCGGGTCCGTCGCCGCTGTGATAGGCGACGTCGTGAAAACCGGGGCTCGAAGCCGCCACTCCCGGCGCCAGCGCGACCTCGAACGAGGCGACGCCGCGATCGCTGGTGAGGTTCTGGACGGCATATTCGTAGTGCCAGTTGCCCGAAGGCAGTTGCACGGCTTGCGCGGCCACGAGGATCGTCCCGTCGTCGGCCGGAGACACGGTCACGACGTCCACCGGCCGGCTGCTCAGATCCTGCCACGCAAGCACGGCGGGGCGCTGCCGCTGGACGGTGGACGTGAGCGAGAAATTCCACGCGGCCGCGGAACCGGTCACGGTCGCCTGGCGATGACTATTGTTGTTGATCGCATTCCCGGCGGCGGCGTCATCCGCCGCGACGATCTGCTGCTCCAGGACATATCGAATCGTGCTGCTGCTCGGTGCGAGATCAGCAACCGCGACCTGCAATCGCCGCGCGACCGAACCCGAATACGACGGGTTCGCGGGGGGATATGCGAACGTGCCGGAATACGGATTGACCTGCCAGCGCGGGCCGAGGGCCGATTGCGTCCCCATGATCGACGCAGATTCGGGCGAGCTGCATCCGGGCCCCAGGTGGGCGATGTCCATCGGTGTGCACTGGCAGCAGGCCGCTCCCTGAAGCGCCGAAAAGGCGTGGAAGACCCACGACTGGCCGATCTGCTCGAACCGCTCGGTCCCGTCGGCGAGCGCTCTCCACCGAAAGAGCCCGGACGCGACGACCGGGTGCGCCGGCGTTGATGCCGCGAACGAGGCGCCGCCGGTGCCGAGATTGCAGAAGGTCACATTTACGGCGAGCGCGTCGACAATGCCGTCTCCGGCGTAGTTCGCGACGCTTCCAAGCTCACCCGCGATAAGGTCGGGCCCCGACCGTTCGCCGCATTGCGTCTGTCCGGCCGCGGAAGCCACCGCGGCCATTGCCGCCAGCGATGCTGAAAGCCGAGTCATGCATGCCCCCCGGTTTGCGGCCGTGTGTCGGAGCGACGGCGCGCAGCGCAGGATAGAACAACGGCGGAGCCCGGTGCAATCCCAAAACCGCACCGGGCTCCGAAATTCTGAACTGCCGAACGCCGCCGATTACCCGCCGTAGTTCGACAGCAGGATGCTCAGGTCACCCAGGTCGACACAGCCGCTGTCGTCGAAATCCGCGGCCGCGTTGTACCCGCCGTCACCCGCACACTGGCCATAGCTGGCAAGCAGGGCGGCCAGATCCGCCAAGTCGACATCGCCGTCGCCGTCGACATCGCCCGGATTGGGCTCCGGCGGCGCGGTCGGCGTCGAAATGCCGGTGATCGTCGCCGAGGTCGGCGTACCGGGCTTGAAGAGCGTCAGCGTCGCCGTTCCCGGGCCGGGCGGCGTGTTCGCGTCGAAGCGGAACGTGTACGACGTGCCCCAGCGGATCGCGTTGGCGCTCTGGTTGGTCGCGTACGCCTCGGTCGACCAGCTGATCTCGCCGCCGCCGATCGAGTTCGCCCAGTCCGTACCGCTGAAATTCTGGCTGCCGATGCCGTCGCCGCTGTGATAGTCGACGTCATTGAAGCCGATGTTTGTGATGGTCACGCCCGGCGGGCAAGTGAAAGCGACCGCCCCGACCGAACGGTCCGAGTTCATGTTCTGCACAACGTACTCATAGTGCCACTGGCCGTTGCCGATGTCGGTCACCTGGAAAGCGAGCAGGATCAGGCCGTCGACCTCGACGTCCTTGACGCTCACGTTATTCGCATTCGCCGCCCAGGCGCGGACGCCCTGCATGGTGCGCTGCGTGGAGCCCGTTAGGCCGGCGTTCCACGACGAGCCGCTGCCCGACATCGTCACCTGGCGGTACGAAGCGTTGTTGTTCTTGTTGCCCGCGGCCGCGTCGTCATTCGTGACGTATTGCGTCTCGATGAAGTAGAGGACGTTCGTCGAGCTGGCCTCGAGATCCTCGGCCTTCACCTGAAGCCGTCGCGCGACGGAGCCGTTCCACGCCGGGTTCGCCGGGGGATACGTGAAGACGCCCGTCGCCGCGTTGACCTGCCACTTCGGGCCGGCGCTGCTCTGCGTGCCGTTGCGGCTCGAGGTGTAGGGATCCGAGCAGTGGACGCCCAGGTGCGACCCGTCCGTCGCTGAACAGTTCGAGCAGCAGAGATTCTGGCTCAGCGCGAAGAACCCGTGCTTGAGCCACGACTGGCCAAGCTGCTCAAAACGCGTCGAGCCGTCGGGCATCCGCTTCAGCTTGTACAGATGCTGACCGATCACCGGGTGCTGGTTCGTGCTTGCGATCCAGTTCAGCCAGACGTTGCCGATGTTGCACGAGGTTGTGCCGAACGAGAACGCGTCGACCGTGCCCACGCTCGAGTAATTGGTGACGTTCGGCATGTCGCCGACGATCACGTCCGGTCCGTTGACCGTGGCCGGAGGCGTGCACTGCGCGAACGCGGGGGCAGACGCGGCGACGCCCGCGGCGGCCAGAATGCCCCATTTCAACGAGGACAACTGCATCACTGGACTCCTTTCAGACTGTTGCGAAGAGAACTCGAAAAATGCCGGTGACTGAGGATAGCTGCGTGATCGGCACCGACCCCCACCCTTTGGACCTGCCGATCGTACACCGGCCGCGCGCCGAATTACAAGCCTATTTTTCAGCGCGGCCGATAAAAAACGGAATGGCGTGAATCAAATTCACCGGATCGCGTTCCGACCGCCGTACAATCCCCGCTCGCACGCGATCACGAACCGCTCCGCCGTCGTCTTCAGATTCTCCCAGCACTGCCGAATCCGTTCCGCCTCGTCCCGGGAGATCCGGCCGTCGTTTTCGACGCTGCTGCTTACGGCAGTCAGCATTTGTCCGAATTCGTCAACGACCCGGTGCGTCGTCGCCAGGAGCTGCGCGTCCGCCGTGGCGGGCGGGACTTCCGGATTCTGCACGAAGAATCCGCCCGCCTCGTGGCAGAGCCAGTTGATCAGCCGGGGTTCCTGCGTCGCGACGTAGATCTCCCGAATCCGGTCCAGCGGATTCCGCGCGCCGGAACTCGTCGGATCCTCCTGCGGAGACTCCTGGCACCACTTGTAGACCATCGCGGTGCTGAGGTTGAGGCGCGCGGCCAGCGCCTTGACCCCGATCCGGTCGATCGCGAACTGCATCACTTCGTGCGATTTCATGGGGAATCTCCGCGGCATCGTACGGCTGAGTCGCGGCGACATTCTTGAGACGATCGGCGGCAGCGTCAAACGCGCGCCCGGGCGGGGCCTACATGTCCTTCAGCGCCTTGTTGATCTCCGAGACCGTCGCCTTCGCGTCGCCGAAGAGCATGACCGTGTTCGGCAGACCGAAAAGCTCGTTCTCGATGCCCGCGTAGCCGGGGTTCATCGAGCGCTTGCAGACCATCACCGTGCGGGCTTTGTCGCAGTCGAAGATCGGCATGCCGTAGATCGGGCTCGCCTTGTCGTGCCGCGCCGCGGGATTCACGACGTCGTTGGCCCCGATGACCAGCGCCACGTCGCACTGGGCGAATTCGGGATTGATCTCGAGATCCGCAAGCTGCTCGTACGGCACGTTCGCCTCGGCCAGCAGCACGTTCATGTGCCCCGGCATGCGGCCCGCGACCGGGTGGACGGCGTATTTCACGCTCACGCCCTTTTTCGCGAGCTGCGCCGCCAGCTCCGCCACTGCATGCTGCGCCTGGGCCACCGCCATGCCGTAGCCGGGCACGATGACCACGTGTTGGGCGGCGTCGAGCAGGATCGCCGCTTCGTCGGCGTCCATCTTGCGGATTGTCTGGGAAGCTTTTGCCGCCTGGCCGGGCTCGGCGGGCGCAGCGCCGAAACCGCCCTTGAGGATGTTGAAGATCGACCGGTTCATCGCCCGGCTCATGTCGAGCGTGAGGATGAGACCGGCCGCGCCCACTAGGGAGCCGCCGATGATCAGGGCGTTGTTGTTGAGGACGAAACCCGTTGACGCCGCCCCGAGACCGGAGAACGAGTTCAGCAGGGCGATGACGACCGGCATGTCCGCACCGCCGATGGGCAGGACGAACGCGAATCCGTAGAGCGCGGCCAGGACGTAGAGGATCACGGCGATAGGCGTGTACTTGCTGAGGCCCGCGAGCGTGAGGATCAGGGCGAGCAGCACAAGCCCGCCCCCGAGGTTGATCAGCTTCTGCTGCGGGAGCATGACCGGCCCGGAGAGGGGCTGGCCGAGGATCTTGTACTTGAGTTCCTCGAGTTTGCCGAAGGCGATCAGGCTGCCCGTGAACGTGATCATGCCGATCACAATGGACATCGCGACGGCGAATCGCACGTTGCCCGCGGGCGCGTCTTCCTTGATGTACTCGCCCAGACCGACGAGCGAGGCCGCGAGACCGCCGAACCCGTTGAGCAGCGCGACCATCTGCGGCATGCCGCGCATGTGGATCTTCAGCGCGAGCGTCGCGCCGATCGCAGCGCCGAGCCCGAGTCCGACCAGGATGATGAGCAGGCTGCCGGAGCCGCCGTGTGTGATGTTCGGGTGCACAAGCGTCGCCAGGATGGCGATGGCCATGCCCGTCGCCGCGATCATGTTGCCGCGGCGGGCGCTGCGCGGCGCCTTCAGGAGCCTCAGGCCGAAGATAAAGCAGGCCGACGCGGCCAGGTACGCCAGATTGATGATGAAGAGCCGCAGGTCGCCGCTGACGCCCGCCACGGGCGCCGAGGCGGGAGCGGAGGTTGTTTCCGCGAGGAGCAGGTCGAGCATCGGTTGCCTTACCTTGATTTGAACATGCGCAGCATGCGGTCGGTGACCAGAAAGCCGCCGGTCGCGTTGATCATGCCCGCGGTGACGGCGATGAGGCCGATCGTCCAGCCGAGCCAGCCGCCGGAGCCCGCGATGATCAGCGCGCCGACGATCTTGATGCCGTCGATCGCGTTCGAGCCGCTCATCAGCGGCGTGTGCAGCGTCGCCGGCACTTTGCTGATGACCTCGAAGCCGACGAACATCGCCAGAACAAACACGACGATCTGGTTCAGCAGCGTCAGCAGCTCGAGCGCAGAACCTTCCGCGAGGATCATGCCGTCCCCTTCGATTTCTCGAGCGCGTCCTTCGTCGGGCCGTGCATCACCTGCCCGGCGTGCGTGATCAGCGCTCCCTTGATGATCTCGTCCTGGAGGTCGAGCCGGAACGCCCCGTCCTTCCAGAATTCAAGAATGAACGTCGTCAGATTCCGCCCGTAGAGCATGCTGCCGTGCATCGACATCTCCGACGGCAGATTCAGCGGCCCGCAGATCCTCACGCCGTGGCGTTCGACGGTCTTGCCCGGCTCCGTGAGTTCGCAGTTGCCGCCGGCCTCGGCCGCGAGGTCGACGATGACCGACCCCGGCTTCATCTTCCGGACCATGTCCGCCGTGATGAGCCGCGGAGCCTTCACGCCCCCGATCAGCGCGGTGGTGATGACCGCGTCGGCGGCCGCACAGCGCTCGCCGATCAGCTCACCCTGCTTCTTGTAGAAGTCGGCCGAGAGTTCCTTCGCATAACCGCCGGCGTCCTGGGCGGTTTCGCTCGTCTCCACCCCGACGAATTTTCCGCCGACGCTTTCGACCTGCTCCCTGACGACCGGCCGCGTGTCCGTCGCCTCGACATTCGCCCCGAGCCGCCGCGCCGTCGCGATCGCCTGGAGGCCCGCGACGCCCGCGCCGATCACGAACACCTTGGCGGGGAACACCGTGCCCGCCGCCGTCATGAACATCGGGAAATAGCGGCAGAGTTCGTTGGCGGCGATCAGCACGGCCCTGTAGCCCGCGATATTCGCCATCGACGACAGCACATCCATCGACTGCGCCCGCGTCGTCCGCGGGATTGCATCCGTCGAGAACGCCGTCACGCCCCGCTGGAGCAGCCGCTTCACGGTGTCGAGATTGACGGTGGGTTTGAGCGACGCGAGCAGCTTCACGCCGCTGCGCAGCAGATCGGTCTCGTGCCGGTCGTTGGCCTCGTCAAACTGCGGCCCCTGGACCTTCAGGACGAAGTCCGCCTCCGCGAGCAGCGCGCCCGCCTCGGCCACGACGTTCGCCCCCGCCGCGATGTACTCGTCATCGGAGTAATACGAGCCGACGCCCGCGTCGTGTTCGATCGCGACGCTGATGCCCGCCTTGACCAGTTTCTTGACCGATTCCGGCGCCAGCGCCACCCGGCGCTCGTCCGGCCGGATCTCCCGGGGAACCGCGATACGCATGCAGGCCTCTTGTGCCCCTGACGCCGCGCATTCCTACCGCGCCGGCACGGCCGCCGGGGATTTCGCATCCTATCCCGCCGCCCGCGCTCGAGAAAGCGCGGCGGTCGATTCAGCGACGGCGCAGCAGCAGCACGCCGCCCGCCGCAAGCAGCGCCAGAGCCGCCGGCTCAGGCACCGACACATTCGGCCCGACAAACGTCCCATCAATCTCCGTGCCAACCCCCGCCGCGATCACGAATTCGTGCATGAAATCTCGCGCCCGCATCGCGAGCTCGGGATTCTCGATCCCGGCCGCCGAGTCCAGCGATATCTGCTCGCCGAGCACACGCGCCTGGCCTGCCAGGGCGTCGCGGATGTCCTGCGAAATCCGGTCGATCGGCGACTTCGGGAAAAGGTCGTTCAGCCCGTCCGTGTCCACGCCGAACGTGTCCAGCACCGCCAGCGCCGCATCGTAGTAGATGTTGCCCTTGACGCTGATCGGGCCGAGATCCCAGTTCGTCTCGCGCGTCCCGCCGACCGCGACCCCGTCCATCTGGACCACCGAGTTCGAATTCGAGAGGTCGAGCGTCAGCGTGTAGAAACCGAACTGGTTCACTTCCATCTGCTGGGTGCCGTTGAGCGTGCCGAAAATGGACACGTCCTGCGCACCGCTCTTTTCCCGGATCGCATAGTTGAGGTCGGAAAACGTGATGTCCGTGTTCCCGATCATCATGAACCGGGATGTGAATCCGGCCGTCGCCTGCATCGAGCCGTTCAGTTCCAGCTCGAAGGGCCCGAGGTCGTACACTTCCGCACGACCGCGCGTGTCGACGCCGAAGTTCCGGTCCATCTCCAGTCGGTAACCCTGCCCCAGGCGATTGGGCACGATCCGCAGTCGGCCGATCCGAGCGCCGTTCTGAGCGCCGCCATCCCCGCTCGCGAACGTCGGCGAGCCGAGCGGCGTGACGATGTAGTCGAGCCCGCGAAACAGATCCTCATACAGCCCGGCAACGCCGACCGGCACCGAGAGAAGGGCGAGAGCGCCGGCCGTACCGGCAGCGAAACGGTTCATCGGGAGTCTCCAAAGGACCCAGGGCACTGCAACATCCAAGGATACGATCGCGACCCGGCGACTTCAAGCGCCGCCGCCGGCCGCTTGTGATATCGGTGCTGTAACGGGTCGAGTTCAAAGATCGGCCCGCGGCGAATGAACGCGCGACGCCGCGCAAAAAGCACCCCGAATATCAATTCTGCCGATAATCAGGATGTCCGACTCCGCAAACCTCCCTATAATCGGTCCGGTCTATATGGATTGAACCGAAACCGGTCCCGAACGGATCCTGAAATGCCCCGTCGCCGCGCCGCTCCCGGCCTCCTCGTCTTTGTCGTCGCTTGCACGGCCGGGGCGCAAACCCTGCCATCGGGCGGCGGCGCGACGGGCGCGAGCCAGCAGCGTTTTCGCGACCTGGTGGCCGTCGTCGAGGGGCAAAATACGGTTCAGGCCCGGCGCACCGCGACGATCGAATTGCTCCGCCAGGGGTGGCCCGAGGCGCCCCGCCGCCTCGCAACGATTTTGACCAGTGGGGCAAAGCCCGCCCGCCTCGCCGTGACCTTGGCGCTCAGCGAGTCCCGTGAGTTCCTTGACGAGTCCCTCGTCGAACCCCTGATCGGCGTCCTCCGCGATGACGATCCGGAACTCCGCACCGCCGCCGCCGCCGCACTGGCCGCGTTCGGCGATTCCGCCACGATCAGCCGCCTCGAAACACTGCTGGTGGACGAAAAGCAACCCGCGGCCGCCCGCACCGCCGCCATCGACGCGCTCGGCCGCATGACGGCGCAGCAGGCCGTCGCTGTCCTGATGAACGCTGTCTCCCGCCCGGAATTCCCGTTTCGCCGGGCCGCGTTGAGCGCCATCGAGCGCGCTACCGCGCAAGGGTTCGGCGGCGACTTCGCGGCCGCGGAAGCCTGGTGGCGCGAGAACGGGGGCGTGAGTTCCCCGGTCTGGATGGAGCTTCAGATCTCCCGCCTCGTCCGGCAGAACGACGCCACGTCGCGCCGCATGCGCGACCTGGAGGTCCGGCTCGCCGGTGTCGCCCGCGAGTCCTACCTTCGGGCGACGGAGGGCGATCGCCCTGCGCTGCTTGCGGCCTATCTCGCCGACACGAGCGACGTCGTTCGACTCGCCGGCCTCGAACTCCTCCAGACCCAGCTGACCGACGGAAAACCGGTTTCCGATGAAATCGCCGCCCGTGCCCGGGCGCTCATCGACTCGCCCGAGGACATCGTCCGCGCCGCCGCCATCCGCACCGTCACCAGCCTGCGCTCGCCTGCCGATGCGCCGCGATTCCTCCAGATGCTCTCCACGGAGACCAGCCGCGAGGTCCGCGTCGCGCTCATCTACGCGCTCGGCTATGTCGGCGACGCATCCGTGATCGGGAATCTCATTCCGATCCTGAGCTGGCCCGAGTCCGCGGCGGTCGACGAAGCCGTCACCGCGCTGGGACGCCTCGCCGAGCGGCCGGGAGTTCTCGATGCGGATTCGCGGGAGACCGTCGCCCGGGCCCTGCTGAATCGCTACGCGCAGCCCGGCGATCTCACGCTCGCCTCGCGTCGCGAATTGCTGCGGGCGATGACGCGCCTGGCCGATGGCCGCTTCCGGCCGATCTTCCTCGAAGCCCTCGACACCGCCGCGCCCAAGGAACTGCGTTTGCAGGCGCTCCGGGGCCTCGCGGCGATCATTCCGCCCGCGGAAAACGGCGGTGCCGCCGCCTCCACGTCGGCCCCCGCGATCACCCGTTCCGCCGCCGCCGATGTCCTCGCGCCGCTCGTGGCTGATGCGGATCTCCCGCTCCGGCGCCTGGCGATCGAAACGCTGGGCCCGCTGGCGCAGTCCGATGCCCACTTCCAGGCGCTCATCAGCCGCCTCAGCCCCGCGCAGGAGCCCGAGGAATCCGTCCGACAGGCCGCCTGGAAGAGCTTCTCCTCGGCCCTGCTCGCCCGCCGGTGGACGGACGCAGCCGTTCAGCTCGACCGGCTACCCGTCGATCTGCCCGATCGCTCCCAGCGGACCCTCGAGTTGCTCTCCGAATTCGAGAAGAGCCGATCATCCGCCACTGCCAACCGTGCCGAACTCGGCGGCATCCGCACGCGCCTTGCCGCCCAGCGGGCCCTCGCCGGCCAGATTCCCGAGGCGATCCAGGCCGCCACCGCCGCGATCGACGATCTGCTCGCCGCGAAATCGCCCGATGTCGCCCGGGCGGCGGCCGAGTTGCTCCGGATTGCCCTTCTCAATGACCGCTACGACGACGCAACCGCCGCGCTCCTCGCGCCGGCCCGAACCGGCGTCGAGGTTCAGACGCTCTGGGAGGCGGTCCGAGGCGAAGTCGAGCCCCGACTCCGCGGTGAAACCCGCGCCCGCGCGATCGAAACGCTCAAGTTCTTCCGCGAAAAGCCCCCCGCGCCGCTCCCCGACGCGATCGCGAAGGACATCACCGCTCTGATCGACTCCGCCTCGGCCGTCAAATCGCCGTAGTCATTGGCGGGCCGGCCGCGCGTCGCGCTGCGGCGCCGGGAGCGCTTTTACGCTCACGGCTCCGTGACGAGCCATCGCTCAAACCAGGCGTGACTCTCCGGCCAGAGCAGCTGCAATCCCTGCGCCGTCCAGTTCTCATGCGTCGCGTTGTCGACCGCTACAAGCCGCGCATTCGGCCCAGCGGCGGCGATCAGACGCTCCCCGTGTGAGTAAGGAATCGTTCGAATCCTTCCGCCCGTGAATCACGAGCAGGGGCACCGAGCGCGACCGGATCGCCGCCACGCCGTCAGCGCCCTCGGGCGGGATTCCCGCACGCTGACACGCCAGCGCGATGGCGGCATCGACGCTCTTTTCCGACAGGAGGAGCCGCAGACCAAGCGAGCGGGCACGGTCGTGCACGATCTCGCGCATCGATGAGAACGGCGCGAGCGCGACGACCGCCGAGACGCGCCGATCGCGCGCCCCGAACTGCACGCCGACACCGGCACCATACGAACAGCCATACACGCCCACCCGCCCTGCGATCAGGCCGCGTTTTTCGAGTTCATCCAGCACGCGAGAATAGTCGCGCGCTTCCAGCGCGCCGTAGCCCAGGTAGTCGCCCGTGGATTCGCCGTGCCCGCGTGAGTCGACCAGAACGCCGCGGTAGCCGACGGCAGCGAAACTCCGGGCCGTTTCAAGCATCAGCTCCTTGCGGGCGAAGATCCCGTGGAGAAAGAGAATCGTCGCCCGCGGCTTGGGTGACTCGCCTCGGATGAGTGGGGGATCAACAATCCACACGGATAGCGAGGCCTTCGGCTGATCGATCTCGACTCGGAATGCGTCCGCGACGCCGCGCTTGTGGAGTGCGGCCTTGTCCGGTCGCCGCCGGATGTCGATCGACTTGCCATGATTGGGAGAAGTGGCGATGGCCTTTGCAGCGAGGTCGACACACCCGGCGAATACCGGTACCGCCGCAACCAGCGTGACGGCCAGCAGACGTCGCACTCGAGCCGCGAGCGTCATCATTCTGACGTCGGTTCAGTCTGTCTGGTCGCCAGCGCGGTCCCGATGACCGCCGTAATCGGGCGCAGCCGCTGGGCCGTCGGATCGGCCTGAACTCCAAAGTTCTCCAGCGCGGTCGCGCCGAGCAGGAACAGCGACCCGGGCGGACCAAACACGACGAGGCACGTGATCGTCTCGTTTGTGCCCTGAATCGAAAGTGCCGCCTCTCCGACCAGACGCCGGTCCTTCTTGCCATCTGCGAGTACGAAATCCCGAGTGAATCTCGGCTGAATGCCGATCGCGTGCAGCCGGTCTTCCGGGGCGAAGCTGTAAAGGGCCCCCGTGTCCACCCAGAACGGTTCCTCAAACGCCCGCGCGGGATCACCGGGGTTCGCGATCGTCACCTTGACCTGAAACATCCCCATACATGTATCCTACCGCGCGGGCGACCGCGCCTCACACGGTTTTTGCAGTTCCGCCGTGACTTGTGCAGCGTCGAGCCGCACCAGACAATCCTGGTGCCCCAGCGGGCAGACGCGCCGGTAGCAGGGAGCGCACGGAACCGGATGCGTGACAACCCGCGCTCTCGCCGAGTACGGCCCCGTCCGCGCCGGGTTCGTCGGCCCGAAGAGCGCCACCAGCGGCTTGCCCAGTGCCGCCGCGATGTGCATCGGCCCCGAATCCAGGCAGATCACCTGCTCACTCAAGTCGAGCAGCGCCGCGAGCTGCCGCAGGTTGGTGCGCCCGACCAGGTCCACCGGCGGCGATTCGCACGCCCCGACGATCGTATCCGCAATTCCCCGCTCCGACGGCGCGCCCAGCAGCACGCATCGCGGCCGACCCTCCGCCGCGAGCCGGTCGATCAGCTCCGCAAACCGCGCCGGCGGCCACTGCTTGCTCGCCCACCGCGCCCCCGGCAGTACGGCCAGGAACGCCGCGTCCGCCCGCCCGAGCCCGCCGGCTCCAAGCAGCGCCCGCGCCGACTCCCGCTCCGCATCCGTCACAGCCAGGTCGAACGCCGGCCGGTCGATCGTAACCCCGCACGCCGCCGCAATCGCGAGATTTCTCTCGACCGCATGTACCGCCGACGCCGCCGGCCGCACGCGCCGCGAATAGAACGCCCACGCCAGTTCGCGTGCCTCGGCGAAACCGACGCTCCACCCACCGCTCAGCCACGCCATGAGCCCGCTGCGGATCAGCCCCTGAAGATCGACGACCAGGTCAAACCGCCGCCGCCGGATCTCGCCGACAAACCGCCAGAATTCGAGAAAGACCGCCGGGCTCCGCCACATCCGCCCGAACCGCGCCCGGTCAAACCGGATCAGTTCATTAATCTGCGGGTGCCCCTCCAGGAGCGAGGCAAAGCTCGTCCCGACCAGCCAGGCGATGTGCGCGCTCGGATACCGGGCCCGCAATCCATGCAGCACCGGCAGCGCGTGGACGATGTCTCCCAGTGAGCTGGGCTTGATGATCAGAATCTTCCGCGGTTCGGCGCCGTCGCGGATCGGGTCGCGGGCCATGCAGGCAGGAGCGTAGCCGAGTTACGCGTCGGCCGGGAGTCCCGGCAGCGCGGGCCCCGCGTCGCGGCCGAGGTCGTTCGGCCGGGTGGGCGATTTCGCGCCCGCCGAAGAGCCATTGGTGAGCGGAGGCGGGGTTTCCAGATAGAACTCGGGCACCAGCGTCTTGAGCCGCCGCCGCAGTCCGTCGCGGTCGAGCCCGTCCGCTTCCGCGATCAGGCCCTCAAGCGCCGGCACGAGCGTGTCCCAATTCTCCGTCCGATGCTGCCAGATGCCGATCTTCGGATGCGTGGTCCGCGAGACGTCCTCGCCTTCGATCGACAGCTCTTCGTACAACTTTTCGCCCGGCCGCATCCCCGTGAAGACGATCTCGATGTCTTCGCCGGGCCGGAACCCGGACAGCGTGATCAGGTCGCGGGCGAGATCGACGATCTTGACCGGGTCGCCCATGTCGAGCACGAATATTTCGCCGCCCTTGCCCATCGACGCGGACTGGAGCACCAGCTGCGCCGCCTCGGGAATGGTCATGAAGTAGCGGACCATCTCCGGGTGCGTCACTGTCACCGGTCCGCCCTTGCGGATCTGGTCCTTGAAGATCGGCACGACCGAGCCGCTGCTCCCGAGCACGTTTCCGAAGCGCACGGTGATGAATTCCGTGCTGACCCGCTCGTTCAGCGCCTGGATGTACATCTCCGCCAGCCGCTTCGACCCGCCCATGATGCTCGTCGGGTTCACGGCCTTGTCGGTCGAGATCATCACGAACTTTTCGCACCCGTGGCGGCTCGCGGCGGCGGCGACCGTCATCGTCCCGCGGACGTTGTTCTTCACCGCCTCGCCCGGGTTGCCTTCCATCATCGGCACGTGCTTGTGCGCTGCGGCGTGAAAGACGGCCGTCGGTTTACGGGTCGCGAAAATCGCCTCCATGCGGCCGGCGTCGGCAATGTCCGCGATGAAGGGGAGCACGTTGATATCGGGGAATTTCGCCCGCAGCTCGCGGTCGATCTCGAACAGGTTCTGCTCCGCCTGCTCGACCAGCAGCAGTTCCCGCGGCTTGAACACGGCGATCTGACGGCACATCTCCGAGCCGATCGACCCGCCCGCCCCGGTCACCATCACGACCCGGTTGGCCAGGAACGCGCCGATCTGATCGGCTTCGAGCCTGACCGGAGCCCGCCCCAGCAGGTCATTGATCTCCACGTCGCGGATCTGCTGCACCTGCGCCCGCCCGGCGATCAGGTCCGTCAGCGCGGGCAGCGTCTTGAAGCGCAGGTTCGTGCCCTGGCAGACGTCGACGACCCGGCGCAGCTGCTGCTTGGTCGCCGAGGGCATCGCGATCAGAATCTCATCGATCGCGTGCTCCGCGCAGATCGATTTGACCTCCGCGATCGAGCCGAGCACCTCGATGCCGTGAATGATCGACCCGTGCTTGGAGCGGTCGTCGTCCAGAAAACCGGCGATCCGATACTGAAGCGTCGGCTGACGGTTGATTTCCCGGACGACGTTCTCGCCCGCGTTGCCCGCGCCGAGGATGAGCAGCTTCGGAACCGCCCCCTCCGCAACCGGCTGAATCTCTTCGTGATAGAGCCGGACGGCCAGCCGCGCGCCCGAGATCATCGCGATCGATCCCGCGAAATCCAGCAGCAGCACCGAATCCGGAAAGTCCTTTTCGCCGAAGAAGTCGAACTGAACGCCCAGCAGGTGCAGGTTCTGCATCGTGTAGTAAAACACGAAGATCCCGACGAACCCCCACCACGCCGCCTTCGTCACCTGCAGCACGTCGCGCATGCTGACGTACCGCCACGAGCCCCGGATCGCTCCCAGCACCGCGAACGCCGTGAACTTGATCCCCACCACGATCGGCAGCATCGGCAGGAAGAACGGACCGACCCACTCGTTGAACCGCCCGAAGTTGTACGCGAACCCAAACGCCAGCAGCCACGAAAACGCAAACAGTACGAGATGTGCCGCACCGGACAGCAGCAGCGGGTTGCCCCGCGCCCACCCCCGAAAACTCCCGCCCGTCGATTCCTGCTCTCGTTCCATCGCTGATTTCTGCTTGTCTGCCGCAGCCGGCCCCTTGACGCCGGACCCGGTCACGGCTGGGCGGGCGGCGCGGCCGCGGTATCCGTCGCGAATGCGCCGAGCATCGCCCGCCGCGCCCGGTCGATGTCCGCATCGTTCTTATCGGCACGATTCATGTCATCGACGCGGCCCAGGGCCAGCCGAAGCCGCTGCATATCATTGACCACCCACGCACAGTAGGCCTGCACCAGCGACGTCGAAATCCGGGGCTGCGAGACCTCAACCCGCCGCATGAAATCCTTGAACGGCTCCTCAAGAAACGTCTTCGCGTCGCCGTAATACGCCGAAAAATCCGGCCGCGTCTTGAATACGTCCGGATTCGATTTCGCGAGTTCCACCAGATCGTACGCCGCCCGTTCCGGCCCCTGTTTCAGCAGCGACGCGTGCAGATGCAGCATCGTCGCCTCCCAGCGACCCTGGCCGACGCCCCGCACGATGTCGCAGAGGTCCATCGCCTTGGCGAGATATTCTTCCCGGCCCGTCATCGCCGGCGTCGTTCCGTCCTTGAATGCGGCCTTTGCCCGACTCATCAGGTCGTCGATATAGCCCTGATTGATGACGCCCATCCGGTCGGCCGCCGAGAGGTGGGTCTCGATCAGCGGGGCCTCGATCTCACGGATGGGCGCGACCCGGAAAAACTGGTGAAACGGGCTTGCGTCGCCCGGCGGCACGTACACTCGGCCCTGTTCCAGTGGCAGCCGGGGAGACTCCCAGCCGATCAGCGGGATGTCCATCGACGTCGCCTGCGCGAGCGCAGTCACCATGTACAAATCGCTGACCGTTGCGACCCCCTCCCGCGCGTTGATCAGCGAGCCGGGGTTGGTCCGTGGAAACCAGCGCCGCGCCATCGACGGCCGGAACGCCCGGTTGTACGCGTCGTAGTCGGGGTCGATCCCGGTCCCGAAGCCGCGGAACGCCGGCAGGTTGGACCCCGTCGGTCCGGAGTACCCCCCCGCACTGCGCGCGCTCGGCGCGGACGGGCCCGTCGCACCGCCCGCGACCCGCCCGACCCGCGTGGAGGGCGAAAGATCGGACGGACGGGGACTCGAAAGGAACCCCGCGCCGATGGATTGCCCCGGCGAAGACGCGACAAGCAGGAGCCCCAACGCCCCCCCAACATACCTGGAGATCATGCAGCCTCCGTTCCCGAAGCGGATGATACTGCTGATCTTATCGTCTTTGGTGACGATTTTCCGAAGCCCGGCGGGAATCCGACCCCACGCCGCTGAAGCGCGGCTGTTGCGCGGCCGGTTCGCCCGGCCGGGAAGAAGTCGGCCTCCCCGGCCGGGCATCGCAGGACTCTCGTGAGTCGCCGGCTCAGCAGGTGACGCCGAACCGCCCCAGAAGCACCGCGAGGTCGGACAAGTCGACGTCCGTGTCCCCGTCGAGATCACCGTCGGACGGATTCGCCCCGCCGGGCGTGCCGAAGTTCGACAGCAGCACGGCGAGATCGGAGATATCGACGTCGTCGTCGCCGTCCAGATCCCCGGGGCACGCCGGCGCAGAAACGACCGCCAGGCGCAGTTGCGTCGAGCCGTAGCTCACGTTCCACATCAGCCCCGGGGCCAGCGCCGGCAACCGAACCGGGCTGAAATATCCCGTCCGGGAGGCCCAGGCCAGCGGGAAGAATCGATCGCCCAGCTCCGGCACGAATCCGGGCGCCAGCCGCACGTCGAGCGTGCCGGCGAGCCGTGCCGCGCCCTGAATCGTCAGCCGGTCGTACTCGGTCGACGCGGTGCCCCTCAGCCGGATGCGCACTTCCGCGCTCTCGGCCGCTCCGTAATCGCCGGTGACGACGAGCTGGCCGCCCGCTACGAGTGTGCCGTCGCTCGGCAGCAGGAAATTGTCGTTGTCGAGATCGCCATGAATGGTCGCGGGCGTCGCCGCTGGGCCGCCGGCGTGCATCCGATCCTTGTTCGCCACGCGGTTCGTTCCGACATCAAGGTGCGACCCGGCGCGCATCGTCAGCACGCCGCTGTTCTCGACCGCGCTCGGGTACCCCGCGCCGTCCGCATGAATCCACCGCGCCGTCGGGATCACCAGCTCCGCAGATCGGTTGAGCAGGCGCCGGCATGTGAAGTCTGCGTTCAGCGTGACGGTGCCGGCGTTGTCGAGCGTGCTCGTGCTGAAATCGCCCTGGTTGTAGATGAACGTCCCGTTGTTCACGAGCACGCCGCGGAAGGACCCGCCGTCCGATGCCGCGCTGCCCATCTGGAACGTGGCGTTGTTCGTGAAGTCGCAGATCCAGTAGTTCGTGCCGAACGCATACGGCCCGCGCAGGATCGCGCTCCGCCACAGCGTGATCGTCCCGGCGTTGTTCGTCAGCGTCCGGATGCGGCAGTCGGCGTTGTTGTCGAGGTTCATTCCCTGCGCCGAATCATTCACGCCCGTCCACACCTCGAGCACGCCGCCGTCCTGGTCGAAAAAGCCCGAATGGTTGAGCAGGCCGTCCGCTTCGAGCATCCCCGCGTTGAGACCCATGTAGAGGTAGCTCGACGACCCCGGATCATCGCTGCCGTCCCAGATCTCGATGTTGCCGGTGACTGTCGCGGTCCCGCCTTCCTGTTCGTACTTCCCGAGCGTCTGAACGCCGACCAGGAGATTGCCGCCGACGTTCAATTCAGCCGTCCCATCCGTCTGGTTGAGCTTGTACCAGGTCCTCTGCGGGTGCGTGCCCTGGCAGCCGATGTTGATGTCATCGGTCACGTTCACCGTGCCGCCGCTCTGTGTGAAGAACGCATCGCCGTTCCACGCCAGCGAGATGTGGTCGACGTTCACGGTGCCGCCGCGCATCAGGTATGTGCCCGAGCCGCCCGTGTTGAGGCCCATGATGATCCCGTTCGTGCCGATCTGTCGGAGCGTCCCACTCGACTGTTCGACGGTGCCCACGTCGCCGTTGCCGATCACGAACTGCCCCTGCACCGTCAACTGCCCATTGCCGCCCGCGGGGCGAAGGCGATAGATGCCCTCGGCATTCTGCCCGACATACAGCCGGCCAACGTCCGAAAAACCCGATTGGTGATCGAATTCACCCGCCGAGTTGTAGCCGACATAGCACAGATCGCCGACATAGAGCCCCGCGCTCAGGTCATACACCGTCTGAAGATAGAAATGTCCCTGGTCCGTGTCGGACGTGCCCGAATACCCGACGTAGAGAATGTTGTTCACCCAGACGAACGCGGGCCCCTCGACCCAGTGCCACGCGTCACCCGAGCCTCCAATCTGCTCGTCTGTCGTCGTCAGCACGCGATCGGGCTGGTGCAGCAGCGCATAGTGCGTCGCGCTGCCATCGAGCTTGAGCAGCGGAAAATTCGACAATCCGCTCCAGTCGTACAGCACGGTCTTGTGGGCCGTCGTGCCCGCGATGATGTACGGGCTCTCGTTGCCGATCGGGCAGTGCCCCAGGCTCCAGTTTCCCGCGGCGCTCCAGTTTCCGCCCGCCGCAGGGACATACGAATTGGTCTGACCGACCGTTTGCGTCGCCGGTCCGGCCGCCAGCACGACGAAAGTCCAGAATGAAAGTGCGCGGTGTGAGTGCGATCGATGCATGGCTGATTCCTCGATTCGATTGCGGATGTGATGTGAATGGAAGCCGCGACGATTCGCGGCAACGGACTGAGCGGCCTGACGACCGCGGGACATGACCCGTCTCGGTTGGCCCGCCCCCTGCGAAAACGGCGTGTTGGGCGACAATGTCCCCACGCCGGCATCCCCTTCTGCACGGTTCGCGGCAACCCCCGTGCCGCGCGCATACGCCGCCATCCGTCGCCCGATCGAGCCCGCGACGCGCCGACCCCGTCCGCCAACTCCCCCCTTCGGAAAAACGCGCACCGTTCGCGCCATTCCGCGCAGGGCCGCGGTCCGCCCGGTACCCCGACGGCCGCGGGAGGGCTGCCCGGCCCGGCCCGAGTCCGTGCGAAGCCGCCCGGCGCCGGGCGGCTACAATCCCCGGATGGTGTCGATGTTCACGAACCCCGCCGCCCCGATCGCGTACACCCCCGCATGACCCGCCCCCGCGAAGCCGACGGCGTGATCTACGGACTCACCGCCTACCTCCTGTGGGGGTTCGCCCCGCTGTACTTCAAACTCTTCACCGGCGTCAGCCCCGTCGAAGTGCTCGCGCACCGCGTCATCTGGTCCGTGCTCCTGATGGCCGGACTCCTCGCGCTGGTCGGCCGGCTGGACGCGGTCGCCGCCGTCTTCCGCAACCGCCGCGTGCTCGGGACGGCGCTCCTGTCGACCTCGCTCATCGCGGGAAACTGGCTGGGGTACATCTACGCTGTCACCTCCGGCCAGACGCTCCAGGGAAGCCTTGGCTACTACATCAACCCGCTCCTGAACGTGCTGCTCGGCGCGGTCTTCCTCCGCGAGCGCCTCCGTCGCCTGCAATGGATCGCCGTCGCGCTCGCGGCCGTCGGCGTGCTCTACCTGACGATCTCGCTCGGCCAGTTTCCGGGCCTGGCCCTCTTTCTCGCGATCTCGTTCGGTTTCTACGGTTTTGTGCGAAAACTCGCGCCGGTGGATGCCCTCACCGGCCTCACCGTCGAGACGCTCATCCTCGCCCCGGCCGCGCTGCTTTACCTCGGGTTTCTCATGAACCGCGGCGAAGCGGCCTTCCTGGCCGGGCCGGCGTGGTTGAGCTGGGCGCTGGTGGGCATGGGCCCGGTGACATCGCTCCCGCTGCTTGCGTTCACGGCCGCTGCGCGCCGCCTGACGCTCACGCTGTTGGGCCTGCTCCAGTACATCTCGCCGACGGGGCAGTTCCTCATCGCGGTACTCGTGTTTCGCGAGCCGTTTGGTGCCGGGCAGGCCGTGTGCTTTGCATTCGTCTGGTCGGCGCTCGCGCTCTTTACGTTCGACTCGCTCCGCGCACGCCGCGCCCTGCGCATCGCCGTTGCCCGGGCGGACGAACTGCGAACGCGCGCGGAAATCCCGGCGGTCCCGGATTCGTCGCGTCCTCCCGGACCGGTGACAGACCTGCCGTCCCCGGCGCCGCAACGCGCGGAGACTGCCCCGACGTGATTCGTTTCGCAGTCCCCACCGCGGAAATCGGTATAGTGTCCGGCCATGACCTACTGGGACGAGGTCGGCCGCAAGGCGATCCACCTGAGTTCGGCGATCTTCCCGCTCGTGTATCACTACACGAGTTGCGAGTTCATGCTCTGGGTGATGGTCCCGCTGGTGGCTTTCGCGCTCACGGTTGAGACCGCGCGGCAGTTCGTTCCCGCCGTCGAGGCCTGGATTCAGCGCTGGCTGGGCAGCATCATGCGCCGCGAGGAGAAGCGCCTCTTCACCGGCGCGACGTATGTCGTCATCTCGGTCCTGCTGATGATCGCGCTGTTCCCGCAGAAGATCGCGATCACGGCACTGCTCTTCATGTCGATTTCAGACGCCTTGGCCTCGCTGATCGGCATCAAGTTCGGGGGCACGTGGCGCTTCCTCGGCAAAAGCGTCGCCGGCAGTTCC
Organism: Planctomycetota bacterium; assembly: GCA_045863555.1. Lineage (GTDB taxonomy): Bacteria > Planctomycetota > Phycisphaerae > UBA1845 > Fen-1342 > JACRLV01. The sequence goes on along the minus strand of BTUU01000006.1, from coordinate 109,909 downwards.
GCCTTCTTTCTCTCGGCCGTCGCGATCGCCCTCTGGCAGCTCCCGGCGCATCCCCTCGTCGGTCTCGCCGGCGCGGCGACCGCGACGATCGCCGAGGCCCTCGCCCTGCGCTTCGGCGATTTCAAGGTCGATGACAATTTCTCCATCCCGCTGTCGAGCGGCGTAGTGATGCTGCTCCTGCTCAACGCAGGCCTCGACTTCCCGATCTTCGGAGGATGAGGCGCCCACGGCCGGGGCGTCAGAAGGACCAGCCGACCGACATGCCGCCGTACAGCTCGTCGTTGAGCCAGTCGTTCTGGGCGGGGTTGCCGACAGCGTCGCTGTAGAAGAGGAAGCCGCTCAGGACCACCGATCCGTATCCCCACTTGTCCAGCGCGATCAGCTCCGTGAGGTCATACTCGAGCGTCAGCCCGTACTGCACATTCGCGAAATTCGTCCCCTTGCCTTCCAGCCCGAGCGTCGGCTGAAGCCAGTTGTGCTCGATTCCGAAGTCGATCGCCGGCGTGAGCGTGAAGCTCGGCGTCACCTCGAAGTCATGGCTGAAGCCGAACTGGATCCAGGACCCCGGCGCGACAAGGTGCGTGTCCTGCCAGTACGCGACGTACGGATTCACGATCCCGTCTTCATTCTCCGGCCACAGCCACTTCCACATCCACGCATCGTTGTGCTCGACACGGAAGAACCACTCTTCCGTCGCGATCTCTTTGTGCTTCGGGTACGTGTAGAAGATCACGCCCGTCGAGAACGTAGTGAAGATCGGCTTGACCTCGTACGCATAGGTCAGCGTGTAGTCGACCTCCTGGAGGTTTCGCGCCCCGTAGACCGGGTCGATGTCGACCTGGTGCGCGTACCACTCGAAGAACGCCTCAAAGCTGAAGACGCCGAACTCGCCGTCCGCCTTGCGGTTGAAGAACTTTCCGAGATCGACGTCGAGCGTCGTCGTCAGCTGGTGATTCGGCGCCTCGCTGCCCTCGGTCTCATACTCCGATAGGTTGATCCCGCGCCACACGTAGTCGGAATACAGCGAATACGTCATGTCGAAGCTGAATGGCCTCAGCCACGGCGGCTTCGAGTCCTCCTCCTCCTCGTCCCCCAGCGCCTCCTCGGCCGTCGCGGGCGCGGCGGGCTCCGTCGCCGGGGCCGACGCCGGTGAACTTGCGGCCGGCTGAGATTCCTGCGTCGCCGTCAGGAGCAGCCGCGCCGCGGAAAGCGTCCCGGCCGATGAATACCAGGCCTCGTAGCGGGGCAGCGAGGTCGTATGGAAGCTTGGTCCCGCCGCGGCAGGCGCCGTCAGGACGATGACCACGGTCAGAAAGAGTCGGTGCATGCTGAAAATCGCGCAAGGGTGCGGAAAAACACGATCAGGCCGCCGCGCTCTGCTCAAACAGGGCTTCGATGAACCGGGCCAGCACGTCCGCGACCGTCTGGCTGACGACCTCGCCGGCCAGCGTCGCGAAATAGTCCTGCGGGAGGCAGGAATTCGCCGCCAGGACGATCCCGGCGGAGACGGTGACGAGAGCTCCCTTGGCGGATAGAAGCAGTCGGTGCATCGGCAGTTCTCCAACAGAATGACGTACTCGCGGCATCCAGGCCGCATCCACCAACAGATTATCGGCAATTCATGCGCCGCGGAGACACCCCGAACGCGGCCGGCGCGATCCCGTCCGCCCAAGCCGGTAGAATGCCGCCCCCTGGACGAAACGAGGTGACCGGGATGGGGCTCTTTGACCTCCTCAAGAAGGGTCTGGCCAAGACGCGCGACAAGATCGTCTCCGGCTTCCGCCGCGTGTTCGCGTTCGGCCGGAAGATCGACGATGCCCTGCTGAACGAATTGGCGGATGCGATGCTCGCCGGCGACATGGGGCCGCGGGCCGTTGCGAGCCTACAGAACGAAATCCGCACGGCCTGGAAAGCCGGGAAGCTGTCCGAGGCCCAGGAGATTCTGCCCTTCCTCAAGGCCCGCATCGCGTCCACCTGGAGCGCGGGCGACCGGTCGCTCAAGCGCGCGGCTTCGGGCCCGACCGTGGTCTTCGTCGTGGGGATCAACGGCTCGGGCAAGACCACGAGCGTCGCCAAGCTCTGCAACTACCTGAAAAAACAGGGCGCGAGCGTGCTGCTGGGCGCGTGCGATACGTTCCGCGCCGCCGCGATCGACCAGTTGACGATCTGGGCCCAGCGCTGCGGCGTCGACATCGTGAAGCACCAGTCCGGCAGCGATCCCGCCGCCGTCGCATTCGACGCCTGCGAAGCCGGCCTCGCGCGGAAGGTGGATTACATCATCATCGACACGGCCGGACGCCTTCACACGCAGGACCACCTGATGCGTGAACTCGGCAAGATCGAGCGCGTGATCCAGAAGAAGATCCCCGACGCCCCGCATGAGGTCCTGCTCGTGCTGGATGCGACGATCGGCCAGAACGCGATCAACCAGGCGAAAATCTTCTCGCAGGTCGTAAAGGTGACGGGGCTGATGCTCGCGAAGCTGGACGGCTCGGCGAAAGGGGGCGTGGTCGTGGGCATCCGCGATCAGCTCGACATCCCGGTGAAGTTCGTGGGGCTCGGAGAGACGATCGACGCCATCGAGCCGTTTGATCCCGATCAGTTCGTCGAGGCCCTGTTCGAGGACATCTGAGTCGCTCCCCGCTGACGGGTGGCGCGGGCCTCTGTTCGAGTGGTGCGGGCGTCCCTGCCCGCAGAATACGGGCAGGGACGCCCGAACCACTATGCCGTGCCCGCCGGTTGCGGGCAGGGGCGCTCGAAGCACGATCCAAACTGTACCCGTGCACACGAGTTGTGGCGGGCGAACCTCGTTTTCACGCCGCGTGAGGCAGGGGTATACTCCCCGATTCACGTCCGAGCCGGGCCGAAGGCGTTTTGCGCCCGGCGTCGGGCAGGGGAGGTTCCGCGCCGCCGCACCTGGGCGGCCGCGGCGCCCGAGGGCTTTTGAATGATTTCGCTGTTGTTCGCCGGCGATACCGACATCCTCCGCGATGCAGTCGACCCTTCCGCCGTCTTCTGGGACCGCCTTCGCAAGGCGAAGCTGCGGCTCCAGGGGGCCGGGCTGCTGACCCTGCTCCTGGCCGCGACGATCGCGGTTCTGATCATCGGGCCGACGTCGATCCTTCCGTGGGCCCGCCCGGAGATCATGTCTGCGATCCTGAGCGGAGTGGGCGTGGTCTGGCTTTCGTACATGGGCTGGTTCCTGTACGGCGTCATGCCGAGCCGCAACGACCGCATCGTCATCAGCCTCCGCAATTTCGTGCGGGCTGACGTGGATCCCCTCGACCAGCAGGTCCGGACGCTCTCCGACGAAGCGCTGAAGGCAAAGAAGGATGAACTCAAGAAGCGGCTCGCCGACGGCGCGACCCTCGACGAGATCCGCCCCGAGGCCTACGCCCTGGTCCGCGAGGCCTCGCGGCGAGCCCGCGAGCATCGCCAGTTCGAATGCCAGATGATCGGCGCGAAGGTCATCGAGGACGGCAACGTCGCGGAAATGCGGACCGGCGAAGGCAAAACCATCGTCTGCTACGCCGCCAACTACATGAAGGTGCTCCAGGGACTCAAGGTCCACATGGTCACCGTCAACGACTACCTCGTAAAGCGTGACGCCGAGTTCTGTACGCCGATCTTCGAACTGCTCGGCTGCACCGTCGGATACATCCTCTCCAGCATGGATTCCTACGGCCCCGGCGCCGTCGAACGCCAGCGCGCCTACGCCTGCGACATCACCTACGGCACCAACAGCGAGTTCGGCTTCGACTACCTGCGCGACAACATGAAGATGTCCACGGCCGAGCAGGTCCAGGGCAGGCAGGATTTCGCGGTCGTCGACGAGGTCGACTCAATCCTGATCGACGAGGCGCGCACGCCCCTGATCATCAGCGGTGCCGCCGACGACGACGTGCGAATCTACCAGGTGGCCGATCAGCTCGCCCGGTCGCTGCTGCGGCGGCATGAGCAGTCGGTCCGCGAATTCTCGCGAAAGATCGACGACGTCGAGCAGAACGCGTCGAAGGGGCAGAAGGACGACGCGAAGTTTCGCAGCGGCATCAAGAAATTCCGCGCCGATCCGATGTGGCTCACCAGCGACGAGGCCGAGGCCATCGGCTTCACGCAGTATTTCGTCGCCGAACTCGACCGAAAATCCTGCCACATGACCGAACACGGCGCGAAGGCGGCCCAGCAGGAACTCGGCGTCGGGTCATTCTACGACTCGAAGAACATGAACTGGCCGCACTACATCGACAACTCCCTCAAGGCCCACGTCTGCTACCAGGTGAACAAGGAATACGTCGTCCAGGACGACACGATCATCATCGTCGACGAGTTCACCGGCCGCATGATGCACGGCCGGCAGTGGTCCGACGGCCTGCACCAGGCGGTCGAGGCGAAAGAGAAAGTCCGCGTCAAGCAGCAGACCTACACGCTCGCGTCGATCACGCTTCAGAACCTCTTCAAGATGTACGGCAGCCTCGCCGGCATGACCGGCACGGCGATGACCGAATCCGAAGAGTTCATGAAGATCTACAAGCTCGAAGTCGTCGCCATCCCCACCAACAAGCCCGTACGGCGAATCGACTACAACGACAAGCTCTACAAATCGCTCCCGAGCAAGTTCAAAGCGATCGGCGAGGAAATCAACGCCTACAGCTCGAAAGGCTACCCCGCCGACCCCTGGTCGCTGTACGACATGCTGCGCGAAGCGCGCAAGTTCCTGAAACAGAAGATCGCCGACGGCGACACGGATTCGACCGTCGAGCCGAATCTCGCGGCGTGCGAGGAGGCCCTCGCCCTGTTCAAGGACGGCGAGGGCGATCCTTCGAAACTCGAGGGGGCCTATCTCCAGCTCGCGGGGGAGCGCGTCGGCGGCCGACCGATCCTCGTCGGAACGGTCGCGGTGGAGACCAGCGAGCAGCTCAGCCAGATGCTGACGCGGACATACGGCATCGATCACGAGGTCCTGAACGCCAAGAACCACGCCCGCGAAGCCGAAATCGTCGCCAAGGCCGGCTTCCAGCACGAATCCCGCCGCGGAAAGCACAAGGACACCTGCGGCAACGTCACCATCGCTACGAACATGGCCGGCCGAGGTACGGACATCAAGCTCGAAGACGGCGTCGCCTACCTCGGCGGTCTGCACGTCGTGGGTACCGAACGCCACGAATCGCGCCGCATCGACAACCAGCTCCGCGGCCGCTGCGGCCGCCAGGGCGACCCCGGCAGCTCGCGGTTCTTCCTGTCATTCGAAGACTCGCTCATCAAGCTGTTCATGGGCGAGTGGATGCTGGCGATGCTCAACCGCTTCGCGCTGGAGGAAGGCGTGCCGATCGAGCATCGCACGCTGACGCGCGGCATCGCCAACGCGCAGAAAAAGGTCGAGGAACGGAACTTCGGCATCCGCAAGCAGCTTCTCGAATACGACGAGGTGCCCGACCAGCAGCGCACTGCGTTCTACAAGATGCGGCAGCGCGTCCTCGAAGGCCGCGAGCTCTCCGCGTTCATCTGGGAACTCATCGACGAAACCGTTCAGGACGCTTGCCAGCGCTACTACGACGCCGCGTTTCCCGCGACGGCCGCGGCCGAGTGGGCGGCGCAGCACCTCGGCGTGGGGATCGACGCGGAAAAGCTCGACACGGCGGAGTTCGCCGTCCTGCGCGAGCAGGTCCGCGATCTCGCGACGTCGGAAGCCCGCTCGAACATCCAGCGCACCTTCGGAGAGTACATCGAGCCCGAGGCCGATCCCGACGATTGGGACCTGCGCGGTTTCAAGTCGTGGGTCGCCCAGTACGGCCTGAATTTCACCGAGCGGCAGATCCGCGAAACCGACCCGGCCGACCTTACCGACGAGATCGCCGCCGCCGCCGTCAGAAAGATCGAGTCGGTCGATCTGGCCCCGCTCGAAGAATACTGCAACAAGATGTACGGCCGCGGCCGGCTGGCGACGTGGGCCCATGACAAGTTCGGCCTGACGATCACGACCGACGAACTGCGGAACGCCCAGCAGGAGGACGCGTTCAGGATCATCTCCGAAAAGATGCGCGAGGCCTATCGCAAGCGTGAGGCGGAGTATCCCGTCGGCGCGGTGATGGACTACGCGCTCTCGCGCCACGGCTCAAACTACAACGAAATCTGCGCCCAGCTCGCCAAGTGGGTGAATCTGAAGTTCGGCCTGGGCTGGACGTTCGAAAATCTCATCGACAAGCAGCCGCCGGAGATCTTCAAGACCCTCTGCGACCTCAACGAGAGCTACCTGCGCAACGGAAAGCTCGACGCGGAGATCGATTCCGCCCTGGCGCAGCACCCCGGCCCGCAGATTCTCGACTGGGCGAAGAAGCGCTTCGGCGTCGTCGCAGACGTGAACCCGATCGATCCGGCCGGCGATCTGAAAGCCCAGTTGCGGCTCTGCGGCTACGAGATGCTCCGCTACGAGCTGACGCAGCTCGAACGGATGGTCATCCTCCAGACCATGGACGGCGTCTGGAAGGACCACATGTACGCCATGGACCTGCTCCGCCAGGGCATCGGCCTGCGCGGCTACGCGGAACGCGATCCCAAGATCGAATTCAAGCGCGAGGGCACGCGCCTTTTCAACGAACTGAACAGCAACATCCGCGAGCGCGTGACGGACCTCATTTTCAAGGTGCAGACCTCGATCGCCTCGCACGTCGCCTCCGAGGCGCCGCCGCCACCTTCGGCCGCGCCGGACGCCGGCCTCCGCGGCCGCGCACAGAAGGCGGACGCCACCAACGCCGGGTTCGCACAGCCCGCGGCTCAGCAGGCCGCGCGCCAGTCCGAGCCCCCGCCGGCCGCCCCGGTTAAGCGCGAGCATCCCAAGGTCGGGCGGAATGACCCCTGTCCGTGCGGCTCGGGAAAGAAATATAAGCAGTGCCACGGCAAGACGGCTTGAGGGGCTCAGGCGCGGTCATCCGCCCCGTCGGCCGAGTGAGTGGAGGTCGGTTCATCGGCTTGGACGCTGGCACGGCTCCGCGAATGGGCCCGCCGCGACTCGGCCAGCAGCTCGGCATACGTTTTCAGCATCCGCTCGCTCGCGGATTTGGTGCTCCCGGCCGCCGTAAGCAGCAGAACCGTCGCCGCGAAACCGCCCAGCCCGAGGATTATCCAGTACCAGTCCACGAAGTGCGTATCGACCAGCCTTCGCGGTCGCTTCAGACGAGCCGGCGCCGGATCTGTTGCGGCCGGTGGATGATCCGGTACGATCGACGCCGCGCCAGGCGCAACGATTGCCGAAGTGCCCCACGGAGTCCCGCATGTCCGCCAATACGACGGTTTCCGACTACCCGGGCGTTGCCCACCTTCGCAGCCTGATCCGCGACGTTCCGGACTTTCCAAAGCCCGGCATCATCTTCAAGGACATTACGCCGCTCCTGGCCGATCCGGCCGGCCTGGCCCTCGCCGTGGAACTCATGGCACAGCCCTTCCGCGGGCGGCACATCGACCTGGTCGTCGGAGCGGAGTCGCGCGGGTTCATCTTCGGAACCGCCGTCGCCAAGGCGCTCGCCGCCGGTTTCGTGCCGGTCCGGAAGCCCGGGAAGCTGCCCTCCCACACGCTTCGGTACGACTACACGCTCGAGTACGGGACCGACTCGCTCGAGATCCACTCCGACGCCCTCCGGCCCGGCCAGCGGGTCGTCATCATCGACGACCTGCTCGCGACCGGCGGCACGCTGGCGTCCTGCTGCAACCTGGTCCGAAAACTCGGCGCCGAACTCTACGGAGTCGCCGTTCTGATCGAATTGGTCGACCTCGGAGGCCGGAAAAAGGTCGATTGCGACCTGGTGAGCGTCATCCAGTATTGAGCCGTCCGTCGAACCGGCTTCGGGACACTAGGGGCACTGGTCCGGGCCGTGAAAATACTACGGTTGAGCCCTCCAATGCCGGTGCCGGCGGGCATTTGCGGCCCCGGACGGAATACGGTAGTCTCCGGCCCGAAGCCGTCGGGCGGGCGGGCCCGTGGCGAATTCGACAGGCAACCGGATTTGTCGATACTGAGGAGATTCTCAAATGGGGCGGTTTCGTACTCATCGGTGGTTTTTGCCGGTCGCCGGCCTCGCGCTACTGGGCGGCTGCGCCATTCCGCTCGATCTGCTCAACACCGGGCTCGCCAGCAACCTCGGCTTTGACGCCTTCTCGATCTCCCCGCCCGAGGGACGGGTGATCATCGCCTTCAACAACCAGACCGGCCTCGAGGCCGGTTTCTTCGTCGCCTACTCCGAGAGCGCCTCCGATCCGACGCTGAACGTCAAGACGATCTTCGCGGATTTCGTCGCCCCCGATGAGGTGCGAAACCGCGTCATCGACTGTCCCACCGGCGTCGTCACGCCCGGCGATCCCGGCGGCAACGGTGATATCGCCGCCTTCGTGAATGACGGCGACCAGGGCGTGGAGATCGCATACGCCGGCGAGCCGCTGGTGCCCGGGCGCGACTTCAACTGCGGCGACGTGATCGAGATTCGCCTGGTCCAGATCGGGACCGGCACGGACGAAGCGAATTTCGCGCTTCAGATTCGGGTATACCCGGGCCGCTAACGGCCCTGCGAGGAGCCAATCGTGAACGATTCACGCTCAGTCCGGGGCAGCGCGACGGTCGGGATCGCCGCGCTGCTTGCATCCTGCTCCGGCTGTGTCACCACCGAGTTTTTCAATCCGGAGTTTCTCAGCTCGATTGGCCTCGGTTCGAAGGTTTCGCTTCTCCCCGGCGACGCCCCGAGCGTCCTGGTCGAGGTCGAGAACAATACGAGCCGCGTCATCGAAGTGAACCTGAGTTTCGTGAATGCCGACGGCGACGTCCAGGTCCGCCCGGTCGTCATCGCCGTCGGAGATAAGTACGCCGAGGCGGTGATCTGCCCGGTCGACGAGATGACCCTCGGTACGCTCAACGATTCAACGTCGATCGGCGCCATCGTCCGGCTCGGCGGCGGAACAGTGAACGACCCCTTCGTCACCGTCGATCCGTTCGGCGCGACGCTCGTGGATGAAGTCAACTACAACTGCGGCGACAGCGTGACCTTCTCGGTTCAGGCGTCGTCCGTTTCGTCATCGGGTTATCAGATTTTCGCGTTCGTGCGGCGGGCGGGGGCGACGCCCTGACGCGCGACGCGGTGATGCGTACAGGACAGAACTTCCGTTTCGTCTGGAAAGGTAGACTCATGAGGCTCGGCTACTTGTCGCTCGTGGCGCTCGGCTCATCCGCCGTGATGATCGTCGGCTGCCCGCAGGTTCCGCCCGCGGAGTTCATTCCCGGCTCGACCGGCGATTCGTCGCAGCTCGGCTCCGTCGCGTCCGTCGACGTAATCTCTCCCACCACGAACCTGTCGATCAACGGCGGCGCGCCCGTTGAGGTCAACTGGCGCGCGGTCGCGACGACCTCCTTCGCTTCAACCGATGTTTTCTTCGACCGCGATCAGACGCCCAACAACGGCAACGAGGTCGAATCCCTCAACGGCCTGCCGCTCTCGCAGCAGACCGCGCTGCTCGATACCGCCCGCCTCGACGCGGGAACGTACTTCATTGGCGTCTCCCTCTTCCAGCAGAACGAACTCGCCGCCACCGACTACGCCCCCGGCCGCCTGATCGTGAACCAGGCGACGCAGTTCTTCTACAACTCGCCGAGGTCGAATTTCGTTTTCGACCGCACCATCGACATCGCCCCCCGATTCGACGTCGACTGGACCCTCCGCGACACCGACAGCACCGTCACCGTCCGCGTCTTCCTCGACCCCGACGCGAACCCGAACGGCAACGAATACCTGCTCTACACGAGCACCTCGCAGACCGGCGACAAGTTCACCTTCAACCTGCCCACCGGCAGCTTCGAAGCCGGCACCTACCGCATCCTGGCCCTCGTCAACGACGGCATCAGCGATACCGCCTTCTACGCGCCGGCCACGATCCGCCTCCGGACCCGTCTCGCCGGCCTCGTCGACCTGCGCGACTTCGGCACCGACCAGTCGACCGTCCCCGGCGCGATCTTCGCCGGCGTCAATCCGCGCGACAACGCCGGAAGTTTCCTCTCCGCCCTTCGCGACATCGACAACGACGGCTTCGGCGACATCATGATCGTCTCCCAGTTCGGAAAGCCGCTCTACCAGTTCAACACCTCCCGCGTCGGCGTCGGCGAGTCGTACCTGATCTACGGCCGTCCGGATCGGTTCTCGGGAATCATTAACCTCAACTCGACGGGCTCGCTGTTTCGGGGTGAGATCTTCGGCGGGCCGCCCGAAGCGCTTAACCCGATTCGACCCAGCCGGGGTATGTCGAGCATTACGTCTCTCTCGGACTGGGACGGCGATACCGTTCGCGAGTTCGCGTTCGGTATCCCGTTCAATGATTCACGTGCGATTCTGGCCACGCGCGGGTTCGATAATGCGGCCAATCCGAGAGTGCTGGAGCCGGAAGGGTATTTCCGGAGCGGCGCAGTCGTAATTGCGGCCGGCTCATCGCTTCGCCCGGACCTCGGTTTCCCCGGCGGAAACGTATTCAACCTGTCCGAATTCGGAAATCTTCCCCACGAGCCCGGCTCGAACGTGTGTCCGCCGCGTGGCGATGCGTGCCCGCCCTGCGGTGAGGGATTCTTCGGCCCGAAGGCACCCGGCGGTGCGACCGGCGGAAGCACGTTTTTCTATCGCCATTGGTTCACCCCGGCGCCTGTTGCGGGCGGGGGGTTCCGCCTCGGCTGCCGCTTGTCGGGCGTGAACGAATTTCAGGCCTACGGTGAGTCCATCGCGTCCTACGCCTTTGACTCGATCATCGTCTCGGTTCCGAATGCGGATCCCGTCAACGTCATCCGTACACTCAATCAGGCCGGGACTTCGATCGACGGCGCGGGGTATATCAGTGTCTTCTTCTGCCCCGTGTCGCGAGGGTTCTATCCATGGAGCAATGTCGGTTCCCCTGGTGCCGGGAATGGTTTCCCGGCGTCGGTTCAGTCGACCGGGCTCAACACGCTGCCGCATGGCGGTCCATACAACTACTCAATGGACGACCTGCGTGATTTCGCCGTCGGCCGTCCCTACGCCCCCGGATACGTCGTCGATACCGACGACGGTCCTCCGTGCAACCCGACGTTTGCAGGCCAGCTGCGGGTCACCACCCGTTTTTGGACTGCGACTCCGGGTGCGCGCTTGAGCAACATCTCGCCGCTCGACGATGTCAACGGCGACGGCCTGCAGGACTTTTCGATTGGCGCCCCCTTCATGTTCGATGGCGCGGGCGCATGCTTCATCATCTTCGGCCGGTTGCGCAACCTGGTCGAGGGATCGGAACTTGCTCTCGAGGAACTCGCTGCCCCAATTAATCCCGGAACAGGCGGTGTGGCTCGAATATTCGACGGCGTTCGCATCGTGGGCGAGGCTGGAACGCGGCTAGGCCAGAGTCAGGATCGCGCCGGCGATTTCAATCGCGACGGGCTCCCCGACGTTCTGCTTGGTTCGCCGCTCCTGAACAGCCGCCGTGGCGGTGCGGTCGTCTTCTTCGGATCGCGTGAGGTACTCAATCTCACCGAGACGGAGATTCGCTTCGTGGACATCGCCTCGCGCGGTCTTGGCGTGGTCTTCGAGGGCGAAGCCGCCGACGATCTCGCGGGCGCTCGCGTCGCCGGAGTGGGCGACGTCGACGGCGACGGCAATGACGACATCATGATCGCGGCGCCGGACAAGAGCGTTCGGGTTGACCTCGATGGCGACGGCGTGTTGGACATCGACCGCGAACAGTGCGGTGTGGTCTACCTCATCTACGGGTCCCCGGCGCTCCGAGGCACCCTCAGTCTGGGCGCGATTGGAACCGAACGCCTGCCCGGCATCGTCTTCGTGGGCCGCAACAGCGGCGATCACCTGGGGGGCGGCCTGGGGCTCCAGGGCGATCGTTCGGTCGGAATTTCGGCCGCGGGTGATGTGGATGGAGACGGCCGGCGAGACTTGCTCATCGGCTCCGTGGATGCGAGTCCCCGCGATCGCGTGCAGGCGGGTGAGACATACTTGATCTACGGTCAATAATTGAAATGGTGATCGCGTGAACAGGATCAGAGTCATGATGCTCCGCGGAATGTCAATCGTCGTGGCGGTCCCGCTGTTCCTGGTCGGATGCCCTGGAGAGCAGATCAACCCCTTCCAGACGGTGACGGACCAGTTTGGCAACCAGGCCGACCGCTCCGATCGCGGTGGGGGCGGTGGAGGGGGGGGCGCGTCTCAGGCTGCGTTCCGACGGGCCATGACCGTGACCATCAACAACAACAACGCGGACGGCGACCTTGAGTTGTCCTTCGTTGCGTGGGTGAACACCAGCAGCGTCCGAAGCGGGGATCAGCAGGACGTGTTGATCGCGAGCGGTTTCCAGCAGATCACGCGGGAGATTCGCCTCGGCTCGGCGATCACGCTTCCAGTCGGCACGTATGTGCTCGCCGGCGAGGGCACCGCGGGTGCGATACCGATTTTCCTGCGTCGCACGAGCGCGGGCGGGCCTCCGGCCGCTCAGCTTTCGCTAGTTACACCCGATGCAATCCTGCTGTTTCTTGAGCCGCCGGATTCGTGCGAAAGCGTCGCCTTTGAATTCACGCTCGACGGGTTCCAGGCGGAAGCCGTTCCCGTTCCGGGGTCCGCCGGCGAACTTTTCCAGAGTTCCGCGGGAGCCGGAAATCGAAAGACGCTGTCGCAGTTCAACGTCTACCAATGTGACCCGTTGAAACCGGGGCTCTACCTCCGGACCGGCGGCGCAAAGCAGTTTGAGAACGAGTATTTCGAAGGCGAGTCGGTTATTGTCGATTTCAATGCCGCTCCGGATGCAGACGGGAATTTTGCGATCGTGACGTACCAATAGACGCGATATTTCGCTCGAGCCGAGCTAGAATCCGAGTAACCGCTGCGATGCAGAATGGTGAGGATCAGACATGCTAAAAACCTTTTCCCCGGTCGTTACGATTGCTCTGGCCGTCGTGCTTCCTTCGATCGTGGCTGGCCAGGTTACCGGAAACCGGCCGCGGATTACGATCACCCGCTGGGACGTACAGCGGCTTGGTGTGACGACCACTCTTTATAACCGGACCGGACCCGTTGGCAGTCTCGCGGCGATCCCCGCGTTTCAACACATGGAACTCGATCGGGTCACCGTCTCGTTCGAGGTCACGGACCCGGATTGGATTCAGCCGATTACCGTTGATCCGCAGACGGGTGAGGTCAACAACCCCAACGAGCCGGTCTTCCTTCGGTATGACATCGTACCGATCGAGTCGGCTTCGCCGCCCGAGGCGCCGCCCATTCTCTATCAGCCCCTTGGGTGGTTCCCCGACGAAGAAGGTTTCCGTCCGATTCCCGGGCCGACGACGCCGTATATCTTCACGCCCGACCCGTTTACGTTTACAATCTCCGACATCAACGGTCGGAGCCAGCGCCGCTTGCTGGGTCTCCAGGACTACGACGTCCAGTACTTCCTCCAGTTCTGTGCCGCGAACGATCCCGATACCGACCCCCAGCCCGCTTTTATCGGTTGTACGTCCCTCGTGATCAAAGTGATCGAAAACCCGGCGCTCCGACCGGGAAGTCCACGCGTCTTCGCCGATGCCGGCGCCGACCAGACGGTTGCGCGAGGCGCCACCGTGGAATTGGATGCGGGGCGAACATTTAACTCCTATAACGTCGGCTTTGATCCGGCGAACCCGTTCGTAATCGAGCAAAGCAGAATCGAGTTCGGCTGGGAGTGGCTTTCGGGCCCTGTACGTGTCGACCCGGTCCAACCTTCGGGAAACAGTCCCATTGCAACCGTTCAAGTGACGGTATCCGGCGATTACGAATTTCGAGTGACAGCGGATGCGCTTGAGTCGGCTGGACCACCGTCGACGGATGTCGTCAGGATTACCGTCCTCGACGCGCTTCCTCCCCAGAACCCCCCGACCGCCGTGATCATCGGCCCCGCGAACGCCGTCATCGTCGGCCAGACCATCACCCTCGACGGCAGCACCTCCAGCGATCCTGAGAACGACCCGCTCACGTTCCGCTGGCGGCAGACCAACGCTCTCGGCCAGCCGCTCACCGGCGAGCAGTTGCTGACCGGCTTCCAGGCGCTCAGCGGCGTCGATACGAACAAGTCGACCTGGCAGGCCGTCACGCCCGGTACGTTCTACTTCCGGCTTCTGGTCAGTGACGCCCAGTTCACGAGTGTCGCGACCTTCTCGATCCGTGTCATCGAGAATTCGACGGGCGGCGCGAACGCGATCGCCGAATCGCCCGAGGCGGATTCGGCCGTCGAGGATAGCGCGGTCCAGGTCGCGCCGATCGGCCTCTGCGGCGCGGGCCTCGCGCCGCTGAGCCTGCTGCCCTTGGCGCTGCTCGCCTTGAAGCGCCGCCGCTAGGCAGCAACTCCATCTCGATTTGTCCGGTTCGGGCCGGGTTGATCCAACCGATCAACCCGGCCCATACTGTCTGCTCATGTCCTCCAGCGAAACGAGCCTCGCCGCCGCGCCGCGGCCGGTCTCGACATCCGCGCCGGGCGTACCCGCGCCCCCCTCGGAGCGCCGGCTCCTCGTCGCCGTAGCGGGCGCTCTGGCGTTCCTGCTCTGGGGCCAGTTCCTTCAGCCGCACGGCGACTTCTACGAATTTCGCGAATCCGGCCTCGCCCTCATCCGCGGCGAGATCCCGCCCTCGCTCAAGCGAAGCCCGGCCTGGCCGCTGGCGATCAACCTCGTCGCCCGCGCCCTGCCCTGGCATTGGCTCACGGACATCCCCGCCGAGCAGGCCGCCGCGCAGACGCTGAACGGGCTCCTTCTCGTCGGTATCGCGATCGCGTTCCATCGGCTCGCCGCTCGCTGGGCGCCCCGGCCCGCCCCCTGGCTTACGCTCCTGCTCCTCGCCACGCCTACGCTCTGGTGGGCCGCAGCGGGGACCCTCCTCGAACCGCTCCTCATTCTGCTCGTGCTCGTGACGTGCGAACGCAGTGCGGCCGACGGCCGCGGCAGATACCTGGCCGCCGCCGGCGCGCTCCTCGTGCGGCCGGATTGTGCCGGGCTCCTGCTCGGTGTCGCCGCTGCGGATCTGCTCCGACGGCGGCCCTGGCCCGGTGTGCTGCTGCGGTCCTGCGCCGCCGCGGCGCCCGCGGCGGCCTGGCTCGCCCTGACGCTCCTGCTGTGGCGAACCCATTCCCGCGACCATTACCTCACCCATCTGCGGTTCGATATTGACGCCTGCCTTGCCGCGCTGGATCGCGTGTTCGACTGCGCGGCCGGCGGCCGGAGGTTTCTGGCCGCGCTGGAGCTGTCGGAGCCCGCTCAGTGGCTCACGCTCGTACTCCCGCCGGCGCTCGCGATCCTTGCCCTGACGGGCGCGGTGGCGCTCGTCCGGCGCGGCCGCCTCGCGGAGCTCGCCGCGCTTCTCGGGTTCGCAGGAGCCTATTTCGCAGGCGTGGCCGCGTTTCGGTTCACCGCCGATCGTTACTATCTGCCCTTGGCGGCGATCGTGCTCGCGCTGGCCGCGCCGGGCGCGGCGGTCCTGCTGACGCTGGTCCGCTCCCGCCGGTCGAGCCTGTTTGTCACGGCCGGATTGACGGCACTGCTCGCGCTCTTCTTGAGTGCCGAGGTCGGATGGTGGTCCACGTTTCACCCCCGCGACGCTCGCACGGCGTACGGCATCCTGTCCGCGATCGTCGCGGGTCCGATCCTGCTCGGCGTCCTGCGCCGCAGCCCGCCGCCCGAGCGTGAAGCCGGCGTCGCACCGCCGCCCGCGCGCGAACCGAAAGGGCAAACCCGCCGCCGCGTCGGAAAACGCCCCGTCATCGTGCTGTTGTTCCTGCTGCTCGGGTCAAGCGGCGCTCGGCAGTTGCCCTATCTCTTCGCGGAGCACGACGCGGTCCCGCCGCTCGTCGCCGCGGCCCGCTGGACGCGGGAGCACCTTCCGCCGCCCGCGCGCGTGCTCAGCGGCGTGGGCGGCCTGCTCGCGCTCCACGCCGGCGAGAATTCGGCGCGCTTCCCGGGCCTTGAGGAAATCGAAGCGGCCCAGTGGAGCGACATTCTCGCCGAGTGCCGTGCCGGGGGGATCGAGTACATCCTCTGGTACGCGGATTTCTACGCCGAGCAGGGGGAGTTCTACATCCGCCAGTGGCGGCTCGATCGCTTCAAGCGCCTCGACGATGAACTGCCGCCGGAAATCGAGCGGATCCACGAGTTCCCCGGAGAACGCCCCGTGTGGATCGGCCGCATTCGGCCGCCGGGGGAACTCCCCGCGCCGGCCGCGAAGTAGCCGTCAGGCGCCGCCGCCCGACAGGATCGGCAGGCCGAGCGCGGACGCCGGCGTCAAAGGCGTCGCGGCCGGCCGCGGCTCCGAAACCACGTCGGTCACCCGTCCAAACAGCGTCAGCGGCGTCACGCGTTCGATGGCGACGCGCACAATCGCCCCGATGCGCGACGGCGGCGCGTCGAACACGACGATCAGGTCTCCCGGCGTCCGCCCGACGAGCTGCCCGCTGCCGCGCACCGGGCGCGCGCCGTGCAGCACCTCGCTCCCGCGGTCCTGCTCCGATTCCTGCACCGCCGGACCCTCCGCCCCGCCCTCGCGCACGGCCCCGGGCCGGCCGAGCTTGCTGTACCCCTCGACGAGCACCTCGACGCTCCGCCCCACGAAGGCCTCGCGATGCCGCAGGCCGATCTCCGCCTGCACCGCAAGCATCTCCTGGTTTCGCGCAGCTTTCACCTCGCCCGGCACGTCGTCCGGAAGATTGCGGTCGGCCTTCGTCCCCGGCCGCGGCGAGTACTTGAAAACGAAGAGGCTCTTGTATTCGACCCGGCGCATCAGCTCGAGCGACGCGCGGAAGTCGGCGTCCGTCTCACCGCAGAAGCCGACGATGAAGTCGCCCGCGAGCGAAATGTGCGGGAGATACCGCCGCGCCGTGTCCATGAGCCGCAGGTACTCGTCGACCGTGTAGCCGCGCTTCATCGCCGCGAGGATCCGGTCGGAGCCGCTCTGCGCGGGAATGTGCAGATACGGCATCACCTTCGGATAGTCGCGCATGACGCGAAAAATGTCCTCGTCCCAGTCGGCCGGGAAGCTCGTCACGAATCGCACGCGGTCGATCCCCTCGACCGCCTGGACTCGCTCCAGCAGCTTCGCGAACGGCACCGGCCGACCGTCTTCCTGGTGCACGTAGGAATTGACGGTCTGGCCCAGCAGCGTGACCTCGCGGCAGCCGCGCTCGGCGAGCATCTTCGCCTCGTCGACAATGTGCGCCGGCGGCCGGCTGCGTTCCGCGCCTCGCGTGAAAGGCACGACGCAGTAGGTGCAGAACTTGTCGCAGCCGCGCTGCACGCGGATGTACGACTGAAGGACGCCGCCCTCCGCCTCGATCGTCGCCGCCCGGGAAAGATCCAGTGCCTCAAGACTGTCATATTCCAGCGCCCGCGCCAGCACCTCCGTGCGCCGCGAAAGCGAACCGGCCAGCGCCGCGACCTGCTCCTGGCGCTCGACGACCTCGTCGATCAGCGCCGGCAGCCGGTTCAGTTCGCCCGGTCCGCAGATCAGGTCCACGTGCGGAGCGCGGGCAAAGATGCCTTCCTTCTCGCGCTCCGCCATGCACCCGATCACGCCGACGATCAGCTCGGGCTGCCGCCGCTTGCGGGTCTTCAGCGTGCCGAGCCGGGCCAGCACCTTGTCCTCCGCATGCTGGCGGACGCTGCACGTGTTGAACAGCACGATGTCCGCGTCGCGCGCATCCCCCGCGGGGCGCAGGCCGCGGGCGCGAAGCTGCCCCTCCACGAGCTGGCTGTCCAGCACGTTCATCTGGCAGCCGAAGGTCTCAAGGAAGTATTGCTGCGGTTTCATGGGCTCGGGGTCGCTTGCGAGTTCGCGGGCCGCGTCGCCGGTGCTGCACGCTCCAGCGCGGTCAGGGCGCGGCGTTTCCACGTCTCCGGAGTCTGTTCCCGCGCGGCGAGTTCGCGGTAGAGTTCCGCCGCCAGCACCGTCTGGCCGAGCCGCTCATGCGCAAGTCCCAGACTATACGCGATTTCAGCCTCGATTTCCGCGTCTCCGCCGGCCGTGCGGAGCGTTACCAGCCGATCGGCCGCCTCGGCGGCGCGCCCTTCGTCGATGAGCAGCCGAGCGTCCAGGAGGTTCCAGCCGGCGGCGCAATCCGCCGCCACGAACGGCCGCGCCGCTTCATACCGCACGCGGGCATCCCCCGCCTTCCCGGATTCCGCGAGCGCCCGCAGCGCCGTTCGAAGGTGGCCGTCGCAGGGGAGATACTGACCGCCCAGCCGGACGCGCGACCGGGCAAACAGCCGGTCGTCCCCATTCCCGGCGCCGTCGCCCGCGGAATCAGCCCCCGCGGGCGCTCGGAAATCCGATCCGACAGTATCCGGTGATTCCAGGATCGTAAGTTCCAGACGCAGTCCGATCAGCCGGTCGTTCCCGCGCAGATTTGACGTCCGGAGCCGCTTCAGCGCCGCCCCGTTTGCCGCGCTGCCCACTTCGCCCAGGCCGATCCGCGCCAGATGCGGCTCGAATTCCGGTTCCAGCTCCAGCAGCCGAAACAGACCGTCCACCGCCACGTCCGTTTTCCCGACCGACCCCGCGCAGTCAATCTGCCGCCGCAGCGCGACCGCCCCGGTCCAGTCGCTCTTCCGCGCGCAGACTCGATATCGGTCCAGCGCCGCGGCCGGCTCCCTCCGAGCCCGCAGCCGCTCGCCCTCGGATAGCTCAGGCGCGGCGTCGGCCGCCAGCCACTCGATCTCCGAAAGCGGTTTGCGCAGTACCTCGCCGGAGACGCCCCGAAACTGGAGCCGCCCGGCGCGAAAATCCAGGATTCGCACATTTTCAAACGCCGGCCGGCCCGTCAGCTTGACCGTGTCCGCCTGAAGCGGAATTGCAAGAAAAATCGCAGAAATCCACAGCCGATTCATCGCCGCGCGGTTCATGCCGATAGTATACTCTGGGTGGAATCGACGGCCTGACTCGCCGCACCGTAAAATCGTGCGCCAGCAGGGCTTGCAGAACATTGGGACCCGTGGCACAATTTGCGCGTCGGCATGGATGTCGACGCCTATCGCATCAAGGGATTGCCCGTGACTTCCGATAAGCGAAATACCAACGTCATGATCGCGCTCCTCGGGTCACTCACCGTCGGGGCGCTCCTTCTCCTCTGGCTTGAACCGCGTCCGACCGGGCTCGCCGCCGGCGGCTCGCCGGGGCTCATGGCCACGGTCTCGAATCGCGTCGAATTCGCCACGATCGAGTATCTCTCGCCCGGCACGACCGATCTCGCGTCATACGATTGCATCATCCGTCCGGACCAGGTCCAGTGGAACCTGCGAAACAGCAACGCCCGCCTCGCCGTCCTCGGCAGCGGCGGCGCGACGCTCAGCGACGGACATCGGCGCCAGCTTCTCCAGGCGATTCGCGATCTGACGCGCTCGACCGGCCTCTCGCCGAACCAGATTCGGCTCGCCGTCGATCTTCGCTCGGAAGCCGCCGCCGACCGCGCTCCCGAAGCGGCCGACCTCGTGGAGTTCCTCCGCGCCAAGAGTTTTGTGCGCTGATTTGCACGCCGCGGGGTCTACCCACTAGACTTCCTGACCTGCGATCCGATACGGCGATGGCTTCGTGGATGCCGGCGATCTGCCCGGGAGGCGTCGTCGGCGTCATCGTGTTTTCCGGGGGGTAGCGGGTTCGGAATGGTGCGGTCATTCGCTCAACTCCCGGGCTTTGACGTGACCGCGCGAATCGGCAAGGGCGCGGGCGCCGTGATCTACGAAGCCCGCCGCCGTGGCTCCCGCGAGCCCGTCGCCATCAAGCACGTCGTCCGCCACGGGCCCGGCGACGACCGCTTCATCGACCAGGCCGAGACCGAGTACCTCGTCGGCCAGAAGGTCGACAGCCCCGCCCTCCGCCGAATCCACGACATCGTCCGCGTCCGCCGCTGGCTCAAGGTCGCCGAACTGTTCCTCATCATGGAGCTCGTCGACGGCCGCCGCCTCGAGGACGACCGCCCCGACGATCTCGAGCAGGTCGTCCGCGTCTTCATCGCCGTCGCCGAGGGCCTCAGCGCCATGCACCGCGCCGGCTTCGTCCACGCCGACATCAAGCCCAACAACATTCTCCTCATGCGCGGCGGCGGGCTGAAAATCATCGACTTCGGCCAGAGCTGCCCCATCGGCCACACGAAAAACCGCATCCAGGGCACGCCCGATTTCATGGCCCCCGAGCAGGCCCTCCGCCAGCCCATCGATCAGCGCACCGACGTCTTCAACTTCGGCGCGACGATGTACTGGACCACCACCGGCAAGTGGTTCAAGACCGTCATGAACACGGGCGAGACGGGAACCAAGAAGATCGAGATCGACGCGCGGAGCGACAACGCCCCGCCCCACGAGGTGAATACGAAGATTCCGATGACGCTCTCGCAGCTCATTGTCGACTGTTGCGAGCACAACAAGTCCGATCGGCCGCGCGAAATGAAGGAAGTGCTGAACCGGCTGGAGATGATCTATCACCTGATCCGCAAGCGGCAGGGGGCTCCGCCCGCCTCCGCGTCGTGACGTGCGCCCGAACCGGGAAGTCCCGTCTCGCACGGCGGGGGAGTGATTCGTGTTCGTTTGGAAAGGACATCGCGAGTCGTGATTTCAAGGCCCGACGCCGACCACGCCTGCCGCGTCATCCGCGAAGCCGCCGGGCTGCTGCGCGAAGACCCGATCCGCACCGGCTCGCTGCTCCGTTTCGGCAGCGCCGGCCAGCTCGTCGTCACCGGCGATATGCACGGAAACGTGCGGAACTTCGACAAGCTCCAGCGCTACTGCGCCCTCGACCGCAGCCCGGGCCGCTCCGTCATCCTCCACGAGCTGATCCACGAGGATCTCAAGAACGCCTCCGAGATGGACCTCTCCATCGACCTGCTCGTAAAGGCCTGCGAATGGAAATGCGCCTTCCCCGATAACGTCTTCTGCCTCCAGTCCAACCACGAACTCGCCCAGCTCCGCGGCCAGGAGATCACCAAGGGCGGCCGCAGCGTCCTCCAGGATTTCGAGCGCGGCGTCGCCTACCGCTTCGGCCGGCACGCCGGCGCGGTTCTCGACTCGGTATGCGAGTACATCGCCGCGCTGCCCCTCGGCGCAGCGACGGCCGGCGGCGTGTTCATCTGCCACAGCCTGCCCGACCCGCTCCTGCTCGAGTCCTTCGACGTGACGGTCTTCGACCGTCTGCCGACGCCGGAGGACCTTTCCCCCGGCGGTCCCGCATACTCGCTCGTCTGGGGCCGGTTCCATTCGCCCGAGGCGGTCGACTTCTTCGCCCGCCGGATGAAGGTCAACCGGTTCATCGTCGGCCACACGCCCCAGGAATCGGGCTACGCGATGATCGGCCGGATGCTCATCATCGCCAGCGACCACAATCACGGCTGTTTCGTCCCGCTCGACCTCGGCCGGCAGTACACCGACGACCAGCTCGAAGCGGCGATCCGCAAATTCGTCTCCGTCGAGTAGGCCCCGGCCGCCGCCACACCCGCCGCGCCGACCACGCACGCCACAAGCGTTGCTGCGTTTGACACGCCGACCCGCGCGGATAAGCTTCAAAGACCGTCGTCTGAGCCCTCGGGCGTGATGCGGACGACCGTGCGGGCGTAACTCAATTGGTAGAGTACTAGCCTTCCAAGCTAGTTGTTGAGGGTTCGAGCCCCTTCGCCCGCTTCGACTGCCGCTCATCTCCCTGCCCCGATCTCCCGCCAATTCCCGGCAAACGCGCGCCCGGCGTCCGCACAGCATCCGGAGATCGCCGCCCGGCGCCCGGTGTTGTCGCTCTTACCCACGATCGGTAGCATCCCGGAAACAACGGTTCAGGGGTTGCCGTCATGATTATCGCTTTGCTGCTTGCCGCGCTTCTGCCCGCCGGGCCGGGGACGATCAGTCAGTCGCGTCCGCACGCCGGGCGCGAACTGACCGTCCGCGTGGACCCCCGGGTCGAACTGCTCTCCATCGTCTTTCGCGTCGCGGGCAACCCCGAATACAACATGGAGAATTCAAAGTCTCCCTATGCAGATGCGGTCGAGACCCATTTCGGCAAGTTCCGCGATCACGCGACCGTGAGGCTCGCCCGCGAGTTGCGGAGCCGGCGCGGCATCTCCTATGACGCCGTGATGAACTTCGCCATTCACCTGGAAAGCGCGTTCGATCCCGCCCCGCGCACGCCGCTCGATCCGCGCCCGCCGCTGCTCGAAAAACGCTGGACGCCTGCCGACGCCGAGCGGTTCATCGCCTCGCTCCGCGAATTCGTGCGCGACACCGATTTCAAGTCCTTCATCGACGCGCAGCACGACCGCTATGAAAAATCCGCCGCCCGCCTCGCCGCGATCGTGGGCAAACGCGATTTCGTCGGCTGGTTTGACGACTTTTTCGGGGCACGCCCGCAGGGCACCTTCCAGGTCGCCGTCGGCATGCTCAACGGCGGCGGAAACTACGGCGTCAGCATGCGTCACCACGACGGCCGCGAGGAGATCTCACCCGTTCTGGGCATCTACAAGTGGGATGCCGACGGTCTACCCGCCATCGGCGACGAGATTCTCGACACCATCGTCCACGAGTTCGCGCACACCTACACGAATGCGTATGTCGACAAGTACGCCGACAAGCTCGACGCCGCGGGCAGGGCCCTGTTCAACCGCAACGCCGAGACGATGAAGCGCCAGGCCTACGGAAACGGCCGCACCGTGCTTTACGAGTCGATGGTCCGCGCCTGCGTCGTTCAGTACATGCGGAGTTCGGTCAGCCCGGAGGCCGGCCACAAGCAGGTGATGTACGAGATGAGCCGGGGCTTCAAGTGGACGCCCGGTCTGGCTGACCTGTTCGGCGAGTTCGCGACGTCCCGCGGGAAATACGAGACTTTCGACGCGTTCATGCCCAGGATCATCGAGTACTTCGACCGCACCGCGAAGCACTATGACGAACTGCTCGCGCGTTTTCCGTCCGTGAAATCCATGACGCCCCCGAGCGGCGCCGCAGACGTCGACCCGAAGACGGCCGCGATTGTCATCACCTTCGACCGGCCGATGAAGGACCAGAGTTGGTCGATCGTCGGCGGCGGTCCCGAATTTCCGAAGCTCGGAACGCCCTCCTACGACGAATCGCGCACGATACTGACCGTCCCCGTCACCCTCGAGCCCGGCCGCCGCTACCACTTCGGCCTCAACGGCGGCCGCTTCTTCGCGTTTGTCAGCCAGGAGGGCTACCCGCTCGATCCGGTCGACGTGACGTTCACGACCGCAAAATGACCTGGCGGCCGTTCGTGTGGGGGACCGCATGCCGCGATCCCGCCCGGCTCACCGTGCTTTCGATCCGTAACACTATGCACCGCTTCCACTTACGGACGAGGAATCAGCCGCCGGCCGACCGGGAGAATCCAGTCCGAAACACCGACGCCAGCGCCTGAGCGGACCGCAAATCCAGCGTCCGGATCGATTTTCTGAGACTCAGCCCCTCCATCGGCCACTCATAATGCAGAGGCGGCCACGGCCGGTCGCGAGACCGGCCCGGCGGCGACTGGCGGGAGTGTGATGGCGGCGTCTGACGCAACACTCGTTCTCGGCGTCCGGAATGGTGATCGAGCCGCGTTCGCGGAACTCTACGATCGCCGGGCGCGGATGATCCGGGCCCTCTGCTACGACGCGACGCGCGACTTCCACGCTGCGGCCGACCTCACCCAGGAAGTCTTCCTGCGTGCGTATCGCAACCTGGGGTTCCTGCGCGATCCGCAGCGTTTCGGCCCCTGGCTGATCGGGATCGCCCGGCAGGTCTGTCGCGAATGGCTTCGGCAGCGCCGCCGTGAGTCCGCCCGGCTCACGGGGTATGCCGAGTGCTGTGAAGAGCGTGCGGCGGCACGTCTCCGCGACGATCAACCGGACGACCCGCAGCAGGAAGTCGAATCGTTATGGCAGCGCGAACAGGCGCTCGCGCCGCCGATGGATGAGCGCGAGCGTCTCGCCCTGCACGCGTTCTACCTGCAGGGCTGCAATGCCGAGGAGGCCCGCACGGTGCTGGGTCTCTCGAGATCAGGGTTTTATCGCGCACTGGCGTCCGCATGTCGGCGGCTGCGCGAGGCGTTCAGTCGAAGTGAGGTGTGAAATGAGCTGTCCCAGCCCAAGTGAATGGGACCTGCTGGCGATCGGCGCGATCGATGCCGGGCCGGCCGAGGTGCTCAAGACGCACGCCGAAGCTTGTCCGTCATGCCGCGAGCGCTTCCTGGCGGCCCGGCGGGCGCACGTCGACCGCCTCCGTCGCTACGAAGTCTTCGATCGCGATCACGACCATCTGCGCGAATCACTGCTGGCGGCCCTCCCGGATGAGCTTCCCGCCTCCGCGGCACGCTCGACCCGCGTCGCCCGCCGATTAGGAGACTGGATCATGTCGATCAACACGAAAACCACGCGGAAGTGGGCCGCGGTGCTCGCTCCCGCGGCCTGCGTGCTTGTCGCCGTGCTCGTCGTTCTCTGGCCCGACAACCAGAAGAGCGCGTTCGCAACGGCCATCGAGCGGTTCCGCTCGGCCACGACGATCGTCGCCCACTTCGAGGCCTATCTGAGCCACGCGGAAATCCCCATGCAGAGCGGGACGTTGTCGCTCTCCGACGAGTTCGGAATGCGATTCGACGCCACGGCGAACGACGCGGCGGCGCCGGCGGGCGTTCCCAACGTGATGTCGCTGTCGATGACCCACCGGCCCGGCGGACCGGTCGTGCTCGTGCAGCCCACCTTCAACATGGTGATTCGCATGCACACGCCGGACGGGAAAATGACCGGATGGTCCGGCGGCCTGGATCAGAGCTCGCCCGACCAGTTCCTGGAAGGCTTTCGCAGGCTGACCGGCGAGGCGGACGCCCAGCTCGGCCGGAGCACGATCGACGGCCGCGCCGTGGAGGGATTCGAAGTGTCGGCCCGCAAACTCGGCCTCGAATACGTCGGCCGGAAGCCGGCGGAGGACGTCGACGAACCCGAGCCGTCGCGGGCCCGCATCTGGGTGGATGCCGCTTCGCACCTGCCCGTACGAATGGAGGTCGAGGTCGCGGTCGATTCGCCGATGCCGATGGGCAGGATGCACGTGCGGGCGGTGTACAGCAACTTTGAATTCGATCGTCCGCTGGATGCCGCGCTGTTCGAGTCGAAGATTCCAGAGGGCGCGCGGGTTGTCGACGTGAACGTCCCCGCCCCGAACGAGGAAACCCTCCTCACCTCACTGCGGATCTTTGCCGAAAAGGCGGGCCGCTACCCGCTCGCGCTCGATCCCAGCCGGGTCAGCGCCGAACTGATGGTCGTCCTGGCCCGGGAAGGCGGCTTCAAGATCGATTCGAACGACCCCGCATCGGTCATGAACGCCGAACTGATGGAAACGGTCATGACGGTCACGATGGGCTGTGCGTACGTCCAGCAACTCGCCCGCGACGGTCTTGAGCCCGAGTATTTCGGCGACATCGTCACGCCGGAGGAAACGACCGAAGCGCTTCTCCGCTGGCGGCTGCCGTCGGGCGAAATCCGCGTGATCTACGGCGACCTGCGCGCCGAGACCCTGGCCCGGGAGCCGTGAGCGCAGCGGCGTTCACCGCGCGGGCGATCGCGCAATTCGCCGTGAGATACTCAGCGACCGGTCGAGCCGTGGTGCGGTTCGGCCGGTCGGTCGTTTCGGTCGAGAAGCCTCCCCGTGACACCGCCCTGCGATACAGTAGCGCCATGCACCCGCGCAACTCAGCATCGCACGGCCGTCTCCCCCGCGTCACACTCGGCTGCCTTGTGCTCGCGCTGCTCACCGCATCCGCCGCGGCCGACGGATGGATTCGCATCAACCAGATCGGCTACCTGCCAGCCGACCCGAAGATCGCCATACTCTCGAGCGATCGGCCGCTCACCGGCCGATTTCACGTCGGCGATTTCGAGGCGGATCTCGGTGATGACTGCGGCGCCTGGGGACCGTTCCCGCACAATTACCGGCTCGATTTCAGCAGCCTGCGCACGACGGGCCGGTTCACCATCCGCGCCGCCGGTTTCGAGTCGCCTCCGTTCCGCATCGGCCCCGATGCATACGATGCCGTTCCGCCAAGGTTGATCGAGTTCATGCGCCTTCAGCGTTGCGGCCGCAATCCGGTTACGGGGGAAAACTGTCACCAGCAGGACGCCATCGACACCGAAACGGGCCGTCGCCTCGATCTCACCGGCGGCTGGCACGACGCCGGCGACCGCCTGAAGCACATGATCACGACGACGTACTGCGTCGCGGCCCTGCTCCTCGCCGGCGAGACTGAAGAGGGCCGGTACGGGGCGGACCTCGTCCGCCGGATTCACCCCGATTCCGCGACGATCTACGTCCAGATCGGCGACGACCGCGACCACGCACCGCCGCACACGCTCTGGCACGACGACCAGACCGACTATGGTTGGGGTCCCGGCGGACCGCGCCCCGCCTGGCCCGCCCTCGGCAAGCCGCAGGGGCCGCGCTTTCAGAACCAGTCCACCGGCCTGGCGAGCCTTGCCGGCCGGACCGCCGCGGCCCTCGCCCTAGCCGGCGACACGGACCGCGCCAGATCGGCTTACGAGCTCGCCCGCTCGCATCCCGGCGTCGCGATGTCCATCCCCGTAAAGGCCCCGTATTACTACATGGAGAGCGACTTCTTCGACGACCTCGAATGGGCCGCGACCGAACTCTACATCGCGACCCGGGAGCCGCGCTACCTCCGCGAGGCGATCGAGTTCGCCGACAAGGCCGCCGCGAGTCCCTGGCTCGGCCGGTCGGCCGCCCAGGCCGATGACTCGTCTCCACGCGCGGATCAGCCGGCAACGATGCCGGCGCAGACGGCGCATCCGACGTCGCAGTCCTCGCCGGGCCTGCCTGCCCGCCACGGCCATTACCAGTGGTTCCCTTACGTCAACCTGGCCCACTGGCGGCTCTATCCCCATGCAGACGAGGCGGCAAAAAAACGACTCGCAGCCTATTACCGCCGCGCACTTGAAAACGCCCGCGCCCTCGCCGAATCAAACCCCTATCGCCTCGGCACGCCGCTCGTCTGGTGCTCGACCAACGACGTAATCGCCCTCGCCACCCAGGCAGTGCTCTACGAACGCATGACCGGCGATCGCCAGTTCCGCCCGCTCGCCGCCGAGTGCCGCGACTGGATCTTCGGGCGAAATCCCTGGGGCGTCTCGTTCGTGATCGGCGTGCCGGAGGGCGGCGACGTCGCGAGCCGGCCGCACCACCTTTTCTGGCTCCTCCGGAAGCATCTTCCCGTCGGCGGCCTGGTCGATGGGCCCGTCTACAAGGACATCAACGACGGGTTGAAATTCGCTCCGTTCGGGGAAGACCGCCTCGCGCGGTTCCAATCTGAAATCGGCGTCTACCACGACGTCTTCGAGGATTTTTCGACCAACGAACCGATCATCGACGGCACCGTCGCCCTGCGCCTTCTTCTCGCGGTGTGGGGCGACGAAAAATAGAGCCCGCCGCTTGTCGCGGTGCGCTCGAAACCGGAAAGCCGAGGTTGTCGATGCAGCGCCAGTCACCGGAGCGCCCTTCAACGCAGCGCGTCGGATTCGTCCTGAAGGTCAAACCGGACCGTCTCGCCGAGTACAAAGAGCGGCATCGCGCCGTCTGGCCCGAGATGCTCGACGCCCTTCGACGCACCGGCTGGCGCAACTACTCGCTCTTCCTCCGCGAGGACGGCCTGCTCTTCGGCTACCTCGAAACCGACGACTTCGCGGCCGCGCTCGCCGGCATGGCCGCTACCGACGTGAATCGCCGCTGGCAGGCCGAGATGGCCCCGTTCTTCGAATCAACCGCCGGCCGCCCCGCGGACGAGGCCCTCGTCCGCCTCGAAGAAGTCTTTCACCTCGACTGAAAACCCGTCTCCGCGCAGGTTGCCCGGATGCGCGGATTGCCGCACGTCTGCGCGGAACGTCCGATACGCCGCCGCCGGCAAAAAGCGCGGTTCACCCGACGACTCGCCTTCTGCGTTCCCCGGGGAAACCCGCGACGCTTCCCCCCGAACAGCCCTCCACAGCCTCCAGATCCGCGCCGGATGGCACAGAATTTGCCCCTCCCTATCCCAGTTTCACGATTCAGCAGCCACCCTTCGGTGGAGACATCCGGCATGCGCGAGTTCATTACCGGAAATCAGGCCGTCGTTCGCGGGGGCCTCCGCGCCGGCTGCGATTTCTTCGCCGGCTACCCGATCACCCCTGCCAGTTCCATCCTCACCGAATTCGTCCGCGCCTTTCACGCCGGCCGCGGCATCGCCGTCGAAACCGAGGACGAGATCGCCGCCATCGGCCAGTGCATCGGCGCTGCCATGTGCGGGCGGCGCGTGCTCACCGCCTCCTCCGGCCCCGGCCTCAGCCTCTACAGCGAGAACATCGGCCTCGCCCAGATGGGCGAAGTCCCCATGGTCATCGTGAACTGCCAGCGGATGGGCCCCGCGACCGGCGGCGCGACCGCGACCGGCGAAGGCGACGTGCTCTTCGCCCGCCACGTCACGTCCGGCGGCTATCCGATCCCCGTCCTCGCAGCCACCGACGCCGATTCCGCGTATCGACTCACGTACACGGCCTTCAACATCGCCGAGCGCCTCCGAACGCCGGTGATCGTCCTCACGTCGAAGGACATCGCGCTCACCCGCCAGACCGCCGACCTCGACGCGATCAAGTTGCCGCCGCTCCAGGAGCGCCGCCAGGCTCGTGCCGACCGACCGTTCATTCCCTATGCGATCGACGCACTCGACGACGTACCGGCGTTCGCACCCATTGGCGGTGTCCAGCGCGTCCGCTTCACCGGCTCGATCCACGACGAAAACGCGCTCCTTACCATCGATCAGACCCGCATCGACCGCAAGCTCACGCATCTCCGCGACAAGATCACCGCCGCCGCCGCGTCCCTCGAAGACGTCGAGAATGATCTCGACCCGGCCGCGGACACGCTCATCATCTCCTATGGCTCGGCCGACGGCGCAGCCCGCGCCGCCGTGCAGGTGCTCCGCGCCCGCGGAACAGCCGTGTCGCACCTCACGCTCTACAGCCTCTGGCCGCTGCCCGAGCGCGCCGTCCGGGCCGCCCTCACCCCGGCCGTCCGGCGCATCATCATGCCCGAGCTGAACATCGGCCTCTACTGCGATGCCATCTTCCGCTGCGTCGCACCGCTGACGATCGAGTCGATCCTCCGCTACGACGGCGGCCTCATCGCCCCGCAGACGATCGTCGACCACGTGCTCGGCCGGGCGCCGTCCGCCCCGGCCGCGAGCGCCAAAGGGAGAGCGCCATGCCGATGCTGACCACGCTGAAAAACGACATGTGCTACTGCCCCGGCTGCTCGCATGGCCTGCTGCTCGAGCGCCTCGCGGCCGCGACCGAGCGGATCGGCCTTACCCCCGGACAGGTCTGCATCGTCTCCGACATCGGCTGCATCGGCACGGCCGACCGCTACTTCGAGAGTCACACGTTCCACGGGCTGCACGGCCGCTCGTTCACCTACGCCGAAGGCATCAAGCGCGCCCGGCCGGAACTCACCGTGATCGTGCTCGTCGGCGACGGCGGCTGCGGCATCGGCACCGCCCACCTCGTCCACTCCGCCCGCCGCAACGTCGGCGTCAAGGTCCTCGTCTGCAACAACTTCAATTTCGGCATGACCGGCGGCCAGCACTCGCCCACGACGCCCGAATTCGGCCGTACCTCGACCACACCGTGGGGCGCTGCCGAGCGGCCCTTCGACATCTGCCGCACGGCCATGGCGGCCGGCGCTGGCTTCGTCGCGCGTGACAGCGTGCACGCGGACTCCGCCACCGACTGTATCGAAGCCGCGCTGCGCAGCCCCGATTTCGCCCTCGTCGATCTCTGGGAGCTCTGCGTCGCGTATTACGTCTCGACAAACAAACTCCCGCCCACGGGCCTCGTCGAACTCTCGAAGCGCCTCGACATGCCGTTCGGCATCCTCCAGGACCTCCAGCCGCAGGCTGCAACACCGCCCGACGCCGAGCCGATCCGAACCCACCACGCAAGTGGTGACCCCGCGACCGCGCCGATCCGGACCCACCACGCCAGTGGTGGACGCACCCCCGTCGCCGATCTCGCCGAAGACTCGCCCGCTGCCTCGCCCGCGCCGCCCCTGCACTGGGCGCAGCGCACCGAAATCTGCATCGCCGGCTCCGCCGGCCAGCACATCCGCTCGGCCGCGGGCGTCATCGGCGAGATCGCCGTCGCCGGCGGCCTCTTCGCCGCGCAGCAGGACGACTTCCCGATCACCGTCCGAAAAGGCCACTCGATCTCGAACCTGATCGTCTCGAGCGAGCCCATTCTCTACGCCGGCCTCGACCATCCCGACGTGCTCATCATCCTCAGCGACGACGGCCTGAAACGCCTCGGCCGCCTCGACCGCCTCTCGCCGTCGTGCGTGGTCCTCGCCGACGACACACTCGCACTGCCGCCGACGCCCGCAACGGTCCGGCGCATCCCCGCTGAGAAGTTCTCCCGCGGCGCAGGCAAAGCCGCCGCCGCCCTCGCCGTCCTCGCCCACGCCCTCACCGGCCGCGTCGCGCCCGACGACCTCCTCGCCACCGGCCGCGCAGCGCTCGCGGGCAAATATCGCGACGCCAACTTGCGCGCCATCGAATTCGGCCTCGCATTCGCCGCGCCGACCGAAACGACGCCCGCTGCGGGCGTCGCAGGGAGCCTGCCATGATTCACGAAACCGTGATCGACCGCGCCATCAACCGCCTGCTCGCCCACTTCGGCCCGCGCGTCGTCCTCCGCCCGCCGGCCAGCGCCGCCGACCTCGGCACGCTCGAAGCCCGCGCCGGCTCGCTCCCGCGCGACTACGGCCTGTATTTGATGACGTGCAACGGCCTGCGCGTGTCCGTCGCGCAGGAGCCCGGCGCGTTCCAGCTTTGCGGCGTCCACGAAGCCCTGGAAGCGGGCCGCACGCCGCAGACGCCGGCGATCCCCGAGGGCTTCATCCCCCTCTGCAACCACGTCGACGGCTCGACCGACTGGCTCGTCCTCTCGGAAGATGCGCTCCAGGGGGCCGTCCTGCGCTGGACGCCCGGCATGCATGGCGAAGAACTGCTGGCGTCATCCTTCGGCCACTATTTCGACAACTGGACGACCTGGCTCAAGGAAATGTTCGACCGCGACGGCCGCCGCGCATCCACGAAATCGCCGCTGTTCGACGCCGCCTACTGCTCGACCACCGACCCGGCGATCACACGCCTCGCCCGCACCCGCGGCGTCCGCGATTCAATCGCCGAACTGGAACTCCGCGCCGCGGCCGGCGAGGATTTCGAGTAGCCGCGGTACTCCGCGCTCACGCACCTCTCCGCCGCAGCCCCAGCAGCGCCGCCGCCCCGATCAGCAGTCCCGTCGTCGGCTCGGGAATCGTGTAATTCACGCGCAACACCGGCCGAAATGCCGGCGTCGCATTCTCGTGCGTATCAAACCGCTTCGCGCTCCGCCCGCTCTCCACCCCTTGCAGCAGCCACCCGAAATTCTGCCCCGGATCGTTCAGCCACGCCTGCACGCCGGCCGTCAGCCCCGCCGACTGCCACGAATAGTTCCCCACGCCCGAAACCGTCTGGCTCGCGAGGATCGTCGTTTCAAAATCCCCGCCCGGCGTATTCCAGAAAACCGGGCTCGTCGGACTGTAAAACCGGTGCAGCCACGTCGCATCGCCCAGCTCCGGGTTCGCGCCGCCGCCGCCCGGATCGCCCGAGTCCGACGCCCCCTCGCCCCAGGTCGCCAGCGCCCGGTGCACGTCGATCCGCCGCCCCGCCGAGCTGCTCCGCGAACAGTGCAGCGTCAGCACCGCCGAGTCGATCGTCGACCCGGCCGGGATGTAATTCTGCACGTCGAACAGGAGCATGCCCCGCCGCGTGCTGCCCGCGTTCGTCTCGCCGACGAACAGGAACTGCCCGGCTCCGCTGGCGATCAGCCCCAGCGAATCCTCAAAGAGCGTCACGTCGCGCCGCGCCGGTACGTCGACCACCTCGCCGCCGGCAGCCGCCCCGAGCGCCAGCAGCAGACCCGCCGCTGCACCACACAAGAATCGCTTCATCGGACTTTCCCCCGTCGAGCGAGTGGCCCTCCCCAGCCTCCCATCGCCCGGCCGTCGATTCTACCGATCCCGCCCGTCATTCCGAAGCCCGCTCATCCCAATCCTCCACCACCCTCGCACGCGGCGCAAATCGCCCCCGCCCCCCCCCCCCCCCCAAAAAAACCCCGCGGGCGGGGGCGCGGCGCCCCGCCCCCGCCGGCCGGGCGCGCCGCGCGAAGCCGTCGTTACCGGCTGTCAGACTTGCTGATCACCCGCACTTTCCCGAGCAGCGCCTTGCCCCCGGCGAACGAGCGGGTCGAATCATCCCGCCGCCCGTTGTGCACTTCGCCGCCCGCGGACACCTTCTTGAGCAGCGGACCCTTCGCCACCACGATCGACCGGCTCTTGGTCACGTCGCCGTCCCGGTCGATG
Organism: Planctomycetota bacterium; assembly: GCA_045863555.1. Classification (GTDB taxonomy): domain Bacteria; phylum Planctomycetota; class Phycisphaerae; order UBA1845; family Fen-1342; genus JACRLV01. Next base: position 77,454 of record BTUU01000006.1, on the reverse strand, counting down.
CCGATGTTGAAGTTCACCGCCACGGCCGGCCCGATCTTCGGCGCCACGGCATTGCTCACCGACAGCGTCATGCCCTGCTTGTCGACGCCCACCGCGACGCCGCGAGCGGTATTCACGCGCCCGCTGTGCGAGGCGGTCTGGGCGAAGCCGGCCTTGCCCTGGTACTGGGCGGTCGCCGTCGCGCTGCCGTCGCGAAGCAGCCCGTTGCTCGCCTCGGCCGAAGTCCGGGCATCACCCGCCATCGCCGCACCGCTGATCATCAGACCCGCCAGAACCGCCGAAATCGCCTTGATCGCTTTCATGTTCAGCTCCTTGTTTCCTTTTTAGGTCCCTGTTCCAAACCTCGTGCTGAACTGACGGGTCGGGGGGGTGGGGTATTCACTCGCGCCGAAAAATCTGCGATTCGCCCGTTCGTGGTACGGTTACGCGTGAATCTCAGCCCCGGAGGGGCAGAAGAGGGTAGCCCACGGCGCGAGCCGTGGGATTGCCAAATGGATTATTACCAGCCCCGGAGGGGCGAAAGATGCGTCGTTCCGCTCACGACGGAGAGCCGCTTGATGATATGCGCATGGAACGCCGCCGATCGACAACCGAACCTCTCTGTTGCACTTCACATATCGAATACTCGTAGCCGGTGTCGCTACTGCCGCCGCCACGGCCACGATGTATCATGTCCACTGCGAGGGATCGAGACCCCCTGAAGTGCGGGGCGCCACCAGCAAGGACCGTACATCAATGCCCACCACCGCCAAAAACCGCCCCTGCATCGTCATCATCCGCGACGGCTGGGGTGAAAACCCCTACCCCGAGTGGGACCACGCCAACGCCGTCAAACTCGCCAAACCGCCGGTCGACGCCCGCCTGCGCCAGGACTGGCCCTGGACGCTCATCGCCACCAGCGGCTTCGACGTCGGCCTCCCCGAAGGCACCATGGGCAACTCCGAGGTCGGCCACCAGAACATCGGCGCGGGCCGCATCGTCGACCAGGACTCCGTCCGCATCACCAAGGCTGTCCGCGACGGCTCCTTCTTCTCGAACGCCGAGCTCGTCGCCGCCGTCGAACGCTGCCGCGCCCGCGAATCCGCCCTGCATATCATCGGGCTCGCCTCGGACGGCGGCGTGCACTCGCGGCTCGAGCACCTGATCGCCTGCGTCGACCTCGCGGCGCGCCGCGGCTTGAGAAAAGTCTTCCTGCACCTCTTCACCGACGGCCGCGACACCCCGCCCAATAGCGGCCTCGAGTACGTCGCGAAGATCGAAACCGAGCTCGCCCGCCTGAAAGTCGGCCAGATCGCCACCATCTGCGGCCGCTACTGGGCCATGGACCGCGACAACCGCTGGCAGCGCACCGAACGCGGCTACCGCATGCTCACCCGCGGCGACGGCGACGCCGCCCCCACCGCCCGCGTCGCGCTGGAGCGCTATTACGCCAATCCGAGCGAACCGACGATGAAAGGCGACGAATTCGTCCCGCCCACCGTCATCAGCGAGGACGGCCAGGCTCCGACCGCCACCATCCGCGACGGCGACGCGGTCATCTTCTTCAACTTCCGCGGCGACCGCCCGCGCCAGCTCGTCACCGCCTTCACCGTCGACAAGTTCCCGTACGTCGGCCGCGACAAGACCGGCGAAGAGCGCGAGATGGGCTTCCCCCGCGGCCGCAAGCTGGACCTCTACTTCGTCACGATGACCGCGTACGAGGCCGGCTTGCCGGTAAAGGTCGCCTACGTGAAGCCGCCGAAGATGGGCAACATCGCCGGCGAATATTTCAGCAGGCTCGGCCTGCGCCAGTTCCGCGCGGCCGAGACGGAAAAATACGCGCACGTCACGTTTTTCTTCAACGACTACCGCGAAGAACCGTTCGCCGGCGAGGAGCGGCAGATGGTCCCCTCGCCGAAGGTCGCGACGTACGACCTCCAGCCGGAAATGTCCGCCCGGCCGCTGACGGAGCTGATCCTCCAGCGCATCGCGACGGGCATCGACGACTTCCTGCTGCTGAACTTCGCCAACCCTGACATGGTCGGCCACACCGGTTCAATCCCGGCCGCCGTCTCCGCGTGCAAGATCGTCGACGAATGCGTCGGCCGCGTGCTGGAGGCGATCCAGGCCCGCGGCGGCTGCGCGATCGTCACGGCCGACCACGGCAACCTCGAACAGATGATCGACCCCGAAACCGGCGGCCCGCACACGGCCCACACGACGTACACGGTCCCGCTCTACATCGTCGGCGAACCCTTCCGCCGCGCAAAACTCCGCCCCGGCGGCCGCCTCGCCGACGTCATGCCGACGGCGCTCGCAATGCTCGGCCTCGAAAGGCCGGCGGAGATGACGGGGCGCTCGCTCATCGAAGCGTAAAGGGGAAAAGACCTCCTGCCGTGGCCGTATTTTGGGTGGATGGGTGCCCTGCCGACGGCTGTTCGCGTCGGCAGGGCTTCGCGTGCAGGGGATAGAATCCCGGCAATGTCCCGACCCTCCGACATCTGTAATGACGCCCGCTTCCTCACCTTCTCCTGTTTCCAGCGCCGTCCGCTGCTCTCGAAGGACCGGTCGCGTCAATGGTTCGTCGACGCGCTTGAGCGCTCTCGTCGCACCCATGGCTTCCACCTCTGGGCATGGGTGATCATGCCCGAACACGTCCACCTCCTCCTCTGGCCCGGCCCCGTGCCGCTCTGCTTGGGCGACGCGCTGTACACGCTCAAAAAGTCGGTCACCAATCGGGCGATCTCGTACGTCCGCGCCCATGTTCCCGAGTTCCTGCCTCAGATGGCCGACGTCGATCCGAAGGGCCACGTGACACACCGCTTCTGGCAGCGCGGTCCCGGCTACGATCGCAGCGAATTCTCGGCGGACGAAATCTGGGAAAAGATCGACTACATCCACGCCAATCCGGTCTCTCGCGGCTTGTGCACACATCCGACGGATTGGCCCTGGTCCAGCGCCCGGGCATTCGCAGATCACTCCACGCAGCCGATCGCGATCGACATTGACTCGCTACCGCCGCCTCCGCGAGACTACCGGCCGAAGTTTTGACGCGAGCCTGTCCGCGAAGGCCCTGCCGACGCGAACAGCCGTCGGCAGGGCACCCGGCAACCCATTCACGCGCCGACCTTGCCACCTGCCCCTTCGTCACGGTTTCACCTCCACCGAAAGCCGCCCCAGCCGCCGCAGCTCCGGCAGCGTCAGCGCCATGACCGCGACGACGATCACCGTTCCGATCCCGCCCGAGACCACGCTGATCACCGGCGTGAACAGCTTCGCCACCAGCCCGCTCTCGAACGCCCCAAGCTCATTCGACGACTCGATGAACACCGAGTTGACCGCCGAAACCCGCCCCCGCAGCCGATCCGGCGTCCGGACGTTCACCAGCACATGCCGGATGACCACGCTGATGTTGTCCAGCGCCCCCAGCGTCGCCAGCAGCGCCAGCGACAGCCAGAAATTCGTCGACAACCCAAACCCGATCGTGCACAGCCCAAAGCCCGCGACCGAGAGCAGCAGCGCCCGCCCGGCCTGCTTGAACGGCGGCAGAAACACGATCACCAGCGCCATCAGCAGCGCCCCGGCAAACGGCGCGGCCCGCAGCGCCCCCAGCCCGACCGCCCCGACGTGCAGCACGTCCTTCGCAAAGATCGGCATCAGCGCCGTCGCCCCGCCCAGCAGCACCGCCAGCAGATCCAGCGTGATCGCGCCAAAAATCGCCTGCTCGCGCCAGATATGCCGCACGCCCTCCGTGATCCCCGGAATCAGCGAACTCGGCCGCAGCGCCTCCCAGAACGACGCCTCGCGCGGGTATCTCGGCTCGCGCTCGTCGGCCAGCGGCTTGATCAGCCGGCACGTCAAACCGAACCAGAGGCTCGCCGCCGCCGCGATGGCATACACAGGCCATGCCGCCCCGACGAGCCAGATCAGCAGGCCCGCGAGCAGCGGCCCGCCGATCGCGGAGATCTGGAAAACCGTGCTGTTCCACGTCACGGCATTGTGGAACGTCGTGGATGTCGCCCCGCCGGGGATGAGCTGCGGCAGCAGGCTGTTGCGGCTGGGGCCGTTGAAGACGCGGGCGCAGCCGGTGAGCGCGATGAGCCCGTACATCACCAGCAGCCCGGCCAGGCCGCTCCCCATCGCACCTCTGCTCCAGGCAATCGACCCAACGGTGAGCATCAGGTTGGCGATCGCGAAACCGGACTGCGTGTTGATGAGCATCCGCAGCCGATCGACGCGATCGACGATCTGCCCGGCCGGCAGCGCGAGAAGGATGGTCGGCAGCGCCCGGGCGACGCCGATCCAGCCGAGGGAGAGCGGGTCGCCGGTGCGTTCGTAGATCTCCCAGGCGAGCGCGGTGGTCTGCATCTGCAGCCCCATCGACGCGGGGAGCCAGCCGGCCGCGAAATAGCGGTAGTTCGGCACGCGCAGTGCGGCATAGGCGTCGTGTTTCGGCAGAGGTTTGGTTGCGTGCCCGGGAGTCTGAGGCGTAGACAAGGCATGATCCGCCGGCTCAACCACGCCCGAAACCCGCACGACGGAGCCGACGTGTGCGGTGCCGCTATCCTACGAGCGGCAGGAGGCGGTGACAAAGGAACAAGGGGACAGGCGAACAAGGTGACAAGGTGACAAGGTGACGAGGGGACAAGGGGACAAGGGAACAAGGGATCAAGGGGACAAGGTGACAAGGTGACAAGGGCGCGATCGTTACTTTGTCACCTTGTTACTTTGTCACTTTGTCCCCTTGTCACCCGCCCTCCGGCGCAGAAGATGATCGCAATGACCACGCCCGCAGACGCCATCACGCGCTTCTCCGATCGCGTCGAGAACTACATTCGCTATCGCCCCGGATATCCGCCAACAGTGCTCGCGTGCCTCGTCGAAGAATTCGGCCTCCGAAGCGATCACGTCATCGCCGATGTCGGCAGCGGGACCGGTATTTCCGCCGAGGTATTCCTCCGCCACGGCTGCTCCGTCTTTGCCGTCGAGCCCAACGCCGACATGCGGGCCGCGGCCGAGCGACTTCTCGCGGCGTACCCTCGATTCACGAGCATCAACGGCACAGCCGAACGGACCACGCTCGCCGACGCGAGCGTTGCCTGGATCGTCGCGGCACAGGCGTTTCACTGGTTCGACGTCGTCGCGGCGCGGCGCGAATTCTCGCGGATTCTGCGGCCCGGCGGCCGTGTCGCGCTGCTTTGGAACGAGCGCCGCGAAGACACGCCATTCCTGGCCGCGTATGAGACGCTCATCCGCGAATACGCGACGGACTACACGCAGGTGAGACACGAGAACGCACGCGCCGACGGCCGGATCGAGCAGTTCTTCGGCTCAAGACCCGCCGAGCGAACGTTTGACAACGAGCAGCGCTTCGACTTCGGCGGTCTCGCCGGCCGGCTGCTCTCTTCTTCGTATGTCCCGAATCGCGGGACCCCGCGTTGTGAGGCGATGCTGGCAGCGCTGCGCCGGTTGTACGACGCACACGCCGCCGCAGGCTGCGTCCGCGTGCTTTACACAACGCGCATCTTCGTCGGTTCGATCGGATAGTCCGCGCGCGATCGCGCGGCGGTCAACTGCCGGTAAGCCCGCCCCAGACGTTCTTCACGGCGGCGGATTGATACACGACCAGGTACGCCGCAACCACCCAGAGGCCGATCGCCGCCTGGAACGGGCGGTCCTTGAGCACGACGTCCGTCGGGCCATCGACCATGCCATGCTCGACCAGCACGGCATAGCGGAAGACCGCATACACGACGATCGGCACGGTATAGACGAGATGCTGCTTTTCAAACGGCGCTTCGACCTGTTTGTCGATGGTGTAGAGCATGAAGCTCATGATCGCGATGCCCGCGGTGAGCGTGGTCATGTGGTTGAGCAGATCGGGCGTATAGAGCGCAAGCGTCTTGCGGTGCTTTCCGGCGCTGCTGCCGTTTTCAGACATCGCGCTGAGTTCGCAGCGCCGCTTGGAGAAGCCCATGAACAGACAGAGCGTAAACGTGCACAGCATCAGCCACGGCGAGATCTTCACGTCGATGAGGAAGCCGCCTGCGACGGCCCGCAGGACAAACCCCAGGCCGATCGTCACGACATCGAGGATCACGGCGTGCTTGAAGGACCAGTTGTACAGGAACTGGAGCACGACGTAGCCGACGACCACGTAGAAGAAGGGCATGCTGAGCAGGGCGCTCGCGCCAAGGCCGCCCACCAGGAGAACGATGGCGATGATCGACGCCGCGCCGACCGTTACTTCGCCGGAGGCGATCGGCCGGCGACACTTGCGGGGGTGGAGCCGGTCTTCTTCGCGGTCACGGATGTCGTTGACGACGTAGATCGCACTGCTGACGCAGCACATCAGGGCAAAGCCGAGCAGCGAGAGCCAGACGCTCCGCGGATCCTCGAGCCGATGACCGAATACCAGGCCGGCGAAGACGAAGACATTCTTCACCCATTGGTGCGGACGCAGCAGCCGGAGATAGGGCATCCAGTCCTCCCGGTTGGAGGCGGAATCGTATCGCATCGGGCGGCCGGGAGCGCGTGCACCGCGCCCGCGGCCTGCGTGCCGGGGCGGCCCGCCCGGCTACGCCGATTCCTTCCGCAACTTGCCGGATTTGCTCTCGGCGGCGAAGAGATCCTCTTCTCCGCGGACGACGCCCGCGGTGATGCGATAGCTGCCGCCCGCAGCCACGTCGGGAAGCTGGTACATGTACTCGATCATGAACTCTTCGACGATCGAACGCAGGGCCCGTGCGCCGGTATCGCGTTCAATCGCGCGGTAGGCGATCTCGTCGAGCGCCTCGTCCGTGAATTCGAGCGTCGCGTTCTCCATCTGGAAGAGCTTCTGATACTGTCGCACGATCGAGTTCTTCGGCTCGGTGAGGATCCTCCGCAGTGCCGCATGGTCGAGCGGGGCCATCGGGCAGATCACGGGGAGGCGGCCGACGAATTCGGGGATCATGCCGAATTCGATCAGATCGTCCGGCGAGACCTCTTCGAGCAGTTCGCCGAGCTCGTGCAGTTCGTCGGCGGGCTTTGCATCGCCGGAGAAGCCGATCGTCCGCTTGCCGAGGCGCTTCTTGATGATCTTGTCGAGGCCGACAAAGGTCCCGCCGCAGATGAAGAGGATGTTGCTGGTGTCGATCTGGATGTACTGCTGCTCGGGATGCTTGCGGCCGCCCTGCGGGGGCACGTTGCTGACGGTGCCTTCGAGCATCTTGAGCAGGGCCTGCTGCACGCCCTCGCCGGAGACGTCGCGGGTGATGCTGACGTTGCTCCACGTCTTGCCGATCTTGTCGATTTCGTCGATGTAGATGATGCCCCGCTGGGCGGCGTCGAGGTCGTAGTCGGCGTTCTGGAGCAGCTTGAGCAGGATGTTCTCGACGTCCTCGCCGACGTAACCCGCCTCGGTGAGCGTCGTCGCGTCGCCGATCGCGAAGGGGACGTTCAGCAGCCGGGCGAGCGACCGGGCGAGCAGCGTCTTGCCCGAGCCGGTCGGCCCGATCAGCAGGATGTTGCTCTTGTCGAGTTCGACGTCGCTCCCCTCGGCCGAATCGGCGTGGGCGAGGCGCTTGTAATGGTTGTGAACCGCGACGGACAGAGCCCGCTTGGCGAGGTCCTGGCCGATGACGTATTGTCCGAGGAACTCGAAGATCTCGCGCGGACGCGGGATGGCCTTGAAGAGCGGCTTGGACTTGCTGCTCCGGCGGCGCTCCTCCTTGACGAGGTTGTGGCAGAGCTCGATGCATGCGGCGCAGATGTAAACATCGTTCGCGCCTTCGACCATCGGCCCGGCGTCCCGGGCGCTCTTGCTGCAGAAGCTGCAGACGTTTCCCTTCCGCGATTTGGACCCGTTGGCCATCCCTGCTCCCTGAATTGCTCCGTTGTGGGGCTGCCCACCGCCGTCGATTCTATCGACCTGATCATAATCTGAACTTGGATCGGTTTGAAGAACGTCTTCTGCCCGGGCGGCCGGAATCGCGCACGCGGCCGAAAGAACGGGGTTCGGCGGGCGTTTGGACGCCGGCGGGCGGGGCTGGACGGCGGGGCGCCGGCCGGCGCCGCGGCGGTATGATGCAGTGCGACGGGCGGGTCGAACGGGAGGTGCGGATTGTCGCGGCTGCTGCGGCCCGGGATGGCTTTGCTCCTGAGCATGATGTCGGGCTGCGCGGGGCCCCGGCACGCCGGCGGGTTTGGACGCGAGGCCGAGCGGGCGGCCGGGTGCGTATCGCCGCCGATCGAGTGGGTGCGGATCGAGGCCGGGCCGGGCGTCGAACGGCCGTTTCTCATCAGCCGGTTCGAGATCACGAACGCACAGTTCAAGACGTTCATGGACGCTGCGGGCTATGACGGCGGCGAGCCGCACCCGGGCTCGCGGCCGGAGCGGTTCCTCGAACACTGGCGCGGCGGGACATTCGCGCCGGACGACGCGGCGCGGCCGGTGTGCCACGTGAATTGGCACCATGCGACGGCGTTCGCGGCGTGGCTGGCGGAGAGGTCCGGCGCGCGGGCGCGGCTGCCGACGGATGCCGAGTGGTACCTTGCGGCGGCGGGGCGGGAGAAGCGGGTGTATCCGTGGGGAGATGCGTGGGACCCGATGCGGTGCAACGCGGCGGGTGATGCAGACGGCTTTCCCAAGAGTGCGCCGGTGGGATCGTTTCCGGGCGGGGCGACGCCGGAGGGCGTGATGGACATGGCGGGGAATATCTGGGAGTGGACGGTGGAGAAGTCGCTGCGCGGCGGCCCGTGGTGCGAACGGCCGGAGTGGCAGCGCTGCGACTTTGTAGCCCGCGAGGATGAGTATCGGGCGGATGACAAGTTTGGGCTGCGGGTGGTGATGGAGATCCGCTAAAAGGCGCTGGTGGTACGATCGCTCGTGAGCTGGATTTTCACGGGGACACCATCTGCCGCCGAATCTCTTCGTACCGCGGGTCCAGCCGGGCCGCCGCGTCGAGGTGCTCGCGGGCTTCGGATTCGCGGTTGGTTTCGAAGAGCAACCGGGCGAGATTGAAGTGCGCATCCGCGTGGTCGCGTTTGGTGAGCGCGCGGCGGAAGGAGGCCTCCGCGCCGGCGAAGTCGCCCGTTGACGCGAGCGCGAAGCCGAGGTTGTTGTCGATGTCGGGGTCGGTCGGGTCGAGCGACGACGCCACGCGATACTCGGCGATCGCCTCCTGCGCCCGGCCGGCGAGGCCGAGCATGACGCCGCGGTTGTAGCGGATGAACGCCGCGTTGGGGTAGAGGCGCGCGGCCTCCGTGACGTCGGCGATCGCGCCGGCCGTGTCCCCCTGCATCGCCCGCTGCTCGCCGCGTGACGAGTAGAGCCGCCCGAGCTGCTGCGTGAGCTTCGGAGGCGTCACGAGGCCCCAGGCGCGGCAGAATTCAAGGTGTGAAAACGCGGCCGCGAGCGTGGCGGCGTCGGGCGTCTGGTGCGGCGTCAGAGCAGCAGCGGCGGCGCGGTAGCCGAGGTACTCGTGGTACCGAATCACGGCGCAGTGCGCCCAGCCGACGCAAAAAAACGCCGAAAACGCGCAGAACAGCCCGCCGGAAGTCGTCACACGACCGCCGCGCTTCAGGAATGTGCGGCCGAGGCGGACGTCGGCGTGATACGCGAGGCGCGCGGCGCAGACCGCGAAATAGCCGAGGATTGCGCCCAGCCCGAGCGTCATCAGAAATGGAATCGAGTCATAGAGCCCGCGGAATGTCACCAGCGTCGCGAGGAAAACCACGGCGATCAGCGTTTCCTCCACGAATGAGAAGTCGAAGGCGCGTTTGAGCGATCGCCACGCGCTCCAGTGGCGCAGGAGCGGCGGCCGGCCGAGGCCGTACTTCACGGCGCCGTTCGGGCAGGCGCTGACGCACTCCAGGTCTTTGACGCAGGCGGCATTGACGACCGTCCCGAACTGCTGCAACTCCTCGTGCACGCGAATACTCGACGGGCAGGCGGCCGTGCACGCGCCGCACTGGGCGCAGTCGCCGGCGGCGATGATGCGGCCCGGGGAGAGGCGATCAAGGCCACGGAAGATCGCGCCGTAGGGGCAGCCGTAGGTGCAGAACGAGCGTGAGCCGAGGACGTAGACGATGGCGAAGCCGCAAATACCGAAAGTCGCCAGGGCGACGGCGGGACCGGGCAGATTCCGCCAGAAATCGGTGGTCTGGAACGACGCCCAGCCCTGCGCGTCGGTCTGGACGCGCGGCGCGGGCGGGGGGCGGCCCTCGATGACGCGCGAGACCTGTGGCCAGATGAACATATAGCCCATCGCGAGCGGCGGGACGAGCAGCAGGAGCCGCGAGCGAATGACGCGCGGACGGATGCGCAGTTTCTTCAGAATCCATGCGCACAGGTCTTCCAGTGCGAGGATGTGGCAGCCCCAGCCGCAGAAGAATCGGCCGAAGAGGAGCGTGCCCACGCAGGCGATGAGCATGAAAAGGAACCCGGCGGTGACGATGCCGAGTTCGAGCGTGTACATCACCTCGTTGAGTTCGAGCGGGGCTAGCGTCTTGCCCGCGATTTTCCAATGGGCGATATGCAGGCCCATGAGGACGTACACGCCGGCAAGCGTCGCCGCGCGGATGCGGCCGTAGCGGGAGGGACGCGTCGGCGCGGCGGCGACGTCCGCGTCGCGGATCGGCAGCGACTTGTTCCCGCGTGATCGAGTCATGTCGCCTCCCAAGGCGTGACCTACGGGCAATCCTCTGCGAAATGGCTGAGCAGGATCGCGAGATCGGCGAGGCTTACCTCGAGATCGCCGTCGAGATCGGCACGGCCGAGATGTGCCGGCGAGTCGGAGCCGAGTCCGAACGTCATGAGCAGGATTTCGAGATCGCCGATGCCGACGGCGCAATCGCAGTCGAGGTCGCCCGCGACGAACGTCGACAACGAATCGAGCCGCGCCGTCGTCATCGCAATGGGCGCTCCGCGGCCGGTCGCGGTCCACGCGGCGTGGAGCGTCTCGCCCCAATGGTCCGAGTGGTTCGCCTCGCGCAGGTGGTCGATGTAGCTGCGCGGGAGATTCTGGTAGTAGACTGTGACGTCGGCGCTGGCCGCGCCGGCGGGGACGGCGAAATTCACGTCGTCCCAGTATTCGCCGTCGGCGTAGTAGTGTTCGACGGCTGGCGCGCCGCCCGCTTCGTACCGCGCGTTGTTGAAACCGCGCGGCGGGATGCGATTGTCCTTCCAGATCGTGTCGGCGAGCGCCATGTGCGTGGTTTCGCCGGCAGGCAGGCCGGTGATGGCCGCGGCTTCGGAACTCAGGCCGACTTTCATCTCGTAGACGCGGGTCGAAGTCTCGTCGAGCTCCGCCTCGGCCGTGTCGTAGTGTCCGTACTCGCGCAGCAGCGCGCCGGCAGCGTCGTAGAACCGGGCATTCACCCAGACGCGACGGCCTTCGATATGCCCGGTCGGCAGCTTATGACCGGTCTCATTGATGACGCGCGAGCGCAGGCTGCCGCATTCCTGCGTGAGTTCGAGCGACGCGGCGCGCTCCAGCATCGAAACGGCCTTCGCTCGGCCCGCGGCGACCGCGTCGGGATCGACGTCATTGTCGTCGCCGTAGACCTCCATCACGAGGTCGAGGATTGGAGCGGCCGCGCCGGCGAAGTCGTGGCGGTGCAGGTCGGGGCGCTCGGGGCCGAAGAAGCAGCCCTGCGCGACGGCCTTGGGCATGTGGCAATCCTGGCAGGTGCGCATGACGGGATCGCCGACGCCGCCGAAACGGCCGGCCATGTCGACGCCATCGCTCGCAAACGCGCTGAGCTTCCATTCGGTGTAGGTGCGTTCGAGCGGGAACTGGGCCCACGGGTCGCTGTCGGGCGCGGGCGTGTCGAGGGCGTTGTAGCGGAAGCTGCCGTCGGGCTGGCGGATCGTCGCGACGTTGCCGACGTCGTGGCAGGTGCCGCAGAGGTCGCTGCGGCGGAAGAACGACGATTCGATGAATTCATGCGGGGCGACAGGATCGGCGTAGGGTCCGCGGCGCGTGGCGGTCGGGTCGAGGACGAACATCGCGTTGCCGAAAAATTCGGGGACTTCGTCGAGCCCGGCGAGGATCGCGGCATCCTGTGGCGGACTGGTACCCTCGATGTAGATCGGGTCGACCATGCTGTGGCAGAAGTGGCAGTCGACGCCGCGGCGGTCGAAGCGGTCGAGCGTGCTGCCGTCGGCCTGCTCGGCGTGGCCGCTGACGATCGCCTGCGGGACGTGGCAGCGCAGGCAGTAATAGCCGACGTAATTTGCGTCCTGGTTGGCGAGGGCCATCTGGGCGTAGAAGAGCGGGTCGCGGCCCGCGTTGGCCATCAGGCTGCCGTTCCAGGTCGAGCCGGGCTCGTTGGCGAAGTCGTAGTCCCCGTGGCACATCCGACAATATTCGTATGAGTACATGACGTTGGGCGAGACGTCGCCGACTTGTGTACCGGGGACACGGAAGTCGCTCAACGTGGTGGGGATCTGGGCGACGAGCAGGCCGGTGGCGATGAGTGCGAGCGGGGCCAGGAGCAGCGCACGGTGCGCGCAGCGTGATGCGAAGCGTGACATGTCAATCCTCCCGAGATCAGCGGCGGCCGGACGGACAAAACACAGTTGAGGATATGTTTATCCGGTTATTGCATCGTAGCGGGGCGCGACGTCAATTTCAAGACAAGTCTTCGCGACGCCGGCCAGTCGGCAGCTGCGCGATTTTCCGCAGATCAGGAGACTGCGGTTTTGGATTCACCGGCCCGCCAGATCGACGAAAGCACGCGACCCAGGACGAGGCCGGAAGCGACACATGCGCCGGCGCAGATCGCCCCGGACGTGAGATGGCCGAAGAGAAAATTCCCGACGCCGAACAGGGCTGAATAGACGAAGACGCACCCGGACGTCCAGCCGAGCAGTGCCATGGGCATGCTGTCGGGAGTCGCGGTGACGCCGGCCTCGGCGCGAAGCTTCGTCCAGCCGGGTCCGGGCGGGGCGATGCGGCGGCAGAAGGCGAGGAGAGTGCTACGATCGGTGGCCGGTGTGGCGAACGTGACGAGTAGCCAGACGATCGTCGTCGCGCCAACGCTGTAGATCAGCGAGAGGTGATCCGGGATCACCAGGCCGTTGCGCTTCGCGACAAAAAACGCGACGGCCGAAACGAATGAGGCGATCATCGCTGCGATCTCACTCCACGCGTTGATGCGCCACCAGTACCAGCGCAGCAGATAGATCAGCCCCGTGCCCGCACCGACGGAGAGCAGCAGGTTGAACGCTTCACCCGCGGTCGTCAGCACGAACACCAGCGCGGCCGACGTGACCATGAGCAGGGCGCTGACGCCCCGGGAAAGCCACACGTAGTGCGCCTCTGGGCCACCGCGATCGATGAACCGGCGGTAGAAGTCCATCACCAGGTACGAAGTGCCCCAGTTCATGTGCGTGGTCATGGTCGAGACGTACGCGGCCAGCAGCGACGCCACCAGCAGGCCCAGCAGGCCGTTCGGCAGGAGCGTCAGCATCGCCGGATACGCGAGATCGTTGCCGATCAGGTCGTCGCTGACGTGCGGGAGAGCCTTCTTGATGTCGGCGAGCGTCGGAAAGACGATCATCGACGAGAGTGCGACGATGATCCACGGCCAGGGTCGCAGCGCGTAGTGTGCGAGGTTGAACCAGAGACTTCCCGCGAGCGCGTCCTTCTCCGTGCGGGCCGCGAGCATGCGCTGGGCGATGTAACTGCCGCCCCCCGGCTCTGCGCCGGGATACCACACGGACCACCACTGGATTGTGATGGGTATGATGAAGACGGCGATTAGCGTAGTTGGGTCATTCAGCGGCGGAAGGACGCTCAGGCTCTCGGGGGGAATTTTCGTCAGCAGACCTGAAAGACCGCCGACCGCCGGGTGGCTCACTGCGTAATACGCTGCCGCAATCACGCCGACCATCGCGAGCACGAACTGGAGCAGGTCGCTCGTGAGCACGCCCCAGAGGCCCGAGATGCTCCCGAAGACGATACAGATCGCCGAACAGACAAGCACGGTCTGAAGCCGATCCCAGCCCAGCATCACGTTCGCGATCTTGCAGGCGGCCAGCGTCACGGTCGCCATGATGCAGCAGTTGAAGAGCAGACCCAGGTAGATGGACCGGAATCCGCGCAGAAACGCGGCGGACTTGCCGCTGTACCGCATCTCGTAGAACTCAAGGTCAGTGAGCACGCCGCTTCGTCGCCACAGACGCGCGAAAAAGAAAACGGTCATCATGCCCGTGAGCAGAAAGGACCACCACATCCAGTTGTACGAGACGCCCTTCGATCGCACGAAATCCGTCACCAGGTTCGGCGTATCCGTGCTGAACGTCGTCGCCACCATCGACGTGCCGATCAGCCACCACGGCGCGGCCCGGCCCGACGCGAAAAACTCGGTCGAGCTCTTTCCCGCGCGGCGGTAGTAGAACGCGACCGGGATGAACGTGATGACGAGGCTGGCGACGACGACCGCCCAGTCAAGTGAATTCAGTTGCATGACGCGGATACCTCATCCCGGCGGCCGTGGAAATGGCCCGGCCAACAGCTCCGGGCGCCTGTGCAGAATGCGCGCGACGGGCTGGGCGTGGAACGGCCGACGCCGGGACCAGACCGCAATGGACCCGGCGCGCAAGTTATCGCGGACAGGGGCAGGGCAGGCAAGCGTTACGAATTCTGCGGCCGGGCCCCATAAGAATCGCCATGACGCATTCCGCGTCTTCCCGGCGAAAAAAACGCCACAGCGGCGAGCGATTGGCGGGTGCTGGCAGCTAAAATGAGCCGGACCAGGAAATCAGGGGGGAAGCATGGCCGCACAAGTCCAAAACACCGCGTCGTGCGCCGAATTGAACAGGCTCATCGTTTCGTGTGCCATCGGAATCACTGCCGGGCTTCCCGCAGGGCCCGCGTCGGCGCAGTCGCTTCGCTGCGAACTCGTCGCGACCGCGCCTTCGCCGCTGTATGTCACCCACGCTCCCGGCGACTACTCCCGCGCGTTCATCGTCGGCCGAACCGGCGTCATCTCTATCCTGCACCTTCCCGCGAACGCGCTCGACCCCGATCCCTTCATCACGTTTACCGATGTAAGCACGGGCGTCGAGCAGGGCATGTACGGTATGGCGTTCCATCCGGACTACGACGCCAACGGCTATGTCTACTTCGACTACACCGAGGCCGGCACCGGCAACATCCTCGTCGTTCGCTACACGCGTTCGGCGACTGACCCCGACCGGCTCGATCCCGCCACCCGCCACCTCGTGCTGCGGCTCGTCCGCGACCCCGGTATCCACAATGGGGGGTGGATCGACTTCGGCCCCGACGGCTACCTCTACGTCTCGGTCGGCGACGGCAATCTCACGCTGAATGCGCAGCTCCTGGACAACCCATGGGGCAAGATGCACCGCATCGACGTCGACGGCGACGATTTCCCCGACGATCCCGACCGCAACTTCGCCGTCCCGCCCGCGAACCCCTGGGTCGGCATGACCGACTGGCCTTCGATCTGGGCGCGCGGCCTCCGCAATCCCTACCGGTGCTGCTTCGACTCGCAGACCGGCGCACTCTACATCGCCGATGTCGGCCTGCTGACCTGGGAGGAGGTCAACTACGAGCCGCCCGCGACGCCCGGCCGCAACTACGGCTGGCCCTGCTGGGAGGGGCTCGTGCGAAATGAGATGTCCGGCCCCTGCCTGAATCCGCCCCCCAGCGAGCCGCCCTTCGTCGTCTATGGCCATTCCACCGTGGTTCCGCCGCTGAACCGCACGGGTTGTGCCGTCATGGGCGGCGAGGTCTACCGCGGATGCGCGATTCCCTGGCTCCAGGGCGCGTACTTCGTCGGCGATTTCTGCGGCCGCTGGATTTTCTCGATGCGCTTCGACGGGACGACACTGACAGATGTGGTTGATCGCACCGTCGAGTTGACACCGGCCGGGGCGACGCTCGACCGCATCGCCGGCTTCGGCCGCGACGCATTTGGCGAGATTTACATCTGCGATCTCGTCGACAGCCAGGTGTTCAAGATCCTCCCGGCGGATGGACCCGTCGACTGCAACACGAATGGTCGGGCCGATGGCTGTGACATCGCGGCCGGCTCGTCGTCGGACGCCGACGGCAACGGTGTCCCTGACGAATGCGAAACCCTGCCCGGCGATCTCGACGGCGACGGCGACGTGGACATTGGCGATCTTGCGGTGCTGCTTTCGGCGTACGGCACCTGCCTGGGCGACCCCGCGTTCACGCCCGCCGCTGACATCGATGACGACGGCTGCATCGGGCTTGCCGATCTGGCGCGGCTGCTCGCAAATTTCGGTCGGTAGGGGCCTACCCGACGCCGACCCGCGCGACCGGGATCGCGACGCGCTCGCGGCTCCGTTGCATCAAGAGAAGCACGACGAGCGTCAGCGCCACCTGCACCGCGATGCCGGCGAGCGCCGGCCGATCCTGATTCCGGCTTTCGAGGATCAGCGTGCCGACCGGCGATAGCGATGAGAGATAGTCCCGGCCGGCCCATTCCACCCGCGCCTCGTCCGCCGCGGCCGAGATGAACGCATCCGCCCCGACGGGAATCGCGAAGATCGCGACGATCAGCAGAGTCGCCACCCAGCCCTTCCGTCCGGCCGCGAGCAGCCAGTAGTACCACGCGTAGCAGAAATAGAACGCGCTGAAACTCGAAACCGCGACGATGCTCAGCGCTCGAACGCCTCGACCCGTCGACAGATAATCCGCCTGCAACCCGGCGCTCGCCGTGGTTTCGCCGATCGCCAGGACCGAGGCGACCAGCAACCCGAGCAGGATCGCCGTCTGGGCCAGCGGTCCGGCGGCCAGCCAGCGGCGCCGCACGCCCGCGCTCTGTCCGAGCGCTGCCGCGCGGTCGAGCCGCACCGCCTCGGTTGCACAGGCGCTGCACAATACAAGTCCCACGAGCATCAGCACCACGCACGATGCGATGATCCTGACCTCGATGCGAAAATCCGCGTCCTCGAAGAACCGGTCGCCCATCCTGTCCGCGAAGGAGAGCCCGAGCGCCAGCGTCGTCGCGACCGCGAGACTGAAGCAGAGCGATTGCAGCGGCGAGAGCAGGGGCTGGTCCGGCCGGCGAAGGCGTTCGCTTGCCGCCCACAGGAACAGCAGACCGAACGCCACATTGAGCCCCGCGGCCGTCGCGGGTACCACGGCGTCCAGCGACGGAGTCGTCGAAAAGAGGCCGATGACCTGCATCGCGCTCATCACGCCCAGCAGCAGTGCGATACCCGGAACCAGCGGCAGGATCGCCCAACTCGCCAGCGCGACCAGGAGGACGACCGTGCCGATCAGATTGTGCTTGCCCGATGTCCCCAGGCTCGTCAGCAGCGTGGCCGCCGCCAGCATGAAGCTCAGGATCACGAACAGAAGTTGCGCGCCCAGCCATCCGCCGAATAGGAACTTCAGATTGGCCGGCGTGAGTGCCCCGACGCCCGCAGGTCCGAGTCCGCCGCCGGCCTGCGCGACGAACCACATGCCGCAGAGCACGGCCGTCACGTACAGGCAGAAGGCCGTCACGGGCGGCCCGGTCATGTAGCCGAGCGTCATCCGCCAGTTGCCCAGCGGCGAAATCCGGTGCGATTCGATCATTCCGGATTGAAAATCGCGCATCACCGCCTTGCGGATCGCCCCCGGGGCCATCAGCAGGAGGAACACGCCCTGCGCAATCGACAGGATCAGCAGCCAGATCAGCGCCAGCGGCGGACCGGTCACGACCCTGGGCGCCGCGCCGGGCGCAGGTGTTGGGCTGGCCGCCGCCTCGGCCGAGGTGACGACCCAGTAGACGCCGAAGACAAGTGCGAGGAACCCGGCGCAGATGTAGGCGATCGACTTGTAACCGCCGCCGATCTGGATGCTCAGCCAAACGAACGGATTCACGCGTCGCCTCCCGGGCCGTCTCGGCGTCGGCGAAGTGTACCGCATCAGCGTCGACGAAGAACTCGCGCGGGCGCCCGGCGATCACTCGAGGTAGAAGCGCCGACGATTGGGCGGCTATTCACGTCACTTCGGGGGCCATCTGGCTACTTGCTCGTCCACTCCGAGTCGCCTTCGCGCGTGACCCAGCTCAGGTGATAGTCGCGGTCCTCGATCCCCGCCGCGAACTTCGTCAGCCGGAACGGCGTGTACGCGTCGCACATCACGGCGAGTTCGCTCGTCCGCTCATGACCCACCGACCGTTCATACGTGCCCGGGTGCGGGCCGTGCGTCACGCCCAGCGGATGCAGGCTGATCGACTCCGGTGCGATCCCGCGCCGGCTGGTGAAATTCCCCTCGACGTAATAGAGAATCTCGTCCATATCCACGCTCGCGTGCGCGTACGGGCACGGGATCGCCTTCACGCCGTCGCGGTCGTAGTAGTCGACCTTTCGCGGGACGAACGAGCAGATCACGAAATCATCTCCGGCGAACGTCGTGTGGATCGTCGGCGGCAGATGCACCGAAGCCGTCTTCGGCTGGTAGTCATGAATGCTGAACGCGACCGGGTAGACGTACCCGTCCCACCCCACGACGTCGAGCGGAAAGTGCTTGTACTTGTGGATGCTGAGCTCGTCGCCCGCCTTCACGAACAGCTTGAACGGCAGCGCACCGTGTGCCGCCGCATCAAAGTGCAGAAGCTCCGTCGGCCCCCGAAAATCGCGATGCGAGAAGGGGGCATAATCCGTGATCTGCCCGCACGCATTGCGATACTGTTTCGGAACGCCGATCCAGGGCTTGCCTTCGAACACGACCAGCGTTCCCTTGTGGCCGTCGAGATGGATGCGGTAGGGCGTGCTCTTGGGGATCAGCAGATAATCATGCTTGCGGAACGGCAGAATGCCGTAGATCGACTCCAGCCGACCGCTCCCCTCATGCACGAAATAGCACTCGTCCCCGTCTCCGTTCGAAAAGAAGTGTGTCGCGGGCTCGCAGGGCTTGATGACGCCCATCTGGAGTGTCTTGTTGACCATGAGCGTGCGCCGGCCCGTCAGAAAATCGCCCGCCGGCTTCATATCCTGCGACTTCACGTGCCTCCGGTGGAGCGGCTGGTGATCGACCAGCTCAACCGGGCAGAAGTGCGGCAGCTTCACCGCCTCGACCTCGAATTCATCCGTCGGAGGAATCCGGTAGTAGAGGATCGAGAACGGCCCGTTGAACCCCTCCCGCGTGATCATCTGCTCCATGACGAGCTTCCCGTCGACGTGGAGCGTCGTATGTGGCTTCCTGGCGATCTTGCCGAGCGTGTGATACTGGATCATGTCCGCATCTCCTGCCGCCCGCCGCGGTCTTCTTGACGGCGGGGCGCGCCGTGGCTGTATTTTTCGGATTCTAACCGTCTGCCGCCCGGAATGGGGCGCGGCGTCCGCATCCTGATACCGTTCTGCAGGCTGCATTCTTCAATCTGCATCCCATCCCTTCCGGCCGCCGTCCGCTATGATTCTCGATGATTGGACCGATCAGCGAGGCCCGGCGATGGCGAAGATCCCCCGCAACATCCGCTTTGAAGACGCGATGCAGAAGCTCGAATCCCTCGTCGAGCAGATCGAATCGGGGCAGATCGGCGTGGAGGAATCCATCGCGAAATACGAAGAGGCCATGGCGCTCCAGGCTCATTGTCAGCGCATCCTCGACCAGGCCGAGCAGCGCATCAAGAAAATCCAGCTCGACGCCGCCGGCGGCATGACCGAATCCCCTCACGAGGACGCCGCCGACGCCGAGAGCGAAGAATCCGGCGGCGACGAACCCGACAGCAACTGAATTTCCGCGTTACTCAGGCGAGCAGCTCATGCGGCACGCGGCCGGCAGCTCAAAAACCGTGCTCACGGTACTTCGTGGCGGCCTCTACGGCCTTTTCGACGCGGTCTTTCCCCGCTGCTGCATCGGCTGCAACGAGGGCATCGAGGGAGAGCGGGGCGACCTCTGCGACGACTGCACAGCCAGCCTCGCGGCCGCCGCCGCAGTCTACTTCTGTCCCAAATGCGGCCGAAGCGTCCACCGCATGTCCGTCATCGATGGACGCTGTCGCGGCTGCCGGTCGGAAGCGACGTGGAACACGCGGGAACTCGTCCGGATCGGCGAATACACCGGACTTCTGCGCGCCAGCATCATCCGCCTCAAGCATGTCGGCGACGAAGCGGACGCCCGGCTGCTCGGTACGCGGCTGGCAGCGGCCATCGCCACGCGGCCGTGGGCGAGTGAACTGGAGATGCTCGTTCCCGTGCCGATGCACCGCAGGCGGCGCTGGCAGCGCCCGTGCGATCACGCACAGGTTCTCGCGCAGGCCGTTGCGGGCGATCTTTCCCGCAGGCTGGGCCGGCGCCTCGCCGTGCGCAGCGCGGCCGTATGGCGGAAGCAGTACTCGCCAAGCCAGACGTACTACCAAACCAAAAACGAGCGGTTTGAAAACGTAAAGGACTGCTTCGAGACGACGCGCCGGCCCGGCGTCGAGGGGAAGACGATCTGTATTATCGACAACATTGTCGTCAGCGGGGCGACGCTGCACGAGTTGTCGAAGATCCTCCGCAAGGCCGGGGCCAAGCGGATTTACGCGGCGGTCGCGGCGCGGTCGGCGCTGGCAGGCGATCCACGGATCACCGCGTCCCCTGTGGCAGTCGACACGCAGTCGCCCGGATAGAGACCCAAACGAGGAACGGCTGATGACTGCGATCCGGAATCCCCTGGCTTTCAGAACTGCCGCAGCAGTCCGACCACCACGCCCTGGACCTGCACGTTCTTCGAGATGATCGGCTCGTACGCCGGATTCGCCGGCTGGAGCTTGATGCCCCCCGGCGTACGATAGAGCCGCTTCAGCGTCGCTTCCTCGCCATCAACCAGCGCAACCACGACCTCGCCGTCGCGCGCGGTCTCGCGCCGTTCGCAGATGACGAAGTCGCCGTCGCAGATATTGTCTTCGATCATGCTGTCGCCGCGCACCCGCAGGACAAACGTCGGGTACCGCGAGACGAACATCGTCTCCAGGTCCAGAATCTCGCGATCCTCGATCGCCTCGATCGGCCGGCCCGCCGCGATTCGCCCCACGAGCGGCAGCTTCGTCGGCCGTTCGTCGGGGAATTCGTAGCTCGCGTTAAGTTGCAAAGAGCGTGCCTTGTGCCGCGAACGCTTGAGGTAACCCTTCTCCTGGAGCGACGAGATGTGCTCGAACACGGTGACCTTGCTGATTTCGAACTCGTCGGCGAGTTCCTGCATGGTCGGCGCGTACCCGCGCGCGTTCGTATAGTCCCGGATGTACGTCAGCAGCCGCAACTGCTTGGGTGTCAGCGACGCCGGACGGATTTTCGATGCTCTCGGTCGTGGCATCCGACCACTCCTCGGCCAGGTAGGCGCTCAAAGTGCCAAATACGACGGGCGGGAGCGGTCGGCCGGCCGCCCGAGCGACCTTCGACTCCTCCCTCACGACCGCCGCGTCAAATTCCGCGTCCCCGCGCACACGCCGGGCCGCACGCAATTCCCCCAGACGCCGCGCCAGCCCGAGGATCGTCCCCTCGTCCACGGGAGCCGTAGCCAAATCAAGGACACCCGGACCCGCGTCGTACACTTCCCGCTGAAAATCTCCCCCCGGTCCCGTGATGCACAGCGCCCGACCGTTGAGTTTCCGATCCGCGATCATCTCGCACTCCTTTGCGAACACGGATGAAGCACGTCAACCACCCTGATATACGAATAATACCCTAACAACGGCGGCTGTCAATACCTTTTTCGTGCGAATCGGCCACAACAGGTTGTAGCACCCTCGGGAAAACCGGCAATAGAATGCTGTTCACGTATCGAAAACTGCGGCAGGGAAAGGACTTACGGATTCTGCCCAGGTTCGGGAGCTGTTTGGGCCCCACCCGAATAATTCGTGCCCCGCCAGTTCGTCGTCGTCCCGAAAAGCCGCGTCATCGCGTTCAGTGTCATGCCCAGGCAGATCAGCGCACCCACCGGATACGTCAATCCCCAGACCGCCCCATTCCCCGTCAATGCATAGAAACGCCAGATCACCGACTGCTGGCCGACGATCGTCAGCAGGCTCGCCGCCGCGAACCAGTGCGCCCCCGTCGCCAGCCCAGCCGCCAGCGTCACCCACGGCCCCACGCTGAAGATCGCAAGCATCAACACGCTCACGAGCAGCCGCGGAAAAGTCCCGAAGCACCCGTAGAAAATCCGGCTCCATCCCCGCCAGATCTGCCGGAAACCCGTGTACATTCGCACGCGGTACAGCCCGTCACACCGGATCACCCGCAGCGACACGCCGAGCTGCTTGGCCCGCCGCGCCAGGTGCATGTCCTCGTTCAGCGTCGCCTTCACCGGTTCATGCCCGCCCAGCCGCTCGTACGCCGCCCGCGACATCAGCATGAACGCCCCGTTCGCGTACGCCCTTGACGACCGCGGGTCGTTCACCTTCTGCGGCGGAAACCAGAAGACCATGATCGCCCCGGCCACCGGCTGGACGATCCGCTCCCACAGGCTCGCCGCCTCCAGCACGGGCAGCACCGAAAGAAACTCGACCCGCTCGCGCAGCGCAAACCGCATCGCCGCCGCCAGCAGCTCCGGCGAGTCATACGTGCAGTCGGCATCGGAAAAGCACAGCCACTCACCGCTCGCCCGCCCGACGCCCGTGTGCATCGCATGGTTCTTGCCGAACCAGCCGGCCGGCAGCGTTTTGACGTGCACCGCCGTTACGCGTGCGTCCTCGCGGGCGAGCGCGTCGATGATCTCCGGCGTCCGATCTTCGCTGCGATCATCGACGAGGATGATCTCGAGACGTGGATAGCGCTGCGCCATCAGCCCCCGCGCGCAACGCTCGATATTCGCTTCTTCGTCTTTGCCCGCGACGAGCATGGTGAGCGACCGAAGCTCCCCCGCGTCCGCCGGCCCCGGCTCGTCCGCGCGCAGGACCGGCTCCTGCCGCCCGCGATTGATGTCCAGGTGCCGCTTGAACCACGCAACGCCGACGAGAAATGTGATCACGAGCCAGGTGAGACCGGCCGCCCCGGTCGGAAGTGGTCCAAGGAATTCCAGCACGCCGCGCCCTCGCACCGCCGAATTGTGTCCCCTCGGCGGCAACGTGAGGGTATCCGCGAAGCACACGCTGCGAAAGCCGCGCTGGGGTCCCGGTCTACGCCCGGACTTTTCCGCGGTATGCTGCGCTGTCCGACTGCTCACCTTCCAGGCGAGGTGAACCCTGAACGACGAAGGGCTTCGCTGCTGGTCCTGCGGCTACAACCTCACCGGAAACGTCTCCGGCCGGTGTCCGGAGTGCGGCCGCGCGGTTTGCCGAGAGCGCGTCGAAAGCCTGAAGTCGATCTACTGCCCGGCCTGCGACTGCGACCTGACGCGTGTCGACACGAACGCGTGCCCAGACTGCGGCCGTCTCTTCGACCACGACGAGATGCTGCGCCGCGCCAACTGGCGGGTTGACACTGCGGCCGACCGGGACGCTGAGGAAGCTGCCGTCGATCCACCGCTCGTGAAACTTGGACCGATCGGCGTTCCGGGTTGCGGCATTTGGCCGGACGATCTGACAGAAAGCCCGAGAAGACTGCGCCCGCTCCCTGCCGGCTTCTGGCCTTTCTGCTGGATACGCCGGCAGTTCAAGGTGAAATAGGTGGAACGGACAGCGCACGTGAAATCGCCAACAATCCGAATCGCCCTCGCGCTCCTCGTCGCGTCGACACTCGTCACCTGCACGACCGCGGCGGTCCTCATCGGCGGTGTTGTTGATTTCTTCGTTTCGCCGATCGGCGGAATAATGGCGCTCTGCGCAGGGGTCCTTCTCTTCGTCAATCGACACACAGTAACCGGCGCGCGGTGGTGGCTGATTCGAGTCGCGATCCTCTCCAGCGCAGCGCTCGTCAGTCTCTCGCTCTGGAACATGAACACGGCCGCGGCAAACGCCAAGACGCGCTACGCCTCCGATCACCCGCGTACGGAGCGTGTCGATGGACAGCCATGAGGCGCCGCGCTCTCACAATGCCGACCCCGCCTACCGCCCGCGCACGACGTGGCGCCTTCGGATCGGCCGCCTGTTCCTCATCTTCGCCGGCATGTGGCTAGCCTTTTGGGTCGTCGGCTGCGGCGTACTGATCGCCGCCTCAGGCGAACGAAACGCCGATCCAATGCTTGGACACTGGCTAAGCGTGCCGATCAGCTCCGACATTCACGTTGGCATCCTCAGCAGCGACTACCCGAAAATCGCGAATCTGCCCCCGCTACCTCCGAAACTCATGGTGCTTTTCGACCTTGGAGGATTCCGATCGTTTGCATTCTACGCGCCGTTCAGTGCTCAAAGGGTCAGGGTCATCCCCGCCTGGGCTCCGCTCCTCACTCTCTTCGGTCTCGCCTGCCTCTTCCTGATTCGCTGGAGCAAACCCACCCCGAATACCTGCCGATCGTGCGGCTACAACCTCACCGGCAACGTCTCCGGCCGCTGCCCGGAATGTGGCAGCCCGCTCCATGTGAGCGACGCCGCGCGTCGATAACGCACTTTCGCGCGATTCAGCGACAATTCGCGCCAGCCATCGCCAACTCCGCGCGCCAGCACGCTCGACGCCGTCGGCCGCGCGATAATTTCCGGGAAGGACGATCGCAGGAGGTCGCCAACGGTCGCGAGCGAGACGAAGATGCTCAATTCACGGTCCTGTGGAATTTCCCACACACGATCGTGGCGTTCAGAACCGCGACATTATCGGAAGATGATCAAATCGAGTACACACACCGATGAGCATCTTGAAACGGCATTCACTCGAAATTCGATCAAAAGAACGTTACGGCTGCCCGCCCACGCGCTCGGGTTCGACCAGGGCCGGCATTGCAGCCGGGGACGGCTGCCCGCCCAGCAGCTCGCGCACGCGCCGGCTCCACTCCGCCCGCAGCTCTTCCGGCAGGCTCTCCGCCCGGATGTACCCGTCCACCGTCACGCCCGGCCGCACCTCGACGCTCACGCGGATCTGGTCCGCCCGCCCGCCCGGGATCGCATCCCCGCCGGCCGGCCGCGTGATCTTCACGCCGTCGTCCGTCACCTCGTACCGCAGCCCCGTGTTCCCGCACAGCCGCTCCAGCGTCTGCCGAACGCTGATGCCGCGCTGGATGAGATCCACCGCTCGATCCCGCGCGTCGATCGCCTTCAGACTCCCCGGTTCGAAGAGCATCGTCACGCCGATCTTCAGCCCGAGATCCACAAGCACGCGGTCCAGCGGCGCACGCTGGTACGAGAGATCGACCGGCCAGTCCAGCCGTCGCCGAAACTCGTCCTGCCGCCGCTCGATCACGACGGCCGCACCGTCGACGTGCCACGACCACGTCATCGTCGTCGCGACGGACTCCAGTTGTCGCACGGCATTGCCCGCGGCGATCTGTGCAACCGCGGCATCGAATCGCTCGCGCGGCTTACTCTGCGGATCGATGCGGATTTCAATCGGCAGGTCGCGCCCGCTGAGCGGTCCCTGGCTGAGTTTGCCGAGCAGGTTGACTTCTTCGATGGTCAGCCGCCGCCCCAGCCGCGCCAGCATCGGCGACGGCACGACCAGCACGCGGTCGCCGACGATCTCCGTCTGGAGGCCGAGCCCGTCGAAGACCTGCGCCAGCCCGTTGCGTACGCTCGCGTTCCTGATGGTCACCCCGACGCTCGTCTGCTCGCCGTACGGCATCAGATCGACAACCGGCGGCTCCATGACGAACCGAAGGCCGGTCTTTTCGCCGAGCGTCTCCAGCGTCTTGAGAACCGGCCCCGCCTCGATTTCCAGCGATTCGAGCGGCTGGTCGAGCGCCTGCTCGATCAAATCGCGCGGGAGCTGGGCCACCGCGGTCGAAACACCGATCGAAATCGCGATGAGCGGAGCGAGCCAGGTGATGAGTTGTTTACGCATATGCATGGTGATCCGCCTTCTTGCGGTGCCTCTTCACATCAGTCGATCGTCGCCCGTGGTCCATCAGCCCGCGCGAGTCGCGGTTCGTTCTCATTGGCTATCGTGGAAGTCCGCGTCGCCGACTCCGATGGCGCAGGATCGATCATCAGGAAAAACTCGCTCTCGACGGCCGGCTCGGGCGATGCTTGCGATTCGCCCGCGACGCGACCGACCGTCACGTGCACCTGCGTCGAACCGCCGAATGCGACCGGCGAAGATCGCTGCACCACCGCCGCCGCCACCATCGCCGGCGGCGGCTGCACGCCGCCCGGCATCAACGGACGCAGCACGATGAACGCGACGATCGCCGCGGCCGCCGTGAGCGCCGCCGTCCACGCTGCGCGATACGACCGTCGCCCGCGCCTCGTTCCGTGCGCCGCCGACGCGATTCGGCCGCGTAGCCGCTCCCAATCGACGGCCGGGCTCGGCAATGCGTTTAGCAGATTGTCGAGCCGCGCATCAGTCTGTTCGGCGGTCTCATCACCGCTGACGAGCATCGTCCGAATGTGCTCTGCCTGGCGCTGCCAGTCGATCTGCGGCAGTTGCACGACCGCTTTCCGCGTCGCACGATCGAACTGCATCCACTCGTCGCGCACGGTCGCAAGCTCCGGCGCGGCCGCGACGGCCTCGGCGACGGCCGCGACCAGATCGGCGCGGTCCGGCTCGTCGAGCCATTGCGAAAGCAGAAATTCGAATTCGTCGCGCGTCATGTTCTATCCACGGGCCGGTTCAGAAGTAATCCGCCAGTTGCTCCTTCAGTTTCTTTCGGGCCTGAAACACATGCCACTTCACGGCCTCCACGCTGCAATCCAGCATTTCGGCGACTTCCTTCTGCGGAAGCGACTCAATGCTGAAGAGCACCAGCGCCGCCCGCTGCTGAGGCGGCAGGGCTGCAATGGCCCGCTCCAGCCGCTCCGACAGCTCGCCCGCAGCGATCTCCGCTCCGGGTGGATCTTCGGCACCGTCGCGGAGGCGCTGCTCGCCCGACTCGTCGCCGTCGAGAATGCAGTCAGACAGCGATACCCGCGGCCCGCCGACCGCCCGGTCGCGACGATAGTTGAGCGCCAGGTTCGTGACGATCCGCAGCAGCCACGATCCGAACCGGGCGGGGTCCTCCAGGGAGCCGATGTTCCGATACGCGCGGAGGAACGCTTCCTGGACGACCTCCAGGGCGTCATGGAGGTTGCCGACCAGGCGGCTCGCCACGGCCGTCGCCCGCCGCTGATACCGCTCCACGAGCGCATCAAACGCCTCCCGCTGCCCGGCGGCCAGCCGGCGAACCAGTGTCTCATCGTCTGGCCCAGCCAGCGTGGAACCGCGCACATCCACGTGTTCACCACCCATGAGGACACCCGGGCCGGGCCAAGGTTGGAGGGCGCATGGAGAATCCCGGACCCCGCCTGATAACGAGCGCACGGGGGCCGCCGCCCGCCGTGAGATGGAGCAGCGACCGCACGTCTGTTACTACTGAACGGACGGGGTCGCAGCGGGGGAAATTCAAGCTGATCGGGAGATTTCTCAGGTGATGAGCCCACGCACGCGGTTAACGTTCACCGTGTCCCAGTCGACGCCGTCGTCGCGCTCATCCTTGGGGGTTTCAAGGATCATCGGGATCGCCGCCAGGCGCGGATCGTTCACGACGTGTGCGAATCCCTCATCGCCGATCCGGCCCAAGCCGATGTGCTCGTGCCGGTCGAGGTGCGAGCCGCATTCGCCCCGGCTGTCGTTGAGGTGCAGGCAGCGGATGCGCTGGAGCCCGAACGCGCGGTCGGCCGCGCCCATCAGATCTTCGTATTGCGAGCGGTCGCGGATGTCGTATCCCGCCGCGAAAACGTGGCACGTGTCGACGCAGACGCCGATCCGTGCGGCGCAGCGGGTTCCGTGGATCATGGAACCCAATTCCTCGACCGCCCGGCCGAGCGTTGTTCCCTGGCCCGCTGTTGTCTCCAGCAGCGGCATCGCCGTGATGCCGGGGTGGGCGTCGAAGATCTCATCCAGCGAACGGCTCACGTTCGCGATCGCCGTCTCGACCGGCTGTTCCCCGGCCGCGCCCGGATGGACGACGAGGTACGGGATGCCCAGCGACGAGCATCGCAGAAGTTCATCCGCAAAGGCGTCGCGGCTGCGGATGCGCAGCGCCTCGTCGCCGGAAGCCAGGTTGATCAGGTACGTCGCATGCGCGACGGTCGGCCCGAATGGCGCGCTCGCACACCGTGCCTTCCATGTCTCGATGTCTTCAGCCTTCAGCGGTGGGGCGACCCATTGCCGCTGGTTTTTCACAAACACTTGCACGGTCTGCAGCCCGAGTCGCCGCGCGCCGTCAACAGCGTTGTGCAGGCCGCCGGCAATCGACAGATGGGACCCAAAACAGCGCGGCGACGGGGCGGATGGTGCGGGCAGGGGGACCGCGCCGCGCGCGGCCGGCAAAGCCGGTGACGCATGCGTTTTTCTCGTAGATTTCGGCGTCCGTGGCGCCGCCGCAGTTTTTTGTGCCGGATCGCGTCCCTTCGCCGCCTTTTTCGGAGCGGACTTTCTTGCCGCCCGTTTGACCTTCGCCATGTCGCGCTTTGTAATGCCGGGCGCACTTTCCGGTCAATCGGGCACGTCGGGGTATTTCATTGACGCCTCCACTCATCCTGGCTTCCGCGAGTCCGCGCCGCCGCGAGATCCTGCGCGATCTTGGGATCACCTTCGAGGTCGTCCCGTCGCCGCTCGAAGAGCCCGCCGACCCGCCGCCGGGCGTCTCCGGAGGCAGCTGGGCGGAGGCCGTCGCATACTTCAAGGCCCGCGCCGTCGCCGACCAGACGCCTGGCCGCTGGGTCCTGGGGGCCGATACGGTCGTCGCCTGTGCCGGCCGGCTGCTGGCCAAGGCGGAGACGACTGACGCCGCGCGAGAGATGCTCGAACTGCAAGGCCGGCATGAGTCGCGCGTAATCACGGGAATCGCCGCGGTTTTCGTGAATCCCGACGGGGGGCTGCTGAATAGAATGATTTGCCGCGACGTCACGCGGGTGTGGATGCGCGATGATCCCGCGGTGCGGGAGGAGTACTTGGCCTCCGAGGACTGGCGGGGCAAGGCCGGCGCGTACGGAATTCAGGACGTCGGCGATCGACTGGTTGATCGCATCGACGGGAGCTTCTCGAACGTAGTCGGGCTGCCGGTTGAGCGAATCCGGCCGCTGCTCGAAAAACTGGCCGAAATTGCGGGCCGCGGGGCGTGACGGGCCGATCTGACCCGGGACAACAATCTCGGGCGTTCGGCTCAGCCAGCGCCTGATAAAGGCTGTCCGCGGGCGGCCGCCGTGGTATAGTCCCGCGCAGGAGTGATCTCCGCCGGGCCGAAACCCGATACGCCGATAGACCGTCGAAACCGGCGCCTCGTCGCCGAGGATCGTCGTGACCTGTCGGCGGGGAAATGCGAGGGTTTTCCGAATGGCGTCGAAGCTCGACTCTGCTCTGGGTGACTACCTGAAGCAGATCAAGAATTACCGGCTCCTCACGGCGGATGAGGAGAAGGAGCTCGGCGCACGCGTCCAGGCGGCGGCGGGCGCGGATTCCCGGCTTGCCCAGGGTGACCTCACGATCGCGGAGTACGAGGCGATCCAGCGCGACGCCGCGGAGGCTCGCGAGCACATGATCCAGGCCAACCTGCGCCTCGTCATCAGCGTGGCCAAACACTTCCGCAACCGCGGCCTGCCGATGGAGGATCTCGTCAACGAGGGTAACGTCGGTCTCGTCAACGCCGTCGACCGCTTCGACCCCACCGTCGGTTCGCGTTTCAGCACCTACGCGAGCTACTGGATCGACCAGGCGATTCGCCGGGCGGTCCAGAGTGCGTCGCAGATGATTCACATTCCCAGCTACCTGATGGAACAGATCGGTCACATGAAGCTTGCCGTCCGCGAACTGGAGGAGTCGCTGGGCCGGCCGCCCTCGATGCAGGAAATTGCCCAGCACATGGATATCTCGCCGCGCAAGGCCCAGGCCATCTCGCAGGCGATCCGCGCGTGCACCTGCCCGACGCAGGAGACTTCGACGGAGGATGGCACGTCGGTCACGGCCTCGCTGCCCGATACGCGCACGCCCTCGCCGCACGAAGAGCTGTTCACCGAGTCCGACGCCGACTTCGTCAGCGCGATGCTCTCGCGCATCACCGATCGCGAAGCCAGGGTCCTCAAGATGCGCTACGGCATCACGCAGAAGAACGGCAAGCGCCTCACGCTCAAGGAGATCGGCGAGGCCGTCGGCCTGACGCGCGAGCGCGTCCGCCAGATCGAGAAGGAAGCCAAGAAGAAGCTCGAAGACTACGTCAAGGAGTACATCTAGCCGCGCCGCGGCGGATGATGGACGCAAGGATGCCCATCGTGCCCAAGCACACCTGCCCGAACTGCAACACTCCCTTCGCGGCGAGCAACCCGCCGCCGCCGGAGTTTCCCTTCTGCTCGCCCCGCTGCAAGATGGTCGATCTCGGCCGCTGGTTCACCGGGCAGTACTCGATCAGCCGGCCGCTGACCGATGAAGACGCGACCGCCCTGTCAGAACCCCTGCCCAATTCGCCCGCCGATATGATGCGGGAATGAACTGGTCGCCGATCACCGAGCAACTCGTCCGCGCCGCGGTTGAAGAAGACCTCGGCCGCGCGGGCGACCTGACGTCACGCCTTCTCGCTGAGCCCGACGGCCCCATCACCGCTCACGTCGTCGCCCGCGCGCCGGGCGTCGTCGCCGGCCTCGCGCTGACGCCGCTGATCAGCCGGGCATTCGAGGACCGATTGGAGACCGAATTCGCGCTGTCGCCGGCCGTCGAGGACGGAGCGCGGGTTTCGGGCGGCGGCCGGGTCCTGACGATCAGCGGACCGCGCGCGGCCGTGCTGGCACTGGAGCGCACGCTGCTCAATTTCCTCTGCCGCCTCAGCGGCGTGGCGACGCTCACGCGGGAGTACGTCGACCGGGCGAAGCACCGTTCACCACACGTCGAAATCCTCGATACGCGCAAGACCCTGCCCGGCTGGCGCGAACTCGACAAGTACGCGGTCCGCTGCGGCGGCGGAACGAACCACCGGTTCGGTCTCTACGACGCGGTGCTCATCAAGGACAACCACATCGCCGGCATCCTCACCGAGCGCCTCGCCCAGACGCTGTTCGAGATGCTCAACGAACTCTCGAATGGTCCCAAGCCCGCATTCGTCGGGGTTGAGGTGGATTCGCTCGACCAGCTCGCCGAAGTGCTCAAGGTTGTGGGCATCGACTACGTGCTTTGCGATAACTTCCGTTGCGAGAAGCTGCGCGAGGCGGTTGCGCTCCGCGATTCGCTCGGCCTCCGGGGCCGCGTCGCCCTCGAAGCCAGCGGCGGCGTGAATCTCGACACGGTCGGCGACATCGCCGCCACCGGCGTCGACCGCATCTCCGTCGGTGCGATCACGCACTCGGCTCCGGCGCTCGACCTGGGCCTCGATTTTGCGTAGGCACGTGCCGCGCCGGGAATCGTGCCTCCCACACTTGTGGATGAGGTCCGGCTCCGATACGTCCGAAAACTCAACGTCCGAACTCTGAATGAGATTATCACGTCCGAAACGCGATCTTCATACATCCCTCTTGCCTGCCGCAACTTAGCGAGCGTAGAATCCGCCGACAGGGGAACGAAGAAGCCAGTCGGGCGGCGCCTCGCGTCGCTCACGCTTCAATTCGCAACTCGATGGCGTTCTTCCGCAATCGCCGGCACCGCGACAGGAGAGAGTGTGTCGCCGCGCGCCTGCGCCGAAGAGGAGGCCCTGGAAAATGGGCGATCTGGGCAAGTCAGACGTTCTGGTCGACATGTGCGTGCAACGGGAGTATTTCCTCCCCGATTCGCCGCACCGCTGCGTGAACGCCGGACCCGTGTCGAGATGCGTCCGGAAGATGATGGCGTTCGCACGCTGGGCGCGAACGCCCGTCCTGAGCTGCATCGACACCCATCGCCCGCATGACATCGGCGCCGAATTCGTCACGGCCGCCGGCGACGGTTCCCCGATTGAGCGCATGATCGGGGGCACGCTGCTTCCACGTCACCGCGTGATTGAGTCCGACAACTGCCTGTGCATCGCACTCGACGTCCTCAAAGATCAGCAGCAGGCGATCTTCACCAAAGTCCACCGCGATCCCTTCACCAATCCCAAGCTCGAGCGGCTCCTCACGGAAATGCCGGCGCGGCGGTTCGTACTCTTCGGTGTGCCGCTGGAATCGTCGCTGCGGCTCCTCGCACTCGGCCTGATGATGCGCGGCCGGCGGGTGATGCTCATCGAAGACGGTTGCGGCTACTACCGCGACGCCGAAGCGTCGATGGTCCTGCGGCAGCTTTCGGTGAAAGGCTGCGAAATCTCTCAGAGCGAGCATTACATTCGCGATGCAGTGGCAATCGCCTCACAGCGCCGCCGCGGTCGCCCGCGAAACGTGGCGTAGACCGATCCGCCTCTCGTCGGACCGCTCAGGCCCGACTCGCCATTCCGGCGGTCCGCGGCCGCGCAGGTCGCGGGACTCGCGACCTTTCTGTTTTCAACCGGCCCAACTATACTCTTCGTTCGCGCTCCACGGCGGCCCACGGAGCGCGGCCGAGGACGTAGCTCAGTTGGCAGAGCAGCGGCCTTTTAAGCCGTAGGTCGAGGGTTCGAGCCCCTCCGTCCTCAATTCTCCCAGACGCCAATCCCGACGGCTCGCGTCAGGTCCGCCGCCCGCGCCAGCGGATTTCTGACGTGCAACCGCACCGGTACTTGAATCCAGGAGGCACGCAGGCGTTCGCCCTGCCGGGGGAATCGACCGCGCACCCCGGGTTTCGGCTATCCGGCCGCGAGCGAGAATGCACGATCGAAGGCCGCAACGCCGATCGGCGTGCCCAGCAGCGTCATCGTATCAGCACCCGACACCGCCTTGCCGAACAGATAGCCCTGTACGCGGTCCACGCCGAGCCGCCTGAGCAGCGCCACCTGCTGGGTCGTTTCGACTCCCTCCGCGATGACCTCAAGATTGAAGGCACGCGCGATTGCGACGATCGCCGACAGGACTGCCTCGTTTTGCGGGCGGCTGATCACGTCGCGGATGAACGTGTGATCGATTTTCAGCCCGCTCAGAGGGAGCCGGTAGAGGCAACCGAGCGAGGAGTAGCCCGTTCCGAAGTCGTCCAGGTGGAGCCAGATGCCCAGTTCGCGAATAGAGTTCAGCACGTCAACCGCCGACGCGTAGTCGGTCATTGCGAGGCTCTCGGTGATTTCGAGAACCAGCGATCCCGGCCGGATTTCGGAGCTGCGGATGACCTCAGCGACTTTGGTGACGAGCTCGGGATCGATGAGCTGCCGCCGGGAGAGATTCACGGAGACAATCAGGTCTTCGTCGTCCGGATAGGCCAACTGCCAGCTTCGCAGTTGAGCGCACGCCGTCCGCAGCACGTGCAGGCTGAGCGGCAGAATCAGCCCCGTTTCTTCGCCGAGCGGGACGACCTCGGACGCCGGAATGGGCCCGAGCTCCGGGTGCGACCAGCGGAGAAGCGCTTCAAACCCGATGACCCGCCCGTTTCGAAGCGATGCGATCGGCTGATAGAATACTTCGACCTCGTTTGTGACCACCGCTTTCCGCAGTTCCTGCTCAAGTTGCAGCCGCCGGACCATCTGCGCATGCATCGCATCATCGAACATTGCATACCTCGCGCGGCCGGCGGCCTTGGCGCGGTACATGGCGGTGTCCGCGTCGCGGATCACGTCGATCGGCGCGTCGTACCGGTTCGAACTGTCGGCGATGCCGATGCTGCAACTGATCTGAAGCACCTGTCCGTTGATGACATACGGCCGCGATACTTCCTCAAGCAGCCGGTCGGCGACGCGCGCGGCGTCCTGCGCACTTTGCAGATCTTCGAGGAGGACGAGGAACTCGTCACCGCCGATCCGTGACGGGATGCCGAGGCGGGCCAGCGAGTCGCCGGCGCGGAGCAGGCCGCGCAGCCGGTTTCCGACTTCGACCAGGAGCAGGTCGCCCACGTCGTGGCCGAGGCTGTCGTTGATGATCTTGAATCGATCGCAGTCGAGAAACAGGAGTGCGAAGCGGTAGTCCGCTCGCCGCCGGCAGCGGGCAATGCAGTGCTCGATTCGCGAGACAATGAGCGTCCGGTTCGGAAGACCCGTGAGCTTGTCGTGCAGGAGGGCGTGCTCGATTTCCGCGGTCCGTTCCTGGACGATCTGCTCCAGTTCATCGCGCTTGCACTCGGCTTTGCGCTCGGCGATCCACTTTTCGCACAGCGTGCGCGCCAGTTGAACAACCTCGATGTTGTCGAACGGCTTTTTCAGAATGATGAGCCGGTCGCTCCGGCCCAGCCGATTCGTGATGTCGTCGAGCGAATGGTCGGTGTAGGCTGTACAGATGACGATCTGAACGCGTGGATCGACATGCCAGAGCTGTTCGATCGTCGTCAGTCCGTCCCAGCCCGGCGGCATCCGCATATCGACGAACGCGACCATGACCGGATCTCCGGCCGCCCGCGCCGCCTCGACGCGCTGGACCCCGAGTTGCCCCTGTTCCGCGGTCTCGATGAGGATCGCTTCCTGTGGGCTCGCATTCGCGGGCGCCGCCGACGGTCCGAAGAGCCGCACCTTTTCCGCGGCGAAGCCGTCGGGCTTCGATTCCCGCTCGAAGATCCGCCGGAACGCATCGTGAATCTCGGCGTTGTCGTCGATTACAAGCAATCGCTTTGTTCTGCGGATGTCGTCGATGATCAAGATTGCACCCTCGCCGCCTGCAGCGGCAGTTCGAGCGTAAACGTCGCTCCGCGCCCCTCGCCCTCGCTCGCGACGTGGATTGCGCCGCCCATCTCCTGGGCCAGGTTCGCGCTGCTGTGCAGCCCGAAGCCATGGCCGTCCCGCCGCGTGGTGAATCCGAACTTGAAGATGCGCGGTAAATGTTCGTGCGAAATACCGATGCCGTTGTCCGACACCGAAATGTGCAGCACGTCCCCCGCGGCGCCGTTTCGCCGGACCACACGGCACCTGATTCGCGGCCGTGCGACGCCCGAAACGGCGTGCACCGCGTTGCTGAAGAGATTGACGAGAATCTGAAGCACCTTGTGGCGTTGAAGCATGTGCGCGTCGGCGTCTTCGATTTCCCGGACGAGTTCGACGGTCTCCGCCGCGCGTGCGCTGACGCTGATGCCGATCGCCTGTTCCACGATGTCCCCTGGCCGGACCAGCTCCTCGAGCGAACCGCCCTTGCTGTGAACCTGTTGCATGCTGATCACCAGCGCGATGTGCTCGATCGCCTCCGACATCCGCTTGAGTTCCGCCGCGATCGCCGCCTGCTCGGCCGCGAGTATGTCCGCAAGATTTTGGAGAAAACCGGGCAGTGAGCGGCCGCGATCATCCTCGTGAAAGAACGTCGCGAGTGCCTCCCTGTTCTCGGCGAGCAATCCCGCGACGCGTCCGACGGTCGGCGTTTCCGAATTCATCACGCTCTCGCGCAGCAGCGTCGCCGAGACCTTGACGCGGCTCAGCACGTTTCCGACGTTGTGCAGGACATGCGTGGCGACTTCCGCTTTTCCGGCCTGGAGCGCGATTTCCCGTTCGCTCGCCCGCACCGCTGCTTCGGCCCGGACGCGGTCGGTGACGTCGATAAAGACAGCAACCATCTTTCGCGGCGAGGTTTGAAAGGCGCGCAGTTCGAATATCCCCGAGATCGTCCCGTCGTCGTAGGCCAGCTGGTCCACGGCCCAGGCGGTGCCGTCATTCGCGGCGGCGCGGTAACGGTCTGGGATCTCGGTGCCCGCAACCGAAGGAAACGCCTGTTCCAGCGTGAGACCCAGCCGCGTGCGGGAATCGACGCGGGTGAAGCGATCCGCGGCGGGATTCGCCCCGGTGAGGACGAGTTCATCCTTCTCGTTCAGGGAGTAGAAATACATGCCCATCGGCGAGTTCTGAACGAGGCTCCGATAGAGCGCCTCGCTCTCGCGCAGCGCGCGGCTGTTCCGTTCGAGCTCCCGCGCCTGCTCCTCGGCCCGCCCGAGCGCGGCTTTCAGATTCTCCTGCCGGTCATCGGCGAGCTTTACGGCGGCGAGGCGTTGCGCGTCATATGCGCCGGCGAGGGTGGCGATCAGGAGGGTTAACCCCATATTTGCGACAACGGCGAGATGCCCAAGTTCCCGCTCGGGCAGGTGCTGAGGAAACGTGAATCCGTTCTGGCGAAGCGCGTGGAACGCGATGAAGACGGTGAGCGCAGCTCCGCACCAGAACATCCCGGGGCGAAGCCCCCCGACGTAGATTCCGACCAGCGGTACGGCCAGCAGCCAGACCAGCGCTGGCGCACCGTCGCCGCCGGTGATGCACGCCAGCGCCGCGAGGGAGACAACCATCACGGCCATCAGCCAATGCGCCGCGAACTGAATTCCCGCCCGGCTTCGGGCAAATTGGGGGATCGGCAGCAACGCCAGCAGCGCTGCCGCGCAGATCGCCGATCCGACCGGACAATTGAGAACCAGTCCATAGATCACGATGAATGCGATGGGCCAGGGCATTGCCCCGATCCACCAGTATGCGATGACGGTTCGCCGACGGCGTTCCCACTCCTCATCGAGGGCTTCGACGGGCCTGGGTGTAAGCCGCGTAACCAGCGCATGTACCCGCCCGAGGAGCGGGGTCAGGTTGCAGATTGTCCTCGCACGGGTCGCCATATCGTTACCAGGAGAATCCAAAACCCACGCCCAGAATGTGCTGGACCTGGTGAATCTCACTACGGCCATAGTCCACACCGAGAGGAATCCGGCTGTATCCCGGCCCGCTCAGCGTCGCCGGCAATCCGAGCACGTATCCGACGTCGAAATGCCAGTTGTCCTGCTCGTATCGCACGCCAGCCGTAATGTGATGGTCGGAGATTGTCGAGCCCATCGGCAACAAGTTCTCGCCATCGACCGGCGGCGTCGCGTAGTGATAACCGGCGCCGATCACCCAGTGCTGGTCCAGGCGGTACTCCGCTCCGATAATGAATGCCCATTGGTTGCGATATCCGAGCGGAAGCGGATAACGCAGATCAAGCCACCCTTCGGTCTGAATGTTGACCACGTCGAGTGTCGAGTTCTCATAATTGAGCCAGCGAATTTCCCCGATCAGCTTCAGATTCTCCGTCGCGTCCCAGGCGATACCCGCGCCAATGCGCTGCGGAAGCGAGAAATCCGTCATCGAGATCTCGCCAAGGCCGATGGGCACAACGCCAAAGAGCGACGCCTTACCGCGGCCGCCCTGCAGATCGCCCGACCAGGTAGGCGAGCGGTAGGCGACGCCGAGGGTGAGGTCCTTTTGCAGTTTGTACATCGCGCCGAACTGGAAACCGCCGCCGATCGCACGGCCTTGTCCGAAGTCCAGGTCCGCCGGTCCGAGCACGGTACTGAACCCGGCCTGAGCGATATCGAGGCGGACGCCGCCGCCGAGCGCAAGCCGTTCGCTGACGCGACACGCGAAATTCAACTGGGTGTCGATGCACTTCATGTCGCCGCCGACATCGCGATCGACGAATGGGATCAGGAGGTGCCGCATTTCATATGCCGTTCCCAGACCCGCCTTTGAATGCAGGGCGACACCCATCGTCCAGCGCGCGTCGAGCGGAATGGTGATTGCCGCGTTTCCCATCGGGATGAACTGCGTGTGGGATTCCGCGGTTTCGAGGGGCCCGCGCCAGGTTGCGATTGGAAACCCGAATTGGGCTCCGAAATCGAAGCGACGCCCCTGAAATCCAAGCGCTGCCGGATTCTCGATTTGCGAGAGCGATGTATCGCCGACCGCGATATCCGCGCCGCCGCGCGAATTTGCCGCCGTGCTCACGCCGATCGGTTCAAGACCGTCAGTGGCATTCGCGGCTCGCCACGCCAGCAATGACAGCACGGCGGCGACTCCCTGTACTGTCCGGCGCAATGTCACGTGTATCGCTCTCCCGGGTTTGATCGGTCCCGCACGGGAGAGGGATTAGTATGACAAATCGCGCTCGGTCCTGGGTCGTAGGTCGTATGGCGCTATTGAGCCGGCAGTGGAGGTGACCAGCGGTGCGCGATGTCGCGCCGCGACCTCGTTTCCGACGCGTTCGACCCCTGGTAGTGTCTGCCTGGCACCTTCGTATCCAGGGTGATCGCCGGTGTCTGGAAATTCCGCGGCGTCGTTGCGATTCACCGATCCGAGACGGAACTCGGCCGTGCCGGCCGCGGATCGTCAAATGGAACGCCGGTCAGATACAGATCGGTTCGGATAAGCAATCCCGCCCACTGCCGCGCATGTGGGACTTCCTCGCGGTTCTTGACGAGCGGCGCGAGTTCACCGCGGCTCGTCCAGACTGCCCGGACGAGCGCATCGTCAACGGATGTGTGCCACCAGTTTCGGACCTGTGCCCAGTCCACGGTATTCAACTCCGGCGGCGGGGGCGGGGAGCGCGGCGGTCGGATTCGAGGCGGGGGGGCGAGCTCCTCGATCGGCTGGGGCGGCCCGAGCAGGCGGCCTGCCACAGGAGCCCCGGTTGCCTGCGCGACGGCGCCGGCGATTCGCCGTACGGCCGCGACCGCCTTCGCGGCATCCTCGGGGCCGCCGCGCTCCGCCGTTGCGAACAGCACCGTCATCGCCGAGGTTTCGCCCGACTCGACGCGCCGAATCAGATCATCCAGCGCCGACCCGCCGACCGGTTCCATCGCCGCGTCGATGATCTCGTTCACGCGCGACTCGCCGTACGAACCGCCGGGCTTTCGGAATCGGATTCGCGCCGCCGGAAAATCGATCGAACTCAGATAGAACGCATAGCTGCTGTCCGCGAGCGGACGCGGGAAGCGGAAACGGAGCTTCCACACCCCTGCGTCATCCGCCTCGAGAATCGTCGCCGTGAAGTGCCGATTCTCGAATCGCTCGTCCGGCCGGAATTGACCGCGCTTCGCGAATCCCTCCAGGAGAAAACGGCCGAGCAGGCGGGAGAAAAACGGCTGCCCCGCGACCGAAACATCAAAGGCGAATTCGCTGGTCTGCTCGATCGTCACTCGCTGTTCGATCATCACCGGCTGCGGCGAAAATGTGAGCACGTGCACACGCCGCTCGTCAAAGTCGCCTCCCAGCGCTTCAACCAGGTGTGGCTTGTTGTAGACGTTGACGAACGGCAGGTTGAGGAAGAACACGTCCCGTGCGGCCGACGGCGGCGGATCGAGCGCGACCGCCGCGGGCAGCATTCGCTCCGCCGCAATGATCCCGCTCCACTGCCAGCGATAGAGCATCGTCAGTACGGACATTGTCACGAGGTAGAACACCGCAATGGCCCCGGCCCAGTGCACGCGCCGCCGCCGCCGGGCTTCGACCGCTGACGCCGCCAGCGCGACGCCGACGACGAATCCGACACCGCCGAGATAGCCGGAGTGCGGCGTAGCGACCACGGGAATCACGGGCAGAACCGAGAGAACGATCCACAGCGGCCAGATCCACCGGCCCCGCACGCCGCGGGTCGCAAGCAGGTAGACCCCCGTGACGGCGGCCAGAATCGCGACCATGAGGACGCAGTCGCCGCTCGCCTCGGTCCATGGGTTGTACCGGCCGGTCGGACCGATCGTCATCGGCGCGAGCCAGACGGACGTCACGATATAGTGC
This sequence comes from Planctomycetota bacterium, assembly GCA_045863555.1. GTDB lineage: Bacteria > Planctomycetota > Phycisphaerae > UBA1845 > Fen-1342 > JACRLV01. The sequence continues at coordinate 38,005 of BTUU01000006.1, read as the reverse complement.
AGCAACTTCGCCCCGCACCACGCCAAATACTCGGCGAGATCGCCGTCGGGCCGGCGGATGTAAACGTCGGGCATCCCCTGCGTGACGACCGAAACGCGCCACGCGACGAAGATCGCGCACAGGACGCCAAATCCAACGAATGTCCCGAGCCGCCGGCGGAGCCCCGGCCAGCCGCGAAAGCAGAACTCGAATGCGGCGAAGATCGCGGGGAGCACGAGGGCGTTTTCGCGGGTGAAGAGTGCCAGAATCCACCAGAAGAGCGTAAGCGCGAGCCAGCCCGCGTGCATGCCGGGAATCTGCGCCGCGAAATTCCCGGCGAGGCGCCAATCGGTCGCCCGCAGATAGCAAAGCAGCGCAGCCAGCGTAAGAACTGTCTGCTGTACGACGTTCTGCGCCGAGGGCCAATGGACGGTCATCACGGCGTTCGGATACACCACGAACAGCAAGCCGGCGAAAATGCTCCATCCGCGATGTTCGGTCAGCCGCCACACAAGCCGCACAACCAGCAGCGCGGCGATCCAGTGCAGGAACAGGCTGTACGCGTGAAGCGACCAGGGATCGCTTCCGCCCAGCACGACATAGACCGTTTTCATCGCAAGTATGAACAGCGGCCGTGCATACTCCCAGCGGACGGTTTCGGTCTGCCACCAGAGATGCATCCACCGGGCCGGTTCGATTTCGAGCGTGCGCATCAACTCGCCGCCCGTCCAGCCGTGCTCGCGGAGGCCCTTCTGGTGCCAGTGGTCGTCGAGGACGCTGCCGTCGTTGAGACACCACCCGTGTGCGATTAATACCGCCAGAGCCAGGAACACCGTGGTCAGTGACGTGAGACCGAGTCCGAAGTGCCGCGTCATGGATGCGACACCAGATCGCGCGGATCGGCCGAGCCGGCCGGCGCGGCACCGCTGCGCGACTTCAACACCGCGCCGAGCGGTCCGTCGATATATGTCTGGTACGCTGCCCAGAGCATCTCGCCGTCGGAATACGCCGGCGTCCAACCCAGCGTCCGCCGGGCGAGTGAGGTATCGAGTACGTAATCAACGCTGGCGATGCGGAACTGCTCCGGAACAAGCGGGGCGACGCGCAAAGCATGCAGCGCCCACAGGGCGGCGTTTGCGGCGGCGACCGGCAGGGAAGCGAGTCGCGACGCGGAACCGGCTCTGCGAATCACACCCGCGAGAAGGTCGTGGACCGTGGGCGGGTCTGTCGAACCGATGTTGAACACGCCGGTCGTATTGCTCCGTGCAACCGCGATGCAGGCCTCCGCGACGTCCGCCACCGCGACCATCTGGTATCGATTCCGCCCGCCGCCCAGCATATACACGGTCCGTCCGGTGCGGATTCGATCAAAGAGCTTCTTCAGGATACCCAGTCGACCGGGTCCGACGATCAGGCGCGGCCGAAGGACGCATGGGTCGAACCGGCTCCCGGCCGCATCAAGGCAGACACGCTCGCCGGCCAGCTTGCTCTCTCCATAGGGACCGATCGGTCGAGGGGGGTCGGTCTCCACAAGCGGCCGACTCGGCGGCATGCCGTATACCATGTCGCTCGACACATAGACGAACGATCGCACGCCGGCGCCTCGCGCGGCGACGACGAGATTCCGCGTCATGCGCACGTTTGCATCGAAAAACGCGCGCCGGCCCCAGCGCGGCGGCCGTGAATGGTGTTGCCTCGCGGCCGCGTGAACGACGGCCTCAACGGGTTCCTGAAACAGACTTCGACAGGCGTTCGGATCCAGAAGATCTGCGGGAATGAACGGTGCGTCGACGCGAAGCGGTCCTGCGGTCCACGCGGGAATCCGCGAATCCGTCCCCGCAACCGGGCCGCCCGACGCGGAGATCCGGCGGACGAGTTCGCTGCCCACGAGTCCGGCCGCGCCGGTGACAAGGATCATGGCGAATCAGGAGGCCTTGGCGACCGGGTGCGGAGCCTCGTCGCCGACCATGACGGACTGTGCGACGTCGCGGCCGTCGTTGCCATACTCGTCCTGGGCGATGAACGGCTTCATCTTCTCGAGGAACCCCTTCACCTCGGGCAGATCCGAGTCGGCGATGGACTCGTTCTTGAGATACTTCATTACCGTTTCGACGTGCTCTTCGGTCACGTCGAGGCCGGCCGCTTCCAGCCGATGCCGCACGGCGCTGCGCCCGCTGTTCAGGCCCAGCATGACTTCGATCGGCGGCGCACCGATGTACTCGGGGCGGAACGGCATGTACGTGTCGATGTGCTTGAGCAGCCCGTCCTGGTGGACGCCCGTCTCGGTCCGGAACAGATTCTTGCCCACGACGGCCTTGTTGGGCGCGAGCGGAAAGCCGGTGAACTCGGCCACGAGCTGCGACAGGCCGTGCAGCGCCTTCACGTTCACCGAAACGTTCTTTTTGAACTCTTCCTTATGCAGCGACAGGGCAACGACGATCTCTTCGATCGCCGCGTTGCCGGCGCGCTCGCCGATGCCGTTGATCGTGCCCTGGACCATGTTCGCGCCCGCCTTCACCGCCGCGAGCGAGTTGGCCGTCGCACAGCCGAGGTCGTTGTGAAAATGCACGCCGATCATCGCGTCGTCGATGTTCGAAACGTGATCCTGGATGTACTTGATGTAATAGGTGACCTTGTCGGGCGTCAGGATACCGACGGTGTCCGCGAATCCCACCGACATCGCGCCCGCGCCGATCGCCTCCTTGAAGCACTCGGCGAGGAACTCCGGCTCCGTGCGCGACGCGTCCTCCGGACCGAACGAGATCATCTCGAAGTGCTTGCTGGCCTTGTCGATCGACTTGACGATCGTGTCGACGATCTGGGCCCTGGTCATGTTGTGCTTCTGCTGGCGGTGGATCGGGCTGACGCCGATGAACAGGCCGATCGCCTTGCGGAATGGCGACACCTTCGCGACCACTTCGGCGGATTTCTCGATGTCTTCGGCCTTGGTCCGCGAGTGCACGGAGAGGATGGGGCCCTGCACTTTGGCCGCGATCTCCTTGCACGCCTCATAGTCGAGCGGGTTGGCCGCGGGGAAGCCGCAGTCGATCGAGTGGATCCCCGCGCCCGCGAGCGCCTTCGCCACGGTGACGCGCTGCTGCGTCGTCAGGCGGATGCCGGGCGTCTGGAGTCCGTCGCGCAGCGTCGTGTCGCTGATGCGGATGATCGGCTTGGCCTTCTCGATGCGAAGCAACGTTCGCTTGATCGTTCGGTTAATGAGTGAAAACATGAATCGCGCATCTCCTTCAGGTTCGGCGCGCCGCGTGATATGCGCGCCGTCCAGCGATTCGAAATTATCAGAACTCAGGACGCCAAGCCGAATTATAGCGGCTCGTGCTGGTCGGCACACCCATTCCCGCCGCGTCCCCCACGCCCCGACGGATCGCGACGGGCGTCCGTCGGCTCCCGGGTCATCCGGCGGCGGCGGAGCGTCAGCCCTGAATCTTGACACGCGCCCGCCTCCAACCGAAGAAATTCCGGCCAGAACTGAATTTCTGATTGGATGATTTCGTTGGAGAATTGGCTTCGAGAGGGCCTATAGAAGTTTGAGCGTGGGAGGTTTGCCGAAGTGATGCCCGCCGTCCGGATCGTAATTCCCACCTGTCTGGCGATTCTGCTCGTGACCGGTTGTGCGACCCACTCGCATGTGCCGGCGCAGCATGCGATCGCCGCGCGTGAATCCAGATCCGCCGATGTCACGGCCCGGCAGACGATCTTTTACGTCGACGGTGCCGGCGGCGGCGGTCCGATCACCGACGGCACTCCCGATGTCCGGCGCGGCTTCGTCGAGGCCGGCTTCGACGGCGATTTTCGCCCGTTTGGCTGGCAGACCGGGCTCGGCGCGCTCGCGGACGAGGTGGCGTCCGTTGAATATAAGCGTCGAGCCGGCGAGCGGCTTGCGGCCGAAATCGTCCGGGCGATGGACGCCGGACAAAGCCGGATCAGCATCGTGGCAACTTCCGCCGGCACCATCGTCGCGATTTTTGCCCTTGAGGCGCTGCCCGAAAGCGCCAGCGTCGAATCGGTTGCTCTTCTCAGTTCCGCGGTGAGTGCCGACTACGATCTCTCCGCCGCGCTCGATCGAATATCGAGCAGCCTGCTCGTCTTTCGTAGTGAACGAGATTCGTTGCTACGGTCCCTGATCCCGCTCGTCGGCTCGGCGGATCGCGCCGACGTCGGCGACCGGGTTGCCGGCCTCTACGGCTTCCTGCTGCCGGACGACGCCGATGAGCAGCGCCGCGCAGCCTATCGCAAGGTCGAGACGGTTGAGTGGTGCGATAAACTCCGTGAAGTCGACCACACCGGCGGCCATACCGATTGCAAGCGGCCGCGATTCATCCGTGCCGTGGTCGCCCCGCGGCTGATTGGTGCGAAGCCCGCTGTCCTCGCCGCCCGGTGAGGGGCGAGGTCCGACCGCTTTCCCTGAGCGCGACTTTCCGCGACGATTCCCGCATAGGCGGTCGGCACCGCCCGTGTCTTCACTGAGGTTGCCCCATGAACCGCATCAACATTCGCGCGCTGCTCCTGCCCGCGCTGGGCATCATCGCTGCACTGTCCCTCGGAGTCGTCGTCTCACAAGAGATCAAGCTCGTGAAGAGCAAGGACGGAAAGTCCGTCGGCTACACCGACACGCCCAAGCTCCCGTGGACGTCGGGTCCCTTCTTCAAGCACGACCCCGACCGACCGCTTCCCCCGGAAATCACGCCCGGCACGCCGAGCACCGCGGATCGGCCCGGTACTGCCCCATCCGATGCGATCGTCCTCTTCGATGGAAAGAACACCGAAAAGTGGAAGCCCAACCAGTGGAAGCTGGAAAGCGGTGTACTGACTGCGGCCGGAGGGGATCTCGAGACACTCGATTCCTTCGGGGACTGCCAGTTGCACCTCGAGTGGTCGGCCCCGAATCCCCCGCAAGGCTCCCAGATGGACCGCGGAAACAGCGGCGTCTTCATGATGAGCCGCTACGAGATTCAGATCAGCGACTCATTCACCGAGAAGATCTATGCGGACGGGTCGGCCGCGTCCGTCTATGGTGAAACGCCGCCGATGGTGAATGCCACCCGTCCACCAGGCCAGTGGCAGGTATACGACATCATTTTCAAGGCCCCCGTATTCAAGGACGGCAAGCTCGCGATCCCGGCGCGCCTCACGATGTTCCACAACGGCCTCCTTGTGCACCTCGATACGGAGATCCACGGGCCGGTCGCCTGGCGCACGATCGCCGAGTACCAGCCGCATCCGGACAAGCAGCCGCTCAAGCTCCAGTATCACGGGAACCCGGTGCGATTCCGGAATATCTGGATTCGCCCGCTCGACCTCGCGGCCGAGGAAAAGCGCTAGGAGCTGCGCGTCGGGGTTTTCGGTCACGAATGGGAGCCAGGTCGTGGCCCTCGAGATTCAAATCGCGGAAAGCCCGGCCGACATGGCGGCGATTCGCGGCCTCTTCGTCGAGTACGCCGAGTCGCTCGGCTTCAGTCTCTGCTTTCAGGGCTTTGATCGCGAGCTCGCCGACCTGCCCGGCTGTTACGCCGCGCCGCGCGGTTCGCTTCGACTCGCGCTGATCGATGGGATCCCGGCCGGCTGCGTCGCCGTGCGGCCGCTGGACGACGACATCTGCGAAATGAAGCGGCTCTACGTCAAACCGGCCCAGCGGCGGTCCGGTCTCGGTCGGCGCCTGGTGGACGTAGCCCTCCAGGACGCGCGCCGAATCGGCTACCGTGTCATGCGGCTCGACACACTGTCGACGATGACGGCCGCGATCGCGCTCTACCACAGCGTCGGCTTTCGCACGATCCCGGCGTATTACGAAAATCCGATCGAGAGTGCCGTCTACTTGGAGTGCAGTCTGTAACCGGGCTATTCGCTCCTGGCGATTTCGCTGACGTTCGTCCGGGCTGCGTGGATCGTCCCGGCATTCCGGTCGCCGGCGGTCTTGAGAGGCCCGGCCAGCACGGTGCCCGTCAACAGCAGCGCCGTCGCGCACAATGCCACGACGACGTTCCCCGCCGCAGCGATGCGTCCGAGGGGTATCGCCGACCCATCGACAAAGTACATCTGCCGGATGATCCGGCCGTAATAGTAGAGACTGACTGCCGTGTTGATCACGATCGTGGCGATCAGCAGCCATTGCAGCCACTGCATGACCGTGGGATTAAGCGGCGTCGACGCCGCATCGCTGACTGCGGAGATCAGCCAGAATTTCGCGACAAACCCGCCCAGAGGCGGCAGGCCCACCAGCGAGAAAAGGCACGCCGTCAGCGAAATCGCCAGCATCGGGGCGCGCCAGCCCAGCCCGCTGAAAGCCTCCATGTTCTCACTGCCCCGCGCTTCGGCGACCAGCGCCAGCGCGAGGAACGCCCCGAGATTCATGAGCACGTAGATCACCAGGTACTGCAGCACCGCACTCTGGGCGGCCTGCGTCGAATCCGGGCTCTGGAGCACGGCCCCGGCCGCCAGCAGGTACCCGGCGTGCGCCATGGAGCTGTACGCCAGCAGCCGCCGCACATTCGTCTGCCGAAAGGCCGCCAGATTGCAGAACGTGATCGTCAACATCGCAAACGACGCCAGGCCGCCGCTGATCCACTGCACGATCGCCGAGTCCGGCGGCGCAAGCGTGCTGAAAACCGCCGCGAACCGCAGCAGCAGCACGACGGCCGCCGCCTTGCTCGCAACGCTGAGCCACGTGGCCACGGGCAGCGACGCGCCCTCGAACACGTCCGGGCACCAGAAATGGAACGGCACCGCCGAGACCTTGAACCCGATCCCCACGAACACCGCCAGCAGGGCGATCGGCACGATCGGACCGGTCGATGAAGCGATGATCTTCTCCGCGAGCGTCGGGACGTGGAGCGTGCCGAAGAAGACGAACAGCAGGCTCACGCCGAAGACCATGAACCCGGTGGCGATCGATCCGAACAGCGCATATTTCAGCGACGCCTCCGCCGCCGGCCGGCGCGCCCGGTCAAATCCTGCGAGCGCAAAGCTCGGCATCGACGCCAGTTCGATCGCGATCACCATCAGAAGCAGATTCGCGCTCGCGGCCATCAGGCTCATTCCCATCGCGCTGGCCAGCAGCAGCGTCAGGAATTCGACCGCGTTCGGTTCGTTCGGGTCGTCATACCTTCGCCACAGCAGAACGATCGCGGCGAGGAACGCATAGAGCACGACTCGAAAACCGGCAAACAGGCCGTCGACCTCGAGCATCGCGCCCTGCCCGGCGGATTCGTGCGCGGCCGATGGCGCGAACAGCGCCGCGTCCGGGGACCCCAGCAACGCGACGGCCGCGACCAGCGCGCCAACCGCGCCGGCCAGCGCAATCATCGTAGCCATGGCCCGATCGCGGCCGAAGATGGTCGCCGCGAGCATGAGGGCGAGAATCGCCCCCAGAATAATGAACTCGGGGAGCAGGAGCCGGAAGTAGACCGGATCGGGAATCCAGAGGCTGGCGAGGAGCATGGTGCTGACACCCTACCGCCGATGGGCGGAACCGCGGCGGACGCGCCGCGCGAACCGGCAGCATCGGGCATGGGACAGGCCCTTGCAAGCGCCGCGCCACTCCGCGGGCCGGGGGTCAGCGATTTCGGCTCGCGATCGCCTTGTAGATCTCTGGTGAACCGTACCGGTGTTTCCGGTCCGGGAGGGTGATTTCCACATCGAGGTACCGCCGGCCGAATTCGAGGCAGCGGTCGCGGTCAGGGATGAACAGGTCGACCGTCGTGGTGCGAAACCGCTCGTGGGTCCGGTCGGTCACGATGAACGTGCGGTTGAGCGCGGGGATGTAGATCTTCGAGCCGAACGGAATGTCTGCCGGCGCGGCACATTGCCCAACCCCAGAGGGAATTCCCGCAGCGGTGGTTCCGCGGTCGCAATAGGCGGTGACCCGGAGCCGTCTTCTCGCGTCGTAGGATCGTTTTACCGCGTTTGGACGCCTGGCCTGCCCCAGCGGCCGCGTTTCGGCGACCGGCGACGCGAAATTGGAGTCGATCGATGGTCCAACGAACTGGATTTCGGGGATATCGGTCGCCATCTGGACGACCGACGCGGGCTCATCGACCTCGATGAACTGGGCCAATTCCGGTACCGGTTCGGACTCGACGGGAATCGAATTCTGGAAGTCGACAATCGACGCGAGAAAGAGCGGGTTTCCGCTGATCGCCGTGAGCAGGAAAACGCTGCAAAGCGTCCGAACGCAGGAGACAATCATTCGTAACGGCTCCGACCCGAAGACCGCCTGGTCCCTCGCCGTGGGGTGCAGTACATCGGGTCAAGCTTCAGCCGGCGAACGCCCTTCGCCGACCGCGCCAAGATTGCGGGATTGTACCCCGACCGATTCGAGAGTCCACACAATTTTGAGATAGTGTGAATCAGCTTCACGGTCGGGCTTTGGCACGCCGCGTGCGGGCCGCTTTCTATGGGAACCGGTTGACGGAAACTCTGAATTCTCTTTGACTAACGGCCTGAAAGGACGCCGATCATGCGCATGCCATTCGTCGCGGGTAACTGGAAAATGAACCTGGACCTCTCCGCCGGCCGGGCCCTCGTGGCGGCCGTTCGCGCGGGTTTGGAGCGGATTACCGGTCCATGCGAGGTCGCCGTCTGCCCGCCAGCCATCTACCTCTTTCCGATCGCCAAGGCTGTCGACGGTAGTCCGATCCGATTCGGTGCCCAGAATCTGTATCATGAGACAGAAGGGGCATTTACGGGCGAGATCTCGCCCCGAATGGTTCGTGAGACGGGTGCTGGCTATGTGATTCTCGGCCACAGCGAGCGCCGGCACACGATCGGCCATCACGAAGACGATTTCATGATCAACCTCAAGAGCAGGGCGGCCCAGCGGGCGGGGTTGACGCCCATTCTCTGTGTCGGTGAGACCCTCGCACAGCGCGATGCCGGTCAGACACTTGATGTCCTTACATTTCAGGTCGTGGCCGGCCTCAACGGGCTTCGTGTCGAATCAGACGCTGACCTGGTGATTGCATATGAGCCGGTCTGGGCGATCGGCACGGGCCGCAACGCCACCCCCGGGCAGGCCCAGGAAGCGCACGCCCACATTCGGGCGGTCCTCCGTGGGGCGGTCGGGTCGCCGGCGGATCGAGTCCGAATCCTCTACGGGGGGAGCGTAAAGCCTGACAACGCGGCCGCAATCATGGCTCAACCAGATGTGGATGGCGCGCTCGTCGGCGGAGCGAGCCTCAAAGCGGAGAGTTTTCTGGGAATCATCGCCGCAACGGCGGCCGAAAAGTCGAAGTAACGCGACAGTCACTCCACCGTCACTGTCGTTCTCGCACGGTGGCCGAACTTGTACGCGGCCTCCAGTTGCAGCGCCGTTGCCGTCGTGATTGATCCGCGCTTCCGCACACCCACCGCGCGTCGCTTCGCGGTTCCAGACAAAGAGAAAAGACAGGCGGCTCTCGGTCGCCTGTCTCTTCAAGTGTTAGAGTTTGTCACCGGTGGTGCGACTACGGTCCGACCGTCTCCGCAAGGTGCGTCAGGGCGTCCTGAATGCCGAGCACTGGCAACCGCGGCGCACCGGGGATCACGAATGCCTGTTCGCCTGCGTTCACCTCAGCGACCGAGAACGCAACCGGCAGCGTCGGATCGACGCCCGGCGCCATAATGTCGAGCGCGACCCCCTGCGTGTGTCGCAGGCCGAGCAGATGACCGACCTCGTGAGCGCCGACTGTTCCGATGATCGACCCAACGTCAGCGGCGGACGTGACCGGGTTTACAAAAGCGCCGGCCAGCCCAGTCTGCCCCAGGGTGACCGCGTAGACAATCCCGTTTCCGGTGACCGTGTCATTGCGCGGGTCGATGTAGTCCGCAACGCCGTAGAGGAAGAAGTTCGAACCGCCGACCCAAAGCGTCAGATATGGCGCTGCCGGCGGCGGGTTGTCCGAACTCGTGAACTCGACGTTGAATCCGGCGAACTTCGCGGCCAGCGTCGTCATCACCGTGTTCTTGATGATCGTCGTTTCGGCGTTGCCCCAGGCATTATTGATACTGGTTGCCTGGAGTGCCGGCACGACAAGGGCATCGGCGGTTCCGATTTTCACGGCGCTGTTGCCCGACCCGTCAAACCGTACGTACACGCGCTGCGGCCGCGTGTCGAAGCCGGCCGCGCGCTCGATACGCACATTCACTCCGAATCCGCCGTCCATGATCACATAGTGATGCCCCGAATTGTGCCCGATGACGAGGCGAGCGTCGCGGCTGAAGGCGACGAAGTCCGGCTGGTACCAGGCGAAGACGTTCCGGTTTTCGTCCGTCACCATCAGGCTGTAGTTCTTGCCCGGCGCCGTGTAGAAGTCGCCGAACCCGGGCGTCGAGAGGAAGCTCAGCACCACCCGGTCGCCGCGGCTCAATACGCCGAGATCGAAGACGGCGCGTCGCGTGTCGACCGGGGTCAAACTCGCATCCGGCAGGACGACGCTCGCCCGGTCGTTGACCAGCGGAATCACCGGCGTGTCGGTGGAGATATCGGTTGTAAACGGCGCGACGACACTGACTGTCGCCGCTGCGTATGACCGCGTGGGCGCCGTGCGGTCCGTGTCGATTTCCGCCCAGAGGAAATACTCACCCGGCTCGATGGCCTTGCCCGCCATCGACAATGCCACCGGATATGTGAGGTTCAGGTCGTTTCCGTTCGGCGGGGAAGTATCAAGCTGGATCTGGTTCCGCGCGCCGATGCCCGCCAGAACCTGCGTCGCATCCGGCGAGAAGTCGAGGCTTGTGATCGCCGACACGCACGGTTCTGAGGTTGCGAGAACCGCACCGGTCGACTGGTTCCAGACCTTTACCACGCCGTCCGCATCGCCCGTCGCAAGCAGCGCTCCCGCCGCATCGAGCGTGACCGACAGCACGTCCGCCTTGTGAGCATTCAGGACGGCGATGTTCGCAACCGGATTGACAGTCCAGACCCGGACCATGTCGTCGTCGCCGCCGCTGAACAGGCGTGTGCCGTCCGGGCTGAATGCAACCGCATTCACCGCACCGGTGTGCCCCGTCAGCGTTCCGATGTTCTCGCCGCCGGTCACATTCCAGAGCTGGATCAGCGCATCCTCCCCGCCCGTCGCGACAATCGTCGCGTCCGCCGGATTGAACGCCACGGCATTGACCGCCAGTGTCGAGCCGAAATCGCGCAGAATCGTGCCGTCGGCCACGTTCCAGAGTAGCGCCCGGCGATCGCTGCCCGCGCTCAGGATCTGTGCGCCGCTGGGTGAAATCGCCACGGCGTTGACGCGCCCCGCGTGCCCCGCAAATGTCCGAATGATCGCCCCGTTGGCGGTTTCCCGCAGCACGACGTTGCCGCCGGACTCGCCGTAGACGAATTGCGTACCGTCCGTGTTGAATGCCACGCAGGTCGCGTCCCCGACCGCGGCGTATTCGCTAATCAGCGCCCCCGTCGTCGCGCTGACAAGGCGAAGCGTTCCATCTTCGCTCGAGGTCAAAACCCGCGTCCCGTCGGGCGAGAAGACCGCGCCGGTAACCCGATCCAGATGGCCGGTGAGGCGGGTCGAAACGGCGCCCGTTCCGGCCGCGATCACGGCCGCCTGGGCTTCGCACTCATCCCGATCACCGTCGATGCCCGCGCGAATGAATCGCGGGGCGCTCGGATCGGAAGTGAAGACCGCCTGAATCCAGAGAGGCGAGTCTGTCGAAACGACTACGTTCGCGATATCCGGCGGCGGCACGCGAAGTTCGATCGTCGGCTGCGTGATGCCCACCTGGATGAACACCTCGGCAATCGCCGTGACGCCGGCGTCGTCCGTGACCGTCAGCGTCGCCCGGTAGGTGCCCGACGTCGCGTACTGGTGCTGCACGTTTTGGAGGAACTCGCGCGACCCGTCGCCAAAATCCCACCGATACTCGCGGATCGTCCCGTCGGGGTCGAACGAGCCCGCCGACGAGAAATTCACGATCGCCGGCGCGTTCTCGAAGATCGTCTGGTCCGCGGAAATCACCGGGACCGGCGCCTGCGTCACGACGATTGTCGTTGTCCGGCTTGACTGCGCTCCGTCGTCGTCCGTGAGCGTCAGTCGAACAGTGAAGTTCCCCGTGCTCAGGAACGAGTGCCGCGGCGAAACATCCCGACTCGTCGTCCCGTCGCCGAAGTTCCATTCACGGCTGACGATCAGACCGTCGTCCGTGCTCCGATCCGATCCGAACTGGACGGTCAGGGGCAGCACGCCGCGCGTCACGTCAGCCGTAATGACCGGCGTAGGGGCGATATTAAATGAACCGGTTCCGGTTCCTCCCGTCCCCGGCACGGTCGGACAGCCCGCGACGCTGGCAAAAAAAACCATAGCCGCAGCGGCAGCGACCCCGATCACGGTGCTTCGACTCATGGAAGACTCCTAGGGCGTTCTTTTCCGGACAGCCGGTCTCTTCAGTATCGGGGCGACAAAAAGTCGCATCAAGTCCCGCCCCGGCCGCCTACAATGAGGCAGACCGGCGGCCGAGCGAGGCCGGCTCTCGTTCCCAGTTCGAAAATCGTGATCTGCCTGGAGAGGCAAGAATGCTCCGATTCCGAATCGGCGTGATAGTAACGGCTCTTCTCGGTTCCGTCATGGGCGGGTGCCCGACAGACGACGCCGATCTTTCCGCCGCCCTCGCCGCCGACCCGACCGTCGGCCGCCCGGCCGCACCCGCGGCCGAGGCCTCGCCACCGCCCACTGAACCGGTAGACGATTTCGCGGCCCGTCTGGCGGCGGAATTTCCGAGCTGCGATGAGCCGGCCGCCGTCGACGCGTGGCGCTCCCGGATCCTCGAACTCGTCAATCAGGAACGCGTCCGCAACGGTCTCGGAACGGTCGTCCGCAACCAGACGCTCGAGGATCAGGCGACCCAGTACGCCTGCGAGATGATCTCATTCGACTTTTTTGCCCATGTGAACCCGGTTACCCAGTCGACGCTCTCCGTCCGCGCCGAGCAGTTCGGCTACGACTTCCGCGTTGTCGGCGAGAACCTCGCCGCCGGCCAGCGGACGCCGGAGGAAGCCTTCGCCGACTGGATGGCCAGCCCCAGCCACCGCCAGAACATCCTCGACGGCCGCTTCACCGAACTGGGTGTCGGCGTCCGAACCGGGGGTGAGTTCGGCGTCTATTGGGTGCAGGAATTCGGTCTCCCGGCCGTGCCGTAACGGCCGCGTCCGTGGGATCGGAGGTCAGGACGTCGCGACGGGTGCGGATGCACGTCGGCGCGGCCCGAGTCGAACCGCCGACGGCGTCGATGCCGTCGCGCGGCTGCCTTCAGGAGGGCAGGGAGCCATGCTACTTTTCGCACTGACCGAGCAGCGCCTGCGCATCGCGGTCTATTTCGTCGCCGCGTATGTCGCACTATGCTGAGCGCGTGAACGGTCCGCCCCGATTTACGCCGGAATCGCTCGCGCCCTGGCTCGAATTCCGCTTCGACCGCGGCGGCGGGCCCGGCGGCCAGCACGTCAACAAGGTCAGCACGCGGGCCACGCTTCTGTTCGATTTCCGCAGTTGTACGCTTCTAGATCCGCTCGAAATCGCCCGCATCGCCACGCGCACCCGCGAGCGCCGCGCCACGGACGGCCGCATCCGCATCGTCGCCCAGGGCGACCGTTCGCAGGCCGCAAATCGGGCCGACGCGACGCAGCGGCTGATCGACCTGCTCGGCCGCTGGCTGCACGTTGACCCGCCGCGCCGGCCCACCCGCCCGAGCGCCGGGGCGAAAAGGCGCCGCCTCGCCGACAAGAAGCACCGTTCGGAACTCAAATCCCGCCGCCGACAGGGCCCGCCCCGCGACGCCTAAACTCCGCCGCCCGGCCCGCACCGGCCCTGCCGCGCGCGGCTATACTGGACGGACGGTGATGGAGTCCGCCGAGAACCGCCCCGCCCCGAGGCTGATGACTCCTGTCCGCGCGGCCGGGCCGCGCGAATCCGGGCGGGAGATTTCATGCCCCCGACGACGGCTTCGGCCGACAGCGCGTACCTCCTCCTGAAGACCGCCCTGATCTTCGCCGGCTCCGGTCTCGGCGGCGTCTGCCGCTACCTGCTGGCCGGCTGGACGCAGCGCTGGGCCGGCGCCGCGTTTCCGCTGGGGACGCTCCTCGTCAACCTCACCGGCTGCCTGCTGATCGGTTTCCTGACCGCGGCGCTCGCGGGGCGCTGGCTGGTGCGCGAGGAGTACCGTCTGGCGCTGACGATCGGCGTTCTGGGCGGATTCACGACCTTTTCGAGCTTCGGCCTCGAGACGTTCGCGCTGCTGAATGACGGACAATACGCCCGCGCCGCGCTGAACGTCGGCGGCAGCGTGGTCCTGGGTCTGGTCGCCGTCTGGATCGGCTACCGACTGGCCGAGCGCTGGCTGGGAGTCTAAAGCGCCATGAAAATACCCCGGGAAGGCTGTCTGCTGCGCATCTTCATCGGCGAGTCGGACCGCTGGCAGGGCCGGCCGCTGTACGAGTCGATCGTCCTGGCCGCCCGGGCGCAGCACCTCGCGGGCGCGACGGTCCTGCGCGGGCCGATGGGCTTCGGTGCAAAGAGCCGCCTGCACACCGCCAAGATCCTGCGCCTCTCCGAGGACCTGCCCATCGTCATCGAGATCGTGGACGCCCGCGAGAAGATTGACGCATTCCTGCCGCTCGTCGATGCGATGCTGACCGACGGCCTCGTCACGCTCGAACGCGTCGAGGTGCTCCAGTACCGCGCCAACGCGCCGCCGGGGGCGTGAGTTCCCCCAGTCAGTCCGTTTGGAGTCAGCTTCGGAGCGGCCGAGGTGCCGAAATCCGCCCCGGAGTCACGATATTTGCGGACCTCTTTCATGAATGCCGGTTCAGCGACCTCGGCGTGGCCCCCGCGGGCGTGAGCGGGCCGGGGCCGCCGTTTTCACGTTTTCACCTTTTCACGTTTTCACGGTAGATTCCGCGGACGGTTTGATCGATCGCCCGATCCCGTCCGTTGCCACCCGCATCCGGGAAGTCGAAGCATGCGTCCTGTTCGTGTTCTCATCTCGAAAATCGGTCTCGACGGCCACGACCGCGGGGCCAAGCTGATCGTGCGGAATCTCCGCGATGCGGGCATGGAGGTGATCTACACGGGGCTGTGGCAGACGCCGCTGGCCACCGTGCAGGCGGGGTTGCAGGAGGATGTCGACGTCCTCGGCGTAAGCCTGCTCTCGGCGGCGCACATGACGGTCATGCCGGAGGTGCTGCGCTGCGGCCGCGAGGCGGGGATCGGGGATATTCCCGTGATCGTGGGGGGGATCATCCCCGAGCAGGACAAGGAGCCGCTGCGGGCGATGGGGTGCAGCGGCGTCTTCAACCCCGGCACGCCGATGTCCGCGATCATCGAGACGATCCGCGAGCTGGCGCAGAAGAAGCGGGCCGCCCGCGAGGAGAGCGCTGCGCCGCCCGACCTGTCGACGGCGCGGGGCCTGGCGCAGGCGATCACGGCGATCGTCGAGGGCCGGCGACACCGGATCGAGGCGGCGGTCGCGACGCTCCGATCCAAGGGCGGCGTGCGGATCGGCGTGACGGGCTCGCCGGGCGTCGGAAAAAGCACGTTCATCGGCAAGCTCGCCCGGCAACTGCGGGCGCGGGGCAAGCGGGTCGCGGTCGTGGCCGTCGACCCGAGCAGCCCGATCACGGGCGGATCGCTGCTGGGCGACCGGCTGCGAATGATGTCGGCCGAGCCGGATGACGGGCTGTACGTGCGGAGCCTGTCGTCGGCGGGTCAGGCGGGGGGGCTGGCGCCGCACGTGGATGAGGTGATCGAGCTGCTGGTGGCGGCGGGGTACGAGATCGTGCTGACGGAGACGGTCGGGGCGGGGCAGAATGACGTGGACGTGCGGAAAGTCTCGCAGGAAGTGCTGCTGCTGGTCATGCCGGGGGCGGGGGACGCGGTGCAGTTCGAGAAGGCGGGCGTGGCCGAGATCGCGACGGGGTTCGTCGTGAACAAGGCCGACCTGCCGGGGGCGGACCGGACGATCAAGGAGCTGCGCGAGAGCGTCTCGGATGCCCGGCCGGTGTGGGCGGTGAGTGCGCTGCGCGGCGAGGGGCTGGATCCGCTGTGCGAGTGGATCGAGGGGCTGAAATAGCCGGTCGGGCCGGCGGGCGCGTGGGCCGATCGTACTAGAACATGTTTGACGGGTCGGGCCGCGGCGGTAAGATTCGAACGTGTTCAGGGTCGACGTTCTCCGGCCGCGTTCCGCGATCATGGTCGGCCTGTCAGCGCAACTGCGAGGTTCATCGTCATGGCACAGTCCCAGGCACCCAAAGAACGAATCAATATCACCTATCGCCCCGCGACCAACGCGAAGGAGCAGAAGGAGCTGCCGTTCCGCATGGCGGTCCTCGGCGACTTCACGCAGCGGGCGGACGATACGGCGCTCGAGGATCGCAAGCAGATCCGCGTCGACAAGGACAGCTTCAACGACGTCATGAAGAGCCAGAAGCTCAGCCTGAACGTCAACGTCGCCAACAAGCTGACGGGCAAGGACGGCGACGAGATGGGCGTCAAGCTGAACTTCGCCACGCTCAAGGATTTCGAGCCCGAGGCGATCGCCCGGCAGGTTCCCGAGCTGAACCAGCTTCTGGAGACGCGCGAGGCGCTGGCGGCCCTCAAGAGCCCGCTGGCCAATAAGCGCGACTTCCAGAAGATGCTCACCGAGAAGATCAAGGATGAGGAAACGCGCAAGAAGCTGATGGACGTGTTCAAGAAGGAAGAGTCCGGCGGCTGATCCGCGGGCCGTACGTCCGATTGTTTTGAAACTGGGTACGCGCCGGCGCTGCCGCCGGCTTTCGACGCCAAGGGAGTGATTTTCGATGGCCGAAGCACCGCAACAAGCCGCGGCAGAAATGCCGGAAGATGTCCTTTCGCTGCTCGATGAGATCACGGTCGCGACCGGGATTCAGGACCAGGAGGCCAAGAAGATCGCCCGTCGCGGCGTCGAGGCCCTGCTGAGCCAGCTTGTCGCCCGGCCCGATCAGAAGATCGACAAGGCCCTGATCGACGCCTACATCGCCGAGATCGACGCGAAGCTCAGCGCGCAGGTGGACGAGATCCTGCACAACGCCGACGTGCAGCGGCTCGAATCGTCGTGGCGCAGCCTCAAGTTCCTCGTCGACCAGACCGATTTCCGCGAGAACATCAAGATCGACATCATCAACATCTCGAAGGATGCGCTGCTCGAAGACTTCGAGAACGCGCCCGAGATTCCCAAGTCCGGGCTCTACCAGCACATTTACACGGCGGAATTCGGCCAGGCCGGCGGCGAGCCCTTCGGCGCGATGATCGCCAACTACGATTTCGGCCCCGGCCCCCGCGACATCGCCCTCATGCAGAAGGCCTCGGCGGTCGCGGCCATGTCGCACTGCCCGTTCATCGCGGCCGCCGGGCCGCAGATGTTCGGCGTGAATGACTTCCAGGAACTGCCGAAGCTCAAGGACCTGGAGAGCGTCTTCGAAGGACCGCAGTACACGAAGTGGCGGTCGTTCCGCGACAGCGACGATTCGCGTTACTTCGCACTGACGATGCCGCGGTTCCTGCTGCGTCAGCCGTACGACCCGGAGGCCAATCCGGTCAAGGCGTTCAACTACCAGGAGAAGGTCACGGACAGCCACGCGAAGTACCTCTGGGGCAACGCCGCCTTCGCGTTTGCTTCCCGTCTCTCGGCGAGCTTTGCCCAGTCGCGCTGGACGAGCAACTGCACGGGTCCGCAGGCCGGCGGCATGGTCGAGAACCTGGTGCTCCATCAGTACAAGACGATGGAAGGCATCGAGACCAAGATTCCGACGGAAGTGCTTATTTCCGACCGCCGCGAGTTCGAGCTGGCCGAATGCGGCTTCATCGGCCTGACGATGTACAAGAACACCGACAAGGCGTGCTTCTTCAGCGCCAACTCGGTCCAGAAGCCCAAGACCTATCCCGACACCGAAGAGGGCCGCGCATCGCAGACGAACTATAAGCTCGGCACACGCCTCACGTACATGATGATGATCTCGCGTCTCGCCCACTACCTGAAGGTCATCCAGCGTGACAACCTCCAGACGTGGCAGACGCCGGTCAAGATGCAGACCGAACTGACTGAGTGGATGCGGCAGTACGCCGCGGACATGGACAGCCCGACGGCGGAGGTCGCCAACCGCCGGCCGATTCGAAAGTTCAAGATCGACGTCGTGGAAGTGCCCGGCGAAGTCGGCTTCTACAAGGTCGATCTCCAGGTCATGCCGCACATCAAGTTCGAAGGCGCGAATTTCACGCTTTCGCTGGTCGGCAAGCTCGACAAGTAATCGTCGGCGGGCCCGCCCGATGAGAGAACTGCGTGCGGGCCGCCGGCCGAGAGGCACGGCGGCCCGTTCTCGTCTCCGGCGGAACGGAATTGGGTAGTCGATCGTGCAGTGGGGAGACGAGTGGGTGAGAGGTGGTTCCCAGATGAAATCAGCGCCGCTTCGAGGCGCCTTGCGACGAAACGAGTCAATCACTTGTAAGTGCTTTCAAAATCACGGCTTGTGAAAGATCGCCGGAATTCAGTTCGAGGGTACGCCCTTTGGCACGGGCCATGCAAGAGGGGGCTTTCGAACGCGAACGAACGCGATGCGAGGAAGCAAGCGTGAGGGAGCGGCGGAAAAAAACGGGCTCACGGGGAGCCGGCCGCGACGAAGGGAAACGTTCGAGACTGACTGAGGAGACCGTACCATGCCAATGCCAGCCCATCTGACGCTCGAAGGCGAAAACCAGGGCAACATCGAGGGTTCGTGCGAGATGCAGGGTCGTGAGGGCACGATCCTGGTCGAGGCCTTCAACCATGAAATCCGCATCCCGCGCGATCCGCAGTCGGGTCTATCGACCGGCAAGCGCATCCACAACGCGTTCTCGTTCGTCAAGGTGCAGGACAAGAGCTCGCCCAAGCTCTACCAGGCCCTGTGCACCGGCGAGCACATGAAGAACGTGACACTGAAGTGGTATCGCATCGATCCCACGGGCAAGGAAGAGCATTACTTTACGCACGTGCTCACCGATGCAATCATCGTCAGCATCCGCCCCTGGATGCCGAATTGCCTCGATCCCAAGACCGAGAGCTACACGCACATGGAAGAAGTCATGTGCACGTACAAGAAGATCAAGTGGACCTGGGAGATCGACGGCATCGAGGCCGAGGACAGCTGGATCGTCCCGAAGTAATCGGCTGACGACGATCGGACGAGGCCGCCCCGCATCCGACCCGGGGCGGCCCGTCGCGGCTGATGGCGGACGAGTTCTTCGGCAAGGAGTTTGACGATGGAAAACGAAAGCAGACCCGGCGTGGCCGCCCAGATCAACCTGGGCAACAACTACGCCCAGCCGGCGTGCTCTTTCGAGGCGATCCCGGGCGGGAATGAGCTGGACCGAATCACCAGCTACCTCGGCAACCGCAACTGCGGCGCGCCGTGGACCTCGGATGAGGAACGCAGGGCGGAGACGGGGCAGGAGGTCGGTAAGAAGGCCGCCTCCGTCCGTGCCGCGGAGAAGGCGATGGTCGAACGCATGTACGCGATTCGAGACGGCTCCTCCAGCATCTTCACCGGCGGCAGCTCCTTCGTCTAGGAGCGGCCACCGCAGATACAAGAGGTGGGAAACCCACGCCGGCCGGCGCCGCGAGAGCACGCCGGCCGGTGTATTTTCACTGGTGACTGTCGTTTTCCGCTATTCTCTCGCCATTCGCCGGGAGGTACGCCGTGGCCGTCGATACCGCCAAGGTCACGCAGCGCCGGAAGCTGCGATTCACCACGCTTGACGAGGTTCAGCGGGACGCGGAGCAACTCGTCGCCGCCGATCGAAACGGAAAGCTCCGCTGCATGGGCAACTGGACGCTTGGCCAGATCTTCGGACACCTCGCCGCGTTCATCGACTACGCCTACGACGGCTATCCCCCGTCCCTCGCGAATCCCCCATGGTTCGTGAAGCTGTTTCTGCGGATGCGGAAGAACAAGTTCCTGCGGGGGCCGTTGCCCGCCGGCGTGAAAATCCCGCGCGTCGAGGGCGGCACGACGGGAGCCGAACCGATCTCCACGGACGAGGGATTCGCAAGGCTCTCGCGGGCGCTCGATCGCCTGGCCGCCGCGCCCCCCAGCACGCCGAACATCGTGTTCGGTCCGCTGACGCGCGACCAGTGGTGCCAATTGCACCAGCGCCACGCGGAACTGCATCTGAGTTTCGTCAGCCCGGAATAACGGGGTCAGGCACAGCACTGCGACGACGCGCCGCCGCAGTTTTCCTTGTACATCCAGACTTCGTTGCCCGAGGAGTTGTAGCAGACCTTTGTCATATAGGCGTGCATGAGCATGATGCCGCGGCCGCTCGGCCGTTCGAGATTCTCCTCGGCCGTCGGGTCGGGGACGAGTTCGGGGACAAATCCGTTGCCCTCGTCGCGGACCATGATGATGACGCGGTCGGGATCGACGAAGAAGCGCACGGTGACGGTCTTGCTCGCGTCGCCGCGATTGCCGTGGCGCACGCCGTTCGTCAGCGCCTCTTCGAGCGCGAGCTTGATGGCAAAAATGGCTTCATCGGAGTAGTGGCAGCGTCGCAACTGGGCGATGATTTTCCCCTCGGGCGCTTTTACGCTCCGAAGATCGCTGGGGACGACGACTTCGGTTAACTCGTCGTCGCGGACGCCGAACTCGCGAGGAACCTGCATCAACGTCGCCCCGAAAGCAGCCCGCTCGGTGGTGCTCACGCGTTGAACTGCGCCACCGCCTGGTCCGCGGTATCGTGGATGTCGAACATCTTGTTCAGCCGCGTGATCTTGAACACTTCGAAGATCTGCTTATTGATGTCCGACAGCTTCAGGTCGCCGTTCTGGTTCTCGACCTTCTTGCGAAGCGTGATCAGCATGCCCAGCGCCGCCGAGGACAGATGGTCGACGTTGCGGAAATTCAGCAGCAGACGGATGCCCGGTTCGGATTCCACGATCCGATCCAGCTCCTCGCCGATTTCCTGGATCGACAGTTCTTCCAAGATCTTCCGGTCGGCGAATTCGACCATCGAGATCCCGTTTGCACGCTTGATCCGAAGGTGCGTCGAAGGCTGGTCCATCCGGCTGGTTCTCCCGCCAAAATTGCCCGATACGACGCCGTCGCACCGCTGCCGGGGCGCAAGCATCCGTTGATCCTTTCGGAATTCTGCGGCCACCCCCGGAGTGTGTCAAGAATCGGCGCAGAACTCGCGCAAATTGCACGGTTTGCGCGGCCGCCCGGTCCCGGATCGACCCCGCCTACGACTTTCCGTCTACGATCCGTCAGCCGGAGGCACTGGAATGCTCGAATCGCCACGCATTCAGGGCGTCATCGAAACCTGTCTCTATGTCGCCGACCTCGGGTATGCGATCGACTTCTACGAGCGAATCCTGCTTCTCCGCCGGCTCGTCGCCGACGATCGCATGGCAGCGTTCGCTGTGGCCGACCGTCAGTTGCTGCTCCTGTTCAGGAAGGGCGCGACACCCCGGCCGATCCCGACGTCCGGCGGCGTCATCCCTGCAGGCCACGGCGACAGCCCGGTTCATCTTGGCCTCGCCATCGACCGTCGAGACCTCGCCGCGTGGGAAACCTGGCTCGAGGGATCCGGCGTCTCGATCGAGAGCCGCGTCGAATGGCCCCGTGGGGGTTGGAGCCTCTATTTTCGTGACCCCGATCGAAACCTGGTCGAGCTGCTGACGCCGGGCGTCTGGACGGTCTATTGAGTGCGTGGGGAGGATGGCCGTATCACCTGGAACGCCAGTCCGTGGGCCGTGAGGAATATCCGCGCCGCGCCGCTTGTTATTGCGCTTGTTCGGGGCGCGCCGTCGCCAATAACGCGTTTTGCGCTGACGATTGACCAAATACCAGACCCCATCAGGAGCGAGACATGAAGCGATTGAGCACACTTGCCGCCGTGACCAGCACCATCCTGTCCGCAGCTGCGGTTAACGCCGAGGGGACGTACCACCGTGTTGCGCTGCTGATGGGGGCACAGGAAGTTCCCCCTGTCGCGACGCAAGCCTCCGGCGCCGGCGTCTTTCGAATCGATACCTGCGCGAATACGGTCGCTTATTACATCACGTACTCCTGTCTTTCGGCGACGGAAACCGCGGCTCACATCCACGGCGCGGCCAATCCCGGCGTCAACGCGGGTGTCGTGTTCCCGCTGCCGACCGGAAACGTCAAGACGGGCATCTGGAATTATCCAGAGGCCCTGGAAGCCGACCTGCTTGAAGGCCGCCTTTACGTGAACGTGCATTCAGCGACCTCCCCTGGCGGCGAAATCCGCGGCCAGATCGTCTCCGCCATCGCCATCCTGGACGGTGCCCAGGAAGTCCCGCCGACGCCGGGGACCGGGGCCGGGTTTGGCCTCTTCAATATCGATCTCGTCAACAATCAGATGGACTACTACATTGCGATCTCCAGCCCTCTCGGCGCGCCGGAAACGGCCGCGCACATCCACGGAATCGCCCGCCATGGTGTGAATGCCGGAGTCCTCCACCCGTTACCGGCCGGATCGCCAAAGGTGGGCACCTGGAATTTCACCGCCGCCCAGGGCCCCGCGATCATGGACGGTCTCACTTATGTGAATATCCACACCGCAGCCTTCCCGGGCGGAGAGATTCGCGGCCAGGTGACGCCGATCGTGCTTCCGATCGACTCGCGCCAGGAGGTTCCGCCGAACGCTTCGACTGGAGCGGGGCACGCCCTCCTGTCGCTCGATCGCGCAACCGACAACCTCGGCTTCGATATTCGTTCGTGCGGACTCTCCGCGAACGAGACCGCCGCCCACTTCCACGGTTTCGCACCGCGCGGCGTGAATGCGGGAGTGCTCAGTGCGCTGCCCGCCGGACCCAGGAAGCTCGGCACCTGGGCGTACGGACCTGCGAATGAGCCCGGGTTGCTCGACGGTCGCGTCTATATCAACATCCACACGACTTCAAACCCCGGCGGCGAGATCCGCGGCCAGGTGGAATTCCCCCGCCCGCCCTGTATCGGCGACATCGACTGTGACCGCGACGTTGATCTCGGCGACCTGGCTCGTTTGCTCGCGGGTTTTGGCGGCCCTGGATCTAAGGACGACGGCGATGTGAACGGTGATGGCGTCGTCGACCTCGGCGATCTTTCATTGCTGCTCTCGGCGTTCGGATCGACCTGCCCGTAGTCGGCGCGCACAGACCTGAGGGGATTGTGTTTGTCCACGGGGAGAGAGAACTTCTCTCCCCGCGGCTTTCTATCGGCGACCGGAAACGCGCGGCGTACTGTCGAATGTGCCCAGCCGTCGCGTCAGCAAAACGTGTGTCGTCAATGCCAGAGGTACGACGAATGTCAAAAAGAGCGACAGCGGCGGCCGGGCGAGCGACATCGACCGGGCGGGTTCGCCGAATGCGAAGATGAGCCCGCCGATCACCAGCGCACTGAGTTCGGCAAGTCCGGCGTAGTTCCAGAGGCGGGCGAGTTGTAGCCGACGCGGGGGCCCGAGCGGCGCGAGTGCGATCGCCATCGCTGATATCGCCACGGCGATCTCGCAGCCGCCGGCCGGAAGCGCGAAAACACCGGGAATCTGCATCCGTCCGTAAACGACGAAGAAGGCGACGCCCATAAGTCGCACCGAGTGCAGCCCGATCAGAAGCCGGAGGGGAAGACTTCCCATCAGCCGTCTTACGCTCGGGACTGCATGCGCCGCCAGCAGCGCCAGGGCTGCCATTCCAAGAGAGATGCACGGTATCAGCGGTCGCGGATGCGCTGCCAGCCAGCCTTCGCGGCCGGCCAGGGCGGCCGCGACGAACCATGCCGACAGCACGAGGCAGACGGTGAGCGTCGAGCCGGACATCGGGGTGAGCCTCGCGGTGGAGCGTTTCGGGCAGTTCGTCAGGAAGGGGGCGCAGCGAGAACGTCTGCCATCCGGTACGTCCCTGCCCGCCGGCCGGCGATCCACTTCGCGGCCCGCAGCGCTCCGGCTGCGAAGATATCGCGCGACTCGGCGTGATGCCTCAGCGTCACGACTTCACCCGGCAGGGCGAAATGAACGTCATGATCGCCGACGACGCCCCCCATCCGCACGGCATGAACACCGATCTCGCCCGCCGGCCGCGGCCCGACCACGCCCGTGCGGCCATGCACGCCCGTCCTGGCTGCGTCGACGCCCCGCGCCGCGCAGACCGACTCGAGCAGGGTCCGCGCGGTCCCGCTCGGAGCATCCGCTTTGCGATTGTGATGCGCCTCGACAATCTCGCAGTCCCACCCGGGCAGCGCCCTCGCCGCCGCAGCAGCAAGTTCAATCAGCAGATTGACGCCCACGCTCATGTTCGCAGCCCAGAGGACCGGTGCGACTTCCGCGGTTGCCCGCAATCGGGCGTGGTGCTCCGCTTCCAGTCCGGTCGTCCCGCTCACAAGCGCGACCCGACGCTGCGAGCACCACGAAGACCACGCGATCGTCCCGGCCGGCGTCGAAAACTCGATGACCGCGTCCACTTCCTGCGGCGCGTCCGTCGTGATCAGGACTCCCGCCGGTTTGCCGTGCGCGACGAGCCCCGCATCCTGGCCGATCAGCGGGTCGCCGGGCGCGGTCGCCGCGCCGATCAGCGCGATGTCCGGATCCTCCGCGGCGAGCCTGACCAATGCCCGCCCCATGCGTCCCGTGCAACCGGCGACGACGACTCGCACGCGGCTCATTCGATCGTCTCCAGAAGCGACGCCATCTCAGTCTGGGTGTGCCAGTCACCGGCGGCCTTGGCGATCTTCATTCCCGCGTCGAGCGTGGCGCGTGCGTCGTCGTTTCGTCCTGCTGCGATCTGCGCCCGCGCTTTGTGGTAGTACGCGGCCGAGTAATTCGCGTTGGCGTGGATCGCCCCGTCGAAGGCCGCGATCGCTTCGTCAACCAGCGACTGGTTGAGGCACTCCAACCCGACGCCGTAGTGTGACAACGGATCCGTCGGGTCGATCTGCACCAGTTTTCTCAGTTTTTCGAGTCGTGTCACGCGGTGGGTCCTGCCCGATCGTCGATGACCTGCGTCCGTTACTTCTTCGGGGGCACGTAGTTCTCGATCGGTTTCTGCTCGCCGAAGAAGAAGGCTTCCATGTGCATCTTCAACACCTTGTTGGCCTGTTCGGAGGTCGGATCGAGCCGATACTCGTTGAAGATCATGACCATGTGGTCCTTCCACATGTCCCACGCCTTCTGCGACACGCTCGCGGCGATCCGTTCACGCATCTCGGGCCCGCCCACCATCTGGGCGAACTTCAGCGCCTTGTTGCCGCCCGGCGTGACAGGGTCAATCGCGGGCAGTTCCTGTCCGAGTTTCGCACACTTCACGGTAGCAGCCATCTCGTCTCCACTTCAGTTGCCGTACCCGCATCGTGCGGATCGGCGGGCAGGGTGCGCGGCGTCCGCCGTCGACTCCGTCATACAGAGCAGCGCGTCATTCATCCGCGATTTCGCCCCCGCCGGCCGGATTGTATTCCTGCTCGATCCACTCGCGCGAGGGTTCGAACATCCGGATGAATGCGGTCATGTCTGGAAACCGCGCGGGAAAGTGACCGTAGAGCCAGCTCAACTCGCGAAGCGCGGTCTCGCGGTCGTCGCCGAGCACCTCCATCCGCCACATCGCCGCGATCATCCCCGATCGGTCAGCCCCGCCTCGACAGTGAATCAGCAAGGGTTCGACGGATTCGTCCTGAAACAGATCGTATAGCGCCAGTACGTGCTCCTTCGAAGGAAGGGCGCCGGCGCTCAGCGGCACATCCACCATCCGGACGCCTGCCGCGGCGCACGCCGCCCTCTCCTCGTCGTACCACTCGCGCCCCGGGTTCGGTCCGCGAAGGTTGACCACGGTCTTGATTTCGTACGCCTCGACAACGTGTCGGAGTTTTTCGGCGCTGAGTTGACCCGACCGGTACGCCCTCCCCTTGGCGATCGGGTGGAAGTTGTCGAATGGAGTGAGCGTCGGCGTCGGCGCGTCGCGTCTCGCGCTTTCGGTCGAATCTGGGTCCCCGGCCTCGCCGGTTGCGTCGCTGGTCACCGCCGCCGCGGCGCCCGTGCTGGCGCTTGCGCCGCCATCACCTTCTCCGCCGGGGCGACGCATCGCACCGGGGCCCGCGGATTCACCGCCCTCGGCGTTGCCGGCGCGGCCCGAGTCCGTTCCAGCGCCGACATTGCCGACTGTGTCCGCACCCTCGCCCCTACTCGAACCGCTGCTCTCAACCAGGGCTGCCCCGTCGGGAGCGTCGTCCGGAGCACACGAGCCGGCCGCAAGGTCGTGCCGCACGGCCGATCCGATGCAACCGGCCCCGAGCGCAAGGTGGATCGCGACCACGATGATCGCACCCACGAGACGCTCGGCCAGTTGAGTCTTCCGCCCCATCGGACCTCCGGTCGAAGCATGCGTTCGCAAGCCGTCTCCGGCGGGAGGCAAGTCCCGCTTGACACCCGCCGCGAGAATCGGGAGTATAGCCGATCCGCTCGACGGCCCCAGCCGCGATCGGAAGGGCGATTAGCTCAGTTGGCTAGAGCGCGTGCTCGACACGCACGAGGTCACTGGTTCGAATCCAGTATCGCCCATCTACCGCCACTCGATTGTCTGTGGCTGCTTGCGGAAGCGTCCGAGACCGCAGGTCGCCGCGAACCTGCTTCACGCTATCGACCTCGATGCCGGGGACCGCTAATATCCGATATCGCTTGTAGCGCGGTCTGCGCACTTCCGTCGCGGGGTGCGGCGCGGAGTGGGTTTGCGCGACCTCGTGTGCATGCGCGGTGTCTTTGGAGTCAACAAGGTGCCCGGGGAAAACCTCGCTCGTACGGTTCTCTGCCGACTCACACGAGCCCACACGGGACTCTTCATCGCGTCCCTGATCGCTTGCCTTTTCGGTGCGACCGGCTGCGCCGTACCCCAACCGCGCGGAGTCGGTGAACTCACCAGGATCGTCGAACCGTCGAGCAGCCGCGGATACTGGCGATATCTCCCTCGCGATTACACCCGCATGAGCGACGGCGATCGCCGCTCACGCCGGTGGCCGCTCGTCGTCACATTCCACGGCATGAAGCCCTTCGACAATGCCCACCCGCAGGCCTGCGAATGGCAGCAGGAGGCCGACCGCTACGGCATGATCGTCATCGCCCCCGAGTTAGACGCGCCGGATGTCCTGCGCCAGTTCCCGGTCCGAACGGTCAGCGCAGCATTTGCCGGCGACGAAGAAGCGACCCTCAAGATCCTCGATCACGTCTTTGCCACGACGCGCGCCGATCCGAGCAACGTGCTTTCCACCAGCTGGTCCTCCGGCGGTTACATGGCACACTACATGCTCAACCGCCACCCCGATCGCTTCACCTGCCTGGCCGTACGCCAGTCGAACTTCTCGGCCGCCGTTCTCGACGGTGAAATGGCCAAGCGGTCCGTTCGTCACCCCATCCTCATCGTCAACACCGAAAATGACTTTGCCGTGTGTCTCCGTGAGTCAAATGAGGCCCGCGACTGGTACACGTCGCACCGATACGAGAATTTCGCCTGGGTGCACATCCGGTCGCTGGGACACGAGCGCACGCCAGACCTCGCGGCGGACTTCTTCGCCCGCGTCGCGCAGGTCGAACCGACCACTCCGCCCACCGTGCTGGTCGAGCGGCAGGCCATCGACGGCAATGCGGACGGCATCGCGCTACTCATGGGACGCGGCGACACCCGGCAGCTCGCCGAGCGGCAAAATCGCGCGAGGTCTGACGTTCGAGCGCAGGCTCCGATCTCCGCGCCCCCGCTCGCCGCTGACGATCCGTCGTTGACGCCGCGCCGATCCGGCGCCATTCCCACGGCCCGCGCTCCCCGTCGCGACCCGGTCAGCATCCGCGTGTCGCCGGCCATCGGCGTGGAGCCGCTTCAGTTCACGTTCTCCGCCGAGTGTCCAAGCGCCTGGTACAACTCGGCCAAATTCTCGTGGACGCTCGGCGGTACGCTGATCGCCGACGGCGCCAGCGGGCAGCGGACGATTTCCGACCCGGGTGAGCACACCCTCACGCTCACCGTCGCGACGGACGATAACCAGACCCACACCGCGTCGCGTACCATCCGCGTCATCCCGCGCGCGGCAGCGACCGCGAGCAAGAACTGAGGAAATTCGCGGAGAGCCCCGCCCGCGGCGGCGCCGCTCGACAGCCGCAACCCGCGGCGTACACCTACTCGGTTTTAAGCCCGTATATGACGATTTCAGCCGCCCCCTGATCGTCGGGATCGAACCCGCTCGGGAGATCGTTCACACCCCGGTATGCGATCGTCACAACCCGATCGCGCGGCCGGCGCTCGTGCAGCTTCAGTTCAGTACCCCCGTCGTCGCGGACATGGAACACGCCGACCACGAGCATGACGCGCCGATCCGAAAATCGCTTCCGATGGTTCGCGATCGACTCGGCCATGGCGTCGTCCCAGAGCGACTGAGCCTTGAACATGCTCAAAACCATCTCCTCCGGCGACATCTTGGGATGTGCCGGCGCGCTCGCGGCCTGGGAAGACAGCTCGCCCTCGGTGGGCTGCGTCGAGGGCTCGCCGGCGGCGGAGGCCGCTGATTCGTGCGACGTCGGCTCCGCCGCCGCCTCGGCGCCTGGTTCCACCGGCACGGTCGCGGGCGTTGAATGTGTGTCTCCCGTGTTTTCCTCGACGGCCGGATGGGACGAGGCCGCAGGCTGCGAGGCGGCGCCCGCGTCCGGCTCGCCAAGTTGTGTTGCGGCCGGTGGTGGCTCGACCGGCGTGAGGGCAGGCTCCGAGGAAGTCGGCCGGTCCGCGAGGGTCGACATCTCGACCGCTGCTTCGCCTGCCGGTTGCGAGTCCGGTTTCGGCGCGGGCGCGGTCGGCGTCGGCGGCGCACCGTGTCCGCCCATCGCGGCTTTGAATCGATCGAAGTAGGCCCCGAGCGGGAGCGAGAACCGTGCGGGCACGAGGATCCGTTCTTCCGGCGACAGCGCCGCCACGAACTCCGGATATTCGAGCCCGGATTGCCGAAACCGCCGCACCAGCTCCCGCGGCGTGTTTGCGGCGATCACCGGCAGGTTCATTTCCCGGCAGATCTCGATCAACGGGCGGTGCGAGCGCAGATACGCTTTGCCCTGTCGCGCGGCCTTGCGGAAGTCGGCTTCATCGAGTTTGCCATCGAGATATGCGTCCAGCGCTGCCTGCGTATCGGTCTCGAAAAACTCCATCGCCAGCGAGGTCGGGCGATCCGCCGCGAGCGCAGCGAGCAGCTGCGCCTCGATCTGGTTGCAGACGAAGTCATTGTGCTCCTCGCCGAAGAGGACGACGTCCGCCCGCCGCGCGATCTGCGCCGCCTGCGTCAGCGTGATTTCTCGCCCGGTCCGGCCGTCAAACGCTCGAAACTGACCGACCAGGGAGCCGCTGCCCAAAGCATCCACCGCCGGTCGCCCGAGACGTGGCGTGCTGGATGCACAACCCGCGAGAAGCCCGAGGGATAGAGCCAGTAACGACGCCGTCAGACTTCGGATCATGGTGAGTCCCCGGAGATGTCGAGCCGCTGCCCGGGCGCCGCGCCGGTCCGCCTGAGACAGCCTCAGCATCAATAAATAGACCGAGCGGCGCGGCCCGACAAGTGCCCCCGTTGAGTGGGGAAGCGCACCGCTGTCCGGATTTGTCGGAGTTTTGCGAAAAACGGCGGTCCCAAGCGAAAATCTGTTGCCCGCAACCACCCGCACCGGTATCCTTCTGTGCGTGCGCTGCTCGCGCCAGACCTCCTGACCGGTTGCCCACGCCGCCCGGCTTTGCGGAGGTAAAGGGGATTTTTGTCCTCGAGCGTCGGTGACTCACCGCGGGTCTTCGCCCTCGGCGCGAGTGTTCGCGTCAGGCGCCCGCCGGGTTGATCGGCTTTTTTCCGCGGCCGGCCGCGATGCGTGGGATAGCGGTCCCGCCGTCAGGAAAGGCTGGTCCCCGTGACCGCGCATAAACACTTCAAGCAACTCGTCCGCGAGCGGATGAAAAAAACGGGCGAGCGCTACGCCGCCGCTCGGCGCAACCTTCTTTCCGAGCATTCTGAGCCGCCGCTGGATCCCGCCGCACGCTGGCACCAGCCGGGGCAGATCCCGGCCGCCACGGCCCTGCGCGTTCTCCTGAATGCTGCGGGTGTGCCGAACTCGCTGGGCAGCGGGGGATGGACTGAGGAGGCAGCGTTCGGCCTCGCCGGGGGCATTGGAATTGGCGTCGCCGCCTTTCTGTATGAGAAAGAGGATTTCGCCAGTTTCTACGTCGCGGGCCGGCACCTCTGGCACGACTTCGAAGCCTATTTCCGTGGGGCGCTCGATCCGCTCGGCGTTCGGCCGCAAGTGCGAGAGTCGGGCGGAAGCAACGCGGCGGAGGCGAACCTTCGGGAGGCGCTTTCGGCGGGGAGGCCGTGCATCGCATGGGTGGATGCGCCGAGCCTGCCGCACCGGGGCATGCCTGAGTGGATGCGCGGTGGCGGCTATCACGTCGTTACGGTCTATGCCGTGGATGATTCGAAGGGCACGGTGCTCATCGGCGACGCCAGCGATGCGCCAATCGAGCTTCCGCTCGAAACGCTGACGGCCGCCCGAGGGCGGATCAAGAAAGACAAGCACCGTCTGCTCTGGATCGAATCCGACGGCTCGGGAGCGGAGCGAGCCGCATCCGATACCGCGTCGCTGATCCGCGACGCTCTCCGGCGATGTGCGGAGGGACTTGTCTCCCGTCCGATCAAGCAGGCCGGTGACATGTTTCATCTCGATGGTCTCGGGAAATGGGCCGAGCGGATGCACGGGAAAGCCTCGAAAGAGAGCTGGTCTCACGTCTTTCCTCGCGGGGGCCGCCTCTGGCAGGGCCTGACGTCGGTCTTCGAGTACATCGAGCACTATGGCACGGGCGGGGGGCTCAGCCGCGCCATGTTCGCGCGATATCTCGGCGCGGCCTCACGAACCGTGAAAACGCTCGATCACCGAGCGGTCACGAAGTTGGTGCGCCAGCTCGACGGACTCGCGGAGCACTACGCGGCGCTCGGCGCGGCGTGGAGCGCGCTCGCCGACGCCGCGCTTCCCGACCACGTGCCTCTTTTCCGCGAGGCGAAGGACCTGCTCACGCGCAAGGCGGAGCTGTGGGCGGACGTCGGGCCGGAGGCGACCGAGGAGATCCGAGCGGTGTGGTCGCGCCTTGGCGAGCTCAGTCGGGCCGCGAAGGCGGACTTCCCGCTTTCGGATGCGGAGTGCGACGCGCTCCGAGCCGACCTGCGCGGCCGCATCGAGCAGATCCACGCCGCTGAAGTCGCCGGCCTGGAGCTGCTGCGTTCCGCCTCGGGCGCCGTGTAACGCAGCGGGCGGTCACATTCACGACAGATCTGGTTTGGACGAACGGGATATGCAACCGCGCCACCCGCGCGCGAAGTCGCGCAGGTTGGCGGATTCTGAGAGGATTTCACATGCTTCGCAGCATTCTGGCAGTCGTTGCCGGATATATCGTCATCGCAGCCGTCACGATGCTCACGACGGTTCTCGCCGCGCTCGCGGCCGGCGTCCCGCTCGAAATGCCCGGGCCTGACTCGCCGCCGCCGCCCGCGGCGTACCTCGCGGGCAACATCGCGGGCAGTGCGCTCGCGGCGATTCTCGGCGGCGTCGCGGCGGCGCGGATCGCGCTGCGCCACCGCCTCGGGCACGCGTTCGCGCTTGCGGCGCTCGTTTTCGTACTCGGCGTAACGTACGCGCTCACCTCGGCAGGTCCTGCACCGGCGTGGTACTTCTGGCTGCTGCCGGTTCTTGGCGCGCTCGGCGTTTCGCTTGGCGGAGTTATCGCGACCTGCACGTTGCGGGTTTCCGGCGCGGCCGCAATCGCTCAATAGACGGGAGACTTACAAACGCTGACCGCGCGGCGCGACGTGGCGTCGCGCGGTCGGACAGTCCTGTGACCATTGGGTGACCGAGCATTCGGCTTTCGCAACAATCACTGCAATCGTCGCCTGACTACGCGAAATCCGAAAGCCGATCGGGCCTGGGAGGCTCGATCGGACTCAGCCACGTCCGGACGAGCATCTCCGCTTCGGTCTTTGTCGCCATATAGCCGCACCATCGCCCAGATTGATCAACGACAGTCCACGCAAATGAGTCGCGATCGGTTTGAAGCAGCGCGAGGACCGAGTTTCGACGGGAAAACACATCGACCTCGCATTTGCCTTTGCGGGGCCAGCGACGCATAACACCGCCAGGAATGAAAAAGAGCCGCTGTCCACGGATGCTCGCATCGCGCAGAAACGCGAATCCGATCCAGATCGCAATCAAGACAAAGTAAGCACTCCCGAACGACACCCTCTGATCCCAGGCCATCCTCGTGACCGCGACAATTCCCGTGACTCCGAATAGGACGGCGACCCATCGGCGGCGAGCCATCCACCAGCGGTAGGTACGCTTCGATTCCGGCCGATCATCGCGCGTCAGGAGTTTTTCCAGAAGTTGCTCCGCGCGCGGCGGCCGGCCCGCCGCAGTCACCTGATCAAACCGCTCGTCGAATTCGTCAAAGGGAATGGCTTCAAACGGCACGGCGATCGGTTTTAAATCCGTCAGCGACTCCTGACGCGCGATTCGCACGCATACCCCGACGTGCCCGGTTCCAACCAGATAGCCGCCCAGGTGGGAGAGAGTGACAAAATAGGGCGGCTTGGCCGTGGCGAGTGCTGCTTCAATTGCCTTGGCCGGATCGTCGCCGCAGATTTCCAGCGTTTCTCGTAATTTGTTCGTCGCACGGACGATAGCGCGTCGTCGACGCCAGATGATCAGCCCGATCAGTGCAACCCCCACGGCGATGACAATCGCCCATTCGGCCGGGCCCGCCTGAAGCGCGAGGGGGACCAGGATGAGGATCGCCGCGACGACAATGGGCGTTCCAACGATCACAGCAGCGAGAATCAGCCAGAATCGACGCCGCGGCTCGGGCGGCGGAGCCCACTCGACATTGATCAGCTTGATTTCGCCGGGTCGAGGGCCGGAACTCGAGACGCGTGTTCCACAGGCTGGACAGCCGTCGGTCTCGTGTCGCGTTCGCAGGTTGTATCCGCAATTCAGACACGGCCAGTCGGCCGCGACGCAGCCTTCATCGTCAAGCCATCGCGGCATCGCTTGCTGGTCGGGCATGCTACGGCTCCGCGTGGACCGGATCGACGGCGCTGGTCTACATTCTGACTCTCGGTGTCATCGCCGCTTCACGTACCGTTCGCGATCAGCACCCCCGCACTGACCATCGCGAAGATCATGGAAGTGATCAAAAGTACTCTCTGGACCCGTGGATGCAGCCGTTTCTGTTGATACATCACGAACAGGTTGATCGAACAGGCAAACGCGAGCATCCCCCCAAATAGACGGGTCAAGACCGACGCGTCGATGATTATCCCCCCGACTTCATGCTCTCGATCAGGATGTCCGCGATCTCCGGCCGCGTGAACTCCACCGGCGGCCGCTGCCCCTTCGCCAGCATCTCGCGCACCGCCGTTCCGCTCAGCGACACCCGCTCCTCCGGCGTCGAAAACGTCGTCTTGTCCGTCGCCATACTGCCCGATTTGCGGCACCAGAAGCTGTTTTCAAACTTGAGCGGCGTGATGCCGATTGCGGCCGGGTCGAATTCGTCGAAGAGCTTCTGCGCGTCGTACGTGCCGTAGTAACTGCCCACGCCCGCGTGATCCCGGCCGACGATGAAATGCGTCACGCCGTAGTTCTTCCGGATCAGCGCGTGGATGATCGCCTCCTTCGGCCCCGCGTAGCGCATCGCCGCCGGCCACACCGCCAGCAGGCTGTTCTTCGGCGAGTAGTAGTTTTTCAGCAGAGCCTCGTAGCAGCGCATCCGCACATCCGCGGGGATGTCGCCTTTCTGCGTCTGTCCTACGAGCGGGTGAACCATCAGCCCATCGCAGATCTCCAGCGCGCACTTCGTGATGTACTCGTGGGCCCGATGGATCGGATTGCGCGTCTGGAACGCGACCACCGTCTGCCATCCGCGTTCGCTGAACGCCGCCCGCGTTTGCGCCGGCGTCAGCCGGTATTGCGTCCAGTCCGGCTCATGCCGCGGGGTCAATACTTCGAGCGGCCCGCTGAGGCAGACATCGCCCTGCGACATCGTGACGGCCACGCCCGGATGCGCGGCCTCGGTCGTCTTGTAGACCCGCTCGCACTCCTTCTTCTTGTCGTGGACGTACTTCTCTTCGACGACCATCACGGCCAGCACGCGGTCCTTGTCGTCGGCCAGCGCCACCGACGAACCCAGGTCGATCTTCTCCGCGGTCGCCTTGTCCACCGAGCAGGTCACGGGCACCGTCCACGGCAGACCGCTCGCCAGCTTCATGTTGTCGCAGACGCTGTGAAAATCCGCGTCCGACATGAACCGCGTGAGCGGCGACATCGCCCCGACGGCCAGCAGTTCGAGATCGCACTGCTCCCGTTCCGGAAGCCTGATCTTCGTCACCTTCTCGGTCGATGCGGCAAGCGCCGCCCTCCGGCTCTCGGAAACGAGGAGATTCACCAGTTTTCCGCCGTGCGGCGTGATCAGTCCATGTTCGCTCATTCGTCACTCCCAGGAAACCCGGACCGCAGGACGTCGTGTACCGTCGCCGGCCGAACCCGGAAGTCTACGCGGAACCGCTGAATCTGGCCAAATTTCGTGCCGCTCACAGCGTCCCCTCATCGGTTACCATCTCGAAAGCCCGACTTCCCTCAATCGGCCGGGGGTTTTGTGCGACAAGTCCTGTCCAGAACAGCGATGAGGACCTTTCTGCTGGCGGCGCTCGCAGTCGTGCTCGCCGGTCTCGCGCCCGCGCAGACCACGAGTCAGCCAGCCCGCGTGATTGTCGGCGTACCCCATCCCAATCGGGCGCGCGGGTTGACTCAGCTCGACCCCGACGGTCGGCCCGCCGGCTTTGCAATCGACCTTCTCCGGGCGGCGTTCGGACGCGTCGGCTATCAGGTCGAATTCCGTTCCCTCGATTCTGACGGCAACGGGCTCGCTGAACTCAAATCCGGTGGGTGCGATCTGCTATGCCCGCTCCAGGTTGCCGACACGTACATGTGGAGCGTCGACTATTCCGCGCCGATCGTGGTCTGCCGCGGCGCCGTTTTCGCCCGCGCGGGCACCCCGACCCCGGACCTCCCGTTGTTGCGGAAATCGCGCGTGGTCGTCGCTCGGGCGGGGACGGCGCACGAGTGGTGCCAGCGGAACGAAGTCCCCGTCGTTCACCTCGATGCCCTGAAGTACGCCTTTAAGGCACTGGCCGGGGGTGAACACGATTACCTGGTCACGACTCAGATGGCCGGTCGCGTGGAGATCGAAAAATGGAGTCTCCAGAGCCTGGTCGAATTCCCGCTGCCGGACCCGCAGTTCGACGAGGCCTTCGCCGCCGCCTTCCAACCGGGCCAGACCCAGCTCATTGCCGATCTCAATCGCGGCCTCGCCTGGGCTCGCGAATCCGGTGAGCACGATCGGTTGTACCGGGTCTGGCTCCAGGCGCTCCAGCCGGTTGAACTGCCGGTCCGTCTTACCGGCGCGACCGCCCGCAATATTCTGCTTGCCGCGATCACCGTACTGTTCGCCGCGACCGTCGGCGTCGGCCTGCTCGCCCGCTCCCTCGCCCGCCGCCGCCGCGAACTCGAGCGCAGCGAGGCACGCTACCGCCTGATCGCGGAATCGAGCCCGGCCCTCGTTTACCAGTATTGGGTAGGTCGCGACGGAAAACGCTCGCTCGTCTACGCCAACCCCAATTTCTCAGCGTGGAAACGCCTTTTCCCAGCGCTCGATCTGAATCGTCCGTACGAACAGACTATCTTCAACGACATCCATCACGACGATCGACCCGCATACCAGGCGGCCACGCGGGCCAGTCGCGAATCGGTTGTGCGCTTCGACGTCGAATTTCGCCTGCGTGACGCGGCTGGCCTCTATCGTTGGGTCCACTCGATCGCCACCCCCAACCCCGCGCCGGACGGAGTTCTCTGGAACGGTCTGCTGCTCGATCTGACGGAGCAGCGCCGCACCGCCGATGAGCTTGTTCGAACCGAGCACCGTTACCGCGAGATCTTCGAGTGTTCACACGACGCCATTCTGGTATTCGATCCCGGTTCCGCCGTGATCGTCGCCGCGAACGAGCGCGCCGCCGAGCTCTACAGCTATCGCCGCGATCAGCTCGTCGGGCTCTCGGTCGACCGGCTCGCGGACGAGCCCGACGAGTTGTCTCGCCGGGTCCACGAGCTCGTCTCAAGCCGCGTCCACTCGAGCTTTCATCTCCGCCAGCGCGGTTGCGGCGGCGCAACGATTGAAGTCGACATTTCAGCGTCCGTAATCGAGTCGGAGGGCCGGAGCCTCATCCTGCTGCTCATTCGAGATGTCACTGACCGGGTCCGGACCGAAGCCCGACTTCGCGAAACGCAGGCGCTGCTGCGAGCCGCGATCGAGGGCGCGGATCTCGCAACCTGGTTCATCGATTTTTCGACCGATGAGATCGATGCCGACGCCGCACTACTGCGCTTCTTCGGTTTCGATCTTCCGCCCGGCCGATACTCCCGATTCATGTTCCTTGAACGCATGGAGCCGAACGACCGTGCGGCGGTATCGGCGGCTGTGGCGGCGGCCCGAGATCACAATGCGCGCTATGAGGTTCGCTTTCGCGTCCTCCGTCCGTCGGGCGCCGGCGACGCATGCGAGATCCGGTGGCTCTCCTCGCGTGCCGCCGTGCAACTGGACGCTGCGGGCAGGGCCGTCCGCCTCGTCGGCGCGACGCTCGACGTAACGGACGCCCATCTCGCGGAAGAGGAGCGGAAGCGCTTCGAGGAGACGCGCGCACACGCAGCGCGGCTGGAGAGCCTCGGAGTTCTTGCGGGTGGAATCGCGCACGACTTCAACAATCTGCTCGTGGGCATCCTCGGCAACGCATCGATGGCACAGTCGATGCTCTCTCCGGACCATGCCGCCATGCCGATCCTCAGCCAGCTCGTGAACGCCGGGAATCGCGCCGCCGACCTGACTCGCCAGCTCCTCGCTTACGCCGGCAAGGCACGTCTCCGAACCGAGCCGGTCGACCTTGCACGGGTTGTCGCGGAGATGCCCGGGCTTCTCGGTCCCCGACTCGGACCCAGCGTCTGCCTGGAGATCGAACCTCCCGCAGAGAAAATCGGCGTTGTTGGCGACCTTACCCAGATCCGTCAGGCAGTCATGAACCTGGTCGTCAACGCCGCCGATGTCTTCGCCGACGACCCGGGGCGCATCACGGTGCGGACAACCGTTCGCGAGCTCAGCGACGAATATCTCAATCGCACGCCACCGCCGACCGCCCTCCGGCCCGGTCGCTACGCCTGCGTCGAAGTCACCGACTCGGCCGGCGCGCTCGATCCGATGATGGTGGAACGCATCTTCGACCCGTTTTTCTCGACGAAATTCACCGGCCGGGGCCTCGGCCTCGCGGTCGTGCTCGCCACGATGAAGCGCCATGAAGGAGCGGTCAAGGTCGAGATTGAACGCGGCGTCGAAACGCGGTTCGTGCTCGCATTTCCGCCAGGAAAGCTGCCGAACGACAATGGTCAGCCTTCCGCAGCGCGACCTGGCCTGCTGCCGGGTCGAGTACTCCTGGTTGATGACGAGGCGATCGTCCGCCATACCGTTGGCGAAGTGCTGAAGATCTCTGGCTGGGAGGTTGTCGCGGCCGATTCCGGAGACGCCGCGATCCGCCAGTTCGAGCGCAACGGCCGATTCGACGCCGCCGTCATCGACGTGACGATGCCTGGCATGACCGGACTCGAAGTTGGCCGTCGACTGCGCTCGGCAGCGCCCGCCTTGCCGATCGTTATGACCAGCGGCTATACGGAAGAGTCGGTCCTCGGAGGATTCGACGACCCGCTGATCGGCTTCGTTTCAAAGCCCTTCGAAGTCTCAACCCTGCTCGGCGCGATCGACTCGCTCCGCCTCCGCGGCGTGCCCGGCGCGGCGAAAGAGTCCGACGGCGCCCGGCCACTGTACGCGGCGGAGCGGGACGCTGCCGCCGGCTGATCCGCTTTAGCCCAACTTTCGCACTTCGCCGCTGCGATCGGCGTTGGCGTGGCGGGAGGGC
>BTUU01000005.1:0-365305 GCA_045863555.1 Planctomycetota bacterium | reverse complement strand
GTTGGATCTCGCCGCACAGGCCGCCCAGCCTATGCGTCGTCCTCCGGTTCATCCGGACCGGCCGCGGGGGCGATGAACAGCTCCCGCAGAACGCTTGTCGCGTAACAACCCGCCGGCAGAACGAACCGCACGCCAAGATAGGGGCCGCGCTCATCACCTTCAAGCCGCATCGACGCGCTCGCGACCGGGAATCGCAGCGGCCGGCGCCCGCCCGCGCACTTCAGCTTGTCCGCCTTGAACGCCTCCGCGCCGAGTTCCTCCGCCGCGAGGCATTCGCGCTCGATCTCCGCCGGCCGCCCCGTCGGCTCCGTCATCCGCGTCCCGAAGAGCGGGCCCGTCGCGCTGATCTCGAATGCGTCCGCCCGCGGCTGCTCCGTCGCCGCGCTTTCGACGCGAAAGACCGCGCCGTTCGCGTGCAGCCACGCCAGGTCGCCATCCAGCAGCCGCTCGATCCCCGTCGCCAGCCGCGCCGCCACGACTCGATTGAAAAGGTGCGACTGGTACGCCGAGATGTAAAACTGCCGCGTGTGCTTGTCGATGCTCAGCAGCGCCCGCTTCTTGTTCCCGCCGTTCTGCGCGAGCGTCCGCAGCGCCCGCCGCTCCTCGCGGAACATCCCCGGCCACAGCCGCCGGGCGTCCTCGAAGTGCCCCGCGTCGTAC
Source organism: Planctomycetota bacterium (assembly GCA_045863555.1). GTDB lineage: Bacteria > Planctomycetota > Phycisphaerae > UBA1845 > Fen-1342 > JACRLV01. The sequence goes on along the minus strand of BTUU01000005.1, from coordinate 364,645 downwards.
ACGCTCCGCGCCTGCCGGATCGATCCGCGATCGCGCGGCCCCGGCCGCCCGAGCAGCAGGTCCAGTGCCTCGCCCAGGTCATCCCGCACCATCGCCCGGCCGACCTGCCACAGATCGCCACGCGCCCCGAACCGCTGCTCGCCGAAGTAGTTCGGCACGCCCACCCGCGCCAGCCGCGCCAGCCCGTCCTGAAGCGCCGCCAGCCGCGCCGCATCCGCACCGCGCACCTTGATCTCGAACCGGTTCCCTCGGAGATGCCCGATCCGCAGCTTGTTCCCGTGCCGCGTCGTCTCGAGCACCTTCACTCGCGCGACATCCAGCCCCGTGATTCGCGCCGGATCGATGTGCTCCACCGAAAGCCACTGCCGCGTAACCGCCCGCGCATCCTTCAGGCCCGCGTACCCGATATCCATCCGCCGAACGCCGAGCCGCTGCGCGATGTCGTGAATCGCCTGCATCGTGCTCAGGCCCGTCTTCTCGATCAGAAAATAGACGTGCGTCCCCTCGCCCGAGGCCGCGTAGAGCGGAATCTCTTCGACGACGAAGTCCTCGTAATCGCTCTTGATCGCCCCGGGGCACGGCTCCACATCGGCCAGCAGACGCGGGTTCTCGGTCATGTGCTCGTTCCGAGCGCCGGCTCGCCCGTCGTCGACGGCGTCCCCGGTTTCGCGTACTTCGGCGCGTTCTTGTCGCCCTTGTACGCCGACAGCGGGATCGGCGCCTTCGCCCATTCCGCACGCAGCTCCGCAACCGCACCCGCCCACTCCACCGCCGCACTCGACCCCCGCGGCCGCGACAGGCAGATCATCCGGTCATACAGCATGCCCTTGAGCTGCTCGACCACAAACACGGCCGCCGCATCGTCCCCGTTCTGCGGCAGCGGCATCCACGCCTTCCCCTCGCCGTCCACCGGCTTCGGCCGGCTTGCCTCGGGGGGCAGCGGCGGAATGATCACCAGTTCCAGCGACCGGATCAGCCGCTTGATCGAAACCGACGGCGCATCCGTCGGAAGCGCCGGCTCCAGCGGCCGCCACGCCACCGAAATCGCGTCCGGCCCCGCCGCCTGCTCCATCGCCTCGCGAATGAACCACACTTCACGACTCCGCGCCAGCGTTCCCGCCGGTTCCAGAATCGGGTGCACTCCCAGCCGAACCAGCTCCGAGACCATCGGTTCCAGAACGGTGATCGCCTCCCGATACGCCCCATCCAGGTTGTCCGTCGACCGGACGCGCAGGATGACCTCCGGCCGCTCACCCAGCCCGAACACGCGCCGCCAGTCCCGCCCCGGTCGCCCGCGCTGCGGCAGCTCCACCGCGATCCGCCCGATCACCCGCGGCCCGGCCGCCTCGCCGGCGGCTTTGCCCCAGACTTTCCAGTCAGGTTCGCCCGGTCCGCCATCGACGATCAGCCCGTCCGCGCCGGCCGCCGCCGCCGCCTTCATTTGTTCCGCCGGAGTCCCCGCCGCGAGTGAGTTGGCTTCCAGGAGGGTTTGCATTCCGTCCAGTGTCCACACCCGCGGCCGGCGCGTCAATGCGCCCATCGGCACGGGATATCATCGTTTACGGCGATTGACGCCCGGTCCCGCGATTCGATAAAGTCTACGTTCCTGCCTGTCGCCGGAATGGGCCTGCGCGGTCGTCGCGCAGTTGGTGAACCTGACCGTTCGAGCGACCCGCCGTCGCCGCGTGGAGAGATGCAATGAGTACCCCCGGGCCCAGAAACGCCGATCCTCAGCTTTCGCGTCGCGATTTCGTCTCCGCCGCCGCGGCCGTCGCCGGCGCGGGCTTCCTCTCGACCGTCCCGACCTGGGCTCACGTCCAGGAAAACGGCGGCGCAAAGCCCCCGGAACTCGCCGTCGGCATCATCGGCGTCGGCAGCCAGGGCGGAAATCTGCTCAACAACTGCCTGAAGATCGAGGGCGTCCGCTTCGTCGCCGTCTGCGACATCTGGCCCTTCTGGCAGCGCCGCGCCGCGAAGCTGCTCGAAAAATACGACCAGAAGGTCAACGCCTACGACGATTTCAATGAGATGCTGGCCAAGGAGAAGAACCTCGACGCCGTCATCGTCGCCACCCCCGACTTCAAGCACGCCGAGCACTCGATCGGCTGCCTGAAGGCCGGCAAGCACGTCTACTGCGAAAAAGAGATGGCCCACAACCTCGAGTCGGCGAAGTCGATGGTCGTCGCCGCCCGAGAGACCGGCAAACTCCTCCAGATCGGCCACCAGCGCCGCAGCAACCCGCGCTACTGGCACGCGATGAAGCTCATCGAGAACGACAAGATTCTCGGCCGCATCACCCACGCATATGGCCAGTGGAACCGCGCCCGCCTGCTGGAGGGCGACTGCCCGCCCGGCGAGGAGATCGCCCCGGACATCCTCAAGAAGAACGGCTTCGACAACATGCACCAGCACCGCAACTGGCGCTGGTACCGCAAGTTCTCCGGCGGCCCCATGGCCGATCTCGGCTCGCACCAGGTCGACGTCTTCAGTTGGGTCCTCAAGGCCAATCCCAGGTCCGTCATGTCCGCCGGCGGAACGGACTATTACAAGTCCGAGTGGTTCGACAACGTCATGTCGATCTATGAGTACGACACGCCGGCCGGCGTCGTCCGCGCCTACTACCAGGTGCTCAACACCACCAGCCACGGCGGTTTCTACGAGACCTTCCTCGGTGATCAGGGCTCCATGGTCGTCTCCGAAGACACCCGCATCGGCGAGTTCTTCCGCGAGCAGACCGCCCAGCGCCGCGAGTGGGAGGCCGAATCCGAAACCACCGAGAAGAACGGGGCCCAGGCCTACTCGCTCAAGATCGGCGAAACGCTCGACCCCAGCGGCAAGCCCACCGCCGAAGGCCAGAAGCTCCTCGACGAGGTCAAGAAGCCCGTCCACCAGTTGCACCTGGAGAATTTCTTCAACGCCGTCCGCAGCGGCTCGGGCCTCACCTGCCCGGCGGAGATCGCCTACGAAACCGCCGTCGCCGTCTTCAAGGCCAATGAAGCCGTCGCCGCTGGAAAGCGCCTGGAGTTCAAACCCGGCGACTTCAAGGCCTGATGCCGCGCGGATTTCATCGCTCGCTCGACGGCGGGGCGGGTGCGCAGCGCGCGGCCGCGCATCCATGATTTTCGGGCGCATCGCGTCCCATCTGCCGGTATTGCAGCGTCCGGGGCCCGATCGAAGGTGCGCAGCGTGGGTGTGCATGTGATTTGCGCATCTTCCAATAATATCGCGGCTGACGCTCTCCCAGCGGGGTTTGGGGAAATCGTGAACTGCGCATCTTCGGGACGTGAACTGCGCATCTTCGGATCGTGAACGGATCTTCGGTGAGCGGTGCACCTGGGTCCACATCTCTCGCCTTCCCGATCGCTGGCGCGGCGCGTCGACACGGTGGAAGTATTACCGCGGAAACGGGTTCGGGCGTATTGGCGGCGAGGATTGGCGGTTTCTGGCGGGATTTGGCGCGTCTTGAGCGAACGCCTGGCTCGCCGCGACTTGCGCTTTCATGCGAACTCGCGGCCGTACGCGGCGAGACCGGCCTGCGTCTATTCTAAGCTCGGCGGGCACCGCCGCGCCAGGTTACGGGTTATCATCAGAAGGTGAACGATCGCGGCAATCGCTGCGGTAAAGGTTGATAATGGCTACGCTGCCCCGCCCGCTGACCTATCGTGAATTCGTACGGGTCACAAATCCCGGCGAATCGTGCGAACTTGTTCGGGGCGAGGTGATCGAAACGTCGCCCGGCGGACTCGACCACGGGCGCTCGTCCGCCCGCATTGTCTTTGCCCTCGAGGCCTGGGCACGCTCCAGCAAGCTCGGCCGGACGTTTACGAATGAAGTGGGTCTGATTACCGAGCGCGACCCCGACTCCGTGCGCGGCGCCGATGTCGTTTACTACTCATACGAGCGGCTTCCGCGCGCCTCCGAGCAACGGACGTTCTCATCGGTTCCACCCAATCTGGTTGTCGAAGTGATCGGCCGCGGGCAGTCGTGGGCGAATCTGATCGAGAAAGGCGGCGAGTATCTCCGCATGGGCGTCGATCGCGTCTGGCTCGTCGACGCCGAACGCCGGACGGTCCACGTGCTCTCAAAAGACGAGCCGCCGCGCGAATACCCGCCTCACGGCACGCTCAGCGACCCCGCCATCTTGCCGGGGTTTGAAATGCCGGTCGGCGAGATGTTCCAGGATTGATCGGCCGCCTCCGAAGATCGCGTAAGCGAAGACGCGTAGATCAAGCTGAGGTGTTTCGGCCAGCCCGTGCGGTAATCGAGCGACTCAATCACCACACGCCCGCGGTAATGACTACGTGATTCCGCTGGCGCCGTGGATTGCCCCTGCCGCTCGCGATATTCTGATCGATTCGGCCCAGACCGGCGGCCGGGACTTCAGAGGAAGCGCACATGGTCAATCGGGCCGACGTCATCGACCGCAACTTCATCGACCTCTGTAACTCACTGGCAACATCCTCCGCGCCGCGCCGCCCCCTCGACGCACCCATCGCCGACGATCCGACCCTCACCGGCCGCGTGTTCCTCGACCTCTTCGAGTCCCAGATCGTCAGCCGCCACCTCGACCTCATGGCCCGCGAACTTCGCAAGCAGGACCGCGGCTACTACACGATCGGCAGCTCCGGCCACGAGGGCAACGCCGTCGTCGGCCGCGTCACCCGCTACACCGACCCCGCGTTCCTCCACTACCGCAGCGGCGCCTTCGTCGTCGAACGCGCCCGCCAGCTCCCCGGCCAGGACGCGGTACGCGACACGCTGCTGGGAATGATGGCCGCGAAGGAAGACCCCAGCGCCGGCGGCCGCCACAAGGTCTGGGGCAGCGGGCCGCTCTGGATCCTCCCGCAGACCAGCACCATCGGTAGCCACCCCCCCAAGGCCGTCGGTTCCGCCATCGCTTTCGAACGCGCAAAGAAACTCGCAAACGCGCCCGCCGACGCCCCGTTCCGCAAGCTCCCCGCCGACGCGATCATGGTCTGCTCCTTCGGCGACGCCTCCGTGAACCACAGCGTCACACAGGGCGCATTCAACTCCGCCGGCTGGTCCGCCTACCAGAAAATCCCCGTCCCGCTCCTCTTCGTCTGCGAGGACAACAGCATCGGCATCTCCGTCCGCACGCCTCCCGGCTGGGTCGAAGCCACCATGAACCGCCGCCCCGGCATCGAATACTTCGCCTGCGACGGCCTCGACCTGATCGACGCCTTCACCGTCGCCGCCCGCGCCGCCGAATACGTCCGCCAGACCCGCCGCCCCGCCTTCCTGCACATGCGCACCGTCCGCCTCCTCGGCCACGCCGGCAGCGACGTCGAAACCGAGTACCGCGCCCTCGCCGACATCGAAGCCTGGGAAGCCCGCGACCCGCTCCTCTCCTCCGCCCGCATGCTCGCCGAACGCGGCTACATGACCGGCCCCGAAATCCTCGACCTCTACGAACGCACCCGCGAGCGCGTGAAGACCGCCGCCGACGCGATCGGCGTCCCCCAGCGCCTCACCACCGCCGACGACATCCTCCGCCCGCTCGCCCCCTATCACGCCAACCTCGTCCACGCGGAAGCGACCCGCACGCCCCCGCGCGAAGCCCGCATCGCCCACTGGGGCGCGGAAGCGAAACTCCCCGAAAACCAGCCCGCCCGCCACCTCGCGGTCAATCTCAACCGCGCCCTGAACGACCTGCTCGCCAAATACCCCGAATCGCTCGTCTTCGGCGAAGATGTCGCCCAGAAAGGCGGCGTCTACCACGTCACCACCGGCCTCCACGCGAAATTCGGCCCCGGCCGCGTCTTCAACACCCTCCTCGACGAAACCACGATCCTCGGACTCGCCATCGGCGCCGGCCACATGGGCCTCCTCCCGATCCCGGAAATCCAGTACCTCGCCTACGTCCACAACGCCATCGACCAGATCCGCGGCGAGGCCTGCTCCTGCCAGTTCTTCTCCAACGGCCAGTACCGCAACCCGATGCTTATTCGCATCAACTCCCTCGGCTACCAGAAAGGCTTCGGCGGCCACTTCCACAATGACAACAGCTTCGCCGCCCTGCGCGACATCCCCGGCCTCGTCATCGCCGTCCCGGCGCGCGGCGACGACGCCGCGAGAATGCTCCGCACCTGCGCCGCTCTTGCGAAGATCGACGGCCGCGTCGTCGCCTTCCTCGAGCCGATCGCCCTCTACATGACCAAGGATCTCCACGCCCCCGGCGACGGCGAGTGGAATTTCCCCTATCCCCCGCCCGACGAAGCGATCCCACTCGGCGAGGGCCGCGTCTACTTCGAATCCGCCGCCGACGTCACCATCCTCACCTTCGGCAACGGCCTCTACATGTCGCTCCGCGCAGCCAGGATGCTCGGCGAAAAGCACGCCATCCACGCCCGCATCGTCGACCTGCGCTGGATCAGCCCGCTCAATGAAGCCCTCATCGCCCAGCAGGCCGCCGCCACCGGCGCGGTCGTCGTCGTCGACGAGGGCCGGCGCAGCGGCGGCGTCTCCGAAGCCATCCTCGCGGTCATCCACGAGCGCTGCCCCGATGTCGCCGCAACCCGCGTCGTCGGCCTCGACACCTACATCCCCCTCGGCCCCGCCGCAAACGTCGTTCTCCCCGACGAGCAGAACATCATCGCGGCCGTCCGCGAGGTGCGCGACCGCGCCGCGCGGGCATCCGTCTGACCCGCGATCTGTAGTTATCAGCCATCAATTCCACCGGTTTTTGCAGTCCCGCCCGCGGAGATTGTGTTGCTTCGCCCCCGCGTCTTCGTGTAAGTTGTTCCCTGAGGGAGGAGGAGGCAAACCGCTCGGGCTGCCTCCACATCATCAGTCGAGTTCTTTTCGGTTTGCCCGCCACGGTGGCGCGCAATGCCGAAATTGCGCCGCCTCGGCGCTATTCGGTGGAGGAGTGTCTGTAATGAGAGCAATTCTAGTGACAGCTTTCGCCGCGGCGGCGGGAGCGACGGCGATGGCCGACATCCCGTTCAATGGTTCGCTGGCCGCATTCGTTGAACAGGGCGGCGGTCCCGTCATGCGCGGCCCCGGACTGTACAGCACCGGTTTCGAAGCCGCCGACGGCTTCGCGCCCGGACCCGTCGAGCCCCAGGCCGGCTGGACCGCGTCGGGCACCAATCTGCCTTGGGCGTCCGTCGATACGGCCAACCCCGCCGCCGGATCGCAGCACCTCCGCGTCGGCTTTGACACCTCGGTCGCCGCCGGCACGCTCCGCGTTTCGCTCGGCCCCAATCTCGGTGTCGTGCCCGCCGGTCCGAGCATCTCCAGCGCCGATATCAACATCTCGGCCGCCGGCGGTGGCTCGTACACGCTCATCGGCCAGGCGCCCTCGCAGGCGTTCATCACGTTCCGCGTCCAGTTCTTCGCCAATGACGGCGGCTCGGGCGCGGGCGTCCCGGTCATCGGCATCCTCGACGATCCCGATCTCGGCGGGCCGCAGCCCCTCGCGTTCTACCTCGCGGACACCGATCCGAACACGACCGGCACCCAGGGCTGGACCGCGGGTTCGTACAAGAACCTGACCGTCGAGAACAACGGCACCAACCTGCTCTACTACTACGACGGCACGCTGGTCTACACCGGCCAGATCTACGCCGGAACCTCCGTCGAGCAGGTCGGCGCCCTCAGCGACAACCGCCAGCTTCAGGACGTCGGCGACATCGACAACTTCAGCGTCGCCATCCCCGAGCCCTCAGCCCTCGCGCTGCTGGCCCTCGGCGGTCTCGCCGCGTTCCGCCGCCGCTGAACCGCCCTCGCGTGATTTCAAAGCACCCCCCGGGCGCCGATCGGCGCTCGGGGGTGTTCCTGTTTCTGCACCGACACGCAGTGTGCGGACGTTATACTCCGGTCAAGAACGGCGCTTGCTTCGGGTGCGGCCGCACGAGACTGGAGAACCCGTGCCTTCCTTGAACGACCCCGTCATCCTCGCCATCCTCGCCGCCGCCGCCGCCCTCCTCGTCTTCACGATCATCGCCCGCATCTTCGGCGGCCGCCGCGAAGCCGCCCACGCCGCCGCCCGCCGCGCCGAGCTCAAACGCCAGCACGGCTTCATGTACCTCCAGCAGCAGCAGCTCGAACGCCTCGGGGGCCGCATTATCGCCACCAGCTCGACGCCCTCCATCGCCGGCTTCACCATCCAGCGCCAGATCGAGGCCGTTTTCACCGACGGCCACGCCTCGCCCCAGAAAGCCGTCGACGTCCTCAAAGCCATCGCCGCGGAAAAAGGCGCAAACGCGATCATCAATCTCGCCACCGAGCGCCCCGGCACCGGCAAGTGCATCGCCCGCGGCGACGCCGTCATCGTCAAACCGCTGGAAGACCCCGGCCCGCCCGCTACGCCTGCTTCCTGAGCAGCACCGTCGCCAGGCACGCGATCGCCTCGCCGCGCCCGACCGCGTCGAGGCCCTCGTTGGTCCCCGCCTTCACGCCGACATCCTCCGGCCCGACGCCGAGCAGCCCCGCCACGCTCGCCCGGATCGCCGCCTTGGAGCCGCTGAGCCGCGGCCTTTCCGCCAGGATCGTCAGATCGGCATTCACGACGACAAACCCCCGCCCGCGCACCCGCCGCATCACCTCTTCGACAAACACCCGGCTCGCCGCCCCGCGATTGGCCTCATCCGTATCCGGAAACAGCTCGCCGATATCCCCGAGCCCGCTCGCGCCCAGCAGCGCATCGCACAACGCGTGCAGCACGACATCCGCGTCGCTGTGCCCCAGCAGCCCGCGCTCCCACGCAATCGCTACCCCGCCCAGCACCAGCGCGCGACCGTCCGCAACGCGATGCACGTCATATCCAATCCCGGTCCGGTACATCAAACTCCCTCGCAGCCGGAGGCGCTGCACCTGCGCTGCCGCGCACTCGCTCACGCGGGCGGGCGCATCCCCGCGTGCCCGACCGGCGTCATGCTACAATCGCCCGCGGGAGGAGTCATGGACGCCCGGCGTCGTTCGCTGGATCTCACATCGCGCCGCTTCGACCTCGACGGCATCGAGGAGGTCCGCGTCGGCGCCTTCGCCCGCCGCGTCCGCCGCCAGCGCATCCTCCTCGGCGCGGTCGGCGTCATCCTCGCCGTCGCCGCCTGGTTCGTCTACCAGGCCCTCAGCCCCGACCCAACCGCCCCCGGACGGCTTCGCCCCGTGGTCCTGCGCTGCGCGGCGTGCAGCGACGACTCCGTCCACCAGCTCCCCTCAAACGTCCTCTTCCCCGTCGTCTGCGAAAAGTGCGGCGCGATCGCCTGCCGCCCCCTCTGGCAGTGCCGCGTCGCACGCTGCCGCGAACGCTTCCTGCCGCCGCCCACCGGCAGCGGGATCATCCGCTGCCCCAAGTGCGGCTCCGACCAGGTCGGCGACGCCTCGCCATAGCCCGCCCCGATTCAACATCCGCCAACGATCGCCGCGTTCGCCCGCACCACAGCCAAACGAAACGGGCGGCCGGAGAACCGACCGCCCGTCTCTTGATGGATCAGTTGTCTTCTACCGGCCCGCCCGAATCGCGGTCACCGGCTCAGCACCGGCCGCGATCAGTCGCCGGTCTTTTCCTTCGGAAGCTGGACCGTGTCGATCACGTGAATGACGCCGTTCTTGCACTTGATGTCGGTCTTGGTGACCTTCGCCGTGCCGATGTGGACGTCCTTCTCCTTGACCGTGACCGTCAGCTCCTGGCCATTGACCGTCTTGATCGTCTTGGCCTTGGTCACCGCGTCCGCATGCATCGCGGCCCCGCTGTGGACGTGGAACTTCAGGATCGCGGCCAGCTTGGCCTTGTCCTTTTTCAGCTCGGCGAGCTTCTCTTTGCCAAGCTTCTCGAACGCTTCATTCGTCGGCGCGAAAACCGTGAAAGGCCCTTCGCCCTTCAGCGTGTCGACCAGGTCGGCCGCCTTCAGCAGCTCGACCAGCGTCGAGAAGTCCTTGTTCGCCGAGGCCGTCTCGACGATGTCCTTGTCAGCCTTCTTCTCATCCTTCTTCTGGTCCTTGGTCTCTTCCTTCTTGGGGGCCGGCTTGTCCGGCTTCGGCTCCTGGGCCGAAGCCGCGGCGAAACCACCCAGAACGATCGTCAGACCCGTCATCACACCGAACAGATTCCACAAGCTGCGACGCATGGGGAAATCTCCTGAACCTGCCGGCCGGCCGCTCGCGGCACGTCCGCCGTGCCAGAATCCGATGGCCAGCCCGGCCGATTTACCGGAGATTCTACCTCGCGCGCCAGAATCTGGCTCAGGCGCGCAGCGCGAGGCACGTGGCCGGCGTGAATTTCGCTCGCGCATAGCTATTTTTCGCCCAGCGCCCGGCGCCGTCGAAAGAACGCCGTCAGCAGCTCGGCGCAGGGGCCCGCCAGCACACCCCCGACCGTCTCCGCCCGGTGATTCAGCCGCGGATCGCACGTGATCTCAAAGAGCGACCCGCACGCCCCGGCCTTCGGGTCCGTCGCGCCGAAGACCACGCGCGGCACCCGCGCCAGCACGATCGCCCCCGCGCACATCGCGCACGGCTCAAGCGTCACGTAGAGCGTGCACTCCTCGAGTCGCCAGTGCCCGATATGCGCCGCGGCCGCCGTGATCGCGATCATCTCCGCGTGCGCCGTCGGGTCCTGGAGTTGTTCCCGCTGGTTTCGCCCCCGGCCGATGATGCGTCCCCGATGAACGACGACCGCCCCGACCGGAACATCCTCCGTATCGAGCGCCTTGCGAGCTTCCTCGACCGCGTCCGCCATGAACCGGCGGTCAAGCTCATCCTGATCGAATGCGGCTGCCACCGGATTCTCCCTGTAATGCGCGATGCTGACGCGCGTTCACGTCCGCCGCGAAATCCGTGCGATTTTCCGCGATTCTCCCGCGCCCGCAAAGCGCCTTGCTTCCGCCCCGAGGCCTACCCTACTATCGATCGGGGCGGGTATCCCGCGCTTGCATTCCAGCGTCAATTGGGGGGGAACATGATCCAGAAAGTCCATTTTTTTCGGGCCGCCGTCGCCGGGCTGCTCGTCCTGCTCCCGCTGACGGGCCTCGCCGCGCGCGTCCCCACGACCCTGCTCGATTTCTTTCTTCCCGGCACCCAGCCCAGCACGCTGACCGAGCCCATGCTCGATGCCTATAACTGCTCGATCTGCCACGGCTACTTCGACAACGACAACGAGCCGTTCCTCCCCTGGGCCGCGTCCATGATGGGCCAGGCCTCGCGCGATCCCGTCTTCCTCGCCTGCCTCGACGTCGCAAACCAGGACGCCGCTTTCGTCGGCGACATGTGCCTCCGCTGCCACTCGCCCAACGGCTGGCTCGCCGGCCGCAGCGAACCCACCGACGGCTCCGCCATGTCCGGAATCGACCTCCAGGGCGTGAGCTGCCACGTCTGCCACCGCATGGTCGACCCTGTCCACGACCCCGGCGTCGACCCCGCCGTCGACGCGGACATCCTCGCGGCGCTCTCAAATCCTCCCGCCAGCGGCCACAACGGCTCCTATGTCATCGACCCCCAGGATCGCCGCCGCGGCCCCTACAACCTGACCGTGAACCCCCATCAGTGGCTGAAATCACCCTATCACCGCGCGTCGGACATGTGCGCGACCTGCCACGATGTCAGCAACCCCGCCTTTACCCGCCAGCCCGACGGCTCCTACGCCCTCAACGACCTCAACACCCCGCACCCGACCCACGACCGCTATCAGCAGTTCCCGCTGGAGCGCACGTTCAGCGAATGGTCGATGAGCGAGTTCGCCCTCGGCCCCGTCGAAATGGGCGGCCGCTTCGGCGGAAATCTCTCCGCCGTCAGCTCCTGCCAGGACTGCCACATGCCCAAAGCCACCGGCCAGGGCTGCTACTTCGGCGAGGAGCACACCGACCTCGGCCGGCACTACTTCAACGGCGGCAACACCTGGGTCCTCCAGGCCATCCACAACCTGTACGACTCCAGCGAAACCATGCTCGAGGACGCAACCGTCGCCGCTTCGATCGCCCGCGCCGTCGCGATGCTTCAGGCCGCGTCCGACCTCGAACTCTCCGCCACGGAATCGACCCTCACCGCCCGCGTCATCAACCAGGGCGGCCACAAGCTCCCCACCGGCTACCCCGAGGGCCGCCGCATGTGGCTCAACGTCCGGTTCTTCAGCCTCACCGGCGGCCTGATCGCCGAACGCGGCGCATACGACACGGACACCGCCACGCTCTCCACCGACGACACGATCGTCTACGAGGCCAAGCTCGGCCTCGACGCCGCCGTCGCCGCCGCGACGGGCCTCCCCGAGGGCGAGAGCTTCCACTTCGCCATCAACAATACCTGGATCAAGGACAACCGCATCCCGCCGCGCGGCTTCACAAACGCGAACTTCGAACAGATCCAGGCGGCGCCCGTCGGCCACGCTTACGCCGACGGCCAGTACTGGGACGACGCCGCGTTCGCGATTCCGCCCGGCGCCGTCCGGGCCGACGTGCGCGTCTACTACCAGACGACCTCGCGCGAATACATCGAGTTCCTCCGCGACAACACGGTCAGCAACGCCGGCCAGATCGCCTATGACCAGTGGGTCCTCACCGGAAAAAGCGCCCCGGTCGAGATGGACTTCGGAACGCTCGCCCTCGCCTGCGGCGGCGACCTCGACGGCGACGGCTCCGTCGGCATCGGCGATCTCGCGCTGCTGCTGAGCCACTTCGGCACGCCCGGCGGCGCGGAGCCCGGCGATGGCGATTTCGACGTCGACGGCGATGTCGATCTCAGCGACCTGACCGTCCTGCTCTCCGTCTTCGGCGTCATTTGCCCGTAATCAGAGCCCGACGCGCCAGCAAGGAACATCAGAGCCCAACGCACCAGCGAGGGACATCAGAGCCCCAAGCGCAAGCGCGCGGGTCCCCCGCCAGCCGATGCGTCGAAGCGCCCGATCCGAGCCCGCAGCGCAAGCAAGGGCCCGCCCAATCCGAGCCCGCAGCGCGAGCAAGGGTCCGCCAGAGCGTCAGCGAGGTCCCGCGCGCATCCCCCATCGCCCGCCCCGCTACAATCGCCCCCATGAAACCCATCCACCTCGGCGAAGCCCTGCCCAAGCTCGTCGACCGCATCGTCGAAAGCTACGCGCAGGACGAGCGCATCCAGCACATCGACCGCGACTACCTCCCTTCGCCCGACCGCGCCCTCCGCATCTGCGAACTCCTGCTCCAGCTCACCTACCCCGGCGGCTACGGCCGGCGCGGCCTGACGAAGCACAACATCCGCTATCACGTCGGCGAACTCGTCCCGCTCGCCTGGGAGCTCCTCCGCGACGAAATCTTCCACTGCCACTGCCACGAGATCGAACGCGAAGGGGCGATGACCGAAGACCTCTCCGCCTCGCACGCCCTCGCCTGCCGCCAGGCCACCGAGTTCTTCGACAAGATCCCCGAAACCCGCGCCGTCCTCGCCGAAGACGTCCAGGCCCACTACGACGGCGACCCCGCCGCCGGCAGCACCACCGAGGTCGTCCTCTCCTACCCCGGCATGCTCGCCATCACCATCCACCGCTACGCCCACACCCTCTACCAGCTCGGCGTCCCCAAGCTCCCCCGCATCATGTCCGAGTGGGCCCACCGCCAGACCGGCATCGACATCCACCCCGGCGCAAAGGTCGGCCGCAGCTTCTGCATCGACCACGGCACCGGCGTCGTCATCGGCGAGACCGCCGAGATCGGCGACTTCGTCAAGATCTACCAGGGCGTCACCCTTGGCGCCCTCAGCATCCCCAAGGACGACCGCGGCCGGGCCATCCGCGGCCGCAAGCGCCACCCGACGATCGGCAACAACGTCACGATCTACGCCAACGCGATCATCCTCGGCGGCGACACCACCATCGGCGACGGCGCAGTCGTCGGCGGCTCCGTCTTCCTCACCCACAGCGTCGCCCCCGGCCACCAGGTCTCCCTGACGCCGCCGCTGCTCCGCGTGCGGCCGCCGAAGAAGACGAAGGGGGATGATTTTGGGGGGGACTGGGTGATTTGAGCGTCATCTCGTTCATTGCAGACGGACGCAGGTGCTGCGCGAAGGCACCGCCCACGCGTGCGACCCTGTTCCTCTGCTGGCCAGATCGGGCTGTTTTTCGGGGGGGGGAACCGGCGGCGGGGGGGGCGGGCGTCTTGACTGGCGCCGGGTCAAAACTATGCCGCCGCTGTCCATGCGGGACAACGGCGGTCAACGCAAGCGGGTGATGGGGCTCGATCCCACGACATTCACGTTGGCAATGTGACGGCGAAACGTCGTAAGTATTGCGCCAGTCGATAGTTCGGATCGATGCGACGGGCACCTGTCACTAGAATTCCGCCGCCACCCAGCGGAGGCCCGGTGCCGCGTTGCCGCACGGAGAGAGAGAAATCGGCACACATAGTGCAATAGCGAGGTCGTCTGGCTATCATTGCTTCTACGAGGTCCGAGGGCGAATCGTCGCCCGGAAAGCGCCAATATCTGCCTGCGGCGGCCAGAGGGACGCCGAAACATCGGAGGACTGCCGCGTGTTTCTTATTGGAGACCGGCGCCGGTTATCGCACACTTGGATAGGTACCTGTTCGATTGTTCTAAATCTAGTCGCGTTCGCCCCGGAGCTGCTGTTTTCCCAAACGCCGTCGTGGGAGCAAATCGACGTTGGCGGTCGCGGCTACCGCAATATTCTTGTTTACGACTCAAACCGGAGTGTAAGCGTACTTTACGGCGGAGGCGTCGAAACGGGCGATACTTGGGAACGTGTCGGCGGACGCTGGCGCAAGCGCGCCGTCCCTGGTCCACCAACCAGGTCTGGATATGCACTCGCGTACGACTCTGATCGTAATGTTACGGTGTTGGTAGGCGGCCAGGAGGGCAATACCCGATTCAACGATACATGGGAATGGGACGGGTTCGCATGGCAGCAGCGTGCCACCACAGGGCCGTCGCCACAGGCTGGAGCGGCGATGGTATACGATTCTCGGCGGCACGTAATGGTGCTCTTCGGGGGTACTTTGTATTCAGGGGCCAGCAGGGAGACCTGGGAATGGGACGGCGATGTTTGGTCGCTCAGGTCAAACACCGGACCTCCCGCCGACGAACAGCCCATTATGTGCTTTGACGCCGCACGAGGCGTAACCCTGCTGTATGGCCGCTATTCTCAAGGGACATGGAAGTGGGATGGAAATTCTTGGGACAACCCGCAGGTCTACGGGCCGGCCACCAGTTACAATGCAACAGCAATTGTCTATGACGACGCGCGCCGCCAAGTCGTCCTGCTCGGATCGACATCACTTGGAATGCAAACTTGGGTGTGGAATGGCGAGGTGTGGATTCAACGTGCGCCGTTGCACGAACCAACTCATTCCGGCGGGCACTCCCTCATCTACGATTCGTCCCGGCAAGTTGTATCGGCGTTCGGTGGATACGATGGCGTATCCAGACTCTCGGAATGGTGGGAATGGGATGGGCTCGATTGGGCTCAAGTGGATGACGGAGGCCCCGGCCGTCGCACGTATCATAAGGCCGTCTTTGACTCGCATCGCAACGTGACGGTCGTATTTGGCGGCCTTCTTGACCCGGGTTCCGGCGACGATTTTCCAACCAATGAGCTCTGGGAATATGGTCCGCAGGGTTGGATTCGACGTGACGTGGACGGTCCGGTTCCGCGATATCGGCACGCCATGGCCTACGACTCGATCAGAAACGTAACTGTGATGTTCGGCGGTTTCACCGCGCAGAACGATTTCACCTGGGAGTGGGACGGTGATTTCTGGACTCCGCGAGGTCTATTGGGGCCGCCCATGCGCGCGGGGCATGCGATGACCTTCGATTCCAACCGGGGCGTGGTGGTTATGTTCGGCGGCAGTTCGAGCAGCGCCATCTATAATGACACATGGGAATGGAATGGGATAACGTGGGTCCGCAGAATGGTATCTGGCCCGACGCCGCGAAGGGACCACGCCATGGCCTTTGATCCAGAGCGAGGAGTTACCATCCTGTATGGTGGGTATTATGTGGCCGCGCTCAGCGATACCTGGGAATGGGATGGGACGACCTGGATCAATCGCGGGGTAACGGGTCCCCCGCCCATGCACTCGGGTTCGATGACATATGACCCCGCACACCATTCGGTGCTTCTTGGGGGTCAGACGTTAGCAGAGCCCTGGGATTGGGACGGCCAGCAGTGGACGCCGCGCCCATACGGACGACCGAACGCGAACTCTGGTGTGTATGTATATGATTCTCGGATCCAAGCGCCGATGCTAGTCGGTCAAACGGGTGGGTTTCCCGCCGCGACGTGGGCGCTTTGTACGCCCCCAGTTATTGAAACGCAACCTGTATTGGCGGATGGGTGCCTTGATGGTACAGCTTCATTCTCGACAGCCGCATCCGGGCGACTTACAGTGTTCTATCAGTGGCGACGGAACGCTCGTGATCTGCAAGACGAGCCTGGACACATCATGGGCTCGCAATCGCCGACCTTGGTCTTGACCTCTCTCACCGCGGAAGACGCCGGGTTGTATGACTGCATCGTGTCGGACGCATGTCGGTCTGTGACGACGGTAGCACAGCCGCTGTTACTCTGCGAACTTCAGAGTGATCTTGATTGTGACCATCAAGTTGGAATTCCCGACTTGGCGATCCTGCTCAGCAATTTCGGCCGGTCGGATGGTCCGCGCAGAGCCGAGGGGAACATTGATGGGGACCAGATCATCGGGTTGGCCGATCTCGCGCTTGTGTTGGCAGAATTCGGGAGCACGTGCGACTGACTGCGGTTATGCGACAAGACACGACGGCTTGCTTTTGAAGGGTAGCTTCACAGTGGGAACTCGAAACACAGATGGCCCTTTTCTGGGCCTTGCATACATTGCAGCGATTATTGCATCCATCCCGTTGACATCGGCCAAAGCCCAATCGCTGGAATGGCGCCCCTTATTGATTGAGCGCCGGCAAGAACACGCGATGGCTTTTGATTCCGTCCGCGGCGTGACGGTGTTGTTTGGTGGCTCCGGATTTCCGGACACGTGGGAACTGGGCACGAATACGTGGCGTCAACGAAACATCACTGGACCCAGTTCGCGCACGGGGAGTGCGATGGCTTTTGACGAGGCGCGGGGTGTAGTGGTGATGTTCGGGGGACCGACTCTTGCCGCGGATACCTGGGAATGGGATGGGTTCTCATGGAATCAGCGGCAGGTTACGGGCCCCTCGGCACGAAACGGCCATGCGATGGTATACGATTCTGTTGAACGGGCTGTCCTACTATTTGGCGGCCGAAGCACAACCCAGACTTTCCGTGATATGTGGGCATGGGATGGTGTTAGCTGGACGCAGCGTGCATCAACCGGTCCTTCTGCGCGTCACTCACACGCGATGGTATTTGATTCTGTACGTGGTGTGACGACCCTCTTTGGTGGAAGCAGCGGAGGAGATGAGACATGGACTTGGGATGGGAACTCATGGGCTGAGCGACCCGTGTGGGGGCCGGAATCCCGAACCAATCATGCCATGGCCTTCGACGCCGAGCGTGGGAGCATCCTGTTATTCGGAGGCTACTCAGGCGGGCAGAATCTGAACGATACCTGGCTATGGGATGGAACGACGTGGGTCGAACTATATTTCAGCCAAGCTCCCCGGCCCAGAGCATCGCACACGATGGTTTTCGATTCAGGGAACCGCCGAGTCGTTTTATTTGGCGGGACGGACGCCTCTGATTTTGGTGACACATGGAGCTGGGACGGTTCATCGTGGCACCCGATTGCGCTTGATCGGCCTCAGGTGTTTAGCGGACCTTTCGTCTACGATCCAATTCGGGATAGGGCGGTCCTGTTCGGCGGTAGCGGGCCGGATGGCGTCGCAGCTGACACTTGGGAATGGGACAACGATGCATGGACTCGCCGCCTGGTCAGCGGACCAGCGGCACGCAGTGGCCATATGATGGCATTCGACTCGGTACGAGGATGCACGATGTTGGCCGGCGGATTCGAATATCAGGATGATGAAACTTGGGAGTGGGACGGGTCTTCCTGGCGGGGTTTTGGACTCATGCCGATCCGCAGAAGCTATGCCGGGCTCGTATTCGATACTCATCGAGGAGTGGCCGTGTTGTTCGGTGGCGCTGGCGGAAATGGACAGCTATACGGCGACACGTGGGAGTGGGATGGAATTCGGTGGAATCAGAGGTCCACAAGCGGGCCGTCTGCGAGATATCAGTTTGGAATGGCCTACGACCCCGCCCGCGCCGTCTCTGTTCTTTTCGGGGGAACGACGATCGGCTCTCTTCTCGGAGATACGTGGGAGTGGGACGGCGAACAATGGACTCGCCGGATGATCACTAGCCCGTCTGCGAGGCGAGGCAGCACAATGGCCTTCGACTCGGACCGACAGCGCATTGTTCTATTCGGCGGGTATGACCATCTCTACCGGGCTGAGACTTGGGATTATGACGGGGCGTCCTGGACTCTTCGTTCTGAATCCAGACCTCCCGGTCAGACCGAAGGCGGCGGCCTGGCCTATGACAGCTTGCGTCATCGGATGTTGCTGTTCGGAAATCAGGATCTGTGGGCGCTGGGCACTCCACCGACCATCGTCATACAGCCCACGTCGTCAGCAAGCTGCACGGGCGGCGGTGTTACCTTTTCAGTCGATGCTACGAGCAGTAGTACGCTTCACTACCAGTGGCGGAAGAATGCGACTGACTTAATCGACATGCCGGACCGAATTGTAGGTGCGAACGCGCCCCTACTTACGATCGTCGGGATTGGTGCAAACGACGAAGGACTGTACGATTGCATCCTCACGAATGCCTGTGGAAATCGCACGACGTCGCAAGCGATCCTCCGTTTGTGTGACCATTTGGCTGATCTGACCTGTGATGGCGCGGTCGGGCTCGCCGATCTCTCCGTTCTGATGAGCAACTTCGGGCGGCTCGATTCTCCCCAGCGGACCGATGGGGACTTGGACGCCGATGGGTCCGTCGGCCTTGCAGATCTCTCGATCATGCTGAGCGCGTTCGGCACGATGTGCCCTTGAGTCGATCGCAACCTCGACGGCGCCGAGATCGCCCGGCGCTACGAGCGGAATCGCGTGATGGACAGCCACGCGTTGCGGGTTACGTTCGCCACCCATCGATGCGCGGTTGTGTGAACCGGTGTTGCAGGGGATGTCACCGGCCGGGCACAGTGCGCAGCGTCGACAGGCGTTTTCGCACGATCGACCCGCCGTCCGAGAGTGTGTCCTGTTCGATCGCCGCGCGCCGCTTATTTGGCGACTTTCCAAGTCTCCGCCTGCTCAGGCTTCCCCCACGCATCATACAACTCCGCCAGCGCCGCCCTCGCCAGCTTCGTCCGGCCGTGGGCGGCGCCCAGTGTCTTCTCCAGCAACCCATGGCCATCCAGCAGGCTTCGCTCGGCGTCCGCGTATTTGCCCAACGCAGTCTGGCATTTTCCCAGATTGAGCAAGGCGACACCCAGCATCCAGTGGTCCTGTGGAAGTACTTTCCTGAATCCCTCCAATGACTCTTCAAATAATGACAGGGCGTCCGCGGGAGTCTTGCGCTGCAACAGCAGCAGTCCAAGATTGCTTTTCGCGATCAGCAAGTCCTGAGAGTCGCTGCCGTCCATCTCGCGGCGGACCTCGATCAACCGCCGGTAGATCGGCTCGGCTTCATCAAGCTGCCCCGCCTTGCGCAGCGCCTGAGCCAGATTGTTCTGGTAGACGAGCGTCGTCGAATGCCGCTCCCCCAGCGCCTTTCCCGCACGCTCCGCAATCGTGCGGCTCAGCCCGATCGCCCGCTCATCCTGGCGCAGATTGCCCAGCGTCCGCGCGAGCAGGTCGAGCGTCAGCAGCGTGGAGGGGTGATTCTGTCCGTAGAGCTTCTCTTTGCCGCTCGCGATTTTCTCCAGAAGCGTGGCCGCCTCCTCGTCGCGACCCAGAGTCACAAGCATCTCCGCCTTGATGCTCCCGGCCATCAGCGCCAGATTGCTCTCTTCGCCCAGCGCCGCCGCGGCCCGGCCGTGCGCCTCCTCGGCCATCGCGAGTGCTTCGTCGACCTTGCCCGCGCTTCCCAGCATGTCCGCCAGGCTGCACATGGATTCGAGGGTATCGCGATCGCCGGCCCCCAGGCTCTTCTCCTGATCAACCACCACCGCGCGAATGTCCGACAGCGCCCCCTCCAGATCTCCTCCCAGCTGCCGGCAAAACGCCAGAACGCTTCGAGTGGCGAGCGTATCCCGATGCAATTTGCCCAGCGTGTCCTCGCGTCGCTGGAGCGCCTCGCCCAGCAGCTCTCGCGCCCGAGGGACATCCCCCGTCTCCAGCACCGCGATTCCCAGATCATTCAGCATCGAGATCGTCTGCGCATCGTCCTCCCGGTGGAGCGCCTGCCGCAGCTCCCACGCGCGATTCAACTCCTTCAGCGCGTCGGGATACCGCGCCAGGTGCGCGTACGCCTGGCCGAGCACGTGCCGTACGACCGATTCGCCCTCCGGATCGTCGGCAAACGTCCGGCCGACCTTTTCCGCCGCGGGTTCAAGCACTTCGGCCACCGTGACATCATGACCCCGCGCCAAGACGGGATCGATCGAACCAAACATTTCCGTGACAAAACCAAGCGCGGCCCGTGCCTTCGCGGCCTCGTTCGCCGCCTTGCGCTCGTTGTCAGACGCAACCGATCTTGCAGCTTCCGCGTCCTTCCGTGCGATCGTCTCCGCCTCCCATGCTCTGATGGCCGACTGAAGTCCAATCGTGGTGGCGATCAGCCCGAACAGCAGCGCCAACGCCACAAGCGTCCCCGCCGTCACGCCCACGCGATGCTTGCGCACGAACTTCCGAAGGCGATACAGCGCGCTCGGCGGCGCTGCCTGCACGGGCTCCCCGTTCAGATAGTTCCCGATCTCGGCCGCGAGACTCCCGGCGCTGTCGTAGCGCCGCCCCCGGTCCTTCTCGATGCACTTCATCACAATCCAGTCAAGCTCGCCCCGGATGGTGCGAAGAAGCGTCGGCGGGTCCGTCTGCCGATGCTCGGCCACGATTTCGATCGACGCCCCGCGAGCTGCATGCGGCAGGGGAGTGCCGTCCGGTTTCGGCTCTCCCTCGTCGCGCGGCCCGATTGTCCCCCGCCGGGAAAGCAGCCCGCCCAGCCGAACGCTCGGCGTCGGCGGCTCGACCTCGCGGATGATCCGCTGCATCTCCGCGTACGCCGCCGACCGCATCTGCTCGCGCGGCAGCGGCGGCGTGCCCGTGAGCAGCTCGTAGAGCAGCACGCCCAGCGAGTAAATGTCCGTGCGCGTATCAACATCGGGCGATCCGCCGGCCTGCTCCGGACTCATGTACTCCGGCGTGCCGATCATCTGGTGAAATTCCGTGAAGAGCGTCTTCTCCGTCAGCCGGTGATCGGTCGCCTTCGCAATGCCAAAATCGATCACCTTCGCCAGCGGCCGGCCGTCCACCGTGCTGACCAGCACGTTCGACGGCTTGATGTCCCGGTGAATCACCGCCTTCTGGTGGGCATGATGCACCGCGCGACAGACCTGCGCGAACGCGTCCAGCCGCGCGGCGATGCTCAGCTTCTCCCGGTCGCAATACGCCGTAATCGGCTCGCCCTTGACCAGCTCCATCACAAAATACGGCCGGCCCGTTTCCGTCACGGCCGCATCGAGCACCCGGGCGATGTTGGGGTGGTCCATCATCGCCAGCGCCTGCCGCTCGGCCTCGAAGCGCGCGATCACCTGCTTCGTATCCATCCCGAGCTTGATGATCTTCAGCGCCACGCGCCGGCGGACCGGCTCCTCCTGCTCCGCCATGTACACGTCGCCAAACCCGCCGCTCCCGATTTTCTGCAGCACCTTGTACAGACCGATCTGCCGCCCGGTCAGATCATCATCCGCCCCCGCCGGCCGCTGAAACAGCGGCCCGATCTTCCCGGCCAGCCCCGCATGCAACCGGTCAAACGTCTCAGTCGGCCGATCGGCTTCCATGGTCGTCTGCTCCCGAGAGCCGCGCCCTCAGCCAGCGCTTCGCGTCGCGCAGGCAGTTCTCAACCGTCGTATGCGACAGCCCCGTCAGCTCGATGATCTCCGCCTGCGTGAGTCCCGCGAAGTAGTGAAGCTGAATGAACTCGTACCCCCGCGGGTCCGCGCCGGCGAGCCTCCCGAGCGCGTCGTCGAGGTCCAGCACATCCACCCCCGCATCCTCAAAGACCGCCAGCATCTCATCGAGCGCCACCCGCTGCGCCTGCCCGCCGCGCTTCTGCGCCACCTTCGCCCGCGCGTGGTCGACCAGGATCCGCCGCATCGCCAGCGCCGCGGCATTCAGAAAATGAGCCCGGTTCTCCAGCGTATGCAGCACTTTCTGGTCAAACAGCCGCATCAGCGCCTCGTGCACCAGCACCGTCGGCTGAAACGTATGCCCCGCCCGCTCGCCCCCCATCAGCCCGCCCGCCAGCGGCCGCAGCTCGTCGTAGACCAGCGCCGCCAGCCGCTCCCGGGCCGTCGCCTCGCCCGCGCGAACCGCGGCCAGAAGGACCGTCGCCGTCGCTCGATGCCCGGTGTCCATGGGGTGCCCGGCCTCCAAGGAGAAATGCGAAAAAAACCTTGGGGTTCCCAGCCGGATTCTCGCAAATACAGACGCGGCCGGCAACCAGGCCGCCGCGAGCTGAGCGCACGAAAGGATAGTGGCATGATGATGCGGCATTCACTGATCGGTCTGGCGGCAGGAAGTTTGCTCCTCGTGGCGGGCTGCCCGCTGGAGGGCGACAGGGGCTCAGGCCCCCTCGACTATGCCATCCCCGACGGCACGTACGCCGGAAAACTGAGCCTCACCGCCTCGTTCTGGCAAAACGGCGTCGACGACGGCCAGGATTTCGACGCCTGGCAGACCACGCGGATCTTCAAGACCGGCGACCTCATCAACAAGGTCACCGGCGACTGGTTCTACCCCGGCGATCGGGACACGCTCGACTTCGGCTCGCTCCAGGTCGCCCGCGTCGTCACGGATGTCGAGCAGTTCGACTGGGGCTACCACGTCCTCTTCGACGTCACGGGCAGTTGGTACGACGTCCCGGTCTCGGGCACGCAGCACGCCGATTACATCCTGGAGTCTGACGGCAGCGTCTCCGTCGAAGACACCATGGAGCTGACCTCGTCGCAGCAGTACGACGGCGGCGCATGGGAGATCGAGCTCTTCATCGAAGGCAACCTGGTCCGCACCGGCCGCGCAGGCGGCGGCAATAGCGGCGGCGACGCCGGCAGCGGCAGCGGGAGCTCCGGCAACGGCAACGGCAACGCCGGAAACGGCGGCGATACCGGTGCCGACAACCGCACCGGCGACAACGGCCTGCCGCCGCTCCTCGACCGAAAATCCGGCAAGGTCCGCCGCTAACCCCCCAATTCGCTCCCATCCCACCCCGGCGTGGCCTGGACCCCCCAGGCCACGCCCGCATCTTTTGAGACCTGAAAACATGAGAGGCGTTTGAAAAGAGACTGGCACACTTTGGCTGCCGCCCCGAAAAGCTGGTTTCGGCGGGTGCTCCGTGTAATGCAGCCGGGAGAGGTCGGACTATTCTTCCAAATCCCCCAGCCGACCCAGGATCGCCCCCAGCGTCTCCGAAAACCTCGACCGCGGCAGCACCTCATCCGCCCCCGCCTCCTTCGCCGCCCGCCGCCGGTCCGCCTCGACATGCGGCAGAAACGCAACGACCCGCACGCCCGGCGTCGACGCTTTCACCGCCCGAACAAACCCGATCGGGTCGCCCGCCGGCAGCGAAAGATCCACAATCAGCCCCGTCACCGCCGCATCCGCCAGCCGCGCCGCCGCCGCGTCAATCGTCCGCACGGCCACGACCTCCACGCCGACGACCCGCGCCGTCGCCGTGATCTTCGCATCAAAAAACAGGTCCGAAACAACCGCAAGGATCATGGCCCGCCTCCACCGGCGTCGCCCGAGGCCGGCGCAGTCGCCACGGGCCCCGCCGCTGCGCCCGGCCGCCGTGCCAGCCGAAACACATGCAGCGCCGCCCCGCCGCGCATCTCCATCGGCGGCAGCCGGTTCGCCAGCGCCCCCGCGACTTCGGCGTCCGCGAACAGCCGGTCGAGCAGCGCCCGGTTCGCCTCCAGCTCGTTCGACACGTCCTCACAGACCGCCGCCGCCTCGATCGCGAACCAGTCCGCCACCGGCGGATCGGCAACCAGCCGCCAGCGCAGATCGGCGAACCGCTCATCCAGCGTCGCCGCGTTCTCAAAGTACCCCGCGTACGTCGCATCGGCATAGAACGCGACGCGCCGGATCGATGAACCGCCGAGGACCAGCCCCGGCGCTCGGCCCGTCACCCACACCGGTTCGTGCTCATGCTCCGCCTCGGCCACGATCTCCGCCGCGGCCTCGCGCAGGTAGCCCTCGTCGTGATGCGGCACCCGCAGCGAATACACCGCCAGCGGCGACAGCAACCCGACCGCGGCGACGCCGCCCCAGGCCGCCCGGCCGCGAACCCGCGAAGCCGCAATCAGCCAGTCAAGCGTCGCCGCGGCCGCAGGAATGAGCAGCAGCACGACCGCCAGCGTATGCCGCTGATCGAGGTAACCATGCCGCAGCAGCAGCACCACGCAGAGCCCGAAGTGCACCGTCGCGACGACGCCGATGCCCACGAGCGTGGTACCCAGCAGCTTCCGCCGCCACGCCGCGAGCGCGATAAGCGCCAGGAGAACGACAACGACGCGCCCGGCACGGAACGTCTCACGGGCAGCTTCCAGAAGGGCAGTACCGACGCCGTAGACCTCATACTCTGTCGCGGCGAGGAGCAATGGCCCCCCAAGCTGCCCCGCGCCCGGTCGAACCGCCGCCGGCCGGAATTCGCGGATCTCCTGCTTACTCTCCTTGGGGCTGAACTTGCCGAGCGCCGCCCAGTACGGGAGTGCACAAATCAGGAAACCCGCCGCGAGCGCCGCCCCTGCGCCGGCGAGACGGAGGATGCGGAACCGCGGCGTCTGCCGCAGCAGCACCGCCGCGGCGCCAAGCCCGATCGCCGCGCCCTCCGGCCGCACGAGAAAGGCCAGGCCGGCGCAGACGCCAACGATCAACGCGACCGTCAGGACGCGGCGTTCGATGCGCCAGTCAACCATCAGCGCCGCGCCGGCCAGATAGGGCACGAAGAAGAGCGGTTCCGAAAGAACGTCGACCGAGAGCGCGGTATTCAGCGGCAGCAGACCGGCAATGACCATCGCCCAGAGTGAGACGCGGCGGCAGCAGCGACCCGGCGCGGCTCCGCGGGCCACGCGATGGGCGAGCCAGCCGATGAGGATGACCCCGGGCAGACCGCTCCCGAACGCAACGATCCGGCCGGCGTGCTGCCACGTCTCGGGCGATGGCCTCGCGCCGAGCTGCGTCAGGACGCGCTCGACGCCGAGAATCGAAAGCGGAAAGAGCGGATGCTGGTTGAAATCCTCACGCTGCAGCGCGGCCGCGCCCTCCGCTCCCAGCGCGCGGGCATTCCAGCAGTAGCCGACGCCATCCTTCGCGATGACCGGCATGCGCGTGCCGATCGCGTAGCGCAGCGCGCCGGTCGCGAGGAGGATCAACGCAGCGAGCACCACGAAGCGCCCGCGGCTCATCAGACACGCCGGCTGGTCCCGCCCGGTGTCGGCCGGCGCACGCAGCGCCCCGGGTTCAGGCTGCGAGGAGGAGATCACATTGCCGGAGGTGGGAATCGAACCCACACGCCTTTGAGGGGCACGGGATTTTGAATCCCGCGCGTCTGCCAATTCCGCCACTCCGGCGATCGATGAGCCGTGGCGGGCTCACCGGCGGTTACACGGAGCACAGCCGAGACGACCGCGCTCCATGATATTCAGGGCATGAGGCCCGTCGAAACGCCGACCTTCTCCTCAGGCTTGAGGGCGTCCTTGTTTTCCTTCTTCGCCACCGGGGCTTCCTCTGAGGAATCCTGGTTCATCATGTAATACGCGCCGGCGGCGACGGCGACGATCAGCAGCAGTCCGACGAGCTTGCCCATGACACACTCCCCAAGCTTCGCGGCCGGGACACGGCGACTGCCCACGCGGGCGGCGCCGGCCTAGACGTCGAGGTTCTTCACGTGAATCGCGTTGACCGCGATGAAATCCTTCCGCTTGTCGACATCCTCGCCCATAAGGATGCTGAACATCCGGTCCGCCTCGACGGCGTCGATGTCCGCCTGCTCCGGGTCGTCGCTCATCTCGCCGATGACGACCTTTCGCAGCACGCGCTTCGAAGGGTCCATCGTCGTTTCCCAGAGCTGGTCCTTGTTCATCTCGCCCAGCCCCTTGAACCGCTTGATCTCCCAGCCCGCGCTCCCGATCGAACGGACGCCGTCGGGCAGGGCGGCGAGGTTGTCGAGCTCGATCGGAGCGGCGTCGCCGTGGATGAGTACAAAGACGGCCGCCGCGTGATCGCCGGTGATGAGTTCTTCCCGGACCGCGAACAGGTCGTCGACCGTGCAGCCGTAGTCGGCGAGTTCCAGCAGGCTCTTCTGAAGCTGCCTGACCTCGGTCAGCTCGGTGCGCAGGACCTCGCCGGAATGCTCGCGCCGGAAGGCGTCAAGGTCTTCCGTACCATAGAGCAGCGCCTCGGCCTCGCCCGCCTGGACGCGCATCGTCGGCAGGCGGCCGTTGTCGTAGTACGCCTCGATGAAATCCTTCAGGATGATGCCGCGGCGGGCGAGGATCTTGCCCTGGTGCTGGATATCCTCGCAAAGCTCCAGCAGCGCGCCGAGCTCTTCGCGGGTCTGGCGGCGGGGCGGCTGGTCCGGCCGGCGGATCTCCATGACGGTCGAATCGAGACCGAGGTGCGTCAGCCGCTGATTGAGCGCGGCGTCGTCGATGACGTACTGGGCCTTCTTGCCCTTGCTCAGCTCGTAGAGCGGCGGCTGCGCGATGTAGACGTGGCCCTTGTCGATCAGCGCGCGCAGGTGGCGGAAGAAAAACGTCAGCAGCAGCGTGCGGATGTGCGAGCCGTCGACGTCCGCATCGGTCATGAGGATGATGCGGCCGTAGCGGAGCTTTGACGGGTCGAAGTCGTCGACGCCGATGCCCGTGCCGAGCGCCTTGATGATTTCGAGGATTTCCTCGTGGCTGAGAACCTTGTGGAGCCGGGCTTTCTCGACGTTCAGAATCTTTCCGCGGATCGGCAGGATCGCCTGCGTCATCGCGTCGCGTCCGCCCTTGGCTGAGCCGGCGGCCGAATCGCCCTCGACGATGAACAGCTCTGTCTCGTCGCGGTCGCGGCTGGAGCAGTCGACGAGCTTTCGCGAGAGGCCGCCGCCGGTCATCGCCGACTTTCTGGCGGTTTCACGGGCCTTTCTGGCCGCCTCGCGGGCGAGCGCCGCCTGCACGGCTTTGTTGACGATGCGCTTGGCCTCGGGCGGGTGTTCCTCGAAGTAGTTCGTGAGCATTTCGCCCACGACGCTTTCGACGAAGGTCCCGACCTCGGCGTTGTTGAGCTTGATCTTGGTCTGGCTCTCGAACTGCGGCTCCGGGACCTTCACGGAGATGATCGCCGTCAGGCCCTCGCGAATGTCGTCGCCGGTGGGTACCGGGTCTTTTTCCTTGTAGAGGCCTTCCTTCCTCGCGTAGGCGTTCACGACGCGGGTCAGGGCCGCGCGGAAGCCCGAAAGGTGCGTGCCGCCTTCCTTGGTGTTGATGTTGTTCGCGAAGCAGAAGGTCGTCTCGACGTACGCGTCGGTGTACTGCATCGCGACTTCGCAGAGGAGTCGCGTGGCATCGTCCTCGCGGCGGAAATAGATCGTCGGGTGGACCGGCTCCTTGCCTTCGTTGAGGTGCTCCACGAACTGGCGGATGCCCTCCTCGTAGAAGAACTCCTCCTTCGAGCCGAGCCGATCATCGATGAACACGAACCGCACGCCCGAATTCAGATAGGCCATCTCGCGCAGGCGGCGGCCGATCGTCTCGTGGCTGAATTCGACCGAGCCGAACATGTCCGGGTCCGGCTTGAAGACCACCCGCGTGCCGCGCTTGCCCCCGGCGTCGCCTTCGCACTCCAGCTTGCCCTGCGATTTGCCTCGCTGGAAGCGCATGTGCCAGATCTTCGAGTCGCGGATCGACCACACCTCCAGCCATTCGCTGACCGCGTTGACGGCCGTGACGCCGATGCCGTGGAGGCCGGCCGAAACCTTGTAGGAGCTGCGGTCGAACTTCCCGCCCGCGTTGGTCTTCGTCATGATCAGCTCGAGCGCTGACATGCCGTACTCTTCCTTGAAGCCGACGGGGATGCCGCGGCCGTCATCCTCAACCGCGGCGGTGTTGTCCGGCCCAAGGGTGACGGTGATGTTCCGGCAGTAGCCGGCGAGCGATTCATCGATCGAGTTGTCGAGCACCTCGTACAGGAGGTGGTGGAGGCCGTTCACGCTCGTGTCGCCGATGTACATGCCCGGGCGCGCGCGAATGTGCTCGATGCCCTCCAGCATCGTGATGGCTTTTTCGTCGTAATTGCTCTTGTCAGGCGGCGTCAACGTCGATTCGGTCATCTTGCCTCGCCATCCTCGGCCGCACCGGCCCGAACGGCCCGCAGGCCGCGGACACCCGGGGTCTGCTTTGAAATCTGCCTTCCCAGCGCCGCCTGCTGCCGGCGGATGCGTTCGAGCAGCACCGGCGAATCGACTTCGACGATGAGCATGCCGTCGCGAACCTCCACCGCGCGCGCGGCCCCGAGCCAATCCGGCCGAGCAACCCCGCGCCAGGCCTCCGCCGCGCGCTCCAGGCTGCGCACATCACGGGCGATTTCACGCACGACCCGGCCAAGCGGCGCGTCGGTGACGAACTGCGCGGCTCGCCGCGAGCGATTCTTCATCGTCCAGAGGAACTGACGCTCGGTCATGGCTCACTAATTCTGCAAGGAGACCGGCATGACGACATAGAGGAAGTCGTGTTTGTCCTCGCCGCAGATGACGCCGGGCTTGAACGACTCGCTCATCTCGAAGAACACCGTCTCAAAAGGCGCGGCGCGCAGCGCATCGTTCAGGAACACGGGGTTGAAGCCGATGTCGATCGGAGACCCCTGGAACCCGATCGCGACCTGCACCCGGGCATCGCCCTGGTCCGGCGCCGAGGACGTCAGCACGAGCTGGTTCTTCTGGAAACTGAGCCGCACCGCGCGCGAGTCTTCGGTGGTCAGCAGGGCGGCCTTGCGAACGGCCGCGATGAAATCCTCCCGGCGGATGCCGGCACGCTTGTCGTTGCTTTCGGGAATGACTTCCTTGTAGCTCGGGAAGTGTCCTTCCACGAGAACGGTCGCCAGCATGCGGTGGCCGCTGCGGAGGAGAATCTGGTTCGGGGCGACCTTGATATCGACGCGCCAGTCTTCTTCGGTCTTCGGGGCAGTGAACACGCGCTCAAACACGTTCAGTGCCTTGGCCGGGACAATGGCTTCGAAATCGCCGCTCGAGGATGCGCGGATATCGCCTCCGGACCGGGCCAGGCGGCGACCGTCCGTTGCGACAAGGAACAGCTTCTTGCCCTGTTTCTGCCACAGGACGCCGTTGATCGCGTAGCGACTCGTCTCGCGGGCGGCGGCGTAGATCGTCATGGCGATCATCCGGCGCAGCAGCGCCCCGTCGACGACCAGATCGCCTTCCCCGTCGAATTCCGGCACCGGGGAGAAGTCCGCCGGGTTCATGACATAGATGCGAAACTCGCTGCCCTCCCCCTTGATTGTGCAGTGCCGGTCATCCGACTCGATCGCCAGCTCGACGTCCGTCATTTCACGGACGATCGAGAGCAGGCGGTCCGCCGCGACGACCGCCGTTCCCTCCTTCGCCGTGGACAGGGCGGGCAGCTCAACCCGGAGGGCAGCCTCGCCGTCGGTCGCACTCAGCTCGACGGTCTTTTTCGTAGCCGTGATCTTGACGCACGCGAGAATGGGCTTTGTCGTGCGCCCGCCCGTGAGCGAGGTGATCGCGCCCAGGGCATCCTGAAATTCCTGACGTGGGAGGACGGTCTTCATGGGTCAAGTTTTACCCGAAAATCGCCGATTCGACCACTCCCGACGAGGTGTGAAACCGCGGGCCGCCGCCCCCACGCATGCCCCGCGCCGCTGCTTGAAACGCCTGCGCATCGTCAATGCAAGGACCTCTGTACTGGTACTTGTCGAGAGAAATCTTCACCCTCCGCTCCGTCAGCTTTGTGAATTTGTCACCAGCCGGGTTCGCCTGTTCCTAAATCCGTCGAACTGCGCGAGTTGCGGCACATCGCCGCTGTCAATTGGCGCGACCGATGAGTGTCAGTTCGCCCACGGCGCAACACGGGTGCTGAAGCGGAGCCTGTCCGAGCGCGAGTTCGTTACGCAGCGGACAACCTGTGCGAAGGCGGGGGGCCATCGACGACAGGGCCGCGTCAGTTGGTCCGCCGCGAGGCCGGACCAGCCTGCGGCAGGCCCAGTCGGGGGTCGGCAAGGTCGACGGAGTACATGATCTGGTTGTAATCATAGCGCGGAGTCGGCGTCTTTGTTCCCGAGAACGCCATCGTATACGTGCCTTCGAGGTAGATGACCCGCCCGCCCTCCTGGTCGAAAAACGGGTGGTGCGCCACGTTGTAAAACGAGTAGTCGTCATGCGTGATGATCTTCCGGGCGGCGGACCATGGGCCCGTGAGCGACGGGGCGGTCGCGATCCAGATTTCGCCGCAGAGCGACGTGCCCCAGCCTTCCTGAAACACCATCAGCCACGCGCGGCAGTAGTCGTTCCACGCGACCGTACCGGAGTGAGCAAGAACCGGTTTTCGAATCGTGCTGTCCGCGCCGGCCGCATCGTGCAACTGGATCAGGGCCTCGTCTGGTTTCATCAGCCCCTTCTCGATCAGTTCCTTCTGCTCTTTCTGAAGCACCAGGCCCGTATCGCGTTTCCAGCCGTAGATCAGCCGGCCATCGCGGCGATCAAGTCGCGGATCGTCGATGTTGTATCGCGCGCCAGACTCGAGGCAGGTATAGGCCTCGTACTGGCCAGGGTCCAGCAGGGCGTCAAACACCGCGCGGCAGCGCACCAGCGGCAGCGGCGACGCGAAGTAGAAATAATCGCCGTCCGAATCCTTCACCCGGATCGGATTCCCCCGCATGAAGAGCACCGCATCGAGCGGAATGCGATTGGCCGGCTCAAAGACCTCCTTGTCATCGTTATAGACGGCAAATCCCTGCTCATACGTCTCACCCAGCGACTTCATGCGCGCAAAGCGGCACAGCAGTCGCTCGCGGCCGCTTGAATCCGCGACGACCGTCATGCCGTCGCACCAGACTGGCCCGGGCTGTCCCTCAATCGGGCACATCGGCCGCGAAAAGCCGTCAGAACTTGTGAAATACTCGTAGTTGACGCCCCTGGCCGGGTCGAGGCCGCGGCCGCGCGGCGGTGGCAGCGCGGAGGTCGCGCCCGACATCGCAAAATTGCCGAGGGGATAGCTGGCGCGGGCGGTGTCGCCCCAGAACCAGTAGATCTTTCCCCGGTAGAGAGCGCGCTGGATGCTGTCCTGCCCGAGGACGCCTCCGCAAAGCAGGGGCTGTTCGATGGGGGGCCGGTCACCGAGGAGGATGGAGTCACGGTAGATGCCCTGGCCGGTAAGACGGTAAAGCCGGTGGGCGATATTGACGCGGTCGACGCGAACGGTGGCCGCGCCGTCGGCGGTTGGTCGCAGTCGCAGGCCGGCCATGCCGAATCCGTCCTTTGGAAACGTGTAGCCGTGGCTTTTGACGCTGAAGAAGACATCCTGGTCCATGAGTCCGGGCTCGCGAAAAGCGATGACGCCGGCGGAATCGGTGACGTGGACGATACCGTTCACGGTAATGAGTTCGACCAGGGGAACGCCACGGCCGGTTGCGGCATCGACGACGGCGATTCGAAAAGGCCGGTCCACAGCCGGTCCGCCGACGGGCGCGTC
Source organism: Planctomycetota bacterium (assembly GCA_045863555.1). Taxonomy (GTDB): domain Bacteria; phylum Planctomycetota; class Phycisphaerae; order UBA1845; family Fen-1342; genus JACRLV01. The sequence goes on along the minus strand of BTUU01000005.1, from coordinate 332,813 downwards.
ATCACCGATCGCGCCCCAACCCGAAAGCAGGGTCCCGAGCACCACCGCAAATGCGACCGTCCTGCATCTGAACATGCTGCGCCTCCTTGAAGCATGAAACGGAGCAGGCGCGGTTTTGGATGACCGTGACCTGCCGCGATCGCTTCGCATGGAAGAAAAGAACGCCCGCCGGTTCGAACCCGGCGGGCGTTCCAACAGCGGGCACATGGGCCCCGAGGAGTTGACTGGGCCGATCTGTCTGCTTCAAGCCGCTGCTTACGGGCAGACCGTTCCGTAGTTTGATAGCAGCAAAGCCAGATCGATCAGATCCACATCTTCGTCACAGTCCATGTCACCCTCCTGAGGCGTGATGCCCCCGATCATGCCATAGTGCGACAGCATCATGGCGAGGTCGACCAGATCGACAAGACCGTCGCGGTTGAGATCACCGAGGCACAGCAGGCATTCGATCGTCACATCGGCGTTGCTGATCGTCCCAGTGACGTTGAGGTTCGGAACATGGCCGTCATAAACGACCGTATGGGTAGCGGGGGTCCCGCCGGATGACAGAATCCGGAGAGTTGTGGGTGCGGCGGGCCGGAGTGCAACAAATCGCAGCGTTGTCGCGCGCGTCCCCTCCGGCGTGGCAACGACCGGCACACCGAGAGCGGCCAGGCCCACATACAGGCCATCGCCATCCTGCGGCGGAATCACCTCGTTCAGGCCGAACGGATCATCAGGAAAACCTGAGAAAATCCAGTTCGGACAGCCGCCGCAGTCGATGCCAATCAGGTCCAGATCGGCCGGATCCCACGCGATGATCACGCTCATGGATGAGAGCGACTGATCCGCTTCCGGATCATCACTGACGACGAAGAGCCCGACCTGAATGACATCTCCAACCTGGACGGTCTGCTGCGTCGGTCGATATTCCAGGTTGATATTTGCGGCAGCGGTTGCCGCGACCAGAGCCATGGCGGTGAAAGCGAGCAGCACGGACCCGAAATTCAGTTGCTTCGCATGGTTCATTGAATGCTCCTTGAATTGCGGGCAGACGGAGCGGCACAGCGCGAAGTGCGCCGTGCCGCTTCCGTCCGTACACCGGCCGAGCCATCAATCGCTCAAGCCGGTGTTCCCGGTCTGCCTACAGGCGACGCCGGATCGAACGCGCCGGCATCGGCGACGGGGCGTCGACCTTTCCGGCGGGCTCCGCCGTGGCGGGCGGAGCTTCGGGGCGTGCGCCGAGGTAGAACGCGATGACGTCGGCGATATCGAGCCAGCCGTCACCGTTCAGATCGCCTGCGGCGGCCGCGCTCATCCCGATCGCCGGCAGTTCAGCAACCGCGATCCGCGTGATCGGCCCGCGGTCACCCTCACTGATTCCCGCCTGGCCGCAGCAGTTCGGCTCGTGGCCGCGCAGGAAGTTGATCTGGATGAAGTTGAAGTCTTCGAGCCAGACCAGCCCGTCGCCGCTCACATCCGAGTGCGGGAAGGCGGTGTTGCAGTCGGTGTCCACGGCGAGGCCGCTGCCCCACTGCGAGACGAACACGCCGAAGTCGAGGATGTCGACCCAGAAATCGTCGTTCAGGTTGCCGAGGATCAGCGGCTTGCCCGCAGCGACGAAGTCCGCCACATACTGCGTGCCGACAATCGGCAGCGGATCCAGCGTGCGGCGCAGCGTGTGCAGCCGGTCGCGCGCCGTGATGCAGTCGTACTCGCCGCACGGCACCTCGATCGTCACGGGACCGGCCACGCCGTTCGTGAACGTGAGCGTCTCTTCGACAACCACGCTCGTTGGCGGAGTCGTGTCGCAGTCCCACAGCACAAACGTGATGCAGCGCGTGAACGGTCCGACCGCGACCACCGGCTCGAGCGAAACGGTGACCGACAGCTCGTTCCGATCCGTAACGATCACGTCGAACGTGCAGGTGCCGACATTGCCGCAGCGGTCGCGCGCGGTGCACGTGACCGTCGTGGTTCCGATCGGGAACAGCGAGCCGCTGGCCGGCGTGCAGCCGAGTACGACCGGCGCCGGATCGCAGTTGTCGGTCGCCGTCGCGTCCGCGAAGGTCACGATGGCGCCGTCGCAGCCTGGATCGGCGTTGACGGTGATGTCGGGGGAGCAGACCACGACCGGTGGCGTAGTGTCCGCGACGGTGATGACCTGCGTGCAGTTGCTGCTGTTGCCGCAGCGATCCGTGGCCGTCCAGAGGCGCTGGATGTCCATCGCGCCTGCGCCGGTGCCGACGAGCGACATGTCGTCGTAATACACGGTCGAAGCGTTGTTGGCATACAGATCCACTGCCGCCAGGTTCAGCGCGCCGCCACCGGAAACACCGCCCGTCCAGGTCTTCGTGTAGAGCAGTCCTCCGTCGTAGTAGAACGACTGCTGATCCAGCGCGAAGTCGATTTCGACCCGCAGCTCGACCCATCGGCCGAAGACCAGCGGGAGCTCGGCATTGTCGAATTCCGAGTGGACCACGCCGCTGCTGTCGAAGTGCACCTGGACCGACCAGTTGTACGGTCCGCCGGGGTTGTATGTGTTCAGCAGGATGAAGTACGTCCGGCCGCTGAAACCGGTCGGAATGTACTGCCACGCCGTGTAGGTCCACTGGCCCGCGTTTACGCCGTGGTACGTGTGAACCAGGTCGGACGCACCCGTGATCGCCACGCTCTGAGGAGCGCTGAGCGACTGCGCGCCGCTGACCAGCGCACCGGCCGCCGGGACCATGTCCCAGCCCTGCCAGCCCTGGCCGTGCAACTGGCTGCCCAGCGCGTAAGGCTCGAAGTCCTCGCGCCAGCCGAAGCAGCCGGGATACGTGTTGTCGAAGTACAGAACCACCGGATTCGGATCGCAATTGTCCACGGCGGTTGCGTACCCGGTGTTTGCCGGACCAATTGCCTCGTCGCACTCGATCGTGAGATCAGGCGGGCAGGTGATGGCCGGCGGCGTGTCGTCGACGACCGTGATCAGCTGCACGCACGAGGCGGCGTTGAGACAGGCATCCGTGGCCGTCCACGTTCGCGTGATCAGATACTCGTCCGGGCACCCACCCGGCGTGATGCTGTCCGTGAACGTGATGACCGGCAGCGGGTCGCAGTTGTCTGTCGCCGTAGCGGCCCCCGTAGCGGCCGGATCGGTGGATTCATCGCATTCGACTGTGACATCCGGCGGACAGATGATCACCGGAGGTGTCGTGTCGACGATCGTGATCGTCTGCGTGCAGGTGGCGAAGTTGCCGCAGTAATCCGTCGCCGTCCACGTGCGGGCGATCGTGCCCGTGTACGGACACGTCGGATTCGGCGTGAACACGTCGGTGAAGGTCACGAGCGGGTTCGGATCGCAGTTATCTTCCGCGGTGGCCGTTCCGAGAATCGGCGGAGGTCCGCCGGCCGTGATGACGAACGCTAGGTCCATGGACTGCTCGAACATCGGCGGCTCAGTCATGGCTTCCCACGGACCCGTGTCTGAGTTGCCCCAAACCGCATCGTCCATGAAGTGCGAATCCGTGGACTTCCAGCCCCACTGCGTCGCGATCGGGTCGACGACGAACGCCGACACGTTCAGCCAGTAGATTTCACCTTCCTGCTGGATGAACTCGGACCCCGGCGGGATGACCACGTCATAGCGGAAGTACGCGTTGTGATCGGGATAGAACCACTCGCCTGTCGCCGGGTCGTACCAGCCCTGCTGGGTCGGCGGATCGTTCGGAACGACGCCAAAGTCAAAGGTCTCGAACGTCCACAGCGGCGGACCGGGCCGGCTGTAGCCCGGGCCCGGAATGTTCGCGTGGATGCTCAGAGCGAAGTACTGCACCTGACCGACCAGACCGTGCTTCCAGGAACCCCAGAAGTGGATGTCGCGTACCGGACCACTCTCGGTGCAGCGCCAGTCGTCGGCGAGGACAAGCGGATACGTCGCGTTGACGTCCCAGCCCTCGCGATCAGGCAACTGCGGGAAGTGCATCTTGTCATCCCATGCATCCGGAATCCGCGGGTAATCGCACTCGATCGTCACGTCGTCGGGGTTCTGGACGATCGGGGGCGTGAGGTCGATGATGCTGAGGTCGATCAGCGCCGGGTAAACCGGCAGCCCGCCGACCTGCGTCAAGCGCGTGGGCGGATCATGGCTCCGCCAGGTGATCAGGCCGGTATCGTTGCACAGATCCACGAGCGCCGTGAAGGTGAACGTCGCAAGGTCTGCGTCTCCCGTGACCGTGATCGGCGGCACGCTGGGCGGCGTGTTCACCGCGTAATCGAGCGTACCCGCGCCGAGGCCCTCGTAGTATTCCACGAACGGCGCGACAGGGTCGCCGCTGACGTACGCCAGCCGGGTCGTATCGAAGGCCAGGAAGAACTGGCCGCCGACGATGCTCTCGGAGATAGTCTCCATGCGCAGCGTGACGGTTACGAGCTCGCCGGTGCGGTAGCAGTCGCGGCCGGCCCGCAGCGTCAGCTCCTGCGCAAGCGCCGCACCAGGCAGGCCGAGCAGAAAGCCGGCCGCGCCGAGGGCGGCGAGGAAGAAAACACACTTTTTCATTTCCAACACTCCTTGGTGACGTGGATTCCACATCGCGCGTCACTGACTCGGAATCAATGACATGCCCGGCCGCTGCGAGCCGGCGCGCATGCGGACCACCGCCATTGCTGACGGTCGCGCCGCGGGCGCGCACCATGCCCGAGCGCGGATTCACTCGAGAGTGCTTCGGAAACCGCCCCCTTTCTCCTTCGGCCGCGCCAGCCGCCGCGCCGACCGCGGGCGTGCGGCTGAACCCGCACTGCAAACGTCACGTCCCGCTCGTCGAGTGGAATTGTCGCCCCACGTTCAGGGCGTGATCGCCGGAATGAAGCAGACACGAAAACGCGGACAGACTACCGTGATTCTCTCAGAATGTCAAACATTTTTATAGAAATTCCCGAGAACGAGTAATTCAACGTGAACGACGTTTCCAGGCGGGCCGGGAGCCTGGCCACAGGAAAAATGCGACATTCAACTCGATTGAAAGCGCTTGCGGCCGGCGGCGCGAATCACGCGGGCTTGTCGAACAGGTTTTGACGCGAAAAAAAAACGCGCCCGGCGGCACATGGCCGTCGGGCGCGCGAAAGGAGGTCAGATCAGACCCAGAGAATCAGCAGGGCAGACCGAAGCCGGAGAGCATGATGGCCAGGTCGCCGATGTCGACGTCACCGTCGCCGTCGATGTTGCCCGAGCAGTTGTCGGGCGAATCGCTGCGGCCGAAGTTCGACAGCAGGACGGCGAGGTCGCTGATGTCCCGATCGCCGTCGTTGTCGAAGTCGCCGGCGCAGGCGCACCCGCCGCCGCCGGCCGGGTTGACGGTCACGATGACTTCATCGGTCGACGTCACGCCGAATTCATCTTCGACGGTCAGCGTGACGGTGTGCGTCCCGACGGTGAAAGAGACGGGCAGCGTGGCGCTGCCGGAGCCGAGGTCGGTTGTGCCTTCCGTCCAGAAGAAGTCGGCGACGAAGGTGTCGTCGGTGCTGGCGGAACCGTCGAGCGTCACGGTCTCTTCGCCCGTGTTGTCATTGTCGGTCACGGTGATGTCCGCGCCGGCGTTTGCGACCGGCGGCGGATCGAAGTCGAGCTTGAGATACAGGTTTGCCGTCACGCGGGCCGGGCACGCCGTTCCGAAACCGCGGATGTCGCTCGGCGGCGTCGGGCAGGCGGCCGCGCCGGATGTCATCTTGCCGTCGCCGTTGGCGTCGCGCAGATAGAGGGCGTCACCGGTGGCGTTGACAAAGCTCGAACCGACGAGCGGCTGCGTGAGCGGATCGACGCAGTTGGCCGGGTCGCTGGGCGTTCCGACGTTGACGAGGTTGAGCGCGAAGCCGAAGGTCCAGAGTGCGTGGGGCGTGTTATCAGCATTGCGCAGCTCGATCGTGTACCCCCAGGTGTCGGTCGGGAAGATCAGGCCGCCGTCCGTCGGGAAGACGTCGTCGATGGGGATGTCGTCGAAGAAAAAGATCGTCCCGCCGGTGACCTCGCCGAGGTTGACGCCGTTGAAGCGGATCCCGCCGATCTGCGTGTCGAAGAGACCGTTGGTCGCGTTGCACTGCGTCGGGTCGAGGTTCCAGAAGCGGACGATGACGTCGCCGGTCGACGCCGGACTGGCGACCGGTACAACCACGCCGAACGAGATCAGGTTGACGAGCGTGTTCGTCGCGCCGGCGTTTTCGGGGGCGAAGGAGTTGATATCCCCGCCGTGCCAGCGCGGCGTCGACGTCGTCAGGCTGTACGTCGCGCCGGTGCAGTCGTAATAGGTGGTGTTGACGCGCGGGTCCGCGCCGGGATCGACCTGGTAGAAGGTTCCGTCGGCCCGCATGCGCATGTGCACGACGTTCTCGATGGCGGCAAGGGAATCCGCCCCGACGTCCGCAACGCAGAATGGGGCCAGCGCGCTCGCCGCGAGCGCAACGGTCAGGTACTTCTTCATACAACCACTCCGATAGGATGAAACTCCACCGCGCGAGCGCACCGGGGCAACGCCCGGCACACGATGATCATCGTGCGCGGCTTCGATCTGCCGAGACCGCCGCCATCGGGCACGCTTGTGCCGTCCGGTGCGGGAACCTGGTTTCCGTCAAATGAAGTTCTACCGCCTCCGGAGAAACGGGTCGTCAGGACATGGCCGAGTCGCCATCGGCGGCCTTCGACTCAATCGAGTATGCCACGGACAGCCCGCGAAAACAAGTCGATTTGCGTGCGACGATCGGAATCCGCCGCGGCGGTCAAAATCGGTGCGGCCCACGGGGCCAGCCGACCCGAAACAGGCGCGCGGGAACCCGGCAGCCGCTTGTCGGCGAGCGCCTGCGCGGCTACCTTCGACGAAGATTCAACTCCATGTCCACGCTTCGAGAGGGCAGCCCGATGGTCGGCGACGCGCGAGAGTTCACCAACGACTTTGAACCCGAAAAGCTCATCGGCCTCGACCTCGTGCGGGCCTGCGAAGCGGCCGCGCTCTCCGCGTTCCGATGGATCGGAAAGGGCGACAAGGAGGCGGCCGACGCCGCCGCGACCGATGCGTTTCGCGGCATGCTCAACCTCATGGAGATGTGCGGCACGTGCTCGATCGGCGAGGGCATCAAAGACAAGGCGCCCGGGATCTTCGTCGGCGAGCGGCTGGGGACGTGGCGGGCGGGGGCGCCCGCGTACTCCGTCGCCCTCGATCCGATCGACGGCACGACGCTTACCAGCAAGGGACTGCCCGGAGCCCTCAGCGTCATCGCCGCGGCGGAGGTGAAAAACCCCGACGAGCGCGGGCTCGCCGCCGTGCCCAGCGTCTACATGGAGAAAATCGCCGTCGGTCCGAAGGTCCGCGAGGGAACCGGGACAATCCGCCTCGATGCGCCCGTGGAGCAGAATCTCGAACTGATCGCGCTCAAGCTCGGCAAGCGCGTGCGTGACCTGGTCGTCTGTCTGCTCGACCGGCCCCGCCACGAAGTCATGATCCAGGCGATTCGCCGGACCGGCGCGGCCATCCGTCTGATCGGCGACGGAGACGTCGCGGGCGCGATCGCGCCCTCGATGCCGGACAGCGGCGTCGATGTGTACATGGGCATCGGCGGCTCGCCGGAGGCGGTGCTGGCCGCGGCGGCGATCAAGTGCCTCGGCGGAGAGATCCTGGCCCGGATCTGGCCCCGAGATGATGCCGAACGGGCGAAGCTCAAGGAGGCCGGCTACGGCGACGATGAACTCCGCCGTGTTCACTCGACGGAGATGATGGCCAGGGGCGACGGCATCGTCTTTGCCGCGACAGGGATTACGGACAACGCGATGCTGCGGGGTGTGCGCGTCGACGGCCACATCGCGCGGACGCACTCGGTGGTCATGCGGGCGCGCTCGAACACGGTTCGTTACATCACGGCGTTTCACGACCTGACGCGGAAGACGATTCGGCTGGGCAGCCAGCCGGGGGAATCGCAGGTCTGAGCCGTGGCCGATTGTGTGGTGGCGTGGCGAGCTGGTCGTCGTGCGCATTAACCCGTTTCTGATAGGCGCTTAGCGCGGCCTTACTCGGATTCCTTGTCTGCCCGCGGCGTTTCGCTAGAATTACACCTCGTTCTGAAGTCGTCCCGGCGAACCTGAGGGGAAAAAGGCGACCCCCGTCGGCTTCAGGCGAATCTACCGCGAACTTGGGCGCGATTCACACGTTTCTGACATTCGGCGGAGAGACTGCTCCCGCCGGATAGTGCGACTTGATCCACGGGTGGAAAGAACATCAGGCATCAAAACGGAGGCACGAGATGCGAAACTGGCTCTTGACACTGACCTACGGGGCGCTCGCCGCGTCCACGGCGCTGGCGCAGCCGTATTTTGCCCAGCAGACGGGCACGATTCTGCCGACCGGGCCGCGCGCGCCGACGAGCGGCGACAACTTCTTCAATGTCGAAGGGTCCGACCTCGGCGCAAATGCAAGCTACGGCGTCGCCCGGTGGGACACGGCCGCGCTGCGGACGAACCTGAACAACGCGTTCGGCGTCGGCAACTGGCGGATCACGAGCGTCGATCTCGTGCTGACGCAGTCGAATGCCGCGTTCAGCGCGGCCGGCGACGTGCGAGTCTACTTCACGGCCGACGATACGACGGACATCAAGACGGCGGCCAGCCCGCTGGCGTATCCGTTTCAGGACACGCCGGGCACGCCCGATCTGGCGGTGAATCTCGCCGACCCCCTGCTCACGTACACGTATACCGTCATCGCGACGGGGACCGAGGACGTCTACAACCTCTACGTGGATGGCGATGGCGGCGAGCGCCTCGCGGTGCGCGACGACCTGACAAACGACGGCGGCCAGAAACTCACGCTGGTGCTCGAGGACATCACGACGACGGTCGCGGCGACCTACCGCGGCCAGGTCGGCACGCCGACGGCCGATCCGCCGGAACTGCGGATCACGGCCGTCCCGATCTCCGGGAATCCGCCGACCGCGAACGCGGGTCCTGACCAGACGGTGACGGACGTCGATATCACGGGTGATGAGGTGGTCACGCTCGACGGCAGCGGCAGCCAGGCGAATCCGCCCGCGACTTCCATCGTCAGCTACGTCTGGTCGGTGGGCGGCAGCACCGTCGCGACGGGTGTCAATCCGAACTACACAGCGACGCTCGGCACGACGACCGTGACGCTGACCGTGACGGACAATTTCGGCGGCACGGCCTCCGATACCGTAGACATCACCGTTCTCTCCGGCGTTGTCATTGTGGCGGACGCCGGCGACAACGCGACCATCGACGCCTCGACGTGCGACGGCAGCGCCGGCGTCAGTCTCGACGCCAGCGGCAGCTCATACAACGCGGGCTCGATCACCGACTACACCTGGACCAACGACCAGACCGGCGCGGTTGTTTCGTCCGGCGCGGCCGCCGTGCAGAACGCGAACCTGGCGATCGGCACGCACACGCTCCGGCTCACGATCACCGGCAGCGGCGGGGAAACGGATAACGACGTGGTCACCCTGAATGTCCGTCCGAGCACGGTCTTCGAGGGCCACGACTTCGATCTGCTCTTCGCCTCGGGCGGCATCAACATCATCCCGCCCGGTCCCTTCACCAGCGCCGGCGACGGCTTCGGCTACTTCCAGCGCTTTGTCAGCTCGTCGATCCCGTTCTCGCTCCTCGACGACACGCTCGCGACGTTCCCGGGCGACACGCTCGGCTGCGCGAACGACAAGAAGCTCGACGGCTGGTTCGGCTGCAACGACCTGCTCAATAATGACAACCCGTCGGGCACGGGCTTCGTCGAGATGACGTTCAACATCGCCGGCCGGTCGAACATCAAGCTCGCGGTCGACATGGCCGCGATGGGCGACTTCGAGGCCTCGGGCGCCACGCCGGACACGTACACCTGGACGGCGATCGTGGACGGCGGCGCGCCGATTCCGCTTTTTGCCGTCGCGGCCGACGAGGCCGGCTCGTACACGTACCGGATGGCGGGCGGCGCGTCGATCACGCTGAATGACCCGCTCGTGCTCGACGGGACGATCCTGACGAATATCTTCCGGACGTTCGTGGCGTCGATCCCCAGCGGCGCCTCCCTGGTCGTCCGCATGGACGCATCGAATGACAGCGACGAGGCATATCTGTTCGATAACGTGCTGCTCTACGAGTGCGAAGGCGGCGGCGACCCGTGCCCCTGCGTCGGCGACCTCGACGGCGACGGCGATCGCGACATCAGCGACCTCGCCGCGCTGCTCTCGGCGTTCGGCCTGACGGGCCCCCCCGGCAGCCTCGGCTGCGCAGATACGGATGGCGACGGCGACGTGGACATCAGCGATCTCGCGTCGCTGCTGGGCGCGTTCGGCGTGCCGTGCTGATCTGAGTGCGGGGCCCCCGGGGGCCCGCAGCGCCAGTAACCGCTCCGGCCCGCGGATGCTCTCCGCGGGCCGGAGCGTTTTGCTGCGCCCGCGGCGCTCTCGAAAAAAGACCCCGCGGGCGAGGTTGGCGCTCCGGCCGGGTTGCCTATACTCCGCCCAGCATCCGTCGCGCCGTGCGACCGGCCTCAGCGAACGACCGCGAGCGAGACAGCCATGACGCGACGGACGCCCGAATCGCGCGCGACCTCCACCCGCGAGGGGCTCTTTCAATCGAGCTACCCGGAAGCCTCGCCCAGCTCCATTCTCTTCGGCGTCATTTTCGGCGCGATCATGAACGCCGCGATCACCTACAGCGGGCTCAAGATCGGATTTACCATCACCGGCAGCTCCATCGCCGCCGTTCTCGGGTTCGGCGTCCTGCGCGGCCTGCTGCGCCGCGGGACGATTCTCGAGGTCAACATCGGCCAGACGATCGCCTCGGCCGTGAACACGGTCAACTCGGGCGTGATCTTCACCGTGCCCGTGCTGCTCCTGCTCGACCTCAATTTCGACCTCCGCTTCGACGACACCGGCTTCTGGCTCATCACCCTCGCCTGCATCGCCGGCGGACTGCTCGGCGTCGCGTTCATCGTGCCCCTGCGGAAACAGATGCTCGACATCGACCGCCTCCGTTTTCCCAGCCCGACCGCGGTCGCCGCGATCCTCAAATCGCCCGGCGCCGGCACGGCGAAGTCCATCGTCCTCGCCGTCGGCGTGCTCCTCGGAGCGCTCATCTACCTCCCCGCCGGCCTTCCCGCGATCGACTCCCCCGCGACGCTCGACCAGCTCGATTCGCTCGTCGCGCGCGAGCGCTGCACCCCCGCACAGGCCGCGCTCACCCGCGAGATCGCCTCCTGGATCGACGCCCGCACCGCCCCGCCCGCTGTCGTCGAGCGGGGCCGGCTCCTGCACGAGCGCAACCGGCTACTGCGGGAATCGGTGGCCGGGTCGGGCGCGGAGTCGCGAGGCGAGGTGCCCGTGCTCGAAGGCCAGATCGGCGAAAACCAGTTGAACCGGCTCAGCGAAAAAATCGCCGCCGCGGCCGTCGACAACCGCTTCAACGACCCGCTTTGCATCGCGGCCTACGAGGCGACGGAGGGCCGAATCGAGTGGTCCGCGCTCCGGGCGAAAGTCAACGGCTGGGCCATGTCGCGCCTGTGGGGCTACCAGGATCTCGGCTGGCGCCTCGGGGGTGGCGGCGGGGCGGACCGCAACGGCGATTCGCGGCCCGATCTCGTCATGCAGGACGACCGCATCGACGCGGGGCGGCTCCTCGGCCTTCCCGACACCATGCAGCTCGTCTTCGCGATCGCGCCCTTCGCACTCGGGGCGGGCTACCTCACCGGACGCGCCGGGCTGATGGTCCTCGCCGGCGGCGTGCTCGCGTATCTGCTCTTGAACCCGTTTGCCTACTGGCAGGGGTGGATGCCGCAGACGGTGCGGCCGCACGAGGTCGCCGGCTACGCCCTCGGCGCATTTAACCGTCCGCTGGGGATCGGCCTGCTGCTCGGCGGCGCGCTCATGGGCGTTCTGGCCGCGCTTCCCGCCATCCGGGAGGCCGTGAAGAGCATCATGCTGGCCGGCAAGCAGAAGGCCGGCCTCGTCGCCGCACGCGATGAAATGAGCTTCTCGTCGCTCGTGGTGCTCGTTCTCGTCGGCGCCGGCCTGCTGCTCCTGGCCGCGGAGTTCGTCGGCGATCCGACCGGCACCGCGACGGGCGGCTGGCTGAGCGGATTGAATCCCTGGCTGGCCAAGGCGGTCATCGTGCTCGTCGCGTGCGCCTGGATCTGGTTCGCGGGGATCATCATCGCCCAGTGCAGCGGCATGACCGACTGGTCCCCGATCTCGGGAATGGCCCTGCTGACCGTCGTGCTCGTCATGATGCTCGCCGGACCCAGCGACGTGATCTCGGCCGTGCTGATCGGTGCGGCCCTCTGCGTGGCGATCACCTGCGCCTCCGACATGATGGGGGACCTGAAAACGGGCTATCTCGTCGGCGCCCAGCCGCGCCGCCAGCAGATTCTCGAGGTCGCGACCTGCATCCTCGGCCCGATCGTGACGATGTCGACGCTGGTGCTGATCGTCGGCGCGAATACCGCCCAGACGGGCATCCCCATCGGGCCCGGTACGCCGACGGAAGCGCCGCAGGCACAGGCCCTGAAAGCCGTCATCACCGGCGTGCAGGGCGGCGAGATGCCCTACGCCCTGTACGGCCTCGGAGCGCTGCTCGGCGTATTTCTCGGATTCGGCGCGTTCCCCGGCCTCGGCGTGCTCGTCGGCCTCTCGATGTACTTGCCCTTCATGTACATCCTCACGTACGGCGTCGGCTGTGTCGCGAATATCGTGGTCGGCCGCATCAAGGGTCGCGCCTGGGCCGAGGCCTGGGGAGTGCCGCTCTGTGCCGGGCTGATCGTGGGCGAGGCCATCCTCGCGCTGCTGATTAACTCAATCGTTCTTCTGCGAGGATGACCGTGAAGGCGCTTGTCTTTCTTCTGCTGTCCGGGTCGCTCGTGCTCGGACTCGTCGGGGCGATGACGGCCTACGCCCCGCCCCTGAGCCTCGCGGACGAGGCGCTCGAAGGCCTCACGCTCAACGCTCCGGCGGGAGCGCAGGCTGTCGGCGATGGTCCCGTCGCGCCGCTCGCCCGAAAAGGCGACCGCCTGACGCCCGAGCGGCTCGCGGCCCTCCGCAGCTCCGGCGAGACGCGGGTCAAGGTGAAGGAATTCGCGCTGGCCCGCTGGACCGGCTGGCCGTTCTTTGTCCTCGGCTGCGCGGGCCTCTGCGCCGGCGCCTGGCTGGCCCGGCGCGAGAGCCGCAGGGCGCTCGCGGGAGCGGAGGCCGCCGGAGCAGGGGGCGGCGATGCGCCCGAGGTCGTCCTGGAATCGATCACCCGCACCGTCGATGAACTTCGCGCGGCGCTGCCGGCGGCGGCGGACGATCGTGTCCGGCAACGCCGGATTCTCGACGCGCTCACGCCGATCCAGGATGTCCAGGTTCCCGCGTTCGTCGCCGCCCGATCGCGGCTCATCGCGCGCTTCGGCATGGGCGGATACGCCCGCCTGATGGACCGGTTCGCCGCCGCCGAGCGCCAGGTCAATCGCGCCTGGTCGGCCGCGGCGGATGGATACGTCGATGAATCGACGACGTGCCTCGAGGCGGCGGCGGAGCTGCTTCGCGAGACCGGCGACCGGCTGAAGGCGTGACGCCGCCGTTACGCCCGGCTACGCGCCCCAGGTCTGCAGCATGTGGATGTAATTTCCCCGGGCCAGCGCGGCAGGATCGGGACAGCGCTGCGCGTTCATGCTCCCGAGCATCTGCTTCAGCGACTCGTATTCGAATTTCTGCATCCATGCCCGCATCTCGCGCAGCAGCACGTGCACGCGCTCCGCGCCGCCGCGAAGCAGCGACGAGACGAGCTGCACGCAGTGTGCGCCGGCCATCACCGCCTTGATCGAGTCGACGGCCGTATGCACGCCGCCCGTCACGGCCAGCGATGCCTTCAACTGGCCGCTGAGCAGCGCCAGCCAGCGCAGCCGCAGCAGGAGTTCGCTGGACTGCGACAGATGGAGCTGGCTTTCGTATTCGAGCTGCTCGACGTTGATGTCCGGCTCATAGAAGCGGTTGAAGATCACCAGTCCGTCCGCGCCGGCCGATTCCAGCGCCGCCGCAAAGTTTCCGAACGCGGTGTAGAAGGGCGAGAGCTTCACGGCCAGCGGGATCTTTACGACCTTGCGGATCTCCGCGACCATCTCGATCGCCCGGCGCTCAATGACCGCCGACGTCTCATCCACGCGCGTGGGAACATAGAAGACATTCAGCTCCAGCGCATCCGCGCCGGCCACCTGGATCAGCTTGGCATACTCGATCCAGCGCCCGAGCGTGCTGCCGTTCAGCGACGCGATGACGGGGATGTCGACGGTCTCCTTCACGCGCCGCACGTGCTCCAGGTATTCGTGCGGGCCGAGCACGAACTCCTCAGCGCTGGGGAAATAGGACTGCGCTTCCCCGTGGGCATCCGCGTGAAGGTCGGTCGCGCGGTGCGTCGCCACGGCCTCGGCGCTGAGCTGCTCCTCGAAGAGCGAGCGCAGCACGATGGCGCTGACGCCGCCGTCCTCCAGGCGACGCACGCCGTCAAGGGTGTCCGCGAGGGGGCACGCACCCGAAATCAGCGGATGCGGCAGCTTGAACCCGAGGTAGTTCGTCGATAGATCCAACATCGCATCGTCCTCCGCCGCGCTCGCGGCGCATCCGTTCGTCAGTCCCTGCCGCCGGCGATCAATCCTTCGCCGCGGCTTCCTGCGGCGCCGGCGTCGCCTCGGCCTTCGGGGCCGCGCCCGCGGTTTCGTGCCCGTTACCTTCCTTCGGGACGCGCAGTCCGGCCATGTGCTCGTACACCGCGATGCGCCGCTGGGCCGCCTTCTGCGCCTCGCTCGCCAGCCACTTGAACCGCGCCGGGTCGATCTTCTCGACCATCCGGAACCGCGTCTCGTTCCGCATGTACTCGCTCACGGGCGTCTTGCCGCCGTGCGCATCCAGCGCCAGCGGCGGTTCGCCGGCCGCGACGCGCCGCGGGTCGTACCGGTAGAGCGGCCAGATGCCGCTCTGGACGGCCTTTTTCTGCTGGTCCGGCCCGAACTGCATGTCGTAGCCGTGTGCGATGCAGTGGCTGTACGCGATGATCAGCGACGGACCGGGGTACGACTCAGCCTCTCGGAACGCCCGCACCGTGTGGTTGTCGTTCGCGCCGAACGCCACGCTCGCGACATACACGTGACCGTAGGCCATCGCCATCAGCCCCAGGTCCTTCTTGTTGATCGACTTGCCGGCCGCGGCGAATTTCGCCGCCGCGCCGATCGGCGTAGCCTTGCTCTGCTGGCCGCCGGTGTTGCTGTACACCTCCGTGTCGAGCACAAGCAGGTTGATGTCGCGATCGCTCGCGAGGACGTGGTCGAGGCCGCCGTAGCCGATGTCGTACGCCCAGCCGTCGCCGCCGACCCCCCAGACGCTCTTTTTCACGAGGTAATCGGCGATCGCGTCGAGCCGCCGCGCTTCGGGCGCGGGAATCGCCGCAAGCTTTCGGCGAAGCTGCGTGACGCGAGCCCGCTGAGCCAGCAGATCTGCATCATTGGCCTGCGCGGCCTCGAGGATCGCCTTCGTCAGCTCATCGCCGATCTGGCCGCTCAGCGTCTTGAGCAGGCTGCGGGCGAGCTCGATGTGCGCGTCGATCGCCAGCCGGAAGCCGTAGCTGAATTCGGCGTTGTCCTCGAAGAGCGAGTTGGACCAGGCCGGACCGCGCCCTTCGCAGTTCACCGCGTAGGGCGTCGCCGGCAGGTTGCCGCCATAGATCGAGGAGCAGCCGGTGGCGTTGCCGATCAGCAGCCGGTCGCCGAAGAGCTGCGTCAGCAGCTTGACGTACGGGGTCTCGCCGCAGCCCGAGCAGGCCCCGCTGTACTCGAACAGCGGCTGGAGCAGCATCGCCCCCTTCACGTCGAGCCGTTCGATCTTCGAGCGGTCGCACTCCGGCAGGTCGAGGAAGAACTTGTAATTGTCGCGTTCCGCCACGCGCAGCGGCGGTTGCGGGGCCATGTCGATCGCGCGATGCTTGGGATTGCTCTTGTCCTTGGCCGGGCAGATCGCCACGCAGACCTTGCAGCCCGTGCAATCCTCCGGCGCGACCTGGAGCGTGTACTTCGCCCCCTTGAAATCCTTGCCCTTCCAATCGCAGCTCTTGAACGTCTCGGGCGCGCCGGAAAGCTCGGCCGGCTCGTAGACCTTCGCGCGGATGGCCGCGTGCGGGCAGACCATCGCGCACTTGTTGCACTGGATGCACAGCTTCTCATCCCAGACCGGGATTTCGAGCGCGATGTTGCGCTTCTCCCACTGGCAGGTCGCGGTCGGCCATGTCCCGTCGATCGGGAACGCGCTCACCGGCAGCAGGTCGCCCTTACCCTTCATCATCATGGCCGTGACGCGCTTCACGAAGTCCGGCGCGGCCTCGCTCACGGTCGGCGGGCGCACCCGCGTCGCGGTCAGTTTCGCCGGCACGGCCACTTCATGCAGGTGCGTGAGCGTCTCATCGACCGCGGCCCAGTTGCGCCGCACCACCTCGTCGCCTTTGCGCCCGTAGGTCTTCTTGATCGAGTCCTTGATGTGCGTGATCGCCTCGTCACGCGGCAGGACACCGGAGATGGCGAAGAAGCAGACCTGCATGATCGTGTTGATCCGCCCGCCCATCTCCGTGAGCTTGGCCACGTGGTTCGCGTCGATCACGTAGAACTTCAGCTTCCGGTCGATGATCGTCTGCTGCACCTCGCGCGGAAGCTGATCCCACACCTCGTCCTTCGAGTACGGCGCATTCAGCAGGAACACGGCCCCCGGCGCGGCATATTCGAGCACGTCCAGTTGATCGAGGAACACGAACTGGTGACAGGCGACGAACTTGGCCCGCTTGATGAGGTACGTCGAGCGGATCGGCCGCGGACCGAAGCGCAGGTGCGAGATCGTGTACGCGCCCGATTTCTTCGAGTCGTAGACGAAGTAGCCCTGGGCGAAGTTGTCCGTCTCTTCGCCGATGATCTTGATCGAGTTCTTGTTCGCGCCGACCGTGCCGTCCGCGCCGAGGCCGAAGAACACGCCGCGGAAGACGTCTTCGGGTTCAATATCGAAGTCCGGGTCGACGTCGAGCGAAAGCTGCGTCAGATCGTCGAAGATGCCGACGGTAAAGCGGCGTTTCGGATCGGGCTTGGCCAGCTCATCGAAAACCGCCTTCAGGCACGCGGGCGTGAATTCCTTGCTGGACAGACCATAGCGCCCGCCGATGATCCGCGGCATCTTCGCCGTCGGCAGCTTCCCGATCGCCTCGGCCTCGTGCAGCGCCGCGATGACGTCGAGCAGCAGCGGTTCGCCCAGCGCGCCGGGTTCCTTCGTGCGGTCGAGAACGGCGATCGAGCGCGTCGTCTTGGGCAGCACCGCGAGAAAATGCGGCAGCGAGAACGGCCGGTAGAGCCGGACGACCACTGCGCCAATTTTCTCACCCCGCTTGGTCAAATACTCCACCGTCTCCCGGGCCGTTTCCGCTCCGGAGCCCATCAGAATGATGATTCGCTCGGCCGCCGGATCGCCGAAGTAGTCGAACAGGCGGTATTGGCGGCCCGTGCGCTCGCCGAATCGTTCCATGGTCGTGGCGAAGATTCCGGCCGCGGCGTCGTAGTAGCGGTTGCAGGCTTCGCGGGCCTGGAAAAACGTGTCCGGGTTCTGGGCGGTCCCGCGAAGGGTCGGGTGGTCAGGCGAGAGCGCCCGGTCGCGGTGCGCCTTGATCAGATCGTCGCGGATCATGAACCGCAGGTCGTCGTCCGAGAGTTCGTTGATCTTCGAAACCTCGTGCGAGGTGCGGAAACCGTCGAAATAGTGCAGGCAGGGAATGCGGGATTCGAGCGATGCGGCCGTCCCGACGCAGGCGAGGTCATGCGCCTCCTGCGCGGAACCCGAACAGAGCATCGCAAAACCGGTCTGCCGGCAGGCCATCACGTCGGAGTGGTCGCCGAAGATCGACAGCGCGTGCGTCGCCAGGGTGCGCGCGGAAACGTGCATGCAGAAGGACGTCAGCTCGCCGGCGATCTTGTACATGTTCGGGATCATCAGCAGCAGGCCCTGCGACGCCGTAAAGGTCGTCGCGAGCGCGCCCGCCTGGAGCGCACCGTGAATCGCGCCCGCCGCGCCGCCCTCGGACTGCATCTCCGACACGGACGGCACCACGCCCCAGATGTTCTTCTGGCCGCGGGCGGACCATTCATCCGAAAACTCGCCCATGTTCGAGGACGGCGTAATCGGATAGATCGCGATGACTTCGTTGACGCGATGGGCAACGGACGCGACCGCTTCGTTTCCATCGATGGTGATCGAGTTGGCGGACTTCATCAGCTGGTACCTCTTGTGAGCGGGGCGAGGCAAACCACCCCGGGAGTTGGCTTTGGGCAATTACTGTGCCGCCACGGGCTGCTGGTTGAAATGAACATGGTTCACACCCACCCGCCCCGTTCGCACCGCGGTTCAATGGCTCTCGGCGCGACGCGCCTTCAGCACCTGGCACTTGTCGCCGCGCTTGCACGGCGGCAGGCCCGCCCGGCGGTTGAAAAGCGGCACGTATCGGCCCGTCGCGACGAAACCCGCCCCTGCGACGATCAGAACGAGTCCGACGATCTGTGAACGCCCCCGCAGCGCCAGGCTGCGCGACGTCCGAAGCTCATTTTCCTTCGCCAGCGTCGCCGCGGCCGCTAAGTCGTGTCGGGCCGACTGCTGAAGCTCCGCCTCCCGGACCGTCTCGCTCGCCCGCCGGCGAGTCTCGCGCACGTGCTCCGAGATCAGAACCGCCGCCGCCGCGACGACCAGCAGCGTCGAAACGCCCCACGCAATCGAGATCAGCCGCTGCCGCCCGGCCGTCATGGCTTGCCCCGCGTCTGTAGCGCGACCAGCTGGGGCTTGCGAGCCCGCTTCGTCGCCTGCACCTCGCGCGGACAACTCTCATAGCACCGGCCGCAACTGACGCACGCCGCCCGGCTTACGCGATGTTCATCGATCGCCCCGTAGGGACAGACCTCGGGACACAGTCCGCCCTCGTGGCCCTTGATCTGCGCCGGAACCACATTCCGCCAGGAGAGCCGCGAGGTGATCGCGAGCAGCGCACCGTACGGGCACAGGTAGCGGCAGTACGGCCGGCCGATGAACAGACCGATGAGCAGCACCGCGCCGCCCCACAGGAAAATGGAGAAAAAGCCGGTGCGGCGGAAGATGCTCACGAACGGATCGAACCGGCAGATCAGGAAATCACGCGTCTCGATCGGTTGCGCCGCCGCCCAGATCGCAACGCCCAGGTACACGTACTTGAAAAGGCCGAGCACGCGGTCGAGCCGCCGCGGCACGAGGATCGGCCGGATCAGCGACAGTTCCTGCATCGCCCCGAGGGGACAGACCGATCCGCAGAAGACGCGTCCGAAGAACAGCGACAGGATCAGCGGCAGGACAAAAATCGCGATCACGACGAGCGGAATCGCGTAGCGCGGCTCCGTGAATGCGACGGCCACGTTCTGGATCGCCCCGATCGGGCAGACGCACCCCTCGCGATAGAAACCAAAATACGCCAGCGCCGCCAGCGAAAGGATCAGCAGGCCGTTCCGGCTCCGCCGCTGATGGAGCACCCACGCGGCCAGGCCGAGCATCGCGGCCATGACGACGACGTCGCCATATTCACGCCAGAAGGGCCGCGGCGCCGGCCGCTGCACGACGGGCAGCACGTATCCGCCGCCGATCGACTGCGTGGTCGGCGCAACGTCAACCGGCCGATGAAATTCGGCGGCCTCCGCCGGCTCGGACTCTTGCGCAGGGCTCGCGCGTACGGCCAGACACCCGACCGCAAGCAGCATCGCAACCCGGCGCCACCACGCACCCACAGAGCCTCCACAGCCGTTTGCAGATCTCGCTCACGCAAATGGGGTGGCATGGGCAGATGGCCGCCCCGATCAACCTCAGTCTCTCGAAACGCACTTCCGCGGCCATCTGCCCGTGCCGACTGCGTCGCGCCTCAACCACCCGCCCCGGCAAACACGCTCTTTCCGTACGCCTCCGCCGGGCACGCCTGCGCGATCGTGCAGCGATTGCAGTCCACGCACAGGTTGTAGCGCACCTCGAGCCGGATCGAGCCCAGCCCCGCCGGCTCCTTGCACCCCATCACGCACCGTCCGCAGCCGTTGCACAGCGTTTCATCGATCACGTAGTCGTAATAGTTGTTCATCGGGTCGGCGGGATCGATCTCGCCGATCGGCCTGCGGGTGATCGCGTCCCGCGGGCACAGTTTCTCGCTCGGCAGACCGTCGGGGCCGACGGCGCTCTTGACATTGAAGTAGGCGGGGCAGATGCAGCACCGCCCGCACTTCGAGTGATCATTCACCGCCCGCACAGCCGAAAGCGCGAGTACGCAGCTGTTCGCGCACGCCTCGCACGCGGCGGAGGCGGGATTTCCGACCTGGCTGTTGATGCAGAGATGCGGATCAAGCTGCCACGAATCGGGGTCGATCGACCTCCGGGCAAGCCCATACGCCGCAGCCCCCAGACCCACCAGCGCCGCGCCGCGCGCCGCGTGGCCGAGCAGCTCGCGTCGTGTCGGGCCGGGGTTCACGGGACCTGCTCCTCCGGCGAAGGCTCAAAAACCTGGATGACGCGCTCGACGGTGTCGACGACGAAGATGCGCCCGCAGGAGTCGACGGCGACGTCCATGTTCTTGCAGCCCGCGTCGAACAACTCCGTCGCGATGATTTCGACCAGCGTGCCGTCGCCCTTGTAGATCTTCACGCGCGGTCCGGCCTTCTCGGTGACAACGACGCGTCCTTCGGGCGTCAGCGCCAGGTTCGTCGGATTGCAGCAGCCGGGGAAACCGGCGGGATCAATGCCGTCGAACCGCCCGAACGATCCGAGCAGTTCACCCTCGCGGGTGAAACGCGATACGCGATGCCGCCCGGGATCGGCGACGTGCACGATCCCCTCGCCGTCCACCGCGAAATCGAGGCAGCCGTTGCAGACGCGAAATCCGACCGCGGGCGGCCGCGTGCCGATGCCGTTCAGAAACCGCCCGTCGCGATCAAATCGGCGGATGCATCGCCCCGCGAAATCGCCGACCAGAACCTCACGCTTGAAAAAACCGATCGCCGTCGGCATTCCCAGGCGCTCCGCCTCCGACCAGACATCCGCCGTGCAGCCCGACACCTCAAAAATCTCGAGCGCTCCCGGCCGGCCAACGAAGATGCAGCCGCCCGGTTGCGGCGCGACGCACAGCGCCGCGCCGCCGATCTCCCATGTGCGACGGGCCTCCCCCCCAGGCCCGTACTGCACGACTTTCCGATCTCCGGCCGCGTAAAGCCCGCCATCGGCCGCGCAGGCGATTCCGCGCAGCGCGGAGCGGAAGCGATCCGGCCCGTCCGCGCCGATTGTCCGCGCATGCGCATAACGCCGCCGGGTCGAGGGCATTTCGGCAGATGCAATCACACCAACCGGCGCAGCCGAATCTGCCGCCCCGCCCCCGTTCTGCATTCTGCATTCTTCATTCTGCATTTCGGCTCCGCACGTCGATGCAGACCATCCGGCTCATGTCCCGCAGCACGAGCCGCCCGTCCGAAAGCGCCATCGGGCCCCAGACGTTGTCGCCGCTCAGCACACTGGCCTTGCCGAGTTCGCGATACTCTTTCGTTCCCGCCTCGACGAGCCGCAGCGTGCCCGTGTCGCCGTCGAGCACGAAGAACATCCCGTCGGCATACAGGAAACTGCCCAGTCCGAACGACGCCTTGCCCTCGCTGGTCCAGACAATCTTTCCGTCGAGATCCAGGCACGTGAACAGGCCACGTTTCTTCTTGCCCACGCCGAACAGGTGGTTCTCATGCAGAATCGGCGTGTGCACCTCGGCGTTCCAGTCCGTCGCGGGCAGCTCGAACACCTTCTCCGCCGCCTGCGCCTCGCCCTCGCGGCGAATCCGCAGCATCACGCCGCCCGCGTCGTAACCAGCGCTCATGAACACGCGCTCGCCGTCGATCGGCAGCGCGGACGGCGCGACCGCCACATTGAATTTCCACGGGAAGCGCCACAGCACCTTCCCATCCGCCGCCGACACACCCGCCAGCCCCGGCAGCGCCGCGTACACGTACTGCCGCACGCCGCCCAGTTCCGCCGGCATCAGCGAGCTGTGCGACATCGGCCAGTTGTCCGCGTTCGGGCTCGCCCAGAGTTCCTTGCCCGTCTGCTTGTCCAGTGCTACGGCCAGTGCGGAGCCGCCCGGCGCGATGAGGATCCGATCGCCCTCGATCAGCGGGCACTGCCCCGCATACCACGGCGGAATCGCCGTCTTGTAATCGGTGACGAGGTTCCGCTCCCAGCGCTGCTTGCCCGTCGCCGCGTCGAAGCAGTGCAGCACGCACTTCGGATCGACCGAATACACCGACTGCCCGTCCACCGCCGGGACCGTGCGCGTGATCCCGTGATTCGGCCGGATGCGCTTTGCTTCCTCGTACCGCCAGAGTTCCTTTCCATCCTCCAGCCCCAGGCAGCGGACCAGCCACTTGCCGTCCGCCTCCACGTAGTCGTTCAGGTAAACCCGGCCGGAGTGAATCGCCGCACCGGCGTAGCCCTGGCAGACTTCCGTCGACCAGAGCACCTTCGGCCCGCCCTCCGGAAACTGGCGGATCAGCCCGGTCTCGGCGGAGCGGTTGTCACGCTTGGGGCCGCGGAACTGCGGCCAGTCGTCGGCAGACACGGCAGAGGCGAGCAGGATCGCGAGCGCAGCGCCCACGATCGAGGCAGACGTGGTCCTCATGCGGCAATCGCTCCGTTATGGCCCGTCGGTCGGCCGGGCTGAACTTCGCCCGTTGTTGCAAGGGCTGTGCCGCGAAGGGGAGTCAGCGGCGTTTTCGCGGGATTCGGCTGAGATCGGGGGCGCGGAATGCAATCGCGGCAGCTTTTTCTTCGAAAACCGGTTGATTCTTTTGATCAGTTTGCGGCAAAGGGGCCGGTCAGCGCCGAATTCCGCAGGGGGTGCGCGAAATCACGCTGTCGCGCCGCGGGATCCCGCGCACGCCTCTCGAATCACTACCAGCGGGTTTTTAACGAAGGAAGGTCTTCCCAAGCAGCCGGCGGATCGTGGCGATCTGTCCCGCGTGAAACGCTTCGTGTCGCGTGCAGTGCGATACCGCACCGCATTTGTCGCGGTAATGCGGGTGCGGCGCGCCGTCCTTGCCGTACGCGGGCTCGGCGAGCAGCGAATCGCTCATCGCTTTCACCGCCCTGAGCGTCCGCGCATGCACGTCCTCCATTACACGGACGATTTCCTCGACCTCGGGATAGTCATGCTCCGTGGTGGATGCGATGGCGCCGCCGATCGGGAAATGCGCCGAGAACGCCGGATCGAGAACCGGCTTGTCGAGACAGCGCTGATGAACCAGCACATCCTGCGAGACCGCCAAGTGGCCGATCAGGTAGCGCGCGTGCGCGAGGCCGGGCCCCGGTTGAAAACTCCAGTCGTCGCCATGCAGGTCGGCAATGAGTTTGAGCGTCCAGTCGCGCGTCCAGGCAAGCTGGCCGGCGAGCACCGATGCGATCGTCATGGCGGCCTCCTGCGCGCGGACAACCATCAGACTTCCAGCAGAATCCGCGACGGATTCTCCACGCACTCCTTGATGCGCTTCAGGAACGTCACGCTCTCGCGCCCGTCGATCAGACGGTGGTCATACGTCATCGCCACGTACATCATCGGCCGGATCACGACCTGCCCGTCCCGCGCCACCGGCCGATCCTGGATCGCGTGCATGCCGAGGATCGCGGTCTGCGGCGGATTGACGATCGGCGTGCTCATCAGCGAGCCGAAGACGCCGCCGTTGCTGATCGTGAAGGTCCCGCCCTGAAGCTCCTCGATGCCGATCTTGTTCTCCTTCGCCCGCGCCCCGAAGTCGCCGATGACGCGCTCGAGCTGGGCGAAGCTGAGCAGGTGGGCGTTGCGGATGACGGGGACGACGAGCCCCTTCGCCGCCTGCACGGCGATGGAGATGTCGTAATGGTTCTTGTAGACGATCTGGTCGTCGCGGATTTCGGCGTTGACCGACGGGATCATCCGCAGCGCGTCGATCGCCGCCTTGATGAAAAACGACATGAACCCGAGCCGCACGCCGTATTTCTTCTCGAACGCCTCGCCGTATTCCTTCCGCATCGCCATCACGGCCGACATGTCGATCTCGTTGAACGTCGTCAGCAGTGCCATCGTCGATTTTGCGTGCACGAGACGCTCGGCAATGCGCTTGCGCATCGGCGTCATCGCCACGATCTCTTCGTGCCGGTCGCCGTCCATCGGGATCGCCATCGTCGCGCCGACGAACGGCGACCCGGAGCCGCCCGCGGGCGCCGCGCCGGGCGTCTTCGGGGCGACGTCGGTGTGCCGCATCACGTCTTCCTTCAGCAGCCGGCCGCCGGGGCCCGTCGCGGCCACCTGCGACGCATCGAGTCCCCGCTGCGCAAGTTCACGCTGCGCCGCCGGCATCACGTGCGTCGGCGTCTTCCCGGCCGGAGGCGCGGCGACGGCCGTTGCCGTCGACCCGCCCGCGGGCGCTTTCGCGGCCGATGAGCCCGCGCTCGCGGTCTGCTTCGCCCCGGCCGCCTTCCCGCTGACCGCGCCCGCTTCCATGTGACCGATGACTTCGCCGACGGCCGCGGTGTCGCCCTGTTTCTTGAGGATTTTCGTGATCTTCCCCGCGACCGGTGCGGGCATCTCGATCGTCGCCTTGTCGGTTTCGATCTCGAGGATGGTCTGATCCTGGTTCGCCTCGCCGCCTTCCTGGACCAGCCAGGGCCCGAGCGTGACCTGCGTGATGGATTCGCCGCAATCCGGAACGATCAAGTCGATGGCCACGTGTGGCACTCCCGCGCGGGATTTCCCGCGAAAAACGCGAAATCGGCCGCCCGGAGCGGCCCTTCGAGCCCGAATGCAGGAGTATCCGTCACTGGCGCTCGGACGGCAAGCGGCGAGGTTCAATCCGCCGGTGCCCAGAGTCCGGATGAGTGACTACATAGACGGACCGCCGCTCGTCTACGGATCCGCGACAGCAACAACCGGGCGCCGCTCGTTTGCGGCCTAGTCGCGGAACGGTGATGTGCTCGTTGCGACTAGCCGCGGAGCGGCGACAGAGCGTAGCCCACGGCGCGAGCCGTGGGACTTGGCGGATTTGATCGAGAGCCCCGGTAGGGGCGAAAGAAAGACACCCGTCGCCGAACCGATTTCAGTCCGGGTCGTGGCGAACGAAATGCGGGCTGGAGCGCGGCATTTACCGCCAGACCCCGCCAATCCGCGCGTTGAACCCCCGCTTGCGGCGCGGCCGTGGAATAATCGAACGCGAGAACGGACCGGAGGTGCGAACCACGTTGACGCGACGCAACAAACTCGCCGACCCCCGCGCGCGAACGACGGATCACTCGACGGGTCAACGTGATCATCTTGATATCGCCGGCGCTACCGAAGAAGCTCAATTCACGCGCTGCGCGAAAACACGCACCGCGACTGGAACATCTAGATCGGCTAGATTATCGGAAGATGATCAAAATCAGTGCACACACCCATTGAGCACCTTGCTCCTCTTGAAATCTTATTCACGCCGTCGGGTTCGAGGGCAAGTGCCCTCACTTCGCACGCTTGTAAAACGGCGTCGGCACGACCTTCGCGTGGATCCGTGTCCCCCGCAGGTCGATTTCGAGCGCGGTCCCCGGTGCCGCCGCCGCAGCAGCGACCAGCCCCATCCCGATCACCCTGTCCAGCGTCGGGCTCTGCGTCCCGCTGGTCACGACGCCGACCTCCGCACCCCCGGCAAAGATCGGCGCGCCCTGCCGCGCGATCCGCTTCCCCTCGATCTCGAACCCGATGATCTGCCGCTTCGGCCCCTCGTCCTTCACGCGCTTCAGCACTGGCTGGCCGATGAAGTCCTTCGTGAGATCGACCGCCCAGCCCTGCCCGGCCGTGATCGAGTCCCACTCCTCCGTCAGCTCGTGCCCATACAGCGGCATCGCCGCTTCCAGCCGCAGCGTGTCCCGCGCTCCGAGGCCCGCGGGCTTGATCGGCCGACCCATCTCCTGGCTTTGCGACATGAGCATCGTGAGCGCCATGTCAGCGAACTTGGCCGGCATGATGATCTCAACACCGTCCTCGCCCGTGTAGCCGCTGCGGGCCACGTAGTAGTCGGCGCCCATCGCCGACCCGGTCTTGAAGAAGTAGCGCTTGAGGTCGCTCACCTTGAATGGCAACAGCCGGTCGAGCGTCTCGATGACCTCCGGGCCCTGGAGCGCGATCATGGCCGTCTCGAGCGTCCGGTCCGTGATCGTCACGTCGAAGCCGCGCCGCTGCCTTTCCCACCAGCCGAGCAGTTTCTCGCGGTTGCTGGCGTTGCAGACGACCATGAAGTGCGTCTCCAGCTTCGAGACGATGATGTCGTCGAGCATCCCGCCGTCCTCGCGGCAGGCGTGGCTGTAGCGGCTCTGGCCGACCTTCATGTCGCCGATCCGCCGCGTGCAGACGCGCTCCAGAAACGCCTCCGCCCCGCTGCCGACGAAATCGACCCGCCCCATGTGCGAGACGTCGAAGGCCGAACCGTGCGTTCGCGTGTGGTGGTGTTCTTCGATGATCGACGTGTAGACGACAGGCATTTCCCAGCCTGCAAAATCAACCATCCGCCCGCCGGCCCGCTTGTGAAACTCGTTAAGTGGCGTTGTTTTCATCGGTTTGCATTCCTGGAGGTTTCTCATCGCTTTACGGTAGCATATCGCAAGACCCGGCTCTGGTTGGAGGATCGGTTTCCGACCGGTCTCTTCGCCAGGCGGCACTCCCTCCGACCTCGCGCAACCGTTGTCGCGCGCCGCCGCCCTCGGTACCATCCCTTCCGTTCGGGTCCGAGACACCTTCTCCGGAGATACTCCATGCCGATGAATCCGTCGCGTTCGACGCCTATGCTGCGCCCCGCCTGGCTGCCCGTCTGCGTCCTTGTCGCGGCCCTGCTCGCGGTGCCCGTTCGAGCCGACTCCGTGAATTCTCCCAACATCACGCTCAACGTCGACACCAACCGCACCGGCGGACCCGGAGCCGGCGGCGTGGCCGTTACCATCAATACGGTCACCATCGCCGAGACCACCCTTCCGGAATACTCGAGCGGATCAGACCGGCGCATCACGATTCAGGCCCGGCCGGGCTTCCACTTCGACCCCGCTTCGAACGTGACCGCGCAGAGCGCCACCATCGGCCTCAACGGCGGGGCGGTCAACGCCGTCGCTACCGTGACCCCCCAGGGCACCGCGAACGAGATCATCACCTTCAGCCTGACCAGCGGCACCTCCACAAGCGTGCAGGACATCATCCGCATCAACGGCATCAAGGTCCGGATCATCAGCGCTGCCGGTGCGGCTGGTCCCGCCCAGACCACGTTCGCCCTTACCACCTCGACTGCCGGCGGCGCATTCACGAATCAGGGCATCGTCGCCGCGAACATCACCAAGGGCGCACCCGACCGCCTCGTCTTCTCCGCCGAGCCCGGCTCGACCCAGTCCGGCGGCGACATCCTCCCCGCCGTCAAGATTGTCGATTTCGGTGGAAATCTGCTCAACAACGAAACCCGCACGATCTCGCTCGCCCTTCAGGCCAACCCCGGCGCGGCCACGCTCCTCGGTACGCTCGAACGGTCGACCACAGCCGGCGTCGCAACCTGGGTCGACGCCGACGACCTGCGAATCCTGACCGCCGCAGTCGGCTACACCCTCCGTGCCTCGCACAGCGGCGCTCCCTTCCTCTCCAGCGACACCGTCGACAGCAACCCATTCGAAATCACGGCCGGCGCGCCGGACCATCTCGTCATCACGCAGCAGCCCGTTGACACCGCCGCGGGCGAGGCCATTCTCCTGACCGTCGAAGTCAAAGATCTCGCCGAAAACACCGTGACGACATCAACTGACCCGATCACGCTCGACTCGGCCATCAATCCCGGCGGCTGGCCCCTGCTCGTCGACACCAGCCTGACCAAGCTGGCCGTCGCAGGCGTCGCCACGTGGAACGCGACCGACAATCTCCGCATCAACCAGGCCATCGCCGACTACAGCCTCTCAGCCTCCGGCGTAGGCGCGCCGGTCCAGACGACCGCGTTCGATATCACCGCCGCCGCCCCCGCGCTGCTCCGCATCATCCAGCAGCCGACGACCGTCCAGGAAGACCTCTCGATCGCACCGGCCGTCACCGTCGAGATCGAGGACATCTTTGGCAACCGCACCGATTCGACGGCGACCGTCGACCTGGTCCTTCAGTCGGCCTGCGGCGGCACCATCAGCGGCGGCGCGGCCACGGCCGTCGCCGGCCTCGCCACGTTCGACGCCGTGAAAATCGACACGCCGTGTACGAATGTCCAGCTCGAAGCCGCCTCCGGCGCGCTCCTCCGAGACATCTCCGACAGTTTCACGGTGACGCCGCTCCCGCCCGCCGCCCTGCGTTTCGTTCAGCAACCCTCGGCCGTCGAAGAGGGCCAGGCCATCAATCCCCCGGTCTCCGTCGAGATCGTTGACGCCACCGGCAAACGTACCGACAGCAACGCAACCGTCCAATTGACCCTGGTGTCGTCGTGCGGCGGAACGCTCTCGGCGACCTCTGCGGCCGCGGTCGGCGGATTGGCGACGTTCGCGATTCTCTCGATCGACACGGCCTGCCCGTCGGTCTCGCTCCAGGCGACGTCCGGCACGCTGACCGGCACGACGTCGGACACGTTCAACGTCACCGAGCCGGTCGTGATCGTGGAGGAAGACCCCGCGGCGTGCGGCGCCTGCGGTACAGGTGCATCGCTGGCCATGCTGCCGACGACGCTGCTCCTGCTGGGCCTCAAGCGGCGCCGTTCGCTCCGCCGGCACTGACGCCGGCCGTCGGCAATCGCCGATTACCAGCGCCAATAGAGATACACCGCGCACAGCACCGCCTGCGCGCCAACGATCGCCCAGAAGACGCGCTGAAACGTGGGCTTCACCGTCTTGTGCCGCAGCAGCCACTGCGCAAAGAGCGCGGCGGGCGACCCACCGCCGGCCGCCAGCACATGCAGCGTAACCTCCGGCACGCGCGGCCAGGTTCCACCGGCAACCCGCTTGTCGTACGCATACAAGAGGAACGTGACGGCGTTGACAGAAAGCAGCCACGCGGGAAGACGCGACACGTGGAGACCGAGGTGAATGAACAGTCCCACCGCCACTCCGAAGAGCGCGGCGATGAGCGTGAATTGAACGGCCGGCCGGCGAATCGAGCACATGGTGCGGTAACGTGTAGTCTGAGGCGGTGGCGGCGTCCAGGTTGGCAGGGGCGACCCCTTCGGAATCGTGGCCGCAGCGCCGGAGCGGTGGTTTTCCGGGCAGCGTCGGTGCGTATTCGAGAAACGCCCGCCGGGGAGCACCGCTGTAGAATCGTGGCATGGAAGCCGGGCCGCGGCCGCTGGCCTATCTCGACAACAACGCGACGACGCAGCCCGACCCGCGCGTCGTCGACGCCATGCTGCCGCTGCTGCGCGAGCACTACGGCAACGCATCAAGCCTGCATCAGTTCGGCGCGGCCGTCGGCGCTCAGGTCGAGCAGGCCCGCTCGCACGTTGCCCGCCTCATCGCCGCCCGCGAAAGCGAAATCGTCTTCACCAGCGGCGGCACGGAATCCGACAATCTCGCCCTGCGCGGCACGCTCGCCGCCCGGCCCGACCGACGTCACGTCGTCATCTCGGCCATAGAGCACCACGCGATCCTCGAACCCGCCGAGGCCCTGCGCCGCGAAGGCGTTGAGGTCACGCTCGTCGGCGTCGACTCCGATGGCCGGCTCGACCTCGATCAACTTACCGTCGCCATCCGTGATGACACCGCCATCGTCTCCATCATGCTCGCCAACAATGAAACGGGCGCGATCTTCCCTGTCCGTGAAGTGGCCGATCTCGCCCGAAAGCGCGGCGCAGTCGTGCACTCCGACGCTGTGAACGCGCTCGGCAAGATCGACGTGAACGTGGCCGACCTCGGAGTCGACCTGCTCAGCCTCAGCGCCCACAAGATCCACGGCCCCAAGGGCTGCGGCGCGCTGTACATCCGTCGCGGCGTGTCTCTCCGGCCGCAGCAGCTCGGCGGCCCGCAGGAGCAGAACCGTCGGGGGGGGACGCTGAACGCGCCGGCGATCGTCGGCCTGGGCGTCGCGTGCGAACTTCTGGCCGGTGATTGCGCGCCCGCCCGGGAGATGGTCCGCGTGGCCGCCCTGCGCGATCGCCTTGAATCCGCGCTGCTCGCGCGAGTGCCGGGCGCCGTCGCGATCGCGGCGGCGGGTCCGCGTTTGCCGAATACATCGTGCATCTGTTTCCCCGGCGTCGCGTCGGAAGCCGTTCTGCTCCTGCTCAGCGAAACGGGGATCTGCGCCTCGAGCGGCGCGGCGTGCAGCAGCGGGTCGCTCGAGCCGTCGCACGTCCTTCAGGCCATGGGACTCGATCCCGTGCTCGCGCAGGGACAGGTGCGTTTCTCACTGAGTCGAATGACGACCGACGCCGAGGTGGATGCGGTGTTCGAGCGGCTTCCCGGGATTCTCAGGCGCGTCGCGGCAACGGCCGTCTGATAGCATCCATCAACCGCCGAACATGAGAAGGGAGGTCGGCACGTGAGCAACAGAATCCCCTGGTTCGAGCGCAGGTTTTCGTTCGACTTTCCCGTCGAATGGTACCCGGAGTTCATCGAGCGCCTCCGAGGCCTGCCCGCCCGCGCGGAGGAGCACGTCGCCCGCGCCGCCGCGCTCGCCAGGGCCGGGGCGGCCCCCGCGGACATCCTCACCCGCCGCGAGAACGGCCGCGGCTGGTCGATCCTGGAGAACCTCGGTCACCTGATCATCCTCGACGACCTCTGGGAGCGCCGGCTCGACGACTACCTTTCCGGAAAGCCGACGCTCTCGGCCGCGGACCTGACCAACGCGGCCACGAACACGGCGGACTTCAACCAGAGAGCGCCGGAGGCGATTACGGCGGAGCTGCGGCAGATCCGCGGGGATTTTGTCGAGCGCCTGGAGAGCTTGGATTCATCGGTCTTCGGCCGCACGGCCGTTCATCCGCGGCTGAATCTGCCGATGCGGCTGGTGGATGGGCTGTATTTCTCAGCGTGTCACGACGATTATCATCTTTCGCGGGTTTTCGAGCTCATCCATCGCATGCTGATAGAGTCGAGCTAGGTCTGCCGCGCGGAACCCGATCACGATAATGGCATGATCCATGTTACTTCGAATTGAAGCAGCCCGCCCCGGGCGTGTACGATTTCGGCAATGAAGCTCTCAAAGCGCAAGCCAAAGCAATCGCGCGTACGCCGGCTCATGTCCGATGACCGCTGGCTTGCCGTCAACGGCGCTCGAATTCGCGAGAAATACCGTGGACAGGCGATCGCCATCTGGCAAAACCGCGTCATCGCGGTGGGCCGGGACGCGGTCGAGGTTGCATCAAAGGCCGACCTTATCGCGCCCCCGGATGAATGGTCGCTGCTGTTCGTGGATCACCCGGAACGCCATGTCTGATGGCAACATTCCCCTGGCACAAGTCGAAAACCGATCTTTTCTTCGGCGATACGTGGGTGCCACTGGTCAAGCTCCGACTCCTCTCCGGTGATGGGTTTGCTCGTTCAATCTGGTTCCTCGTTGACACCGGCGCGCCGATTTCGCTGGCAAGGCGGTCGGTCGCCGAGCTTCTCGGTATTCAGCTTGCCGCCGGAGTGCGTCAGAAACTGCGCGGTGTCGGTGGTGGCGTGACGACGACGTTTGTCCATCCGGTGCGGTTCGAATTGGATCGACGGGCTTGGACAATCGACATCGCGTTCGCCGACTCTGACTCGGTCCCAAATCTGCTTGGCCGGCATGGCGTCTTCGATCAACTCAGTTTTCGGCTGGACGCTCGAAAAAAGCAGACGACTCTGGGGCGTCGCGTCTGACCGCCCATCCGTAGCGACGTCGCAACTCAGTTGTTACTCAACCGCGCCCGAATCAACGAAGCCCGGGCGACGCTGCGCTGTTCGCCGTTGAGGCGCTCTCCCTGGAGCTTCTGCAGATGCGCCGGCTGCGTCTGCAGGAACAGCTCATTCACCGTCCGCAGGTCGATCGACTTCAATCGCCCGACGTGCACGCCCATGCGGACGTGCGAGAGGCACTGCATGGCCTCGTTCGAGCTGATGAGCCGCGCCGACTGCAGCAGGCCCATGGCGCGGAAGATCTTGTCGTCCAGCGCACTGAGCCGGCCCTTGAGCAGCGCCGCCCGCGCCGCCTTCTCGTACTCGACGATTTTGGGGATCACCTCGCGTCCCAGGTCGTTGATGATCTCCTGCTCGCTCCGCCCGAGCGTGATCTGGTTTGAGATCTGGAAGAAGTCTCCCAGCGCTTCCGTTCCTTCGCCGTAGAGCCCGCGGATCGCCAGCCGCAGGTCCTTCGCGGCCTGGGCGACGCGCTCCAGCTCGTTGGTGAGCCGCAGCGCCGGAAGATGTAGCATCATCGACACACGGATGCCCGTTCCGACATTCGTCGGGCAGGCAGTCAGATAGCCGTACTGGCTGTGGAAGGCGTAATCGAGCCGCTCGTCGAGTGCGTCGTCGATGGCGTTGACCTGCTCCCAGGCCTCGTCGAGTTGGAGGCCGCTGCGCATGACCTGGATGCGCAGGTGGTCCTCCTCGTTGATCATGATCGAGGAGGCCTCGGTGGGGTCGAAAGCGACCGCGCGGGCGCCGTCGCCCTCGGCCTGCTGTCGGCTGATGAGCTGCCGCTCCACGAGCAGTTTGCGATCCAGTTCCTCGAGCGCCTCGACGTCGACATGGACGAATTCGCCGAGCCCGCGCGCCTTGCGGATCGCCCGGGTGGCCGTATCGCAGATCTCCGCCCGCATCCCGCCGTCCGCGCGCGAGAGGAAGTAGAAGCCGCGGATGTTGCGGGCCAGCCGGATGCGCGTCGAAATGACAATGTCGTGCTGCGGACCCACGCCACGCAGCCATTCGCCCGCCCGGCGCGCGACGTTGTTGATCAGGTCCATCCGGCCTCCCAGCCCCGCTGCGAGTTGCATCGGCGTGTTCCGCAGCGCGCATCAACCCCTAAGTCACGCCTCCGGAACAGCTTATTGATGCTAGAGAGCGCCTCGTCGACCGTCAAGACGCGCACGGATCCGGGCTCCCCGCGGAAATAACTTAACAGGATCTTTGCGCGTTGCCCGTTGTTTCCAGACAGGCGGGTCGCTACGCTACGCACCGGAGGAGTCTTCGGTTTCCCTTTACCGTTTCAACTTCAGGAGTGAGGAGAGGTTCCATGCGACGATTTGCTTTCGGTCTGGCCGCGCTCGGGCTTGCGGCGATCGCGTCCGCCAGCGTCACGATCAACGAGATCCGCATCGATCAGCCCAGCACGGACAATGATGAGTATTTCGAGCTCGCGGGCAACGCGGGCGAGTCGCTGAATGACCTGTGGTACATCGTCGTCGGCGACGGCACGGGCGCCAGCGGCGTGATCGAGTCGGCCAGTTCACTCGCAGGCTTCAGCATCCCCGCCGACGGTTATTTTCTGGCCGTGGAGTCGACATTCACCCTCGGCATCGGAAACGCGGACACGGTGCTTGCCGGCTCGAATCCCCTGAATTTCGAGAACAGCGACACGGTGACGCACATGCTCGTCTCCGGTTTCAGCGGTGCAGCGAACACCGATCTCGACACCAATGACGACGGCATTTTCGACATTACCCCGTGGACGAGCATCGTCGACAGCGTCTCGGTGCTCTTCGGCGGCACCTCCGAGCTGCCCTACAGTTCGACGCAGGTCGGTCCGGACGGCGGTTTCAGCCCGGCTCACGTCTATCGCTACCCCAACGGCGACGGTCCCTGGGCGTTCGAGCCGTTCAACGACTTCCCGGCGTTTGACACACCCGGCTCGGCGAATATTCCGGAACCGGCCAGCCTGGCGCTGCTCGCGCTCGGCGGCCTCGCGGTGATCCGCCGACGGTAAGCCACCCGCGTCGGCTTCGACCGCGGAGCCGCACCGGAAATGAACCAACGGCCGCGCCGACAGACTCCGGGTCCAGCGGCGCGGCCTTTTCCTTTCGGTTTGAGCCGGCCGCGCGGAACCGGGGCCCGCGTATTCGCTGCGTGTTCGTGCCGGGTCGGAATCGCCCAGAGCGACCGAACGCCGCGCGCAGCGGCTGCTGGCCCGGCTCGCAGATCGCCTTCCTTCCCGCACCGTGCGGGGGTAGCCTACGTGTCCATGCCGATACTCCCGCCGGCCGGAGCGCCGCACCGGCTGTCCACATGGCTCAACCTGCTCGTCCCCGGCGGGGGGCTTGTCATCCTCGGCCGGCTGAGGACGGGGCTGGTCCTTGGCCTCGCGTTTATCGTCAGCGCGAACACGGCGCTCCTCGCCCGGCTGATTGCGCCGGACGATGTCCCAGGCTGGGCACAGAATCTCGCGATCATTGTCGCGTGCCTGATCTACATCGCCGCGCAGGGACTTCTGCTCGGGGCAGGTCAGGCTCCCGAGCGTCCGGGTCTCTCTGCCGCGGCCCGGCGCACGACGCTCGCCGAGCTCGAACGCCTGTTCGCAGGCGGAGACTATGAAAGCGCGCGACGCGTCATCGATGCGAACCGCGCGCTGCTCAACGCGGACCCGCACATTGCGTATCGCCGCGCTCAGATCCTCACGGAACTGAACGATCCCGAAGCGCCCGCCGCGTGGCTTCATCTCGGCGCGCTCGATCAACATGGGATCTACCGTGCCGAGCGGCTCGCCGGCCTCGAGCGTGCACGTACAACCCCGCCGGCAGTTCCGGCGCCATGACGATCCGCCCGACGTGCTCCGACGACTTCGACGCGATCGCGCGAATCACAAACCACTACATCCGCGAGACGGCGATCCACTTCGACGAGGAGCCCCTTGCGGCGGATGAACTGTGCGCCGCATGGCAGTCGCGGCGCGATCGATACCCCCACCTGTCGCTGATGATCGACGCAGTGCTCGGGGGATTCGCCAAGGCGGGACCCTGGCGTGACCGCGCCGCGTACCGGTTTACGGCCGAGGTGGGGATTTACCTGCGCCCCGATCTGACGGGGCGGGGAATGGGTCGCGTCCTCTATCGCACGCTGATCGACGCGTACCGCGCGGCCGGATTTCACACGCTCGTCGGCGGGATCGCGCTGCCGAACGCGAGAGTCTGAGGGCCCGCCGATCGGCACCCGCCCCATCCCTCCACACGACGTCCAGCGGCCCCGTTGGTTCCGGGAAAAACCCGCGGATGAGAAGGGCCGGTGACTGCGCGAAATTACGCACAACCGCGCCGAATCACGACGGTTCACTGTGTGAGCCGCCGCACCCCGCGCGCGGTTGAGTGGAATTCAGCAGTCCGGGAGCCCGCCGGATTACCTGATTCTTTGATCGTAACCCACTTAAATTGGACAGGTTACCTCGAAATGCGATCAGTATTGGACTATCAGCCCACGCGCGGTGGCACGCAGCTTGTCATCCATCCGGCCTTGCAAGGGAGTTCGGGATCAACCGCAGGAGCGAAACCGCGATGGCGACCGCAGCGAGTGGCACCACTACGCACATCGAAACGGAGCACAGGACCCACGGAGAATCGGCGGCCGGGCCGATGCAGAGCTTCGTCTATGACGACGCCATCGTCCGGATGTTTACGCTGGCGACGCTCGTTTTTGGTCTCGTCGCGTTCCTGGTCGGGCTGATTGTTGCGGTGCAGCTCGCCTGGCCGCAGGCGAACTTTGTTCAATATGTGAACTTCGGCCGATTGCGCCCGCTGCACACCAACGCGGCGATCTTCGCGTTCGCGGGCAATGCGATTTTCGCGGCCGTTTACTACTCGACGCAGCGGCTCTGCAAGGCCCGCATGTTCAGCGACGTGCTCAGCCGCATCCACTTCTGGGGCTGGCAGCTCATCATCGTCGCCGCCGCGGTCACACTCCCCCTCGGAATCACGACCTCCAAGGAATATGCCGAGCTGGAATGGCCGATCGACATCGCGATCGCCGCCGTCTGGGTCGTCTTCGCGATCAACTTCTTCGGCACACTGGCGGTTCGGCGCGTGCGGCACATGTACGTTGCACTCTGGTTCTACATCGCGACGATCGTCACCGTCGCGATTTTGCACATCGTGAATAGCCTCGCCATCCCCGTATCGCTCACCAAGAGCTACTCGCTCTACGCCGGCGTCCAGGACGCCTTCGTCCAGTGGTGGTACGGCCACAACGCCGTCGCATTCTTCCTGACCACGCCGTTTCTCGGGCTCATGTATTACTTCCTGCCCAAGGCGGCCGAGCGGCCCGTGTTCAGCTATCGCCTGAGCATCATCCACTTCTGGTCGCTGGTGTTCATTTATATCTGGGCCGGCCCCCACCACCTGCACTATCTCTCGATCCCCGGCTGGCTGAGCACGCTGGGCATGCTCTTCAGCCTGATGCTCTGGATGCCGAGCTGGGGCGGCATGATCAACGGCCTCCTCACGCTCCGCGGCGCGTGGCACAAGGTCACCGCCGACCCCGTGCTGAAGTTCTTCGTCGTCGGCATCACCTTCTACGGCATGTCGACCTTCGAAGGCCCGATGCTCTCGATCAAGACCGTCAATTCGCTCAGCCACTACACCGACTGGACGATCGCCCACGTCCACGGCGGCGCGCTTGGCTGGAACGGCTTCATGACCTTCGGCATGATCTACTGGCTGCTGCCGCGGCTCTTCCAGACCCAGCTCTACAGCCGAAAACTGGCCGAGTGGCACTTCTGGCTCGGCACGATCGGCATC
The DNA here is from genome assembly GCA_045863555.1 of Planctomycetota bacterium. Classification (GTDB taxonomy): domain Bacteria; phylum Planctomycetota; class Phycisphaerae; order UBA1845; family Fen-1342; genus JACRLV01. The sequence continues at coordinate 296,106 of BTUU01000005.1, read as the reverse complement.
GTCATGTACATCTCGTCGATCTACGTCGCCGGCATCACGCAAGGCCTCATGTGGCGCGCGTTCGACTCGACCGGCCAGCTCATGTACCCCGAGTTCATCGAAACCGTCACGCGGCTTATCCCGTTCTACTGGTTCCGCGTGGTTGGCGGCCTGCTCTTTATCGCCGGCGCGCTCCTGTGTGCGTACAACTTTTTCCGCACCTGGGCGGCCCGCCCGGCCCGGTACGAGGAGCCCGTCCATCAGGCCCCTGCGCTTTCGGCGACCTACGTCGATCCGCCGCGACCAGAGCCGCGCGTCAAGAACGTCACTGGCTGGGCCCGCGGCATCGACAACTGGCAGCAGGGCTGGTGGCACCGCCGTTGGGAACGGTTGCCGCTGCGGTTTACGGTCTGGACGGCCATCGCGGTGCTCGTGGCCTCTGCATTCGAGATGGTCCCGACGTTCCTCATCCGCTCGAATGTGCCGACGATCGCGACAGTGACGCCTTACACGCCGCTGGAGCTCTGCGGCCGCGATATCTACATCCGCGAGGGCTGCTACAACTGCCATTCGCAGCAGATCCGGCCGATCTTCGCCGAAACGAAGCGCTACGGCGAATACAGCAAGCCTGGCGAATTCGTGTATGACCATCCCTTCCAGTGGGGTAGCCGCCGCATCGGGCCGGATCTCGCCCGCGAAGGCGGCATCCGCAACCACCTCTGGCACCTGACGCACTTCCGCAATCCGCAGGCGTACAGCAGCGGCTCGATCATGCCCGGGTACGCGTTTCTGCTTGAAAACCAGCTCGATTATGCGTCTGTACAGCCGCGTGTGAATGCGATGGCGATGATCGGTGTTCCCTATGGCGAAGCCGTGAAGGGCAAGGCTGCCGACATGGCGCGGGAGCAGGCGGTGAAGATCGCGGGCGAAGTCCTCGATCAGGGGTCGCCGCCGGAGGAAATGGCCCCTCCGGAACTCGTCGACAAGTTGAAGAAAGACGGCGTAGCGACGCTCACGCCGGATGAAAAGGCGAAACTCGTCGCCACGATGAAGGACCGCGAGGTCATCGCGCTCATTGCGTACCTCCAGCGGCTGGGAACGGACATCAGCAAGCCCCCGCCAGCGGCGCCCGCCGGCGAGGCGAAGACGGCTGCTGCGGCGGGACACTAGGAGGCCCGAACATGCGACTCTCCGACATCATGAGCTACATGGATCTGGCCTTCTATCCCAAGATCGCCATGGCCATCTTTGCGGGCGTGTTCGTGCTGATCCTCATCCGCGTCCTTCGCGCCAGCCGATCCGAGATGACCGACGCCGCACAGATCCCCCTCGACGATGACAACGGGAGTGACCTCCGATGAGCCAGGTTCCATACGACCGGTTGACCGATCACGAATATGACGGGATCCAGGAGTACGACAACCCGACGCCGGGCTGGTGGCACTGGCTCTTCTGGCTGACGATCGCCTTCGCGTTCCCGTACTTTCTGATCTACCACTTCGGCGACCTGGGCTGGCGGATCGAAGAACGGCATCAGCGCGATCAATCCGCCGCGCTTCTGGCGCAGTTCAAGGGAATCGTTCTCAAGGGCGACACCGCGACCGTCATGAAATACGTCGGCGACAAGGAATGGGGTGTCATCGGCGAATCCGTCTTCAAGGCGAACTGCGTCCAGTGTCACGGCGCCGAGGGCCAGGGAATGGCCGGCGCGGGCGTGAACCTGACGGATGACGTCTACAAGAACGTCAAGACGCCGGCCGACATCGTACGTGTCGTTGCCGAGGGTGCGGCCAATAACGCGATGCCCGCGTGGAAGGCACGGCTGCACCAGAACGAGATTGTGCTCGTCGCTTCCTACGTCGCGGGGCTGCGCGGCAGGAACGTCGCCGGCCGCGCACCGGAAGGCGAGCAGATACCGCCGTGGCCGAAACTGGAAGCGGCTCCGGGCAAGCCCTAGTCCGGATGCGCGAGTCGACAGCCGGGCGGGCTTGCGACAATAAGGAACGGAAGCGTGTCGAGCGTCCTCGAACAGGAGAGCTCCGAAAGCAAGGCCGGTCCCGGCGGATCGGCGGCCGGCGGGCCTGTGTCGAGACCCACTGTGAAGCAATCGACGACCGATTCACCGGGCCGCGAAACGGGCGGCTCGCTGCTCGACTCACCCGACCAGGTCCTCTCCACGCTCAACCGCGACGGATCGCGCCGCTGGCTGCGGCCGCTTGTTTCGCGCGGCCGGTTCCTGACCGCGCGGCGCGTCGTCGCCTACGCCCTGATCGCGCTCTTCGTCCTGCTCCCCTTCTGGAAGATCAACGGCAAGCCCGCGATCCTTCTCGACATCCTCAAGCGCGAGTTTTCACTATTTGGCGTCACGTTCCTGCCGACGGACACGGTTCTGCTGGCCTTGCTGCTCATCAGCTCCGTCCTCGCGATCTTCCTCGTCACGGCGCTGCTCGGCCGCATTTGGTGCGGCTGGGCGTGTCCGCAGACCGTTTACATGGAGTTCCTTTACCGTCCGCTGGAGCGCCTCTTCAACGGCCCGCCCAACCGCCAGGGCCGCGCCACCAAACCCGGCCCACTCCGAACCGGCCTCAAGTATGCGACATATGTGCTCGTTTCGTTCCTGCTCGCGAATCTGTTCCTCGCGTACTTCGTCGGCGTCGACGCGCTCAAGGTCTGGGTGACGCGCAGTCCGCTCGAACACCCGACGTCATTTCTCGTCATGGCCATCACGACCGGCCTGATGCTGATCGACTTCTGCTGGTTCCGCGAGCAGACGTGCATCGTTGCCTGCCCGTACGGCCGGCTTCAATCCGTGCTGCTCGACCGGCATTCGCTGATCATCAGCTACGATGAGCGGCGGGGCGAGCCGCGCGGCAAGCTTTCAAAGTCGGCTTCGGTCGAGCTACCCGTGATGCGCCAGTCGGACGCGCCGAGCTCCCGCGGCGATTGCGTCGACTGCGGCCTCTGCGTCGTGACCTGTCCGACGGGCATCGACATTCGCAACGGCCTTCAACTCGAGTGCGTCGCGTGCGCGCAGTGCATCGATGCCTGCGACGCGGTCATGGACAAGATCGGCCGGCCGCGCGGCCTCATCCGCTACGGTTCGCAGGCCGAGATGCTCCGCGAACCGCGGCGGCTCCTCCGACCGCGCGTCATCCTCTACCCGCTCATCCTGGCCGGCCTGCTTGGCGCGCTCACGTTCCTGCTGATCACAAAGGCGCCCGCGGACATCAGCCTGCTGCGCGGCCGAGGGATGCCGTTTGCGGAACTCGCGGACCGGCGCATCTCGAACCAGCTTCAGGTGAAAATCACCAACCGAACGCGGAATGAGGCCGAGTATTCGCTCAGCCTTGTTGTGCCTTCGGACGGCGAACTCAATGTCAGTGAAAACCCGATGCACGTCGCGGCCGGGGCGACGCGTACCGACGGGCTTGCCATCATTGCGCCGCGGACGGCGTTCAACCACGGGCGGTGCGAGGCGATTGTCCGAATCAGCGACGGCCACGGGTTCAAGCGTGACGTCCGGTTCACGCTCGTCGGGCCGTAGCGGTGGGACATGGATGGCACCGGCAGATGGCCGCGGAATTGATCTTCAACGAACGAAGCGATTTCGGCGCGGCCATCGGCCCAAGCCACCCATGAAGGGGCTTCAGGAGTACGGGCCATGCTGGAACTTGTGAATGTCGATGCACATCACCGACCCGACGGCGCGCCCCGCGCCCCATCGCGCGGGCGATTCTGGCCGCTGTTCATCGTCGGGCTCATCGTCGCGCAGTTTTCGGCCGCCGGCGCGCTGATCTGGTACGCCGTCACGGATCCGACGTTTGCCATTGAGCCCAACTACTACCAGAAAGCACTGAAGTGGGACGAAACGGCCCGCCAGCTTGCTGCGAATCGCGCTCTCGGCTGGAAGCCCGCCCTGGAATTTGCCGACCAGTCGACCCGCGGCACGCGGGCTACGCGGTTGCAGATCGTCGACCGCACGGGCGCTTCGATCGACGGCGCGACAGTTTCCGTCGAGTCGTTCTTCCACGCTGACGCCGGGAATCGCTCGACGACAGCGCTTCCCTGGGACCCCGACGCTCTTGCCTATGTCGGAACACTGCCCATCGACCGCGGAGGCGTCTGGGAGATGCGATTCGAGATCGTCCGTGGCGAAGACCGATTTACGTTCATCGAAGACCGTTACCTGCCGTAGCGGCTACGAACAGGAGTCATGCTCACACTCGTCGCCACAGTCCTGATCGCCAGCCTCCTCGGCAGCCTCCACTGCGCGGGGATGTGCGGCGCATTTGTCGCCGTCGCAGTCGACTGCGGCGGGCGCGTCACGCTCGGCCCCGGACTCCGCCGCGAGCCGCAATGGCCGATGCACCTGGCGTATCACGGTGGGCGCCTGCTCACGTACATGACGCTCGGCGTGATCTCGGGCGCCCTCGGCGCAGCGATCGACGCCGGCGGGGCATTTGCAGGCGTGCAGCGGGCCGCGGCCATCCTCGCGGGCGGGCTCATGGTCGCCTACGGCGCGGTAATGCTCGCGCGGATCGCCGGCGTCCCTCTCGGCCCCCTCGGCGCCGGCTCAAACACGCTTATCGCCCGCGCCGTCCGCCGCGTCACGACGCTGCCGGCGTTCCACCGCGCCGGCGCGCTCGGACTGCTCACCACGCTGCTGCCGTGCGGCTGGCTTTACATGTTCGTCATCAGCGCCGGCGCAACGGCGTCACCGCTGCTCGGCGCACTGGTCATGGCGGCTTTCTGGGCGGGTACCGTCCCGGTTCTGCTGTCACTCGGCGTCGGTGTCCGGATGGCCTCGGCAGCCCTCCGGCGATACATCCCGACCATCACGTCGCTCGCTGTCGTCGCGATCGGCGTCTTCACGATGCTCGGGCGCCTCGGCACATCGCCCGAGGCCCTCGCGGCGCTCGCCCGCCGGCCGGCGGCGTCGTCTGCGGTCGAAAACGCCGCCCACGCGGCGGAAGAAGAAATGCCCTGCTGCCATTCGGAGGAACCGTAGCAAGTGGCGATGTCGCCTTCGATGTCATCGACCCGGGCGAGCGCCGCGCGCCAGTGCGCCGAGGTCGCCTGCGCCCACTGCAACCTGCCCGTTCCCGCCGGCCTGATCGCCGCAGAGAGCGAGCATTCCTTCTGCTGCGAAGGCTGCCGCAGCGTCTTCGAGATCATCCACTCCTGCGGCCTCGAGCAGTACTACCGCCTCCGCGCCGAGGCCGAAAGCGAAAACCGGCCCGCCGCGACCTCCGGCCGGCGTTACGAGGAATTCGACGACGCGGCGTTTCAGTCGCTTTACGTTCGCACGCTTCCCTCGGGCCTCGCGACGACCGAGCTCTTCCTCCCCGCCGTCCACTGCGCCGCCTGCGTCTGGCTCGTGGAGAAACTCCCGCGCCTGGCCCCCGGCGTCGTAGATGCAACGTTGAATCTCCCGCGGGCTCTCGTCCGAGTCACCTGGGACCCGGCGCAGCTGCCGCTTTCCCGCGTGGCCCTCGCGCTGGAGCGGATCGGCTACCCGCCGCACCCCGACCGCGAAGCCGGCACCCGCGCCGCCCGTACCGCCGAGGAGCGCCGCTTCCTCTCGCGCATCGGCGTCGCCGGCGCCTGCGCGGGAAATGCGATGCTCCTGGCCCTGGCGCTCTACAGCGGCATGTTCGAGAGCCTCGCCGCCGACCACGCCACGCTCTTCCGCTGGGTGAGCATGTTCATCACCGTGCTCGCCCTGGCCTGGCCGGGCAGCCTCTTCTTCCGCGGCGCATGGGTCGCGATCCGCACTCGCACGCCGCACCTCGACCTGCCCATCGCCATCGGCCTCGGCGTCGGCCTTATCGCCGGCTGCGTCGCCACGATCCGCGGCGTCGGCGAAATTTACTTCGACTCGCTCACCGTCCTCGTCTTTCTGCTTCTCATCGGCCGCTGGATCCAGTATCGCCAGCAGCGCGGCGCATCCGATGCGCTGGAGCTGCTCTTCTCCCTGACGCCGACCTCCGCCCGCCTCGTCGAAGAGGCGACCGTCCGGGAAATCTCGATCGAATCCGTTCAGCCCGGCATGCGACTCGAAGTCCGCGCCGGCGACTCGATTCCCGTCGACGGCGTCGTCTCGGAAGGCGCCTCACAGGTCGACGAATCGCTCCTCACCGGCGAATCGCAACCCGTCAATGTCGCGATCGGCACCGCCGTCCACGCCGGCTCGATCAACCTCTCCGCCCGCCTCGTCGTCGTCACACAGGCCGCCGGCGCTGATACCCGCGTCGGCAAGCTCATGCAGCTCGTCGAAGAATGCGCCCGCCGCCGCGCCCCGATTGTCCGCGCTGCCGACCGCATTGCCGGGTGGTTCGTCGCCGCGGTCCTCGTCCTCGCGAGCGCCACGCTGCTCTTCTGGCTGCCCAGCGGCCTCTCGACCGCTGCGGACTACGCCTCCGCGCTGCTGATCGTCACCTGTCCGTGTGCCCTCGGCCTCGCCACGCCGCTGGCGATCACCGTCGCCATCGGCCGGGCCGCCCGCCGCCGCATCCTCATCAAGGGCGGAGACGCGCTCGAAAACCTCGCCCGCCCCGGCACGATCGTCCTCGACAAGACCGGCACGCTCACCGCCGGCCGGCCCAGCCTCGTCGAATGGCGCGGCGACGCATCGCTCATCCCCGCGGTTGCCGCACTCGAAGCCCACTCCAGCCACCCGCTCGCCCGCGCCCTCGCGCAAGCGAGTGATTTTCAGAGCCCCAAGCGCCAGCGCGCGGGTCAGATCCCCGTGCGCCAGCACGCGGGTCAGGCCGGTTCCGATCAGAACCCGCCGCGCCGGCGGGCGGCCCAACCCGCCGACGAACCAGCCGGCACTCAAATCGCAAACGTCACCCAAACCACCGGCGGCGGCATCGCCGGCGACGTGAACGGCGTCCGCATCGTCGCCGGTTCCTCCGCCTTCGTCTCAGCCCCCGACTTCGACGTCCCCGAATGGGTCGCGCGCGACGAATCCGACCTCGCCGCGCGCGGTTTGACGCCCGTCCGCATCGCCGTCGCGGGTCGCGTCGCCGCCGTCGCGGGTGTGGGCGACGCCATCCGCCCCGACGCAGCCGCCTCGCTCGACGCCCTGCGCCGCGCCGGCTGGCAGGTTCGCATCCTCTCGGGAGACCAAGCGGACGTCGTTCGCCGCGCCGCCCGTGACCTGGGGGTCGCGCCCGACGCCGCCATCGGCGCGGCCACGCCCGAAACCAAGCTCGCCTGCGTCCGCGATTGGATGAAAGCAGGCCCGGTCGTCATGGTCGGCGACGGGGTCAATGACGCGGCCGCGCTCAGCGCCGCGACCGTGGGCATCGCCGTTCACGGCGGCGCAGAAGCCAGCCTCGCCGCCGCGGATGCCTATCTGAATCGGCCCGGCCTCGCCCCGATCGTCGAACTCACCAGGGCCGCCCGCGGCGTCATGCGCACCATCCGCATCGGCATGACTGTTTCAATCTTCTATAATGCAGTTGCGGGAACGCTCGCGATGACCGGCGTCATCAACCCGCTGATCGCGGCCGTGCTGATGCCGCTTAGTTCATTTACCGTGATCGCGATCGCGTTCTCGCAGCGGAGCTTTCCGCGCGAGCGACCGGGAGCGGCCGCACGAGCACTCACGGGGGCCTGACCGGATGTCCGTGATCTACGTCATTCTTCCGCTGGCACTGCTCATCGCCGCGGGCGCCGTCTGGGCCTATCTCTGGGCCGCGCGCAGCGGCCAGTTCGACGACCTCGACACGCCGGCCTACCGCGTCCTCGAAGATGAGGACGCCGCGACCAGGAAGAGTCGCTGACGCCCGCCTGCGCGCTCTACCGGCGTCGTCGTCGGCCGCGTCGAAGCGCGAGAATCAGGGCGGCCGCCGCAAGGGCGCCCTCCAGCCCCGCCACGACATACGTTATTGACTGCAATTCAGGATAGGTCGCGACTGTCGCGAGTCGGTAGGCGGCCACCGGGGGCCAGAGACAGACGGCCAGCAGCAGACCGGCCGGTCGACGGCGGCGGGCAGTTGCAGTGGCCGCGAAGAAGACACCCAGGCCCAGTTGCAGTCCGCCGTAAAGGACCAGGTACTCGCTGCGGGCTCCCGGCGTATCGAGCGCGAAGCCCACGGCCGCGGCGGTCTCGTTCGGACGGATCGTGCACCACGCCGCGAACGCGAGGCAGATGGCGGCGTTGAAATAAAGATAACCGGCGAGCATGACGGAAGATCGTATGCAGCAGGGGGCGGGCGGCGCTCAAACATCAGGTGCGCGGCTCGGTCGCCGAGTCGGAACGATCTCGACGGCTCTCGGCATCAAGAATCGCTCGAATCCTGTCCTCAATCAGACGCCCGCATTCAGGACAGCGCTTTGACTCCGCAGAAAGCCCGCGAAGCAAGTAGCCACAAGGCCTGCAGATCGGAACGCCCTGGTCGAGCAACTCTCGGCGGAGCGCGGCTCGATAGCCGTGACGATGCAGATACCGCACAACCAGCAAAAAAGTGGCGATCCCGCCGATTCCCGGGGCCAGTGCGGTGAGCCAACGGTTGACCCCAGCCGGGAACGGCAGCAGCGGAATCAGCCAGCGAAGCCCGAAGACGACGGTCCCGGCCGCACCCGCGCAAATCAGTATCCCGGCCGCGATACTCCGTAGACTCGATCCCGCCTGCCGGGCGATTCGCTCAAATGCGATCTGCCGCATCTCCTCAGACGGAAAGAGATCCAGTTCCGGCAATTGTGCAAGCGTGAACTCGAAGAGATGCGCCGGCGACTTGTTCGAGCGCCGCCTGTTTGTCGTGTCGGAGTCCGGCGGTCCGGCCATCACGATCGCCTCCCGCTGATTGCCCTTTCCCCTTGTTTGAATCGTAGCAGTCATGCCCGCAGCACGGGATGATCGTCGTATAAGGCGGCTGCGACCGTCAGAGCGCGTTCACGACGAAGGCGGCGATCGCGAGCACCAACCCGCCGACGCACCCGTACCACGTGATTCGATCCGCCGTGATCTCCCAGCCGTCGAGGACGCGCAGACCCGCGTACGAGACGTAGGCGACGGCGCCGCAGAGGATCGCCGCGCCGCCAAGCGTGGCGGCCGTGTCGGTCAGGACAAGCCCGCGACGCCACCCGAGCGGAACCCAGAGCCGCTGCGAGAGGATTCCGCGAATCGCCCAGAGGCTCAGCGCGAGCGTGAAGAGTCCGACGGCGATGGTAAGGGCGACCCAGAAGAGCCGCGGCGGCCCGGCGGTTTTGGCGGTCTTGGGCGTGAAATGAGCGTGCATGCGCGATCTCCGGGATGGGCTACCTGCAGTATCGCAGCGCCCCGGCGCTGGCCGCCATTACAGATCAGCGGCCCGTTTGGAATCGCCGCAAGAGAAAAACCCCGCCGTCGCGCGCGGCGACGACGGGGTGTTCGATAATCGGGTCCGCCGCAATTCAAACCGCAGCGCTATTTGTCTTCCGGCGCGATGCCCATTCCCCGGCGGTTCGGGTACGCGGGGCGCTTCGGCGGCTTGTAGCCGCTGGCCGCGATTTCCTTGAGCATCAGATCGATCGCCGCGTCGAGCTGGGGATCGGCCACTTCACCGTCTTTGCTGACCATCTTGGCCGGGTCGTCGACCACTTCGATGTCCGGATCAACGCCGTGACCCTCGACGCCCCAGGTGCCATCCTTCTCATAGAACGCGAACGCGGGCGCCGTGGTCTGAGCGCCGTCGATGAGCGGCGGATAGCCCGTGATGCCCACGAGACCGCCCCATGTGCGCGTGCCGATCAGCTTGCCGAGCTTGTTAAAGCGGAACAGCCACGGGAACATGTCGCCGCCTGAGCCGGCCAGGCCGTTGATCAGCATGCACTTGGGTCCCTGGTGGCTGTCCGGCGGCCAGGTCCAGTCCTTGCCGTCGCGCCGCGCCCAGTAGTTCGTCACAGGCCGGTTCAGCAGTTCGATGAAGCGCGTGGGGATCTGGCCGCCGCCGTTCCAGCGCTCGTCGATGATCAGCGCCGCCTTGTCGATCTGGCCGTAGAACTGGCGGAACAGGTTGTTCTGCCCGTTGACGCCGGTGTCCGGCACGTAGATGTATCCGACCTTGCCGCCTGACTTCTGTTCCACGTACGCGCGGTTGCGCTCGATCCACGCGCGGTAGCGGAGATCGCCGTCGCCGCCCGGCATCTTCACCACGACGCTGCGCGTCTTGTCGTCGCAGGTCGGATTCTCGCCGATCGTCAGGGTCACGGTCTTGCCTGCAAGGCCGATGAACGCCGCCCAGGGGTCCTTGGCGACGTCGAGCATCTTGTTGTTGACCGCGAGGAGGTATTCGCCCTCCTTCACGTTGACGCCCGCCTCACTGAGCGGGTTGCGCGCATCCGAATCCCACGGCCCGCCCTGGTAGATCCTTTTGAACCGATACGCCCCGTTTTCGAGCGAAAAATCGCAGCCGAGCACGCCCACGGAGACGTTCGGCTGGCTTTCTTCGTCGCCGCCGAAGTAATAGGCGTGGCCGACGTTCAGTTCCGAGATCATCTCGCGGATGAGCACGCTGACATCTTCGCGCGAGACGCAGTCCGCGAGCATCGGCTCGTACTGCTTGTACACGGCATCCCAATCGACGCCGTGCATCGTCGGGTCGTAGAAGAAATCGCGCTGGATGCGCCAGGCTTCACGGAAGATGTGCTTCCACTCGGCCCGCGGGTCGATTTCCGTGGCCATCGAGTCCGTCGGGACCTTCTTGTCCATCTTCTGGTCGGCCTTGGCATCCACGACCGCCATGTCGCCCCCGCGCATCGCGAGCAGCTTCTTTCCATCGGCGGACATCGCGTATCCGCCCACGCCGCCCAGGACGGTCTTCTCCTCCTTTTCGTCCGCGCCGGGGTCGAAGATCTTGATCGCCGGTTCGCGGTCGAAGCGGACGTAGATCAGGTGGCCGTCGCCGTTGACCGTCAGGTTGCCCAGCCGGCCGTTCCTGATCGGCAACTGGATCGCGCGCTGTTCGAATCCGTCAAGATCGATGACGAGCGGCTTGATCTCTTCTTTCTTCTCCTCGGCCGGCTTGCTCTCGGCGGATGTGGGCTGGCTGTCGGACGTCTGGCTCGAGGCCGGCTGGGAGTCCGACGCCTGGCTCGACGCCGGCTGGCTGTCGCTCTTCTTTTCGTCGCTCTTCTCGTCCTTCTTCTCCTCCTCGCTGTCGTTCTTGGGAAGCAGCGGCGACTTCACGTCCTTTCGCAGCGGCACGGCGAGCATGACCGCCGTCTCGTCGTAGACGAACGTTGTCCCGACATCCTCGTACTTCGGCGAGTTGAAGTTCCGGTTGCTCGTGTAGTAAAGGAATTCGCCCTTGCGATCGAACGCCGGCGAGCCGTCATTGAACATGCCGGTGGTCACCTGCGTCTTCGTATCCTTGGAAACCTGGTAGACCCAGATCGCGCCGGCGCTGTTCTCGCCGTTCTTCGAATACGTGATCCAGTCGGAGTCGTTCGACCAGCTGATCCCCGGCGAATTCGCCCACGGATCGGTGTCGACGATCTTCGTCTCGCCCGTCTCGAGCGTCAGGAGGTGGATGTTGCCGGCCTTGTCGACGTATGCGATCCGCTTCGAATCGGGCGACCAGGCCATGCCATAGTAAAAGGTCTTGCTGCCCTTGGTCCGCTGGGTGACCTCCGCCTTACCGTCAAGTGAGCGCGTGTACAGTTCATATTCGCCGCTCTCATCCGAGAAGTAAGCGAGCCATTTGCCGTCGGGGCTGAACGCCGGGAGCCGTTCGTGAACGCCGCTCGTGCGCGTCAGGTTCATCGTCGCACCTTCACGCGCGGGAAGGTCGAAGATGTCGCCGCGCGCCTCGACCGCGACGCGCTTGCCCGACTTCGAGAGGTCGCCCGAGCGGATCATGTCATTCATCGGCTCGCGAATCGGGCGGAGCTTTGGCCGGTCGCCCGGAATCGTGATCTCCACCGCCTTTGACTGCTCGGACTGGAGATCGAGTACGTGCAGGTCCCGGCCGTACTGGAAGACGATCGCGCCGCCGCCGATGGACGGCCATTTCACATCGTAATCCGCAAACTTGGTGACCTGCGTCTTCTTGCCGCTCTTGACGTCATACTTCCAGATGTTCTCGCGGTGCTCGGGGCCCATGTCGGACAGGTAGTAAACCGTCTGTCCATGCCACATCGGGATCGAGTCGATGCCCTCCCAGTCCGTCATCCGCTTCGATTCATGCGTATTCAGGTTGAACAGCCAGATGTCGGTCTGCATGCCGCCGCGATAGCGCTTCCACGTCCGCATGTTGATCGAGTGCGGCGTGTACGCGAGCCATTGCCCGTCCGGGCTGATGGCCGCCGTCGCACCGTAGGGCACGGGCAGCGCCTGCGGCAGCCCGCCCGCGACCGGCACCGTGAAAAGCTGCTGCTGCCGGCCGAGGCCCGCGTAGCCATTCGTCGCGAACAGCAGCTTTCCGTCGCCCGTCCACTCCTGAAGCCACTCACCCGCAGGATGATGGGTCACGCGGAAGGGCACGCCTCCGGCGACCGGAATCGTGTAGAGGTCGCGGTTTCCATCATAGTTCCCCACGAACGCGACCGACTTGCCATCCGGGCTGAACCGGGAAAACGTCTCTTCGCCCGGTGGGCTGGCGAGGGGCGTCGCCTGACCGCCGGCGCGGGGTGCGATCCACAGGTCGTTCGCGTAGCTGAAGACGATGCTCGTTTCCGAAATATCGGGGTAGCGCATCATGCCGGCGTGCGGCCGATTCTGGGCGGACGCCGGCGCCGAGAGCGCACAAAGTGCCGTGGCGGAGAGGGTTAGGTATCGGACGGGAAGCAGGGACATCGTGAACTCCAAGGTTTGTGGGAAACCACTCACTTTACGCCGGCTCGATGACCGCGCAAGGCCAGCCAAGCGTAGACGGAGAAGTGTGTACGCTCCGCTCACGAAACGCAATGCGACGGCGTCTGGCCGGTTGATTATCGACCACTGCGGAAAAATCCAAGTACCGCCATTGGCGCGCCGATGTCTTTATTGAATTGCTCTCTGTACGAGAACGCTAGCAGGAGCTTGCGCCGATGGCACTGTTCACTTCGTCTCCCACCGCGACCATTCCCCAGAGTGCAGCGCCCGCGCCGACGGCCGGCGAAGGGAACCCGGGCGGTCTTTCGGCCGAACTGCTGAAGGCGCTCTCACGAATTACCGAGATCAGCTCGCTGCCCGAGATCACGACGCGGATCATCCAGATCGTCGAGGATCCGAAGTCGACCGCGCACGACATGCACGAAATCGTCCGCAGCGACCCCGCCCTCGCGTCGAAGGTGTTGAAGGTCGTCAACTCTGCGTTTTACGGCCTGCCGTCGCAGATCTCGAACCTCGACCGCGCGATCGTCATGCTCGGCCTCAGCGCCGTCAAGAACATTGCGCTCGCCGCCTCACTCTCGCGCCTGTTCCGACCCGGGAATCTCTCCGAAAAATTCGCCGTCCGCGACCTCTGGGTCCACAGCATCGCCGTCGGCGTCTGCGCGCGGCTGATCGCGGAAAAGAGCTTCGGGCAGCCCGAAGAGACGTTCGTGGCGGGACTTGTCCACGACGTCGGCCTTCTCGTCGAGTACCAGTTGCTCCCCGAGAAGCTGCGCCAGGTTGTCACGCGCTGCGAGACGCAGACCCAGAACTTCGTCGCGGCCGAGCGCGCAACGATCGGCGGCGATCACACGCAGTTCGGCGCGGCCATTGTCTCGCGCTGGAAATTCCCGCCGATCCTCAAATACTCGGTGCAGTACCACCACGACCCATCGACGCTCCAGGCCGACTTCAAGCGGATCGTGACCGCGATCCAGGTCGCCGACACGATCTGCTGCCAGAACCAGATCGGCTTCTACCTGACCGCCGAAGCCCAGGAAGTGACAGAAGAGCAGCTCGCGATCATCGGAGTCTCGCCCGCAGCCGTCGGCGAGATCGTCGAGGCTCTGCCCGAGCGCATCGCGGAATCCGAGCGCATCTTCGGCGACTCCTGAGTCGTCGGTCGCTCGACGAAGGCGGAATCCGTACACTCCGCCGATGGACGCATGCCGGGATCGCTGGCTCGACTTGATGCGCCGGCTCACCGCCGCCTCCGCCCCGGCGGTCGATGCCGCGTTTTCGCTCGTCGACGCGGCCTATCGAGTGCCGCTGCGCGCGTACCATGATCTTTCGCATGTCTCCGCCTGCCTGGCCTTGCTCGACGACGCGCGGGGAGCTTTCGAATTTCCCGCGATCGCTGAGTACGCAATCTGGCTTCACGATGCGATCTACGATCCCGCCCGGCCTGACAACGAGCAGCGATCCGCTGCCGCGGCGCGTATTCTGGGCATTGGACTCGGCATTGCTGAAGCCGCTCTGGACGCCGTCGAGACGATGATCCTCGCGACCAGACACGCCGGTCCAGCGGAGACGCGCGACGCCGCGCTCGTCGCGGACATCGACCTGGCGATCCTCGCGGCCGCTGCTGACGGCTATCAAGCCTACGCCCGCGCGATCCGGGCCGAATATGCGGTCTACGACGACGCAGAATTCGCCGCGGGGCGAACCCGGTTTCTCAAGGCCATGCTCGAACGGGAGCGCATCTATCAGACTTCGCTTTTCCACGGCCGATTTGAGGCGGCCGCACGGCGGAATCTGGCCGATGAGATCGCTGAACGGGCGACCTGATCAGCGGGGGCGTGGTCTCTCGGGCGCGTCGATCGGCGCTGCGTTTCGGGCAAGCTATGATGGCCGCCGGCCGTCGCGTGCGGCGCTTCCGCGAAAGGGGATTGGCTTTATGGATACGTTTGAGACCGTTTTGGACGCGATCGGCCGCACGCCGCTCATCCGGCTGAATCGGGTCACCGTCGGCCTCCCCTGCCCGATCTATGCAAAGGTCGAGTTCTTCAACCCCGGCCAATCCATCAAGGATCGCATCGCGCGGGCCATGATCGAGAAGGCCGAGCGGGACGGCTTCATCAAGCCCGGCGTCTCGACGATCGTCGAAGCGACGAGCGGCAATACCGGCGTCGGTCTCGCGATGGTTGCCGCGGTGAAGGGTTACCGCTGCATCTTCGTCATGCCCGACAAGATGAGCCAGGAAAAGATCAACCTGCTGCGGGCGTACGGCGGCGAGGTGGTGATCGTCCCCACAAACGTCGCGCCGGATTCACCGGACAGCTATGCGAGCGTCGCGAAGCGGCTGCGGAATGAGATCCCGAACGCGTGGCAACCGGACCAGTTTACGAATCTCTCGAATCCGGAGATTCATTACCTGACGACCGGGCCGGAGATCTGGGAACAGACGCGCGGCAAGATCACATGCTTCGTGAGCGGGATCGGTACGGGCGGGACGATCTCCGGTGTCGCACGATATCTCAAGGAACGGAATCCGAAGGTGAAGATCATCGGCGCCGATCCCGACGGGTCGATCCTCTCCGGAAGCACGCCCAAGCCGTGGAAGGTCGAGGGCATCGGCGAGGACTACGTGCCCAAGACGTTCAACAGCCAGATGGTTGACGAGTGGGTGCGGGTGACGGACAAGGAGTCGTTCGCGGCGGCGCGGAAGGTCGCGCGGATGGAGGGGCTGCTCATCGGCGGCTCGTGCGGGACGTGCACGGCGGCGGCGCTGAAGTACGCCGAGCGGCTGACGCCGAATGACCTTATGGTGGTGGTCATGCCCGACACCGGGCGGAACTACCTGAGCAAGCTCTACAACGACGACTGGATGCGCGAGAACGGATACCTGGACGAGGACCGCAAGCCGGCGACGGCGGCGGATGTGCTCGCGTTCGTCGGCGAACGCGAGCTGCTTGCCCTCTCGCCCGAGCATACGATGCAGGATGCGATCCGCGTGTTCCGCGAGATGGCGATCTCGCAGATCCCGATCATCGAGGACAACCGCGTCGTCGGCGGCGTGCAGGAAGTGACGCTGGCCCGGCTGCTGCACGAGGGGCGCGATCCGCGGACGGTCAAGCTGCGCGAGATCATGGCGCGGCCGCTGCCGGAAGTCGTCGAGCACATCTCGGTCGATGAGGTGTACCGGCTGCTGCTTTCGGGCAACACGGGCGTCATGGTGCGGCGCGGCGGGAAGCTGGCGGGGATCATCACGCGCATCGACCTGGTGAACTTCTGGGATGCGCCGGTGATGAAGGTCTGAGCGCGCAGCACCGCACGCGACATCGGACCGGGCCGCTCGATCGGCGACCGGCTGGCTGTCATCGCCCGCGGCATCGTCGCTTGCGGGCAGCTCGACGCCCCTACCCGATCACCCCATCTGCTTGATCACTTCCTGGCCGAATTCGCTGCACTTCACCTGGGTCGCGCCTTCCATCATCCGGGCGAAGTCGTAGGTCACGCGCTTGGCTGCGATGGCGCGGTCGAGGCCTTTGATGATCAGGTCGGCGGCTTCCTGCCAGCCGAGGTGCTCGAACATCATGACGCCCGAGAGGATGACCGAGCCGGGGTTGACCTGGTCCTTGTCGGCGTACTTGGGCGCCGTGCCGTGCGTGGCTTCGAAGATCGCGTGGCCGGTGATGTAGTTGATGTTGCCGCCGGGGGCGATGCCGATGCCGCCGACCTGGGCCGCGAGGGCGTCGGAGAGGTAGTCGCCGTTCAGGTTCAGCGTGGCGATGACGTCGAAGTCCTTCGCCCGCGTGAGCACCTGCTGGAGCGTGATGTCCGCGATCGAGTCCTTGATGAGCAGCATCTTCTTCCACTTGCCGTCGCCGTGCGTCGGCCAGAGCTTCAGGCCCGTCTCGACCTCGGCGACGACCTTCTTCTGCTGGTCGGGCGCCATCATGTCGAAGCCCGGCTCGATCATCCGCGCGTTGGCCTCGCTGGAGAGGTCCTTATTCGCCTCGCGGTTGCCGAGGATCCAGCTTTCGCGCTCAGTGACGATCTGGCCGCGGAAGAAGTTCCGGGCGACCTGGTAGCCCCAGTCGCGGAAGCCGCCCTCGGTGAACTTCATAATGTTGCCCTTGTGCACGAGCGTGACGCTGCGGCGCTTGTGCTTCAGGGCGTAGCCGATGGCGCTGTGGACGAGCCGCTCCGTGCCGAGATAGCTGACCGGCTTGATGCCGATGCCGACCTGCACGGGGACGTCGCGGTGCGGCGTGCCGATCGCCTCGAGCTGCGCCTGCCAGCCCTTGCCCGCGTCGGCCGAGCCGAAGCGGATCTTCTTGAAGTCCTTCGGGAACTCGCGGGCGATGAAGTCGAGCAGCTTCTGCGACTCCGGCGTGCCGGCGGCGTATTCGATGCCCGCGTAGATGTCCTCCGTGTTCTCGCGGAAGATCACCATGTCCACGTCGCCGGGGCTGCGGACCGGGCTTGGGACGCCCTGGAACCAGCGGACCGGCCGGAGGCAGACGAAGAGGTCGAGCATCTGCCGCAGGGCGACGTTGAGCGAGCGGATGCCGCCGCCGACGGGCGTCGTCAGCGGGCCTTTGATGCCGACGACGAAGTCGCGGAACGCCGTGACGGTCTCCTCGGGCAGCCAGTCGTTGAACTCGCGGAAGGCCGCTTCGCCCGCGAAGACCTCCATCCACGCGACCCGCCGCTTTCCGCCGTAAGCCTTCTGGACGGCGGCGTCGAAGACGGGCTGGCTGGCCTTCCAGATGTCACGGCCGGTGCCGTCGCCGCGGATGAAGGGGATGATGGGGGTGTCGGGGACGTTGAGGCGGCCGTTGGCGATGGAGATTTTGTCGCCGGCGGGGACGGTGGTGGTCTTGTAGGTCACGGTTTTGGCTCCCGTTGGGGCGTTGGGTCGGCTGTCGCGGCCGCAGCGCGTTCTTTTCGCTTGCGCGGCGGGAAAAAGGGTACGAGAAATTGGCGGTTTCGGCAAAAACGGGGGTGGCGGGGGGACCGCGTGAATGGCATTTCAAGAGGAGCAAGGTGATCAGCGTATGTGTACACTGAATTTGCGCATCTTCCAATAATATCGCGATCCAATGGTCGTCGGCGGGGGTGCGTGATTTTCCGCAGGCGTGAATTGAGCTTCTTCGATCGTCCACAAGTGAGGTCGACCCGGCTGAACGTCGGCCGTGCGAGTTCTCGCCGGTTGCGCGTTTTTGGATGTCAGATAGCTGCCTGAGCGGCCGCCTTGGCCGGCCCTCAGGGGGCGGTTTGGGGCGGCGCGGGCCTTCGTGAGAGATTATTGATGCGGGTTGAGGGGTGGGGGCGTGGGCGGGGGAGATTGGCGGATACTGGCGGGGATTGGCGGAGATTGATGCCGATTGCAGGGTGCGTGGGCGATGGTTCTGGCGCCTCAACGCCGACCGTGCGGGGTCAATGGCGGCCTCGCCTCCGCACGGTCGCCGGGTATCTTGTCCCGGCGTGAGCGAGCCCAGGCCCGAGTTCGAACCGAGTCGCCTTTCGCGAGCGTACTACTGCGCGCGGATTGAGCAGTTTCGAGCGGACAATGACGACAGGGTTCTGACGGCGCTGACAGGAGCCTCGTCATTTGCGATCGAGCCGGCCCAGCACGATGCCTGGGAATCTCAGATCCGCATCATGCGAACGGTCCTGAGCGAGGCTTGGACTGGCGGGTTGATTGCGTTTGAGTTTGCAGTGCCGAGGATGGGGAAGCGCATTGACGTGCTTCTCGGCGTCGGTTCGGCCATCTACGTGTTGGAGTTCAAGGTCGGCGAGCAGAAGTTCACAGCGGACGCGCTGAACCAAGTATGGGACTATGCGCTCGACTTGAAGAATTTCCACAGTACCAGCCATCACCTGACGATCGTTCCGATCGTCGTGGCGACAGGCGCAGCCGATCCCTTAATTCCAGATTCGTTCACATCGGATCACGATGGTGTTCTGCGGCCGCTTCGCGCGACTGCTCGCACGCTCGGTGGGTTGCTTCAACGACTGGCTGATCAGATGGCCGGTCCGTTGGTCGACACCCTTCATTGGATCAAGGGGACGTACAAGCCAACCCCTACGATCATCGACGCGGCGATGGCGCTTTACGGTGGCCATGGCGTGGAGGCCATCTCACGACGCGAAGCCGAGGCGATCAACCTGACGCAGACATCGGAGACGATTGATCGTGTTGTGCACGCGGCTCGCGGCGAGGGGCATAAGGCGATCTGCTTCGTGACAGGCGTTCCCGGCGCGGGCAAGACACTGGTCGGTTTGAACGTGGCGACGAAGCACCGCGACAAGGGCAGTGAGTTGTACAGTGTGTTCCTTTCCGGGAATGGGCCCCTTGTCAGGATCCTCTGCGAAGCACTTGCACGGGACAAGATCGCGCGCCTTCGGGCGGCGGAACGGATCACACTCGGCGAAGCGCGGAGCGAGGTGAAGGCGTTCATTCAGAACGTTCACCACTTTCGCGACGAGTGCATCCGCGACGGCAACAAGCCGCCGATCGAGCACGTGGCCCTATTCGATGAAGCCCAGCGGGCGTGGAACCGGGAGCAGACAGAAGGGTTCATGCGCCGGAAGAAAGGACATAGTGGATTCAGCATGTCCGAGCCGGCGTTCCTGATTTCGTGCATGGACCGGCACGCCGATTGGGCCGTCATCGTGTGCCTGGTCGGGGGCGGCCAGGAAATCAACACGGGCGAAGCGGGGATCGGCGAGTGGCTGCGCGCGATCAACGCCAACTTTCCACACTGGCGGGTCCATGTCTCGCCGCAATTGAAGGACTCCGAGTATGCAGCAGGAGAGGCGCTCCGGCTGCTGGAGGGCCATCCCCACGTTCAAACGCACGAAAGCCTGCACCTGGCGGTGTCGATGCGCTCGTTTCGGGCGGAACACGTGTCTGGATGGGTCAAGGCGATTCTGGATATGGACCGGGAGGGGGCGCGGCGGGCGTTTGACGGGTTCCGCGAGCGCTATCCGATTGCGCTGAGCCGGGACCTATCGCAGGCGAAGCGGTGGCTGCGGGATCGGGCGCGAGGCACGGAGCGCTTCGGGATGGTCGTCTCCTCGCAGGCGCAGCGGCTCAAGCCGCATGCGATCGATGTTCGCGCGGATATTGACCCTGTGCACTGGTTTCTGCATCCGCGAGAGGACGTGCGGAGCTCGTATTACCTTGAGGACGCGGCGACGGAGTTTGATGTGCAGGGGCTGGAGCTTGACTGGGCCTGCGTCGTCTGGGATGGGGATTTCCGGTTTTCACCGGCGGGGTGGCAGCATTGGAGCTTCAAGGGGAGCCAGTGGCAGCGGATTCGGGCGGCCGAGCGGCAGACCTATCTGAAGAATGCGTACCGCGTGCTCCTGACGCGGGCGAGGCAGGGGATGGTGATCGTTGTGCCGGAGGGCGATGCGCAGGACCCGACCCGGGCGGCCGCGCACTATGACGGGACGTTTGAGTATCTGAACGGGCTTGGTATCCCGGCTCTTTAGTCGGCTCGTTGCGCGGGAAGGGATTCCCAGGGGCGGGGGTGCGAGAAGGGATTCACGCACCAGCCTGGTTCCCAGGGGCGGGGGTGCGAGAAGGGAATCACGCACCAGCCTGAGAGGGATTCTCGCACCAGCCTGAACCAGCCTGACCTTCGCGGCCGCTGGCGCGGCGGGGCCACCCATCGCGTGGTGGGTTCGGATTGACGACTGACCCTTGCTTGTGCGGCGGGCTCGGATGACCACGGATTCATGAGCGCCCAGGCAAAGCGGAGCTTTGCACTACGGAGGGGAACGCGGAAACAGCCGCGCCGGCGGCTGGTGCGTCTTCTTTCTGCCGGTGCGGCGGCCGCGGGTGGTCCGGGTGCGCACGCCGGGAGGGAGTGAATCGGCGGCGCGGCGAGATGGCCGGGCTCGAGTTTTCGGACGGTCCCGTGGTGGGACGACTGCGAACGCGGCTGCGGCTGCGGCGGTGGCAGTGTTGCTTCCGATGCCTGGGCCTCCGGACACGACGGTCATGCGGCCGCGGCTGCGGTAGCGGCATCGGCTGCGAACGCGGCTGCGGCGACGGCCGTGTAGCGGCCGGGGGCGGCTAGCGCGAGGCCGGCGAGCGGCGCTGGCGGGACTGGCCGGCTGGTCGCGGCGGTTGCGTGGCGGGCTGGCTGCACCGGATGGAATTTTCTGTTTGTTCCAGGCGGGCGCGCCGGTATCGTGATCTTCACGTCGATTCCTCAGCAAATCCGAAGGGAGAATGCACATGCGATCGTTTCTGGCTACAGCGTTTCTGTCCCCGCTCGTCGTTGCGGTTGCGTCGGCGGAGGTGCCGCGGCAGTTCAACTATCAGGGCAAGCTCGCGGGCTACACGAATGAGACCGTGTCGCTGACAGTGAGCCTGTGGAGCACGTCGAGCGGCGGGACGGCGCTGTTTACGGAGACGCACACCGGGGTCGCGCTTCAGAACGGCGTGTTTTCGATCCGCATCGGCGGGCAGACGTCGGGCGGGGTGCCGGCGACGCTGGTGGGGCTGCCGCCGATCTTCGTCGGGCTGGCGGTGAACGGCGGGGCGGAGCTGACGCCGCGGACGCGGCTGATGAGCGTGCCGTTCGCGTATCGGGCGCTGGGGGCGGATTCGCTGCTGATTCCGGATTCGAACACGCCGATCGTGCTGGCGAACTCGGCTGGGAACGTGGGCGTGAACCAGGCCAGTCCGTTAACGAACCTGCATATCACGGGCTCTACGCCGCTCGCGCACCTGGACGCGAGCGACCTGGGGACGGATCAGGTGGTGATCGACGGCGGGCAGGCGTGGCTGGGGCTGTATTCGGATGAGATCGGCGCGCCGGCGTCGGGGATCTCGCTGGGCGAGATCAACAGCACAACGGGTGCGCTGACGAAGTGGTCGCTCGTGCAGCGCTCGGCGGGCAGCGGCGGCGATTTCAGCATCACCTACGGCAGCGACCCGGCGGGGAATGCGAACGCGCGGTTTTTCCAGATCAAGCCGACGGGCGACATCGGCATCGGCGTGAATAATCCGAGCGCGAAGCTGCACGTCAAGGCGCTGAGCAGCGAGAGCAACGTTGTTCTGCCGTCGTTCCGTGCGGTGAGCGAGTATCCGATTCAGCCGAGCGGGACGTCGACGGAGTACATCGAGTTCAAGGGCGTGGACATCGCCGCGACGAAAGACGGCGGCACTACGCGGATGAACCTCCAGCAGGGTGGCGGCGGCGTGGCGATCGGGAGCATGAACATCAGCTTGACCGATCCCGTGCTGACCGTGGCGCGGAATACGAGCCTGATGACGAACAACGACCTGCAATTCGAGGATCTGCTGATCCACGACACGGGCAACGCGTGGCTGGGTCTGTACAGCGACAGCGCCGGGAATGTCGGATCGGGCATCACCTTCGCCGAGTATGGCGTGACGGACTACAAGTGGGGCATGTACGCCCGCACGACGGACAACGTCGGCGATTTCGTCATCACGTTCGGCACGGATGTGAACCCGACGGCGAATGAGAAGATGTTCCAGATCGACCGCGACGGCACGACGAAGGTGAAGGTGCTGGAGATCCTCGGCGCGGACGTGGCCGAGCGCTTCCCGACGACGGATAAGGTCGATGCGGGGCACGTGCTGATGATCGACTCGGCGAACCCGGGGCAGCTCTGCCTGGCGCGCGGGGCGTACAACGCGAAGGTCGCGGGCGTGGTGAGCGGTGCGGGTGATCTGCCCGTCGGGGCGGTGCTGGGAAATCTGCCGGGGACGAACAAGGAGACGTCGCCGCCGGTGGCGCTGAGCGGCCGGGTGTGGACGTGGTGCGACGCATCGAGCGGCGCGATCGAGCCGGGGGACCTGCTGACGACGTCGGAGACGCCGGGGCACGCGATGAAGGCGGTTGATGCGCAGCGGCGCGGCGGTGCGGTCATCGGCAAGGCGATGACGGGGCTGGCCGAGGGCGAGCGGGGGCTGGTGCTGTTGCTGGTGAATTTGCAGTAGTGCACAGTTCACAGTGCACAGTGCACAGTGCACAGGGCACAGCGCACAGCGCACAGGTCATCGTGTCCGGTGTGTGGTTCAGAGATCATGGTGCTCAGATTCGGATTGGGCGCCTCAATGTGGAGGTCATGCGTCATGAGACGCTTGTTTAGTCATGCAAGACGGCTGGCAGCGGCAGGGCTGATGCTGTCGAGCGCGGGGGTCGCGCTCGGGCAGGATTTTCAGGCCGCGGGTCCGGTCGGAGTCAGGCAGGAGCCGGTCGCGGCGGAGGCGGACCCGTTTGCGCCGGTGACGGAAATCCCGTCCGACCTGGTGCAACTGGAAGATGACATTCTGGTGCCGCGCGAGTGGATTCAGAATCGGACGGCGTATGTTGTGAACCTGTGGCCGGGCGGAGTGGTTCCGTACGAGTTCGGGCCGAACGTCACGGTTACGAATCAGGGACTGATGCGGGCGGCGATGGATGAGTGGGAGTCGCTGGCGAATGTTCAGTTCGTGCCGCGAAACAACCAGGACGATTACATCTTCATCCGCAATGCGACGTTCAACGCGAGCGAGTTTCTCGGGCGGGTCGGCGGCGAGCAGCGGGTTTACATTTCCAGCTGGACGACGCACGGCACGCTCGTTCACGAGCTGGGACACGTGCTGGCGTTCTGGCACGAGCAGAGCCGGTCTGACCGGAACAACTTCATCACGGTGAATTTCTCGAACGTCTGCCAGAACTGCTGCTCCGACGCCGACGGCAACCCGATCAGCTGCAACAGCCAGTTCACGATCCGCGACTCGGGCGACGAGCACGGGCCGTATGACTTCGGGTCGGTGATGCACTATGGCGCGTGCGCGTTTTCGAACTGCACGCCGTGCTCGGCGACGAATCCTTCGTGCGCGACGATTACCGTTCTGCCGCCGAACAACACGGTCTGGCAGACGGGGATTGGGCAGCGGGTCGGGGCGAGCTACTGGGACGGGCGGATCATGCACTTCCTGTATCCGGAGAACGACTGGAATTTTGCGGATTCGACGTACGGCGGGATTCCGTTCGGCACGTTCACGTCGCCCTGGGGAAGCTTCGCCGAGGGCTACGTGACGACGCCGACCGGCGGGACATTGTGGCTGAAGACGGAGTTCTACGGCAGTCCGACGGAGTTCGCGTTCAGAGGGAGACTGGATCGCGCGATGCGCATTGACGCGACGGCCGGTTCGGCGGTGATTGGTCGATAGGCGGCGTTATTTTCGCCGTCGGTCGCGCCCGGCAACGGATGCGGCCGGCGGCTGTAGAGGAGCGAATCATGGCTAGGAAGAGAATGCTCGTCGGGGTGGTCGTGCTTGCCTACGGGGCGACCGCGATGGCCCAGGTGGATGCGCCGATTGTCTCGGGCGGCGGGGGCGTGCTGGATGATGGGACGATCGTGGTCCTCGGCGACTTTGCGATCGGGATGATCGGAGGCGCGCCGGAGGTCGCGCTGGGAGCGGTGCCGTGCTGGATTTCGGCGGCATGTCCCGGGGATATCGACGGCAGCGGCGAGATCGGTCTCGCGGACCTTTCGGTTCTGCTTTCGAATTATGGAACGCCGAGCGGGGCGGGGGCTGAGCAGGGCGACCTGGACGGGGATGGGGACGTGGATCTCCAGGAC
This sequence comes from Planctomycetota bacterium, assembly GCA_045863555.1. Lineage (GTDB taxonomy): Bacteria > Planctomycetota > Phycisphaerae > UBA1845 > Fen-1342 > JACRLV01. The sequence goes on along the minus strand of BTUU01000005.1, from coordinate 271,715 downwards.
CTGGCCGGGATGCTCGGGGTGTTTGGCACGTCCTGCCCGTAGTTCGGGGGCGGCCGCGGCGTGTGCGGGCGGTTCTGTCCGGGATCGGGCAGGGCCGCCCGTTGCGCTTCGTTTCGCCTCGGGGCCGACCGACTTCTGGGGCATTTGGGGAGTCGAAGTTTTATCGGACGTTTTTCAGGCTGACGGGCTCGTTCGCGGGGAGCGGGCGTGGGAGGGCGGGTTCCCGGGTGTCGCGTTGGGCTTGGGGGGCTTTTCGGCGGGGGAATCTACATTTGCCTGCGGTTTTCCGGCCAGGCTCGCGGAAAGGCGGTAGAATGTAGATGGCTCAGCCCGCGTGAGGAGCGATTCATGCGCACGAAATCCGCCTTTGCCGCGATTCTCGCCGCGGCCGCTGTCGGCCTTGCCTTTGGGCAGGCCGCCGGAACTCCTGCTCAACCGCAAGATGCTCCCGAGGTCTCGCTGATGCGCGTGCTCGCGGGCGTGCGCGACTTTACGCCGGATGCTTTGAAGTCGATGGCGGTGCTGGGTGAGCATCGCGAGTGGCTGGATATGGCTTCGAAGGCGATTCAGGCGGGCGGGAAGCCGGATCTCGGCGACCCGAAGTTGCCTGCGCCGGTGAAAGAGGCGCTGGAGACGTTCGCGGACGTTCCGGAACTGGTGCTGCTGCTGGCGGCCCGGCCGAATGAGCTTGCGGCGCTGCGGCAGGTGGTTGTGGAAGCGCCTGAGGGGGTTGCGCTGCGGATGCAGCAGTTCCGGGCGGATTACTCGTATGCGCGGCGCGAGGGGGCGATCGCGTGGCAGCGGATGCTTCAGCGGGACCCGGTGGCGCTGGGCCAATATCGTGAGTACCTGACGAAATTCTGCGAAACGCAGCAGAAGGCGATTCCGGGCTTTGCGGTCGTGCGGGTGACGGATCGCGATTACTACCTCGCGAGTCCGCCGGATGATGCGATCATGACGTTTGCGCACGAGGCGAGCCCGCCGGAAGCGCTCGGCCGGATCATGGCCGAGTGGTGGGATGAGCATGGGACGGCGGCGGTGGACGAAATGGTAGTTGACCGGTCGGTCGCGCCGCAGGTGTCGATGGTGCAGGGGGCGGTGATCGACCTTCCGGCGGAGCGTCGGCAGGCGATGTGGCGGCCGGCGGACAAGCCGGCGATGGATACGCTGGGGCTGATGCCGGTGATTTTGCAGCCGTTCGCGGACCAGCCGGACCAGGCGAAGGTCGCGCGGGCGGTGCAGGAGCTGGCGCGGGTGTGGTCGATGGGCGATGGTGCGCCGGAGGATGCGCCGCCGGTCGCGGTGGCGGAACCGCAGGCGCCGGTTGTCGCGCCCGAGCCTGAACCGGCGGTGATGCCTGACCTCCCGGTTGAGGAGCTGGCGCGGCGGGCGGATGCGGAGGGGCCGTACACGGTGCTGGAGCCGCGGTACACGTGGCCGGGAATCACGACCTTCGGATTGTCGTCGTACCGAGGATTCTGCTACACGCCGTACTCGCCGTACATCTCGGGATACTCGTACATCAACGGGTATCCGTACTGGTACAGCCCGCCGCCGAACTGCGGGACGACGTACATCTACTATCCGCAGTGCCGGCCGACGTTTTCGTATCTGCGGGATGCGTGCGATACCCGCGACGGGGTGAGTTTTTCGATTCACTCGGGTTCGGGCATTCGGCGTTACGGGTTCAACGTGAGCGGCGGCTATTACGACAATGACTGCGGCCGGCGGTACGGCGTGTATCAGTATGGCGGCCGGTATGGCCGCGACTGGCGGGGCGGGCTGAGTGCGGGGCAGCGTTGGGGAGAGGACGGCGTGGCGATCAAGGATCGGCGCGGTCACGATGCGCCGGGCGGGAACTTCGGCATCGACCGGGGTACGCGGCGCGGGCCCGATGATCCGCGCGACGTCGAGCGGGCGGAGCGGCGCGGGGCGATCAGCCGGCTCGGGCATCTGCCGTGGAGCACGAATGGGATCGGGCGCGGATTCAGCACGCGCGGCGACCGGCGTTCCGACGATGGAGCGCGCGACAGCGGCAGCGGGCGCTCGAACGGGCAGGCGCGGCCACCGGCGACCGGGGGCGCGGGGCGCGAAGTGACGCCGCAGCGACGGACGACGATCCGCAATCCGTGGGCGAGCCCGCGGACGAATTCGGGCGTCTCACCGAGGAGCGGATCGAGCGGCGGATCGCGCGTGAACCCGAGCATCGCCCCGCGCAACTCGCCTTCGAATGAACGGCGCGCGACCGGGGCGCGCAGCAGCGCGTTCGACAACCTGCGGTCGATCCGCCAGAACTGGAATTCGCGGCCGGCGCAGCCGAATCGCTCCGAGTCGAATTTCGGGGCGCAGCGCTCCGGGTCGACGCCGCGGGCCCAGTCGGGCACGAACCGGCCGATCGTCAACAAGCTTCAGACCATCCGGCAGAACCTCAACTCGCGCTCGTCGTCGGCGAACCGGTCGTCGAGCAGCGATTCACGGAAATCGTCGAGTTCGGGCAAGCGGCCATAGCCGCAATCGGCGTCAATTGCTGAACGCGGTCGAGGCGGGCAGCCGCTGCCGTGTTTTTGCGCGCGGCGCCCGGTGGCTCGTCGACCAGCCGGACAGCGCGTGAACCCACCCTCGATCTGTCGCCTTCTCCCTGTCGGCCGGCATGCGCCGACGGTTGGGAGGTCTGATATGCGACTGGCAGTGCTGGCGTACGGGATCGTGGCCTATGTCTGCTTCGTGGGATCGTTTACGTACGCGATGGGGTTTGCGGCGAATCTGGGCGTGCCGAAGACGATCGACGTCGGGGGTCCGGAGACGCCGGTCGGCCTGGCGATCCTGATCAACGCGCTGCTGCTGCTGGTGTTCGCGGTGCAGCACACGATCATGGCGCGCCCGGCGTTCAAGCGCTGGATCGCGCGATTCATTCCTGAAGCGGCGGAGCGGTCGACGTTTGTGCTGTTCGCTTCGGCGGCGCTGGGGCTGATTCTGTGGCAGTGGCGGCCGATTGCGATCGATATCTGGCGGGTGGAGTCGGAGGCGATCCGGCTGGCGATCATGGGCGTTTGTGCGCTCGGATTCGTGATCGTGCTGTACAGTTCGTTCCTGATTGACCATTTCGACCTGTTCGGGCTGCGGCAGGCGTGGCTTTACTTCCAGGGCCGGCCCTACACGCACCGGCCGTTCGCGGAGCGTTCGCTGTACCGCCGGGTGCGGCATCCGCTGATGCTTGGTTTTCTGATCGCATTCTGGGCGACGCCGCACATGACGATCGGGCACCTGGTCTTCGCACTGCTCGTGACGGCGTACATCCTGGTGGGGATCCGGTTCGAGGAGCGCGACCTGGTCCGCGCGCTCGGGCAGACGTACGTCGACTATCGTGAGCGGACGCCGGCGCTGATTCCGCGCCTGGGGCGGGCCGGGCCGGGCCGCGTTGACGAGGTTCCGGCTCTGCCGCGTGAGGTTGGGTGAATTCGGAGCGGCCGCGCGTCGGCGGCGGTGGGCGGGCGATGAGTGAACGAAGCGGGGAATCGGGGCGTGGCGGAAGGTCGGCGATCCATCGCCAGCGGGTGCAGCACGGGGCGTGGATTGCCGCGGCGCAGGAGATGTTTGAGGATCAGCAGAGCCGGGCGGCGCGTGCGCCGACGGTCGCGGCGACCGGGCCGTTCGGCGACCTGAGCGTTGAGTTGCAGGAGGCGCTTCCGGGGTACCGGTTGATCGGCGAGATCAGCCGCGGCGGGCAGGGGATTGTCTACCGGGCGACGCAGATCGCGACCCGGCGCGACGTGGCGATCAAGGTGATTCGGGACTGCGGCGCCCGGCACGCGCAGGCGGAGGCGCGGTTCGAGCGCGAGGTGCTGATCCTCGGTCAGCTCAAGCACCCGAACATCGTCGACATCATCGATAGCGGCGCGGCGGCGGGCTGTCGCTATTTCATCATGGACTACATCTCCGGGTGGTCGCTGGACGAGTATCTGCGGATCGAGTCCACGCCGATCCGGCAGCGCGTGGAGCTGTTCGCGACGATCTGCGAGGCGCTGAGCGTCGCGCACCTGCGCGGCGTCGTGCATCGCGATCTGAAGCCTGGGAACATCCGGGTGGACCGGGCGGGCGTGCCGCACCTGCTGGATTTCGGCCTGGCGCGGCCGGCGGAGCTGGACGAGCTGCTGGCGGGCGAGGCGCGGACGGAGACGGGCGATTTCGTCGGATCGCTGCCGTGGGCGAGTCCGGAGCAGGTGGAGGGGGAGATCGACCAGATCGACATCCGGACGGACATTTACTCGCTGGGCGTGATGCTGTTTTCGTCGCTGACGGGGCGGATGCCGTATGAGACGGTCGGGTCGCTGCGGAAGGTGATGGACAACATCTGCCGCGCGGATGCGCCGCCGCTGCGGCGGGTGAATGCGGGGATTGATGACGAGCTGGCGTCGATCGTGGCGAAGTGCCTGCGCAAATCGCGCGAGGAGCGCTATCAGAGCGCGGGCGACCTGGCGCGGGAGCTGCGGCGTTACCTGGCGGGGGAGGCGCTGGAGGCCAAGCGGGACAGCAGCTGGTATCTGCTGAAGAAGACGATCCGGCGCAATCGCGGGCGGGCGGCGGTGGCGGGGTTGCTGGTGGCGGTGGCGGCGTATTCGGTGGGCGTGCTCGGGTATGCGTATCGCACGGAGGCGCGGCTGCACCGGGAATCACAGGAGGCCCTGGGTGAGGCGCGGCGTCAGGCGAAGATCGCGCACGCGGTGAACGAATTCCTGAATGTCGATCTGCTGGCGTCGGCATCGCCGGAGCGGCTGGGCAAGGATGTGACGGTGCGCGAGGTAGTCGACAAGGCCGCGGCGGAGCTGGCGAAGCGGTTTGCCGATGCGCCGGAGGTGCGGGCGCGGCTGCGGGCGACACTGGGGGTGACGTACCTGAACCTGGGCGAGCCGGTGCTGGCGATGCAGCAGCTCGAGGATGCGTACCGGATGCACATGGATGTGTTCGGGGCGGACGACGTCGAGACGGATGAGGTGGCGAATGAGCTGGCGCGGATTTACCTGGATCAGAGCCGCGCGGAGGAGTCCGAGCGGCTGCTGCGGGGGTGCGTGGCGTTCCGGGAGCGGAAATTCGGCGCAGAGGCGGCGGAGACGCTGACGGCGCGGGGGAATCTGGGCTGGCTGCTGGCGATGACGAACCGGGTCGCCGAGGGTGAGCGGCTGATCGGCGAGGTGCGCGTGGCGTCGGAGCGTGTGAACGGGCCGGAGCACGAGCAGACGTTCAACTGGACGAACACGCACGCGACGGTGCTGCAGCACATGGGGCGGCTGGAGGAGGCGGAGCCGCTGCACAAGCGGGCGGTCGAGATGGCGCGGCGGCTGTATGGGCCGGACCATCCGGACACGTTCCTCGCGCTCGGGAATTACGCGGAGCTGCTCAAGCAGCGCGGGCGGTACGAGGAGTCGGAGACGCTCTATCGCGAAACGCTGGAGGGCCGGCGGCGGGTGCTGGGGCCGACGCATCCGCGGACGATCCTGACGCTGAATAACCTGGCGGTGCTGTACGGGCGGATGCGGCGCGACGCGGATGCGGCGGCGATGCTCGAAGAGGGTCTGCGGGACGGGCCGGCGCAGATGGGCGCGGAGCATTCGACGCTCGTTTCGATGCGGAGCAACCTGGCGGCGCTGTATGACCGGCTGGGGCGGTCGGCCGAGGCCGAGCCGCTGCACCGGGCGGCGCTGGCGAGCGCGAAGGCGACGCGCGTGGCGGACCATCCGATCATCGGGCTGTATCTGTCGCGGCTGGGGCGGTGTCTGCTGCGGCAGGAAAAGCTGGACGAGGCGGAACCGTTGCTGCTGGAGGCGTATCCGATCCTCACGGCGGCGTCGACGGATGCGATGAACGCGGGGGAGTGCTCGGAGGCGCTGGCGCGGCTGTATGGGAAGCGCGGGGACGCGGACAGGCGGCGGGAGTGGGCGGCGAAGGCCGCGGATTGACTTTCCGATCAATTCAGGAAGATATCTCACGCAGAGGCGCAGAGGCGCAGGGAAGAGAATCGATATTGAAAGAAGGCACTTGAGAACATCGCTCAATGTGCCGCAGCCCTTCCGCCAAAATCCGCTCTTTGTTTTCTGTTTTCCTCCGCGCCTCCGCGCCTCTGCGTGAGCTTTTTCTTCTTCGCGGCGCTGCGCTGGCTTCAGGTCCCGGCGGCTCCTCGATGTTGATTGCTGTATCATTTTGATTGCGGGCGCGGCGGGTTTTGATTCCCTGCGCGTCTGACTGAGCGGCATCGCAAATCCACAGAGCAGGAGACAATCATGAAACTCGGCGTGATGGGCGCGGGACTCGGAGCGATGGGCTGGGAGAAGGCGCTGGACTACTGCAAGAAGGTCGGGCTGGATGCGATCGAGCTGCCGGTCGGGGCGTATCCGGGGACGCCGTTTTTCGATCCGGAAGAGGTGCTGAAATCCGCCGCGGCGCAGCAGAAGATTAAGGATGACGTGAAGAAGCGCGGGCTGGAGATCATCGGCCTGGCCGTGCATGGCAACCCGGTGAGTCCGGACCCGGCAACACGTGAGCTGCACATCAAGCAGCACGACACGGCCGTGCGGCTGGCGCTGAAGCTGGGGACGGACGTGGTGATCAATTTCAGCGGCTGCCCCGGCGGGTCGCCGGCGGACAAGATGCCGAACTGGGTGACGTGCGCGTGGCCCCCGGAGTACGGCAAGGTCCTGGAATACCAGTGGAACGAGGTGCTGATCCCGTTCTGGACGAAGAAAAACAAGGAAGCGGCCGGCGAGGGCGTGAAGATCGCGTTCGAGGCCCATCCGGGGTTCAGCGTCTACAACCCGGAGACGATTTTGAAGCTGCGGGCGTCGTGCGGGACGCAGATCGGGGCGAACCTGGACCCGTCGCACTTCTTCTGGCAGGGGATCGATCCGGTCGAGGCGGCCCGGACGCTGGGCGACGCGGAGTGCATCTTCCACGTGCATGGGAAGGACTGCGGGATCGATCCGATGAATACGCGGATCAACGGCGTGCTGGATACGAAGAGCTACGGCGATCTGCACGAGCGGAGCTGGGTGTTTCGGACGTGCGGGTACGGGCACGGGGACGAGTTCTGGAAGCCGTTCGTGAGCATGCTGCGGGCGAAGGGGTATGACGGGGTGATTTCGATCGAGCATGAGGATTCGTACATGAGCGTGCAGGAGGGATTTGAGAAGGCGGTGGGGTATCTGCGAGGGGTGATGATCAAGGAGAAGGCTGGGGGGGCGTGGTGGTTTTGAGCGATCTCTCCACTCCGCAGGTGGTCACAGGGTGTGACCACCTCGCTTGCGGATGATGCTATGAGGACGCGTATGGAGCGCATAACCGCGGTACAGCCCCGAGCGAACTACCGCCTCTGGCTCCGTTTTACGGACGCGACCGAGGGGGAGGTCGATCTCTCGCACCTGGTCGGGCGCGGCGTGTTCGCGCGGTGGAACGATCCGGCAGAGTTCGCGAGGGTCCAGTTCGATCCATCCACTCATACCGTGTGCTGGCCGGGTGACATCGACCTTGATCCGGATGTGCTCTACTCGAAGGTGTCCGGTCGAGGCGTCACGGGTTCGACGCGCACGCGGACTGGTGCGTAGCCCCGGCTAGTTTTCTCCCGCGGTTCGGCTGTTGCTCGCTGCGCACTCTGGGCAGAGAACACCGGGTGAGCTCAAGTGGTCGCAAATTGCGACCACCGTTCGCGATTGAAGATGGACTATGAGCCTGCTCACGCTCTATCGCCCTGTTGGCCCTACGGAGCTTGCTCTCATTGAGGCGGCCGGCTGGACCGTGTTTCCGCCGCGGTTGCCGGGGCAGCCGATTTTCTATCCCGTGCTGAACGAGGAATACGCGACGCAGATCGCGCGGGACTGGAATGTGCCGGAGTCGGGGGCGGGGTTTGTGCTGCGGTTTCAGGTCGACGCCGAATTCGCACGGCGGTATCCGGTGCAGACGGTTGGCTCGTCGAAGCACAAGGAACTCTGGGTGCCGGCGGAGGAACTCGACGAGTTCAATCGGCATATCGTGGGGAAGATCGCGGTGGTCCGCGAGTTTCGCTAACGCCCGGCCATGTACGATGTTTCTTCGTGAGCGAGGCCCCGATCGACTTCGACTCCCCGTGGTTTGCCGCCCCCGCGGAGACGCGGGATGTGAAGGGCAGCGGCGGCGAAAGCGGCGTCAATTGCGTTCACTGCGGACGGAGCCTATCTTCCCGGTTCGGCATGCGCGCCGGGGCCGCTCGTCGGGGGCCGCCGCAGGTCGTGCCGTCGGCGTGGGGCGATCATGGGAGCGATTTCGCCTGAGGTCCTCGAACTGCTTGCGTGCCCGGTTCCGGAGTGTCGCCAGGCGCTGCGGGAAGCGGATGGGGCGCTGATCTGCACGGGTTGCGGGCGGCGGTATCGGGTGGAGGATCGCTGGCCGGTGCTGATCCCCGAGGAGGCCGAGTCTCCCTCGAGGGGTCAGGGCGACGCCGCGGGCGCGCCGGGGAGCGGGACCTAGAACCGGGACGCCCATACGCACATGTTCGCCATCATCAGTGATATCCACGGCAATCTCGAAGCGCTCCAGGCGGTGCTTGCGGACATCGACGAACGAGGGCTCAAGGAGATCGTCTGCCTGGGCGATGTGATCGGCTACGGGCCGAATCCGCGGGAGTGCCTGGACCTGGTGCTGGAGCGGTGCCGGCTGTGCATGATGGGGAATCATGACCACGCGGTGCTGTACGAACCTGCGAATTTCAACACGGCGGCCGAGCGGGCGGCGTACTGGACGCGGCTGACGCTGGAGGCGGAGACGGACCGGGCGGCGCGGAACCGGCGCTGGGCGTTCCTGGGGAAGCTGCCGGTGCGGCTGCGCGAGGGGCAGATCCTGTACGTGCATGCCTCGCCGCGGCGGCCGATCAACGAGTACATCTTCCCTGAGGATGTGTTCACGAATCCGCAGAAGGTGCTGTCGAATTTCGAGCGGCTCGATGCGCAGCTGTGCTTCGTCGGGCATACGCACCAGCCGGGCGTCTTTCTCGATGATCCCTACTTCGATCCGCCGCATGAGCTGCCGGATTCGCCGTACTGGGAGGTCGACGACGAGCGGGCGATCATCAACGTGGGCAGCGTCGGCCAGCCGCGCGACAAGGATCCGCGGGCCAGCTACGTCGTCGTGCACACCTACGCGACGAACGGCAGCGGCGAGAGCAATCCGCTGACGCGCGAGGTCGAGCAGATCGAGTTCGTCCGCGTCGAGTACGACATCGACAAGACGGTCAAGAAGATTCTCGCGGAGCCGATGCTCGACGACATGCTGGGGCACCGGCTGTACGAGGGCCGGTGACGCGGACCGATCGCCGGCCGGACTGCTGCACAACCACCAAATCTGCATGCGAGCGGCGAGATGGCATCACCGCTTCGAGCGCTTCCCGGCGCTGCCGATGAGATTCCCGTGCGCGAGATCCCCGCGCCGCTGCTTGCGCCGGCGCTCGGGTTCATCGCGGGGATTGTGGCCGCTCAGTCCGGGTTCTCGATTCCCGGTTCCACGGGCGTGACGGCGTTGATGGCGGCGGCCGTGCTCGCGGTCGGGCGGTGCCTGCGGACCGGTCGATCCGGCATCGCACTGGGCTGCGTGGCGCTCGTCGCGGCGCTGGCCGGGGCAGTGCGGTATCAATCCGCCATCGGGCTGCCGGCGGACGACATTTCGCATTCGCTCGGTGCGGAAGATCAACTGGTGCGGGTCGCGGGGGTCGTCCTGACGCGGCCGCGGACACGGCCGGTGGAGGTTCGGAATCCGTACATCCCCGCTGCGCCGAGGCCGCGGACGGATTTTGTGATTGAACTGACGCGCACGGGTGACGGGTCCTCGCGGCTGAGCGGGCTGGTGCAGGTGTATGTTGACGGTGACGGGGTGGATGTCGCGCCGGGGAACGAGGTCGAGGTGACGGGCTGGATCAACCGGATTCGCGGGCCGCGGAACCCCGGCGAGCCGGACTGGTCGGCGGTGGCGGCGCGAAGCGGCGTGCGGGCGCGGATGAGCGTCGATTCGGCGGCGCTCGTGCGGAAAGTCGGGCGGTCGCGGGCGTGGCTGGGGGTGTATGCGGATTTGCGGGCGGGGGTCCGCGCGAGCTTGCTCGGGACGCTGCCGCCGGATGCGGAGAGCGCGTCGCGGCTGCTGGATGCGCTGGTGCTGGGACAGCGATCGGCGGTGGAGCGGCGGGTTGACGAGGCGTTTACGCGGGTCGGGGCGGTCCATTTTCTGAGCGTCAGCGGGTTTCACGTGGGCGTGCTGGGGTTCGTGACGGCCGGGTTTGTCCGGTATGTCGCACGGCGCGGGCGACGGACGACGGCCGTCGTGACGGCGGCCGCGCTGATTGCGTACGGACTGCTGGCGGAGCCGAACAGTCCGATCGTGCGGTCGGTGGCGATGGGCGTGCTGGCGTGCGCGGGCGTGCTGATCGGGCGGCAGCGGGCGCTGCTGAACTGGCTGTCGCTGGCGCTGCTGATCGTTCTGGCGTGGAACCCGCTGGAGCTGTTCAGCGCCGGGTTTCAGCTTTCGTTTCTGCTGGTTTGCGGTCTGCTGACGGTTGTTGCGGCGTTTCAGCGGTTTTTCAACCGTGTGCGGGGTGACGCGCCGCGCGACGCGGACACGTGGCGGCAGTTCGTGGTGCGCAAGTGCACGCGGGGGCTGAGCGCGCTGGTGATCACGAACGTCGTGTGCTGGCTGCTGGCGGCGCCGCTGGTGATGCATCACTTCGGGCTGTTTACGCCGTATTCGGCGCTTCAGCTCGTTCCCCTTACGCCGTATGTGGCGCTGCTCACGATTCTCGGGTTTGTGACGCTGATCGCGGGGGCCGTATGGCCGTGGGCGGGCGAGTTGCTGGGCCGCGTGCTGGCGGAGGCGACGGATGGGTTGACGGCGGCGGTGGATTGGTTCGCGGGGATGCCGGGCGGGGTGATCGAGTGTACGCCGCCGCCAGCGTGGTTTGTGTGGTCGACGTATGGCGGACTGGCGGCATCGTGGCTGATGTGGCGGCGGCCCGCGGGGCAGCGTGCGCCGGCGACCCGGGGGCGATTCACACATCGGCGGGCGGCTGCCGTGGCCGTCGGCGTTGCGGTGGCGCTGGCCTGGGTCGGGTGGGCGGCGTTGCCGGTAACGCGGCCGTGGGGCGTGCGGCTGGATGTGCTGGCGGTCGGGAATGGGAGCGCCGCGCTGCTCACGACGCGCGAGGGGGGCGCGGCGGTGTTTGACTGCGGATCGATGCAGAACATCGACACGGGGTCGATGATGGCGGCGGCGGCGCGGGCGGAAGGGGTGCGGTCGTTCGACCTGGTCGCCGTCTCGCATGCGAATTTCGATCACTTCAGCGGCGTGCCGATGCTGCTGGCGCGATACCGCGTAGCGCGATTCGCGTCTCACCCGACCTTCGTCGGCGATGGCCGCCGGTCGGTCGCGACGCGGCGGTTTCTGGCCGCGGTCGGGTCGAATACACCGGGGCGGCTGTCGGCAGGGGACGAACTGACGGTGGGCGGCGCCCGGCTCAGCGTTCTGTGGCCGCCGGCGCGGCCGGGTGAGGGGTGGGACGAGAATGACCGCTCGATCGTGTTTCGAGTCGAGTACGCGGGGCGGAGAATCCTTGTTCCGGGGGATGCCTCGCAGGTTGCGCTGGCTGAACTGGCGCGGCTCCACGCGGCCGGGGAGATCGATCTTCGTGCGGATGTGCTGGTTGCGCCGCATCACGGGGCGGTGGTTGCGGCGTCGCGCGCGTTCTACGGGGCGGTCGGGGCGGACTGGGTCGTTGTCTCGGCGCAGCGGGCGCGGCGGCCGATCGAAGAGCTGATCCGGGGCGTGCTGGGCGGCGACGTGCGTGTATTTGTCGCGGGTGAGGAGGGGTGCGTTCGAATCGAGGTCGATCGCGGCGGGATTGCGCAGGTGTCCGCGCCATTCGCGGTGGATTGAATTCGCTGAAGCGCCGCCGGCCGGGGGTTATGGACGTCCGAACTGCTCCAAGGCCACAAGCCAGGTCGACTCGGCGGCGATGGCGGCGCGGCCCTGAAGCTGCGACTGCTCGAGGGCGTCAAGGAATTCGAGTCGAATCCGGTCGAGGAGGTTCGGGTATCCGGTTTCGAGCGCGATCTCGCAGAGGTTGCTGAGTTCGAAGCTCATCCGGCCCACCGCTTCACGGTTGTCGGCCGCGCGCCGCCCGAACTCAAATCCAAAGGCGAAGGACTCCCGGACGCTCGCGAGGACGTCGTCCGGGCGGCCGTCGCGCATCGCCACCTTGGCCTGGGCGGCGGCGATGCGTTGGAGGACGTCGAGATATTCGACGTCGTGGCGGTTTTCGTCGCGGAGGCGGTGGCAGATGGGTTCGGCCTCGTCGAGCATCTCGCGGGCGCCGCGGCAGTCGTCCAACGCCGCGAGGCCGGGGGCGGCGTCGACGAGCACGCGTGCGAGGCTGTTTGCGAAGACGACGTTGGAGGGGGCGATCGCGGTCAGTTCGCGGAGCAGTTTCAGCCGCTGAAGGGCGTATTCGGTGAGCGCCGCATGCCGTCCGAGCGAGAACTCGAGCATTCCGAGCTGGCCGAGGATTTCCTGGCGTGCATTGAGCACGTGGTCCGCCGGGGCGCCGCGTTTCTCCAGCTGTTCGCACAACGCGATGGCCTCGTAGAACCGCAGGGTGGCCTCTTCAGGCTGATGCATCACGAGCGCGTTCTCGCCGAGCCGCAGGTGGCTGTAGACGAGGTCGTCGAACAGCCAATCCTCGTTGATGCCCTTCGCGATCAACGACCGCAGAAGCGCGTGCGCCTCACGGTAGTGGCGCTCGGCGAAGGTGCGTTCGTGCTGCTCCTTGTAACAGTCGCCGACAAGGATGATGTTGATCGCGAGCTGTCGGAGCTGGCAGAGGTCGTCGGGCGCGGCCTCGACGACCTTCCGGCGGGCGGCGGCGGCCTCGATCCGGTGCGTCAGGGCGCTCAGCATTCGACCTTCGGTTCGCTCCAGGACCGAGATCGCCGTCAGCAGATCGGCCTGGCAGGTCCAGAGCCGCACGCTGTCGGCGGCGAGGGTCCGGACGGTGTCGTTTGCGCGCTGGAGTTGTTCGAGCAGCGAACGGCGGGCCTCCGAGGTCCCGGAGACGTCGTTCAAGGCCGGGACCACGTCGGCCGCGATGCGGCTTACGGTTTCGATCGCTGTTTCGAGCAGGAGGTGACGGTCGGCGGCGGAGGCGTTCGCCCGGAGCAGGCCCCAGAGCGTCCCGCCTGCGCCGGCGGCGAGGAGCGCCGCCGCGACGATGGAGGAGACGACCAGTCCACGATTCCGGGCGGCGAACTTGCGGGCCGCGTACCAGACGCTGGCCGGCCTGGCCGCGATCGGTTCCTGTCTCAGGTACCGCCGGAGGTCATCCGCGAGGGCGGCCGCGCTGGCGTAGCGCCGGGTCCTGTCCTTGTCCATGGCCTTGGCGACGATGGTCTCGAGATCGCCACGGACGGAGCGCATGAGCTGGGGCCGATCGGCGAGCGAGCGGGCGAGCGCCGGCGATTGCTCGCGGACGACGCGCAGGACGGAACGGACGGTGTGGCCCTGCACGTCGACGGGCGGTCGGTCGGCGATCAACTCGAAGAGAATCGCGCCGAGCGCGTAGACGTCGGCGCGGGTGTCGATGCCGGACGAGGAGCCGTCGAGCTGCTCCGGGCTCATGTAGGCGATCGTGCCGACGAGTTCGCCGGTGAGCGTCGCGAGCGACGGCTGGGCGGACGCGTCGCGATCGACGAGGCGGGAGACGCCGAAGTCGAGGATCTTGACGCGGCCCTGCGGCGGGCGGCCGGCCGCCGGCGGATCGCCGGTGCGGGGGTCGTCGCGGACGAGGATATTCGCGGGCTTGAGGTCGCGGTGGATAACGCCCTGCTGGTGAGCGAACTGCACGCCGTCGCAGAGCTGGAGGAAAAGCTCAACCCGATCCCGGAGCGGGAGGTTATAGCGGCGGGCGTAGGCGAGGAGCGGGAGTCCGTCGACGAGTTCCATCGAGATGTAGGGTTGCTCGCCCCAGGCGGTCTGGGCGGTGCCGGCATCGTAGATCTGGGCGATGTTCTCGTGTCGCAGGCGGCCGAGGGTGGCGATTTCGTTGTTGAAACGGGCGAGGATGCGGCGCGTCGCGATGGCGGGCCGGAGCGTCTTGAGCGCGACCTCGCGGGCCGGCTGCTCCTGGCGGGCGCGGTAGACGACGCCCATGCCGCCGGTTCCGAGGAGGCCGAGAATGCGATAGCGGCCGATCTTCCCGGGCAGGGCGGACGGGAGGATGGCGCTGCCGTCGCGCAGCGGTTCGGCCATCGCCTGATCGATGGCGAGGTGTTCGCGGCGGTCGATCCGGAGGAGTTCCTCGATCTCCCGGCGGAGATCGAGGTCCGAGCCGCACTCGCGATCGAGCAGCGTTTCCCGCGCGCCGGAGTCGAGCTCGACGGCGGCGTCGAAGACTTCGCGGACGCGCTGGGCGTGCGACAGGTTCATGGGTGGCCGCCGGGCTCCTCGCCGGTCAACTGCTTGTGGAGCCAGGCCCGTGCGAAGCGCCAGTCGCGCTGCACTTTTCGCGCGTCGCAACCGAGTTCGGCCGCGACCTCCTCGAAGGTGAGCCCGCAGAGAAAGCGCAGCTCGACGATGCGAGCCAGGCGGGCGTCGATCTGCTCCAGTTCGTCGAGAGCGGTATTGAGGTCGATCAGTTCGACGGGCCGGGGCGTGTCGAGAAGGATTCCGCTGTCGAGGGCGACGGCGCGGGCATCGGGACCGCCGCGCTTGGCCGTGAGCCGGGCGCGGGCGTGATCGACGAGGACGCGGCGGATCGTCTGGACGGCGACGCCGCAGAAATGGGCCTTCCCGGTCCAGCGTGCGTCGGGCTGGCCGGCCATGCGGAGGTACGCCTCGTGAACGAGGGCGGTGGTCTCGAGCAAATGGCCGTTTGCCTCGCGGCGGAGGTGGGCCGCGGCGATCTGACGGAGTTCACGATAGAGGCTGACGGCCAGCTCATCAGCCGAGTGCATACCCGAACCTCCCGCGTGATCACCCGGTCGAGCTGATTATCGAGTGAACAGCGGTTCAATTCAATCTGAATTTTCCGACGTGGGGAAGATTCCCGACTACTCGTTGTCGCGTTTCGGGACGCCTCCGAGGGTGACCTGCATGATTTTGAAGAACACGTCGGTGTTGTCCATGACGCCGGTGAACAGGCGCGCGCCGACGCCGGCGGCGGAGAGTCCGACATCGGCGGCGGTGTGCGAGGCGCTCCGGCCGGTGCTGACGCCCGGGATCCTGTATCCGCCGGCGGTGTCGCGTTTTGCGGGTTCGGCGGGTTTGGGATTGGTCCGCCAGTCTTCGAAGCGGTCGGCGCCGGCGGCGTAGCCGATGAGCATGCGATAGTCGATGTCCGTCGTTTCGGGATAGCCGTCGGCGGCGATTCGATAGCGGGGGAAGCCGGCGCTTTCTCCAGCGCCGACGACCTTGTCGCGAAGCGTCTCCGCGCCGCCGCCCGCCGCGGCGAGTTCGGCGAGTTTCGCATCGGTGACGCGCGAAGCGCCGATCACCGCGACACCGCCGCACTCATGATCGGCGGTCACGATGACGAGGGTATCGCCGCGGGAAGCGGCGAACCCGGTGCAGAGAGCGACGGCGCGATCGAATTCGATGAGGTCGCAGATCCAGCGTTCGGCATCCATCGCGTGCGCCTGTTTGTCGATCGAGGCGCCTTCGACCATGAGGACGAACCCCTTCTCGTTTCGGCTGAGGATCGCGAGGGCCTTGGCGGCCATTTCGTCGAGCATCGGCTGATCGGGCAGGCCGGCGTCGGCGACGACGGTGCTCGATCCGCGGCGGCCGCCGATCTTGTCGAGGGCCACGTTCATGTTGCTGAAATGGAAGAGGCCCAGCAGGCCTTTGACGCTGCCGTCGGCGGCGGCGAGCGTCTTCGCATCCGAGGCGTAGACCCAGCCGGCGCTGGTGAATTCGTCGACCAGATTTCGCGCCGGGTCGATCGCGCCCGGAGCGATGCCCCACGGTGCGGTGATCGCCGGCGGCAGTTCATAATCGTTCCTGGCGACGCCCGCGCGTGCCGAACCGCGCTGGCCGCCGGGGAGGAACCACTGGCGGCCGCCGCCGAGGAGGACGGTCAGGCCGGTCCGCTCGCGGTCGTCGAAGAACTGATCGGCGATGCCAACGCCCGCGCCGCGGTCCTGCGTGTGTGTACCGAACGAGGCGGGGGTCGCGTCGGTGACGTCCGCGGTAGTGACGATGCCGAGCGACTTGCCTTCGGTGCGGTGGAGGAACTCACCGATCGACTCGATGCGGGGATTGTCGAATTTATCCACGGTGTCGTCGGGGAATACGCCTTCCTCGCCGTTGTCGGCCTTGTTGCCGGTGGCGTAGCAGTGGGCGCCGGGCGCCGAGTCGGTCACGATCGAATTCAGCGACGGGGTCATGACGATGCCCGTGACGGGCATGCGGTCGATCGCGAGCCGGTCGTCGGCTTTTCCCTGGCTGAATCCGCAGCGCATGATCCGGGCGGCGGTCCGGTGCGAGATGCCCATGCCGTCGCCGATCAGGATGATCACGTTCCGCGCCTTTTTGCCGCCGGGCTCGATCGCAACGACCTCGAAGTCTCCCTGGCCTTCGATGGTTTGCCCGTCGGATTGTTTAGCGCGCAGGACGAGGCTGCGCAGGCCGGGTTTGTCGGAAGAGAAGGCACGGAGAGACGCGACGACCGCGCCTTCGGGCTGGCCGCGGCTGGTGGCTTCGACGAGGGTCACGTCGCCGGGGACGGCAGCGCCATCGATGAGGAACTCGGCGGAGTCGATCTTCGTGCCGGCGGCGGGGGCAATGGTCGCCTGGAGATCGAACCGCTGGCCAGGGAGGAAGCGGGCGATTGGGGCACCCGTCTTCGCGCTGGCGGCGTCGAAGGTGCGGCTCGGCGGCGTGAGGCGGGTGACGCGGCCGGCGGCGGGGGCCGGGTCGGCGGCAGCGCGGGCGGTTGGGGGGGCGGCATTCTGGGCTGCGGGCGTGGGGGTGGCCGGCGGGTTTTCGGGAGAGGGCGAGGTCTGGGAGGCTGTGCCGTCACGTGCGGCGATCGCGGCGGCGAGGATGGTGGCGGCGACGAGCATGCTGCAGACTGCGGGCCGGGGTCGGATGAGCGGGGCGTCGGGTATTGCGTTCATGGCGGACCTTTCTGGATCGGATGCCGGCGCCGCCGCGCTTGCGGGCGGCGTGTGGTACGGGGTCGGCCTCCGAGCCTGGGAGAATACCGAAAATCAGCGGCGGGATGATGAACGGGGCATGTTTGGAAATCATGAAGCCCGCTTTTCGCGGGGGAGGGGGTCGGATATATTGACGGACCGAGGGCGTTTAGCTCAGCTGGCTAGAGCGCTTCCTTCACACGGAAGAGGTCACTGGTTCGAGTCCAGTAACGCCCACTTTATCTTACTGTGGCGACTGGCGGGATGTTGCGTCGTTTCGCGGGCCGGCCTCTGGCGGGTGCGGTGCACCCGGCCGGTTCGATGCGGCCGGATGGTCTGAACCTCACCGGCGTCCGGGCAGCGACGATTGAGCGCGGCGGGTGCGGGAACTGCCCGACGAGCGCGTCGCTTACGGCGCGAGTTTCGCCCTCCAGGTGTCCGCCTGCTCCGACCGGCCCCACGATTCATACAGGGCGACGAGTTCCTCGGCTCCTTTCTGCGTCTGGCGATGTGCGGGGCCGAGCACCCTGGCGACCCGATCGTGACCTTCGAGCAGCAGCCCCTCCGCCTCTTCGTATCGCTCCTGCCGCCGCAGCGCGCTCCCCAACGAGACCTTCGCCGCGCCGATCCGCCATTCACCGGCCGGCATGCGCCGCTGGAGGCCCTCGATCGCCTCGCGCAGCAGCGGTTCGGCGC
Source organism: Planctomycetota bacterium (assembly GCA_045863555.1). Taxonomy (GTDB): domain Bacteria; phylum Planctomycetota; class Phycisphaerae; order UBA1845; family Fen-1342; genus JACRLV01. The sequence goes on along the minus strand of BTUU01000005.1, from coordinate 253,833 downwards.
GGCGCGGCTCGCCGCGGGCGACGAGAAGACCGCCCAGCGAGTGGATGGAGAGATAGAGGTCAGAGGAGTCGGGCTCGACCCTGCGGCCGACTTCCACCAGCTCGGTCAGCAGCGCCTCGGCGTCGTCCCAGCGTTCGAGGCGCGAATAGAGCCAGCCCAGGTTGTTCATCGACAGGAGGGTATCGGGGTGCTCGACGCCCAGCTTGCTGCGCCGGATCTCGTAGGTCTCGCGGTAATACGGCTCGCACTCCGTGTACCGATCCTGGAGGCTGTACAGGAATCCGACGTTGTTTCTGGAGGCGAGCGTCGCGTCGTGGTCGGGTCCGAGGACGCGCTCGCGGAGAGCGAGCGACTCCAGGCAGAGCGGTTCGGCCTGGGCGAACCTCTCCAGCCGCGAGTAGAACAGTCCGAGGTTGTTGATCGCCGTCATCGTGTCGGGATGCTCATTGCCGATCGAGCGCCGGCTTCGCTCGACGCACTCTGAATAGAGTGCTTCCGCTTCGTCGAAACGCCCCAGTCGCTCGAGCGCCGAACCCAGCGTGTTCATCGAAACCAGCGTCGCGCCGTGGTCGCTGCCGAGGACTTCGCGGCGGATGGCGAGCACCTCCCGGGCGATCTGCTCGGCCTCGGCGGGGGCTCGTCGACTGAGGGCCAGCGCCGCGAGGTTGTTCCGGGCCATGAGCGTGTCGGGATCGCGCCCGCCGAATGCCTCTGCGGCGCTGCGTTCCGTCGCCCGCAGGAGCGCGTCCGCCTCATCCAGTCGAACGGCCTTGCGCAACGTCTCGCCCAGCGAGAGCGCCACGCGGATCGACTGTCGATCCGATTCGCCGTATTCGCTGCGCATCAGCGCGAGCGCGCGGGTGAGGTGCGCCTCCGCGGCGCCCAGGTCGTCCAGATTCATGTAGGCGGTTCCCAGCGTCTCGCGGATCGCCGCTTCCACGCGCGGTTCGTCGGCAAAGCGCGCCTTGATCCGCTCGGACGCGCGGTCGAGGATCGTTCGCAGCCGGATGTCGCGGTCCGGCTGGTTATAGGGATTGGCCTGGCCCAGCAGGTCTCGATTCAGGAAGGTATTGACTGCCTGCGCGATTCGCTCGGCCCGCATGGCGCGAATCGCCTGGACCCCGGCCGCCAGCGATCCGCCCAGGATCGCGATGGCGATCACGCAGATCGCCGCGACCAGACCCCGCCGGCGGCGCGCGAACTTCGCGAGCTGATACGCGAAGCTCGGCGGCCGCGCGGCAATCGGTTCGTGCCGCACGCAGCGGCGCAGATCGGCGGCAAACTCCGCCGCCGACGGATATCGGCGCTCGCGATCTTTCTCGAGCGCCCTGGCGATGACGATCTCGACGTCTCCGCGCTGCGACGGACAGATCGACCCGAGGCGGCGCGGCGGGGCGTGCTGGATCGCATGCACGACCTCGCTCAGCGAGAGACCTGCCAGATCGTATGGGAAGACTCCCGCCAGCAGTTCGAAGCCGACGACGCCCAGGGAGTAGATGTCGCTGCGGATGTCCACCTCGGCGATGCGGCCGGCCGCCTGTTCCGGGCTCATGTAGGCCGGTGTTCCGATCAGCTGGCCTGCCGACGTGCCTTCGACGTCGCTGGTGTGGGACGTCGCCACCCGGGCCACGCCGAAATCGAGCACCCTCGGCCGGCCCTCCGGCGTCACGAGGATGTTCGCCGGCTTCAGGTCGCGATGGATGACGCCCTTCTGGTGCGCGTGGTGGACCGCGTCGCTGACGAGCGCAAGAAGTTCCAGACGATCTTCCGGCGTGAGCCTGGCCGACTGCGCGTAGCGCGTCAGCGGCGCGCCGTCGATCAGTTCCATCGCCACGAACGGAACGGATTGCGGGCCGAGGCCCGTCGCGATCTCCGCGACGCCGGCCTCGTAGATATGCGCGATTCCGGGATGATTCAGCTGACCCAGGACCTCGGCTTCGAGCTGGAAACGGCGCAGGACATCCGCGCGCACTTCCGCGAAGCGCAGGAGCTTCAAGGCAACACTGCGCTTCGGATGATCCTGGCGGGCCTCGTAGACGACGCCGACGCCGCCCCGGCCGATCTCGCGAACCAGCTGGTAATGACCGATCCGGTGCGCGGGCCCGACGGCCGGCCCGCCGACGCGAAGCTGGAAGCCGTCTCCGGCGCTCGATCCGGCGTCACCTTCAAGGATGCGTTCGACGAGGGCGCGCAGCTCGACGTCGCTCCCGCATCGCTCGAGCACGGCGGCGCGCCGCTGTTCGCGAGGCAGGTCCACCACCTCTCGAAACACCGTCTCCGCCGCGCGCAAGCGTCTGTCGTCGAGCCGCATCGTATGTACGTTCGCCATCCGCTTCGATCAACCGTCAGTCACCGCGAATCGGGCGTTACATTTTTCGGCGGCTCGCCGGCCGGCGGCCGATCCTGCAATCGGGCGCGCAGCACCGCGCGCGTGAACCGCCATTCGCGCTCGGCCGTGCTCAAGGAAACGCCGAGCGCCGCCGCGGTCTCCTCGAGGGTCAGGCCGCAGAAGCAGTGCAGCAGCACCAGCTGCGTTTTCCGTTTGTCGCTCGCTTCCAGTTCGGACAGGGCCTCGTCCAGCGCGAGCACATCGTCCGCGGGCGGCTCGATCGCGATCGCCCAGTCGTCCTCCGGCACGCGGTCGTGCCGCCCGCCGCGTTTCAGACTCGCCTTGCGTCGCGCTTCCTCGACGAGGATGTTCCGCATGGTCTGCGCGGCCGCCGCGAAAAAGTGTCCGCGGCTGTTCCAGTTCTGGGGATTGGGTCCGAAGAGCCGCAGATACGCCTCGTTCACGAGGGCGGTCGGCTGGAGCGTCTCGCCGGGGCGGTTCGCGGCCATGCGCGCCCGCGCGATGCCGCGGAGTTCCTCGTAAATGAGCGGAATGAGTTCGGCGCGGGCGGCGGTGTCGCCGGCGGCGGCGCTATTCAGCAGTCGTGTGAACGTCTCTGTTTTTTCCATTGTGCCCCGCCGCAGCCCGAATCGTGACGGGTGGGGCAGCCCGATTTCGAACGTATTCCCGATCTTGCGATCGGGTGGTTCGGACCAGGTGCCTCGCGCATCGTATCCCCGCCATGTGCGGGTTCCAAGGAGTTTTTCGAGAGCCCTTGATCACGCACCTGAAGCGCCGCGAGCGCCGCAGCTCCGGGGATGGCCGTCGCGGGTGAAGTCGCGGCCGCGCGGCTCCGTGCGTTTGAAACGCGGCGGCAGAGTGCGGGTCGTCGCCGGCGGATGGATCGTCGTCATCGACCATGAACAGGCGCCGATGTGCGCCGCATGCAAGGAGATGTCATGAATCGGGCCAGATCAGCGATCGGAATCGGGATCGCGTTTGGGGCGGGGGCCGCGACGGCCCTGGCCCAGGCGCCGGTCGGGAGCGGATTCACGTACCAGGGTCAGCTCAAGGAGTCGGGGGTCCCCGCGGGCAGCACCTACGACCTGCGATTTCACCTCTACGACGCCGCGCTGGGAGGCGCGCTCGTCGCGACGGACTGCGCCGACGGCGTCGTGCCGGTCGACGGGCTGTTCACAGTCGAGCTTGACTTCGGCACGCTCGCGTTCGACGGCAACGCCCGGTGGATGGAGGTCGCGGTGCGCGTTGACGCCACGCCCGGCAACTGCGGGGGAGGCGCGGCGTACACACCGCTCTCGCCGCGTCAGCCGCTGACGGCCGTGCCGTACGCGCTCTACGCGCTCGGCGGCCCGGGCGGTGGCGGCGGAGGGTTCTGGCAGGCGGTCGGTACATCGATCATGAATTCGAACACGGGATTCGTGGGCATCCGCCGCGCGACGCCCGTGACCGGCGCGGAGTATTTCGGAATCCAGGCGCCCGTGAGCGCCGGCTACGGCGGCATGTACATCCGCACAGACGGCGCGAACGGCCTCCCGTTCTACGGCTACCGCAGCGGCGCGACGGGCGAGGCCGCCTGGACGTATCTCGATGGCGCAACCGGCGATTGGCGCGTCAACGTCGACGGAGACCGCCTGACGGTCACCGACACCGGCCGGATCGGCATCGGAACCATGAACCCCGGCTCCGCCATGCTCGACATCGCGGCGAACGCCTCAAGCTGGGGCCTGCGCGTCACCGGGGAAGGATCAAACTCGGCGATCTACACGACCATGAACGGAAACGGCGCGACAGCCTCGATCTATGGCACGAATTTCTCAAACGCCGCCGGCGCCATTGGCATTCACGGACTCCTCAGCAATTCAACGCCCGGCGAGGGTTCGGCGGGCGTGCGCGGGACCGCCTCCAGCACGACCTCGAACAATACCTACGGCGTCCACGGCCGGCACAACGGCGCCGGCTACGGCGTACTCGGTGAATCGCTCAGCACGACGGCCGGGGCCGGTGTGCGCGGGCACGGCTGGTGGGGTGTATACGGTCAGGCGCTGAACGCCAATGGCTACGGCGGCGTGTTCGCCGGTTCGGGATTTCTCGGATCGGGCCCGTCGCTCCTCGTATGGGGCGAGTCGCACCTGCTGAACGACGTGGGGGTCGGCGTTCAGACCCCGGAAGCCCGGCTCCATGTTAATGACAACTCGGACAGTGCTCCGTCGGGCGGCGGTATTGTCGTGATCGGCCCCACCAATGCCGGCAACATCTCCATGGACGCCAACGAAATCATGGCACGCAACAACGGCGCCGTGAGCACGCTCTACCTCAACAACGAAGGCGGCGATGTGCGAATCGGCCAGAACGGCACAGCCAACTGCACCGTGTACGTCCCCGTGCTCGCCATCACCGGTGCGGATGTCGCCGAGAAATTTCAAATGACAGGGTGTCGCGACACCGCCGAGCCCGGCACCGTCATGGAGATCGACCCGGACAACGCCGGCAAGCTGCGCGTCGCCAGCGGCGCGTACAACCGCCGCGTCGCCGGCGTGGTCAGCGGTGCGGGCGATATCCCCGTCGGCGCGATTCTCGGAAATTTGCCCGGCCATGAAGACGCGCCGGCCATCGCCCTCAGCGGCCGCGTCTGGGTGCGCTGTGATGCCCGCACCGCCGCGATCGGCATTGGCGATCTCCTGACTACCGCCGAACTTCCCGGCCACGCGATGAAAGCCGCGGATCCGTCGCGCTCGCACGGCGCGGTGATCGGCAAGGCGATGACCGCGCTGGGTGAGGGCGAGACTGGCCTCGTTCTGGTCCTCGTCAACCTCCAGTAAGCGAAGGAGCGTGCGAAAATGAAACGACTCAGACACATGCTTGCCGTCGCGCCGCTTCTCGCAGCTCCGGCATTCGCCCAGCAGCCGCAGCAGGCGGCCGCCGATGCGACGGATGTCGTCGATAGCACCGTTGGTCCCGCTCCAAACCACGCGATGCTGCCGGAGGCGCGCATCGCGATCGACATCGTCCCGGAGCTGGTCACATTGTCCGAGACTCGCCGGCCCGACGACGCGCCCGTCGCGCCGTTCCAGGTTGCGGGCTATGTTGAGCCTGCCCCGGCCGGCGTGCTCGACGCGCCCGTCTGGCAGCGGAGCGCCGACGGCGGGTGGGTCTACGCGGTGGATCTGTTTTCGCCCGGCGCGGTCGCGCTGCGCGTCGAGCTGGCCGGCCGCCTTCCCGCGGAAATGGAGCTGCGCATCTATGACCCGCTGGGCGGCGCGGCGTTCGGGCCTTATTCCTGGCTCCGGCCGAACGAAAGCGGCCGCTGGTGGTCGACGATCATCTTCGGCGATCAGATCGGGCTCGAGTTTCATTCGGCGAGCGAGCCCGACCCTGCAACGCCGCTGCCCACCGTCACGTCCATCGCCCACATCTATGAACCGCCCGGCGGGACGATGCGCGGCTGCATGCACCGCGACGCATCTTGCGAAGCGGCTTGGGCCTCGCCGGCCGATTCCGTGACGATGCTCTCGATCATCGACAGCGGCGGCAATGTGGTCGGGTTCTGCTCCGGGGCGCTCCTCGGCCGGCAGCCGGGCGACTTTCCACCCTACGTCATGACGGCCAATCACTGCGTCGGCGGCAACGGCGGCCAGGCGACCGCGACGAACACCGCGTTCGTGTGGCTCTTTGAGACGCCGAGCTGCGGCGGGGCCGCGCCGAATCCCAACAACCTGCCGCGCAGCGACGGGTCGCTGATTCTCAAGCGTCACACCGGCACCGACTGGAATCTGCTCGGTCTCTTCGAGCCGCCGGGCGCGAATTACTGGCTCGGGTGGAGCACGGCCTTCTGGGACGACGGCAGCGCGGCGACCGGAATCCACCATCCGGGCGGAACGTTCCGGCGGATCAGCTTCGGAACCAAGTACGACGAGCACAACCAGACATTCTGCGACTCGGGCGGTCAGAACTGCTTTGACGCCGATGTCTGGGACATCGACTACACGACAGGGTTCACGCAACCCGGCTCGTCGGGCTCACCCGTGATCGACAGCAGCATCCGCGCCCGCGGCACGCTCAGCGGTGGGCCCAGCGGCGACTGCACGATTTCGCGGTATGGCCGGTTCGATCTTGCCTACGCGAACCTCCGCTATTACCTGGGGAACACGTACGTCGCCAGCCCGGTCTTCGTGAACGGCGCGGTCGGCGGCGACGCGGGCAACAACGGCGCGGCCGAACAGGGGACGGTCGTTGCCCCCTTCAACACGGTCTACGAGGCGTCGTTTGCCGTGCGGGAAGGCGACGTGCTCCAGATCGTTCCCGGCAGCTATGGCGAGCGCTGCACCATCCGGCGGGCCATGACGCTCGTTCGTACGGGAAGCAGCGGCACCGTGTACATCGGGCAGCCCTGATCGGCGATGGGCCGCGCCGCGCGCAGCGCTCGCGAAGAGAACAACTTCCAAACGCAAGAGGAGCGTTCAAATGTCCCTGAAGCATGGGTGCCTTCTTTGCTGGATGCTGGCGGCGTTCACGGCCGGCCGCGCGCCGGCGCAGGATTTCGACCTGTCGTGGAGGACCGTCGACGGGGGCGGGGCGATGTTCACGATCGGCGGGCGTTTTGAGCTTTCCGGTTCAATCGCCCAGCCCGACGCAGGCTCGTTTGTGCAACCGCTCAGCAGTGACGTCTATGTGCTGGTCGGCGGCTTCTGGCCGGTCGGCGGGGCGCCCGGGTGCGCCTGCCCGGGCGACGTCGACTGCGACAACGACGTCGATCTGACCGATCTTACGGCGCTGCTCGGTCATTTCGGCGTCCCGGGCGGCGCGGGCCGGTCGGACGGCGATCTCGACGGCGACGGCGATGTTGACATCAACGATCTCGCGGTTCTGCTCGCCGGGTTCGGTTCGACCTGCTGACGCGACCCGGCGCCGACCGGCGGACGCCGTCGAAACGGAGAGGCACACGCCTGGCGGGTGTGCGTTTTCCATCCGCCGGATGCCTGCGGCGGCGGTCTTCGTCAGTGCTGACGGACAGACAGGCCGCCGGGCAGGCAAGGCGCGAAGCCGCCGGGCGGCCAGACAGCCGGGTCGCCGGCTCGCCGAGCCGCCGGGTCGCAAAACCGCTGGGTCGCCAGAGGGTCGAGCCGCCGGGGGGGCGGGGCGGCGGGTTCGGCGTGATTCGCGCCGTGGGAGTCGCGGCCGGGCGGTGGTCGCCGTTCGAGCGTGCAGGGGCGATCCGGCCGCCGAAAGGCGTTATGGGTCTGTGGGCTGCGGTTCCGCGGTTCTGCGGTCCCTGGTTCGTGGATGCATGGCGCATGGCCGCATGCCGCATGGCCCGGGCGGGTGCCGGATTGGAAACGCGACTGTGTCGCCGGTATGATTCTTCGTTCGCCCGCGATGGCCTGTTTCGCCGCCGGGGTCTCATGGGCGGCGTACCCAAGTGGTCTAAGGGAACGGTTTGCAAAACCGTCATCCGCGGGTTCGAATCCCGCCGCCGCCTGTTGTCGAACTGAGTTGCACTGATTCGCTTCCTGTCGTTTTTTTCCGTGTTTTCATGCGTTTTTTTGATTGCGTTGGGTCGTTCGCGCGGTCAACTTGTTCTCGCACGGATTCGCACGGTCTGGAGCCGCTTTGCACTCCAAGTGGAAAGCCAGTTAGTCGAATTAGTCCGGCCCCCAGACGTATTCGCGCTGGTCCCACTCCTCGGGCAGCGCCAGGAGCAGCGTCCCCTCGCCGAACGGCTCCAGCGGCGTCGCCTCGACCGGCTCTTCGAGGCCGCCGAGCGTGATCGCTCCCGGATCGCCTTCGCCCGGCTCGCCGGGGTTCGTGCCGCCGGCGAAACTGCCACCCTCCTCCTCGCCGCCGGGGATGACGACCGCGCCGCTCCAGCGCGTCACGGCCTCCTGGATCCGCCGCACGCCGTCGTAGCGGTAATCCTCGCTGCGAGCCACCGAGCCGCCCGGCGTCACCGGCGTCACCGGCGACTCCTTGCGGGCCAGCCGCCCCAGGCCGTCGTAGGTGTACCGCACCCGCCAGCCGCCCGGGACGTTTACATCCGGCCCCTGGCCGGTCGGTGGCGGCGCCGGCGGCAGCAGCACGCCGTCAGCGTCAAAACTCGCGGCCGTGACCGTGCCCGCGTCGTTGACGCGGATCAGCCGGTTCCAGGCGTCGTATTCGTGGTAGTAGACGCCGTCGAAGACCGTGCTGCCGACGAGGTTCACGACGTACGCGTTTTCAACGGGATTTGCGGCGCCGTGCTGCGTTTTGACAGACTCAAGCGAATTATCGAAGAAGACGGCGTGGCTGCGCGAATCGACGGTCTCGTTGGCCGTGCCCGGCGCGTACGTGATCGTCATGCCGGGGATGTCGGTGCCCGGCAGCGGATCGGGATCGAAGACGCCGGTCCAGTTGCCGAGGTTGTCGAGATTCCAATCCGTCGCGACGTCGGTCGTGGCCGGTGGAGTGTCGGCCGTGACCGTACTGGGTCCGGTGCCAGCGAACAAGCCCAGATGCACGAAGATTGCGGGCAACACCAGCATGATGTCCTTCTACCGCGTCGGCTCTGGAACGTGCCAACGCGAACCGTCGTCGGCTTTTTCACCGCCATAACGCGCCCAGCGCAAAGAGGGTTTGGCCCGACGTTTGCGAAGCGGAAAACGACCAGAGCTAACGTGACTTCTTAAAGTCATCAGCCGTGAATAATGTATCCGGATGTGGCGGAAGTCCGAGCGCGCGACTCACGACTATGTCTACATAACCCGTAGACGCGATCCCCCAAAAGCCACATGGCTCAACTCGCTGCGGAAGCTCGCGGTCTCGTTCATCTACATAGTGCATGCGCCTAAAGATTTTTTTTTCGAAACAATGCACAGGCAACAGATCGTGCGGATCAAGGACGCCAGATTGAATTGTCTCAAAATACCCATCCCTCCACGGCCAAGGCATAACGAATAATGGAGGTATTAGCAAGCGATGTTGCGACAATTCAGGTATATTTTGTTTATTAGGCAAAAATGTATTATACAAATATACCAAAATCGATTGTGGTCCACCAGTTTCGCTCGTGTCGATAACGCGCCCGAAGCCAAAATCATGATCCATTACTTGGTAAACAAAGATATCGCCGTCTTTTGGTTTCTTGCGCGACCGCTTGAGCACTCTCATGTTCATCTATAAACCTCTTTGCAGAATCCAGAAGTAACGATCATCGATATCCTCGTACGTGCCGCCGCCCCCAACTCTTCGCCATCTTATACCATGAGTGCTTGCTCGAAATTGAGTTTATCTTGTTTAGGAGTCGAGTCCCTTTTGAGCCCCCGAAGCTGGAGATAAGTCCTTGTTCCATCGCTCTGGCTTCGCTCTTTGTCAAGCCGGTGGGGGTAACCCAGTTGATAATAAACCCCTTATTCCTCCAGTGGGCGGCACGCTTAACCTGCCGGTGTGACATACCAGCGTAGACGATAGGCCCATTGGGTGTTCTGCGAAGCACGTAGACGCCATAGTCACGTGGGCCGCTCGATCCTGGAAGGGCGGATGGCCCTGGTAGCCCCACCGTTGAGAAAAGGCCTTCTAGCTCGGCGGCAGCCCACGCAGCGACGTGGTTTAGGTCATCTGCCCCAATCATCTCCATGAGCCAGCCGGCACCGGCGACGAGTGCTCCTTTTCGGAGGCTACGTGTCCGACACGCTTGTGCAACCTCAGTTTCAGCGAGCAAGTAATCGAAGAGTCCGCTGTCGTCGCTGAGCGCATCGGAGAGATTCTCAATCTCAAGAGCACGCTCAGTGATAATGCCGGTCAACCCTTCGATCGCGCCGAATAGTGTGAGTCCGCGATCTATTGTGTCCAAATTCTGGTCATTGGCCCATCCCGCAACGGCCCCCATTTCTAAAAGACCAAACAAACCAGTGGGATCGCGTTTCGACGTGGGATTTGAGGAGAGGATTGGAAAGAGATTGCGCGTCTCTGGGTATAGATCTTCGCCGTCGGGTTGATCCGTGCCGGGAGCCAACATACGACTGCCAAGAGTTGCTAGAGTTCGCTGGATTCCGGCCGCTGTGCCGGATGGATCCGCAGTCGTAAACCGCCCCAGTGTCGCGTCGTACCAGCGGTTGCGGTTGTAGTACCAGCCTTTGCCTTCGCCCGTGATGGGATCGGTCGTGACCAGCGGCGGGTCGGTGTTCTTGGCGTCGAAGCGCTCGAAGAACAGGCCCTGGTGGCCGGCGCGATTGCGGGGGGATTCGCCCTTGGCCAGCGGGATCAACAGGTCGAGGGCCAGCAGCTCGCCGTACGGGCTCCAGACGTACTGCTCCAGCACCGTGCCCGCGGGGACCGTGTCGTCGTAGGGGTCGGCGTCGATGTTGCCGCAGGGGCGGACGCCGCCCGCGACGATCGCCATCACGTTGTAATTCGCGTCGAGCAGCGCATACAGCGGCCGGCCGTCGCGGTCGAACTGGAACGCCAGCTCGTCGACGTAGTCGGGGCCCCAGACGTACTCGCGCTGGTCCCACTCCTCGGGCAGGGCCAGCAGCAGCGTCCCCTCGCCGAACGGCTCCAGCTCCGTGGCCTCGACCGGCTCTTCGAGGCCGCCGAGCGTGATCGCTCCCGGATCGCCTTCGCCCGGCTCGCCGGGGTTCGTGCCGCCGGCGAAACTGCCACCCTCCTCCTCGCCGCCGGGGATGACGACCGCGCCGCTCCAGCGCGTCACGGCCTCCTGGATCCGCCGCACGCCGTCGTAGCGGTAATCCTCGCGCCGGGCCTCCGAGCCGCCCGGCGTGACCGGCGACTCCTTGCGGGCCAGCCGGCCGAGACCGTCGTAGGTGTATTTCAACCGCCATCCGCCCGGGACGTTCACGTCCGGTCCCTGGCCTGTCGGCGGCGGCGCAGGCGGCAGGAGCACGCCGTCAGCGTCAAAGCTCGCGGCCGTGACCGTGCCCGCGTCGTTGACGCGGATCAGCCGGTTCCAGGCGTCGTATTCGTAGTAGTAAACGCCGTCGAAGACCGTGCTGCCGACGAGGTTCACGACGTATGCGGTTTCGACGGGATTTGCTGTGCCATGCTGCGTTTTGATCGACTCGAGCGAATTATCAAAGAAGACGGCGTGGGTGCGCGAGTCGGTCGTCTCGCTGCCTGCCCCCGGCGCGTACGTGATCGTCATGCCGGGGATGTCGGTGCCCGGCGGCGGATCGGGATCGAAGACGCCCGTCCAGTTGCCGAGATTGTCGAGATTCCAATCCGTCGCGACGTCGGTCGTGGCCAGCGGGATCGGGTCACCGGGATTCCCCCCGGCCGTCGCCGTGCCGCGGTCGGCAGCTGTCAGCCGCTGGAGCGCGTCATACCCATAGGCCCATGAGCGGTTCGTGCCGGTTCCGCCGGAGCCGCCATTCCAGTTCGGCGGAGCTTGGACAACACGGGCGTGCGTCCGATTGCCCGAGGCGTCGTACCGGTATTCGTAGCGATGGACCGTGCCCGCGGGGAGAGCCGGCAATGGGGCGGTCGCGCCGATGTAGTGAAGATCCGCCGGGCGGCCGAAGCGGTCCAGCCCGGCTGCTCCGACGGCGCTGCCCGACGCAGCAAAGCTCTGCGCGATCCCGCAAGCGAGAAGCAGGGACAATCGGCGTGACATACCGCCATAAGTGTAACTCGTGGACGCGTTCGTGGATTGATCCGTGATCGAGGTGATCCGGCCCAGGGCGCTGTCGACGCCGGCACCGTTGGTGCCCGTCGCGTAGCCGAGATTAATCTGCCGCCGGCCGCCGCTGATTCGAGTCGGGTAGATCATGCGGGTCAGGCGGTTGTAGTTCCCATCGGCCGCGCCGGCGAACGCCCATTCGTAGTCGATCGTCGGCGAGGCGCTGGTCGCGACGCCGTCGAGCTGCTGGCGTTCGAACGCCAGGTTCCCGAACCCCTCCTCGTAATCGAAGAAACTCTGCGCGGCGACGACCTCAGTGTTTCCGCTGCCGCCGCTCACGTCCATCCGGTAGGCCGTGACGGTCCCAAGCTGCCCGCCCGCCGTGTACGTGTACGCGATGCGGATGCTGCCCTCCACCGGGACCCCGGCCGTCGTAACCAGCACCTCGGTCAGGCGGCTGAGGTCGTCATACGCGTACGTGAAGGTGCGGCCGAGGCCGTCGGTGCGGGAGGCGACGAGGCCGTCGGAGTAGTAGGTGAAGAGCAGGTGGTTGTCGACGCTGGGTTGGCCAGTTTCGCGGTCGGGGTAGCGAACCTCCGCGATCCAGGTCTCATTCGCGCTGATCGCGGCGTGGCCGGCGGCGCTCGTGACGACGGTCGCGCCGTATTTCATCTCGGTGACCTGGAGCGAGCCGTCGCTGGCGCCCCAGGCGATGTCGCTGAACTCGTCGACCGCGCCGCCGTTGTGCGCCGGGAGGACCGCCGCGATGCGGCTGAGCCGGCCGGCGGTGTCATAATCGTACGCGGTAATCCGCCGCTCGTCCGCCGTCGCGCCGTTCGCATTCTCGATCACGAGGCGCTGCCGTCCAAGGTCGTCGTAGACGGTGCGGGTGACGTCGCCGCCGGGGTTATGAACGGCGACCTGGCGGCCCTTGGCGTCATACTCATAGCGGGTAAAGAGGGCCGCCGGGAAGTTCGCCGTGGTCGGCTCGCTGGTCCCGGACGCCTGGCTCGTCAGATTCACGGGCTCGGCGGCGTAGCGGAAGTCGGCCGCGCCAGTGCCGAACGCCGCTGTGTCGGTGACGCGGCCGGCCATGTCGTACCAGTTGCGCGCGAACGTGCGGACGCTGTTGCCGCTGTCGAGCGCGGCCGGGTTCGTGTCGTTGACCCGTTCGGAGTGGATCGTCACGAACGGCCGGTTGTCGTCGTCGTAGAGCGTCTCGGTGTTCGACACCTCGACGAGGCTTCCGTCCTCGAGTTTCGCCAGGGAGCGCGTCATCCGCTGCCGGCCGACGGCGTCGTAGGTCGTGCGCGTGACCGGCCCACCCGGCGACCACGTTTCGCTGACGCGGTCGGCGTAGTCGTAGGCTGTGAATGTGGCCAGGTACTCCGGCGGCGTGGTCGTGGAATCGACCTTGTAACTGCGGGATTCGATGACGAGGCCGCGGGAGTTATAGATCGACTCGGTGAGCGAGAGCGGCCGCGTCTGGCCGCCGGCCGCGAGGATGGCGGCGGCGGTTGGTTCGGCCTGCGTGGGCGTGGCATCGCGCGGATCGACACCGTTGAGATCGATGTCTGAATCGTACTCGGCGGTGAAGCGGGCTCGATCGAGGTTGTCGTACCATGTAAACGTGCGCGAGAGCGCCCCGCCCGCGTGGCCGTACTTCGTGACGACGACTTCGCGCATTCGCCAGTCGTATCTGTGAACGGTCGTCCAGCCGATATCGTCTTCGTTGTTTTCGATTTGCGCATCTTCGTCGTACTGGTCGATGGGTTTCTCGCGGTAGCTGCGAATCAGTACGAGCTTATCCGCGTCAGTCCGTGTGTCGCCGTATGCGCGTTTCTCGACCAGGACCATGTTGTCATCGGGTGGCTGCCCGTTGTCGGTCCCCCAGAAATCGTGTCCATCCCGCGTGCCGCGGTAGGTGTGCGTGAGGCGACCCCAGTGATCGTGGCGATAGCGGGTGATCGTGCCGTCCGGGCCCTGCTCGCGCGAGAGTCCACCGAGGCCGACGTAGGAAAGTGACGCGGCGAGCGTTGAGCCGTCCGCACCGGCCTGGGTAACGCCGGTGATGCTGCCGTTGGGCCCGTATTCGGGCGTGACGGTATCGATGACGTCGGCTTCGTCGAAAGTTTCGTAGCCATCCGGAGTGCCGTCGAACGCCGTGGTTTCGAGGGTCTTCTTCCATTCGAGCTGGCCGTTCACGGTCAGCGTGACTTCGAGCGGGGAGAGTGCGACGAATGTATCCGGCGGCGACGCCTGCGAAACGAGATCCTTGTATGTCCACGTGTACGTGCCGGAGTTCGGGTCGCCGGTGACGTAGCGAACGACGAACCGGTGCTCGCGGCCATTGGGAAGAACGATGCGCTCAGGGCCGAAGGCGCCGTACTCGTACGTCGTGGTCCAATTCAGCGCCGTGGCAGTGACGGGGTCGGTGCTGACGCGGTCCCAGCCGTCAGGCATGTCGCCGTCGGGGATGTCGACGGTTTCCGAGGTCATCTGGCCGTAATCGTTGTATTGCCGGCGATTTGCGAAGAAGGCGGTCAACTGACCCTGGTACTCCACGCCGGAACCGGAGTACGTCAGATTGCCCCGGTCGTCGAACTGGCTTTTTTCGATGACCGTGACGGCCGTGTTCGGATCGTTGGGATCGACGCGGTAGATCTCCCGGCGTAGCGTCCGGGATTTCAGGGGGCGGTGCGCGGGTTCGACGCCGTCGGGCGTGTAATGATCGTATTGGTAGGTCGTCGTATCTCCAGTGCCGTTCCAGATGGGGAAGGCCGTCTCGGTCAGGACTTCCTCGGGCCGGGTCGAGTCGCGCGTCACCGAACGGATCGGGAGCAACTCGGCGCCGCCGACGCCGTTCTTGATCTTGACGGCCGTCGGTTCGCGGAGCGGAGTGCAGGTGGGGGGAACCGGCAGGGCATCGCAGTTGCCTGGTGTGCCGCCGCACGTGTCAGCGTATTCGAAGACCTGGATCAGACCCTGAGCGCTGTTCTCGGATGCTCCGGCGGCCACATCGGCGCTCCAGCCGCGACTGCGCTTCTCAATCAGTCGGCCGGCGCAGTCGTAGCGGAAATCTTCGGCGTGGCCGACCTGGCTGATGAGCGTCGGCCCGCCCTGGCCATCGTTTTCGAGCACCCAGGTCCGATCGCGCACGGTAAACCCGGCGGCGTTCATTTCAAGACCACGGCGCGTCATGACAACTGAATCTTCATCGGCTTCTTCGTCAACAAACGTCGTCCAGGTTGCGACGTTCATTTGCGGCGTGACGTACTCAAGGGGGTAAGCATTGCCGGTCACATGACGATACGGATAGTGCATGATCGGAGCACAGTTGCTGTAGCCGTCATATGGAAATGCTCCATCGGCGGGCGTGAAATAGTGCCGGATCGTATATTTCCGCGCTGAGCCGCCGCGACGATCGACGAGGGTTTCAGCATCCATGAACGTCGCGCCTAAAGGCAGGCCGCCGAAGCCGGATTCGACGCCCGCATCTGGATCCAGCCAATCGATCGAAATGTCGGCGTACTCGGCAGCGACTCCGGGCGTGCCGATTTGAACTGTCCGGGCGTCCGTCTCCGGTGGGATGAGCATCGAAATCTCTGTCTGCGTCAGAAGATCATTGACGTTCCGCGGAGTGGTTGTGGGTGGGTCTGTGAGGGCGTCTGCCGCGCGCATTTGATCCAGAAGTTTCAGAATCGTTGAATTGGAGAACACGGCGCGAAGCCGGGCGCCCCAGGAAACCGAGTGCTGGTCCCAGTCGTATCGGTAGATGCGATTCTCGTCGATGGTCGCGACCGGGAGATCATCCTCGATCTGACGCCGCGTGACGTGGACCTTCATCAATCGGCGTTCCTGCTTGAGATATCGCTCGCCGGAAGTTGGCACACGGGTTGGATCGAAGAGATCGGGGGCAAGCAACCATGCACCGGGATACACGGGAGCGAGCGTCGGGGGTTCTCCGGTCGTGCTGACGACGCTCGCAAAACCCGCTTCCGCGTATGTGTATCGGCAGGCGATTTCCCAATCCGGGTTCGCGACGATGAAGTCCGGTTCGAGGCCGTCCGTCTCGTCAAGTGAGGTGGCCGCGAGGAACTCCGCGCCGGGGACTGTCAAATCGGCGGTCGCGGGAAAGCCGTTCGTCAGGCGGTTTCCACGGTACGCGTAAACGCCATGGAGCAGGTGGGGGTGGTTGTCTGTATTGTCATTGGGATCGAATGTCGGCTCCTCGTCGAGGGGCAGGCCGAACGACCGGTAAGCGTAAATGATCGTCCACGCCGGCCCGGTACCGCGCGCGGGGACGAGCGTGACGGCCATCAACTGGCCAAACTCGTTCGCGTTGTACCTGCACGCGGTGCAGGCATCGTCGGGCACGGGGTTGCCGTTCGTCTGGACGCGCGGCGCGTAGTGCATCTGGGCATAGTTCCCGTATCGATCCTCGATGCGCTGAAGGAGTGCGGGGTACGGAATGCCGCCGCGAACATCCGCCCCGTCGACCATGGGATCATGCGGATCGATCGGGTGTGTCGTGTCAGGCGGTTCAAACGGCGGGTGGAACAGGGAATTCGCGTATTCGAATCGTCGTCCCAGCCGACCGGGCTTCTCCATGAAGGTGAACTTGACCGACCGCTGATGGAGCCAGATGTCGAAGTAGCGTGTCCCGCCGACGGTGCGGACATCGCACTTGGCATCGAACCAGGAAGGCGCCACGTAACGTGGTTCACCCTGCTGAGTCTGCTCCCAAATGAAGGGGATGCTGTGGTGCGAGTCAAGAACGAGATAGAGGCGGGTGGGGGTATCAGGTCCCGAGTAGTCGAAATAGTAGTGAGAATCGACGAGCAGGATTGGATTCTCCGACATCATCCATCCCATGCCATTCCAATCCCAGTAGGCGCCGTCTTCAATCCACCACCAGCCTTGGTTGTGGTATTCCTGATTTTGCCCCCACGGGCCGATGCCGTGGCGGATAAGCGGCTCGCCGTACGTTCGCACGTGTCGGAAGACCGCGCCCCCGAAGGGAAGTTCGAAATCAACCTCCCGCAGCAGCGGTGTCCCGGTGATCAGGTCGATGATCCCTGCCTGCGTCGGCCGCACGGCGGCGGTCCCGGCCCTTGCGGCGTTCGCGGGTACGAATGGACTCGTGGACGCAACGACATCCGCGGCGATCGGTGGAAAATCGCCCGGCCCGAAGCCCATCTCCCAGTTCAGGTGGTTCCAGGGCATCCAGCTCTGGAGCGCCGCGCCATCCGAGTTGGCTTCGTCAAACGCGCAGCCCGAAAAGCCGCTGAAAAGCGGTAAGTGACCGTGGTAGCCGAGGATGAGTTCGCCGATTGCGCAGTCGCTCGCCCCGGGAAGCTGAAACGTATGCCAGCAGCAGTCGTTTGTTTGTCCCGGCGCAACCGGCATGGCCTCGCTGAAAACACCTACAGCCACGATCACAGCGACTGGGCGGAGAGACCGGTTGAAGCGGGGCATCCGGACAGCGCGCAGAATCTCCGAGGCCATTGAAACGAAGCTCAAGAGCATGAGTAGCCTCTCCTGTGTGAAAGTAGTTGCTGCGATCATAGCGACGCTTCGGACAATTGCAATAGAATTTTCGCACATCATCCCGGTTCTCGCGCGAATTTAGCGGTGCGAGTATGTATGGGAGGCACTCGGACGATGCGAGAATAGGGTAAATGCCTGAGGGAGGCAGATCGAGCGTGGCAGGGTCTCTCTACACGCAGGGATCAGACGGTACGCACACGGTTACAGCGGTCAAAACGAGGCGCCGCACCGGCCGGCGGTGGGGCGCGACCTCCGGAATGGAACTGGTCGCCCGGCGCGGGCATCCGGCCCCCTCGCTCTCCGCCGTGCCCTGTTCCGACGGGGCGCGAGTGGTGACGGTGTCGGATGGCAACACCGCGAGTCTCCGACTGCGGCGACCGATCGTCGACTTGGCAGCGGCGCGGATCGGGAATTCGTCGTCGGGAACCAGCAACTTGCGGTCTTCAGCGGGCTTTTCGACTTTGAGACTGGTTCGCAGATCGCGCCGCCGGACGCCGCCGCGCGCGTAACGATGGGCCAATGACCGGTCCATTGAACGCCGCACGTCTTCCGCGAAGTCGACCAGGTGCTTCACCGGCGGCCCGAGCCGCTCTGGCGTTTCAGGAAGGAGTCGAAGACTCCGTACGGTAACCGCTTCTGCCGGACGCCGAGGGCGAAACGCGCCAACCTGTGGAAGCCCGAGCATGCGACGGACGTTTGCGGCAGTTCGCCGCGCAGATCAATTCTGCGACGGCGGTTGATCGGCAGGATCGTCTACCACCGTGGCCTATCGTCGCCGCGCGGTCGAGCCGGGTCGACGCGGCCACAGGGATGGAGCTCGCGTATGAGACAATTCGTTCTGCCGGCCGTATTCGCGCTGTTGCTGCCGTTCGCCGCGGCGGGTGACGATCTTCAGTCGCTGCTCGAACAGGCGTGTAAGAAACACGAGGCTCCGGGAGCGCTCGCGGCCGTCATTCGGGACGGGAAAATTGTCGGCGTGGGCGCGTGGGGCGTGAGATCCCTCGGGGGAGATCCAGTCGAGGCCGACGACCTGGCGATGATCGGCTCGTGCGGCAAGTCCGTGACGCGGCTGCTCATTGCCCGGCTGGTGGACGATGGCCGGCTCACATTCGCGTCCACGCTCGGAGCGCTGCTGCCGGACGTGGCCGTGCGCGCCGAATACAAAGCGGTCACGGTCGGCGACATCATCGGTCATCGTGCGGGGCTGCCTGCCTATACCGAAATCGGCCCGCGAATCACGCCCCAGCTCTTCAACCGGAAAGGATCGCCGCAGGAGCAGCGTGCCGCTTTCATCGCGCATCTGCTCCAGGAGCAGCCGGCCGCCGAGCCGGGGACGCGGTTCGTCTACTCGAATGCCGGGTACGCGCTGCTCGGACACATTGCGGAGCGACTGGCCGGCCGGTCGTACGAGGACCTCGTAGCAGCGGAGGTATTCAAGCCGCTCGGAATGACGTCGGCCCGGATCGGCCTGCCCACAGAAGCGCCTGGCCGGGCGGCACTCACCGGACACCGCCGCGGTCCGTCGGGCTACCAACCCGGCGAACGGCCTCCCGCCCTGCCGACGCTCGCGCCGGCCGGGCTGATGAGTTGCTCGATTTCGGACTTCGCCCGGCTGGCCGGCGCGCTCGTGGGCGTGGAGTCGGATCCGCCGACGGGGTTCCTGAAGCCCGCGACTGCACAGAAGATTCGCGAGCTTCGACCGGGAGGCGGTAAATCGGCCGGCGAGGGTGTACCGTTCTTCGGCGGCGACGGTTACTACACGGCGGCGTTCGCGCTCTGGCCGTCGCAGAAGCTCGGAATCGTCGTGGCGACGAACGCAGGGGAAAACGACGCGGTCTGCGCGGCCGTGCTGGAGGCGGTGCGTGCGAAGTACGCGCCGAAGGCGACGCCGGTCCCGGTCGAGGAGAGTTCTGAGGCGGGGCCGCCGGTCGTTCCGCTGGGGATCCTGTTTGATGCTCGCGACGCCGGCGACATCCAAATCACGGAGGTGACGGCGGATTCGATCGCGGCCAGGGCCGGCGTGAAGGCGGGGGATCGCCTTCTCGCGATCGACGGGGTGGCGTTGTCGGAGATCCCTGCGGGTCGGCTGCGCGAGAGACTGGCCGGCAAGCAGGTGGTGCTGACGCTGGAGCGCGACGGTGTCAAACGGGAGGTGACGCTGACCCGGCCGTAACGCGGAGCCCGGCGCCGGGGTTCGAGAGCGCGAAAGTGGAAAGCACCGCGGCCGCGCCCCGAGTTGTCGGGGCGCGGCCGCGTGTTTTCACCAGGCGGTCCGGACGGTCGGCGAGCCTAGCAGGTCGTACCGAACGCCGAGAGGAGCAGCGACAGGTCGCTCAGGTCGATCGCGCCGTCGCCGTTGAGATCGCCCTGCGAATAGGTTCCGCCGCTGCCCGTACCGTAATTTCCGAGCAGGGTTGCCAGGTCGGTGAGGTCGACGACGTTGTCGCCGTTGACGTCGCCGGGGCAGACGGCCGGGTTGACGGTGAGGGTCGCGGGTCCGCTGGTGGCGTTTCCGCACTCGTTCGAGACGTGGCAGGTGTAGCTGCCCTCGTCCGAATCCTGGGCGTTGGAAATGGTCAGCGTGGCCGTCAGAGCGCCGGCGATGTTTCCGCCGTCGCTGAGGTCGACGTTGTTCTTGCGCCACTGGTAGGCGATCGGCGCCGTACCGGCGGCGACGACGGAGAACTGCGCGGTGTCGCCGGCGTCGACGGTCTGGCTGTTCGGGTTGGTGCTGATCGACGCACCGGCGCAGCTGTCGACGGTCAGGACCGCGCCGTTGCTGAACGTCGCGCCGCAGACATTGAACGCCTGGAGCGAGTAGGTCGCGGAATCGCCGGACTGGACGTTGGTAATGGTCAGCGTGGTCGTGTCCACGCCGCTGAAGCGTCCGCCGTTGCTGAGCGGAATGCCGTTGCGAAGCCAGGTGTATGCGATCGGCTCGCTGCCGGCGCCGGCGGCGCTGAACTGCACGGTGTCGCCGACATTGGCGTTCTGCGAGGCCGGGTGGCTGGAGAACTGGACGGCCGTGTCGACGCCCAGGGTTGCGGCGTTGCTGTTGACGGTTCCGCAGCCGTTCGTGACGACGCAGCGGTAACTGCCTTCGTCATCGGTCGTGACGTCGGCGATCGAGTAGGTGCTGTTCGTGGCGCCGGGGATGTTGACGAGGTTCTTCTGCCACTGGTAGCTCGGCGAGGTTCCGGTGGCGACGACGGAGAATTCGACCGGGTTGCCGGCGCATTCCGAAAGCGAGGTGGGATGCGTCGTGATCGTCGGGGGTACGCAGCCGGCCGCGACGGAGACCGAGAGCGAGTACATCTGGCTCTGGGACGGCGTATCGGTCTCGTACACGCGGATATAGTAGGTGCCCGCGTTGCTCAGGGTTGCGCCGGTGATCGTCTCGGCGATGCCGAGCGCGGCCGCGGTGGCGGAGGCGATGATCGTCGTTCCGTCGGTTCCGCGGAGTTCGACGGCGAGATTGGCCTGCTGGGCCGTGTTGCGCGAGTTTCCGCTGGCGCACGAGCCGTTCGAATTCTGCGGGCTGTCGTCATAGGTGTAGCCGATCGGCGTCACCGTGATGTTGCAGGTTCCCGCGCTGGCGACGGTGAACTTGTAGTAGTCCATCTCACCGTTGGCGTCGATCGAGCAGTTGGTCGTAATGGCCGGATTCGTACCGACCTGCGGCGCCGGCAGGTTGCAATAGGTGCTGTTGGTCGTTCCCGCGGCGATCGTGCCGAGGTCGTTCGCCAGCGCGGTCGTGTTATCACTCTCGTCGGGGTCGCCGTAATGGCGCTTGCCGCCGCGCATGTCGTCGTGTTGCGGGCCGTCGAATCCGGTCTGAAGCACCGGTTCCATGAGGAACGCCTGGTTCGAGGAGCAGACGTGCTGCATGCCGATGCCGTGCCCGTGTTCGTGCATGACCGTGTTGCGCAGGAAGCGATTCTGATTCGTGGACGAGCCCCAGTTCTCGGAGCTGTCGAGCATCATGTCGCCGTTGGACGGGAAGTAGTTATAGGCGAGGATCCCGTTGACGCCGTCGATATTCGTCGCCGCGATCCGGACGTCGCCGCGCGAAGCGCCACCGCCGGAACCCCACGCTGCGCCGTCGTCCCAGTCATTCGCGCCGGACGTACGCCGCGTGTAGGTCAGCCCGGTGACCTGCGACCAGCGATTGAAGCTCGTCGTAAACCGGGCGATCCAGGTCGCGCGCCCGCCCTGCGACGCGAAGAGCGAGTCCATGCGGGCGAAGAGCGTGCTGGCCGCGCCGTCGCAGACCAGGCCGTCGGGCACGAAGCTCCAGGTCAGCGCCCGGGGGTCGCCCTGGTTGCCGCTCCAGCGTGTGCCGAGCTGGTACCGCTCACTGGGACCGCCCGACGTCTGCTCCCACCACGTGTAGTGGAGGGCTTCGATCGGCTGATCGAGGCCAGCCACCTGAAGCTCGCGATGGACGTTAGCGACGTACTGGCCGTCCGGGAAGATCACGGGATACATCTCAGGTGTCCGGCCGAGTTCGACGAGGCGCTGATTCACATCCGCGATATAGCCGTCGTCGAGAGTGCCGTTCGGCGACCAGCAGACCACCATCGGGCCGAGGTCCGCGAATGGATCGAGCCGATCCATCCAGGCGGTGGTCCGGGCTTCCCCGGCGGGGGCCTCCTGAACCTCCTGGCTGTGCAGCAAGGGTGTGGAGATCGTGAACGCAAGCGCGACGGCGCCGAGACCGGCACCGGCCGCGAGCCAGCCCTTCCGAGAGGAGGCAGGATTCAACATAATGTGTGGACCCCCGAGAGAACGAAACGAAAAGAGCCAACGCGCGACGCGACCATCGCGCCGGACGACGTTGACTGTCAGGTCAGGTTTTTACGTTTCAAGCAAATCTGCCGGTCCGCGTCAGCGCTCAGGACTTCCCATTATCAGACGCGGCTCCCTCCGACCGATTGAAGCTGTCGTGTGAGACCCTCTTACTCATTACCCTAGCCCCCTCCGCGGAAATGTCAACGAAAATCTGGCCGTCGCGGCGCACCGGACGTCTTCGAAAGGCGGAGAAGCGGATTTCTCTGGCTTTCGGGGCCGGAAATGCGTGTAATGAAGGGACTTCGGCGCTGCCCGGGCGTCCGGCCAAGGAGTTGAACCGTGATGAAGCGTCTTACCGTCGGCGCGTGCCTCGCGCCCGTGGTGTGCAGCAGTGCGCTCGGCCAGGTCACCGCGCGGGATCCGCTCCGACAGCACCGGTTTTCCTGGGATCTTCAGACGCGGCAGGTCGCGGTCTTCGGCCGGCATGCGGGCGACATCATGATCCCTCCCGGCCCGCTCGGATTTCCGACGGTCGAGGTGCCCGCGATCAATCACGCGCTCGTGACGCCGAATGACGAGCTGGACGGACTCAGCACGATGGGCGTGACCAACCCGACGCTCGACGAGACGTTCGTGATCCTGTTCTCGGTCGACCGGACGTCGGACGGGCTGGTAGATCCCGATTCGAATCTGGTGGCGCTCGGGTTCCCGTTCAACGTGAAGGATCAGGCCGCGAAGAACCAGGCGGCGGGCGACGAGTTCATGTCGCTCGTGCTGTTCACGCGGACGGGCCCGATCCCGCCGGGACGATCGCTCTCGGAGAACAACACGCTCGTATTCAACCATGGTGATGCCGGGGGCGTCGACTACAACGTCTCGTTCGCGCCCGAATCGCCCGAGGACCCGATCCCGCCCGCACCGGATACGGCGGACGTGGATGCGGGCATGGGCGCGACGCCGGGCGCGGCGCTGACCGCGCGCGGTGTGCCGGGCTACCCGCCGTTCTTCTTTTCAGTCTCGACCGACAGCCCGTCGCTGGAGCTCGCCCTGCCGCCGCCGCCGAGCGGTGCGAGCGTCTTCATCGACTTCATTCCCGATGCGCTGGGCGGCGAGCAACTCTACGCGGCGCCCGTGCAACTCGGGCTGGTGGGCGCCGACGACATCAACGCCCTGATCGTATTCGACAACGGCAACGGCACGCTCAACCCCAACCTTGACCAGTTGCTATTCACGCTCCGGCCAGGCTCGCCGAGCCTCGGCACGAACAGCCCCGCGACGATCTTCTCGTCGCGCGGCAACGGAACGTTCAACGTCTACGCGCAGCCGCGCGTGCTCGGGCTCCGCAACACCGACGTGATCGACATGCTCGACTGGGTCCGCTGCGACGACATCCTGACGTGCGTGAATGACTGGGCGATCGGCTATGTCTGCCCGTGCGGCGCCGACCTGAACAACAATGGCGCGATCGACCTCGGCGATCTCTCGCTGCTGCTCTCCTTCTTCGGCCAGCAGGGTGGACTGGGCTGCCCGTTCGGCGATCTGGACAACGACCGCGACACGGACATCGGCGATCTCGCGTACCTGCTCGCGAAGTTCGGCCAGCCCTGTCCGTGATGGGCGGGGCCGAGTGGGTGAGGAGCGGCCGCGGAGGGCTCGCGTTCCTCGCTGGCGCGTCGGGCTCGGATATTAGGCGGGTTCCTCGCTGGCGCGTCGGGTTCGGATCGGGGGCTTCCTTCTGAAACTCGGACCGCGCGCGTGGGCGGGGTTGCGTTACGCCGCTTCGAAGTCGAGCAGGATCAGACTGTGCTCCGGCACCTCGACATGACCCAGCTCCACGAACCGGCGGCCGGGTCTGGCCGTGTTCACAACCTCCCGCCATAAACCGCCTCGTTCCATCGCCGGCACACGGAACTCGCACGGTTGCGCCCCTCCGTTCACGATCAGCAGCAGCGTATCGCCGGTGATCATGCGGCCGCGTTCGTCCGTCTCGTCCGTCGCCTGCCCGACGATCAACATTCCCAAGGTCTGCCGCGCGTGGTCCTGCCAGTCCTCCTCGCGCATCTCCTGCCCGTCGGGCCGGAGCCACGCCAGGTCCTTCTCCCGGTGGTTCTCGACCGGCGTGCCTCGGAAGAAGCTGCGGCGGCGGAGGACGGAGTTGCGTTTCCGGATCGCGAGCACCTGGATCGTGAACTCCAGCAGTTCGCGCTGCCCGGGCGCAAGGTCCCACGCGGTCCAGCTCAGCTCGTTGTCCTGGCAGTACGCGTTGTTGTTCCCTCGCTGCGTGCGGCCGATCTCATCGCCGGCCAGCAGCATCGGCACGCCCTGCGACAGGGCCAGCGTGGCGAGGAAGTTGCGCTGCATGCGCTGCCGCAGCGACTGCACGAGCGGGTCGTCGCTCGGCCCCTCGGCGCCCCAGTTGCGGCTGAGGTTGTCGTTGGTCCCGTCGCGTTCCTCCTCGCCGTTGGCCGCGTTGTGCTTGCGTTCGTAGCTGACGAGGTCGGCCAGCGTGAAGCCGTCGTGGCACGTGACGAAGTTGATCGAGCCCCACGTATGCCGCCGGTTGCGTTCGTACACGTCGCTCGACCCCGACAGCCGGTAGGCCAGCTCGGGCACCTGGCCCGCGTCCCCGCGCCAGAAGCGCCGGACCGTGTCGCGGTACTTGGCGTTCCACTCGGCCCAGCCCTGGGGGAAGTTGCCGACCTGGTAGCCGCCGTGGCCCAGGTCCCACGGCTCGGCGATGAGCTTGACCTGCGACATGACGGGGTCCTGCTGCATGATGGCGAAGAATCTCCCCAGCGGGTCGACCTCGTGCACCTCGCGGGCCAGCACGGGCGCCAGGTCGAAGCGGAATCCGTCGACGTGCATCTCCTGCACCCAGTAGCGCAGGCTGTCCATGATGAGCTGGATCGTGCGCCGGTGGAGCATGTTGAGGCTGTTGCCGCAGCCCGTGAAGTCGGTGTAGTAGCGGCGGTTGTCGCGGTCGAGGCGGTAGTAGGCGGCGTTGTCGATGCCCCGCAGGCAGAGCGTCGGGCCGAGGTGGTTGCCCTCGCCGGTGTGGTTGTAGACGACGTCGAGGATGACCTCGATGCCCGCGCGGTGGAGCCGCTTGACCATGGTCTTGAATTCGCCGACCTGCTGGCCCGCGCCGCCGGTCGCGTATCCGACGTGCGGGGCGAAGAAGCCGATCGTGTCGTAGCCCCAGTAGTTCGTCAGTCCCTTCTCGCGCAGGTGGCGGGCCGTCAGGAACTGATGCACGGGCATGAGCTCCACCGCGGTGATGCCGAGCCGGGTCAGGTGGTCGATGATGGCGTCGGAGGCCAGGCCGAGGAACGTGCCGCGGTGGGCCGGGGGCACGTCGGGGTGGAGCATGGTCAGGCCGCGGACGTGGGCCTCGTAGATGACGGTGCGATTCCAGGGCGTGCGCGGGGGCCGGTCGTCGCCCCAGGTGAAGGCGGAGTCGATGACGACGCTCTTGGGCGTGAAGGGGGCGCTGTCGCGCGGGTCCCAGGAGAGGTCGCCGCGGGCGTCGCCCATGTGATAGCCGAAGAGGGCGTCGTTCCACTCGATGTCGCCGGTGATGGCCCGGGCGTAGGGGTCGAGCAGCAGCTTGGCGGGGTTGAAGCGGCTGCCGTGGTCGGGCGCGTAGGGCCCGTGCACGCGATAGCCGTAGAGCTGGCCGGGGCGGACGTCGGGCAGGTAGATGTGCCAGACGCCGTGCGTGCGCTCGCGCAGGGGGATGAGCGCGGTTTCCTTGGCCCCGCGCGGCGCGTCGAAGAGGCACAGCTCCACGGCGGTCGCGGCCTCGGAGAAGAGGGAGAAGTTCACGCCCTCGCCATCCCAGTTCGCGCCGAGGGGATAGGGATATCCGGGCCAGAGACGCAAAAGTAAGGAACCTCCTCCAGCGCCCTCACGCGCCGCAGCGCCCGCGCGCCACCCACCCCGGCGTCCGCCCTCAAGGCAAAGGTGAGCCGGCGAACCCGCGCGACGACTTCTCCAGGCAGCGGAACAACAGCGCGACCCTATCACAGCCCGCGGCGCGCGTCCAGCGTCCGCCGCGCGCCCGGTCCGCGGCGCATCCGGCGCGCGGTGCACACGCATTCAATCGGTGAAATAGCGGAGCCCGTTCACGTCGGCCATGAGTACCCGGTCGAGGCCGCGGTACTGGACGAGCGTCACGCACGCGACGCCGTCCGCCAGGTACGTGCCGGGCCGGAATTCCGCGCAGACGTATCCAGCGCCCTGGGCGGAGCGGGTCTGCGTTATCTCGATCGGCCAGATACCGTCGAGCGGCGTGCCGGCGCGGCTGACGATTCCGACGACGGCACCTTGGCTGAAGTCCGGGCAGGACCCGAGTCCCGGCGCGGCGCGGGCGAGCCGCTGCCAGTCCTCCGCGCGGGTGACCTGGATCACGCCCAGGCGCGGACAGAGCGGCCGGTACAGGTCCGCGAGCGAACTCAGTTCGCCGAGGACGACGCGGTGTGTCTCGATGGTTTCAGCCGGCGGTGCGGATTCGAGGACCTGCATGCGGATCGTCTGCCGTCCGGCGCACCCGCTGCCCGATGGGAGCGCCAGGACCGCCGCGACGGCGACCAGCGCCGCACCCCCCGCCTTGCATCGCCGGTATACCACTCTTACTCTCCTGCCTGCACGCGGCGGCGTCGGCTGACCGGGCCGCGAAAGGGAGATCGTCCGGATTCAGGCGCGGCGTCAGGGCGCGGCGACGGGCGCACGGCAGTGGCCGGGCGGTCGAGAAAAACAGCGTTCGAGGCCGAAACGCCAACCGGGTATGGGACGGTCCGATCGCGGCGAATAAGCGGCGGCCTGATAAGAACTCCTTTGCGGGGATCGGCGCGGCCGCGGGGGCGGAGTCGAGTGGGCGGGCGGGCAGGAATCACGAGCGAGAGCTGAATGAAGAAGTGGATCGGGATGGCGCTGGTGCTGGCCGTGATCGGTGTCGGCTGGTACCTGATCCGGACGTTTGTGCGGATCGACGCGCCGGGCTCGGAGCCCAAGTGGGAGAAGGTCGAGCGGGGCGACATCCGCGTGCCGATCACGGCGTCGGGGCTGATCGAGCCGAACGAGCGAATCGAGATCAAGCCGGAGGCCTCGGGCGAAATCATCGACATCAAGGTGGTCGAAGGCGATTTCGTTCACGCAGGCGACGTGCTTGTCGAGATTAAGAAGGATGACGAGCAGCGGAACGTCGAGCGCGCCAATCAGATCGTGACGCGGGCGCGGATCGCGCACCGCAAGGCGGAGCTGGCGGTGCTTTCGGCCGAGCAGGCGGTCGATACGGCCCGGCAGCGACTCGCGGAGCTGGAGGCCAACGGCCGCCGGACGTCGAGCGACCTTAAAGAGGAGACTGAGCGCCTCGCCGAGGGGCGATCATCGCCGCGGACCGTGCTGCTGATGGAGGTCGCGGACGACATCAACAAGTCGCAGACGCAGCAGGCGAAAATCGCGATCAAGAACGCTGAACTCGCGCTCGAGGATGCGAAAGAGACGGTCAAGGTTCAGGAAGCGGCGGTTCAGGAATCCCAGAAGGACCTCGACGAAGCCAACCAGCGGCTGCGCGAAACAACTGTCGTCTCCAAGCACGATGCGATCATCACGGAAGTGAAGGTGCAGAAGCAGAACATCGTCCAGTCGGGCAAGAACACGTTCGGCGGCACGGTCCTGCTCACGATGGCCGACGTTTCTCAGTTGAAGGTGGTCGCCCGGGTCGACGAGGCGGATTACGGGCGCGTCTCAAAGGTCGCGCCGCCCGAGGCGATGCCGGAGATGCCGGGGCTGCGCGAGGCCGTGCTGCGCGAGATGCGCGAGGCGGCCGAGCGGGCGGCGACGCAGGCCTCGGTCATGCCGCGAACGCCCTCGACCAGTTCTCAACCGGCATCCGACGAAGCACCGGCGGAGGTTCGCGAGGCGGCCGAGGAGCTGCGCACACGCAGCGGCGACGTGTCGATTGTCGTCGAAGCGTTTCCCGATCTGACCTTCGCGGGTCGGATCTTCCGCGTCGAACCGCAGGGCAAGCTGAATGTCGGCGCGTCGGTCATCCAGTTCGACGTGCACGTGGCCGTGACGGACCCGATGGCGTTCCGGCTGCCGCTGGGCACGCAGGCGCAGGTCGAATTCACGGTCGAGAGCGCGACGAACGTGCTCACGGTCCCCGCCGACGCGGTGAAATCGGTCGAGGGCGAGAAGGGCGTTTACGTCCGCTCGGCCACGGACGCGCGGAACCAGCTCCCGCGGTTCGTGCCGTGCCGCTTCGGCATCACCGACGGCGCCAAGACGCACCTGATCGCGACGCTCAGCGGCGAGGCGCTCGACGAAACGACCGAGGTCTACACGAAGCTGCCGCCCGTCAAGGACGAGAACGAGGATTAACCCGGCCGTGGCGCTGATCCAGATC
This sequence comes from Planctomycetota bacterium, assembly GCA_045863555.1. Classification (GTDB taxonomy): domain Bacteria; phylum Planctomycetota; class Phycisphaerae; order UBA1845; family Fen-1342; genus JACRLV01. The sequence continues at coordinate 225,129 of BTUU01000005.1, read as the reverse complement.
CGCGATCTGCGAAAGTACTATGTGATGGGCGACTCGGTCGTCCGGGCGCTCGACGGCGTGGACCTGGACATCGCCGCGGGAGAGTTCGTCGCGATCACCGGGCCGTCCGGCAGCGGCAAGTCAACGATGATGCATCTGCTGGGCTGCCTCGACCGGCCGAACTCGGGCAGCTACTGCCTCAACGGCGTCGACGTCAGCAACCTCGATGACCGGCGGCTCGCGCAGATCCGCAATCGCGAAATCGGGTTCGTCTTTCAGACATTCAATCTCATCAATCGCACCACCGCCCTCGATAACGTCGGCGTGCCGCTGTTCTACGCGCGACGGGCCGACTGGGTGAAGACGGCGCAGGGGGCGCTCGACCGCGTCGGGCTCGGCCATCGGTCGAGCCACCGGCCGAACGAGCTTTCCGGCGGCGAGCGGCAGCGCGTCGCGATCGCGCGGGCGATCGTCAACACGCCGCACTTCGTCCTGGCCGACGAGCCGACGGGCAATCTCGACTCGCGCACCGGCGAGCAGATCATGGAGATTTTCCATGACCTGAACCGCCAGGGCGTCACGATCGTCCTGGTCACGCACGAGCCCGACGTGGCGATGCAGGCCCGGCGGATCGTCCAGATGCGCGACGGGAAGATCGTCGCCGATCGGCAGACGGCGGACATCCTCCGCGAGCAGGGCGGCATGAGCGCGACGCAGGCATACGCCGCGGCGATGCTGACGCCGCCGTCGGCAGCGCCGCCCGCCGCGCCCTCGACGGCCGTTTCCGGGGCTGACCAGCCCGGCAGTGCGCCGGGAGCGGTCGCGACGGCGGTCGCGCGACCCGTGCAGACCGCCGCGGATTCGCCCGCGGCCGCGATTCCCGCCGCGGCGACGCCCGCGGCGTATGACCCGGAGGCGCTGCTATCGACCCCGAAAAGTGTCGCGCCGGGGGCGTGGTCGAGCCTGGGCCTCGGCATTCTCGCGCTGCTCGTGTTTCTCAGTGCGTTCGTGTATTCCGGCATGTCCACGTATTTCGCGGCCAAGGCCACGGGGCGGCCGATTCCCGAGGTCATGCAGGAGTTTCAGCAAAACCCGCCGCCCTGGATGGCCGGCGTGCAGACGACGATGCTCGTCATCATGGCCGTCAGCGTGATTCCAGGGATTTTCGCGATCCGGCTCGGGTCGCGGGCGGCCGGGCTCGTCCGGCGCGACGGGCTGCGGTGGACCGGGAGCGGCCGGGCGAACTGGGGCCGCGTTCTGGGGTGGATTCCCACGGCGCTGGTCGCGCTCAGCCTGCTGCTCAAGCTCGCGGGCACCGTCCTGAAAGCGTTTCGATAAAGGCTCATTCCTCCGCCCAGGCGCTCGTCGGCCGGCGCAGCTCCATCCAGCGGCCGTCGGGCACGGGACCGAAGCCGAACTGGCGGTAGAGACCGTGCGCGTCCGCGGTCGCGAGACACCAGCGCCGGACGGTCCGGAATCGCTCATCCGCCAGAAGTGCGGCCATCATGCGCTTCGAGAGGCCGCGGCCGCGGTGCGCTTCGAGGACGAAGACGTCGCAGAGGTACGCGAAGGTGGCGCAGTCGCTGATGACGCGGGCGAAGGCGACCTGCGCGCCGGTCGTGCGTTCGAAAACACCGAGGACGATGCTCCCGGCGATGGCGCGTTCGACGATTTCCCGGCGGATGCCCGGCGACCAGTAGCTGCGGCGGAGATAGCCGTGGATCACGTCGATCTGCATCCGCGCGCGGTCGAATGAAAGCTCGTAGTCCATGTTTGCCACTCCGGGCAGCCGTGACCGCGCCAGTCCGAGCGACTACTTTCGGAAGATCAGATACGCGGCCGCGATGATCAGCAGGAACCCGGCCAGGTGGTTCCAGCGGATCGGCTCGTTCAGGTATACGAAACAGAACACGCAGAACGTTGCCAGCGAGAGAATCTCCTGGATCGTCTTGAGCTGCACGGCCGAGAAGGTGCCGTGGCCCCAGCGGTTGGCGGGGACCTGGAGGCAGTACTCGAAGAACGCGATGCCCCAACTGATGAGGATCACCTTCCAGATCGCGGATTCCTTGAATTTCAGGTGGCCGTACCAGGCGATGGTCATGAAGACGTTGCTGAGCGTGAGGAGGATGATTGTGAGCATGAGGAGATCCGCAGCGGTGAGTGGACAATTTGGAGTAGCGAATACGGAATGGAATGCCTGTGCGCAGGTTCGGAGAAAGCGAATAGCGAACAACGAACGGACGCCGAGCATCCAATCCGCTGCGCGCTATTCGCGATTCGTGATTCCTCAACCACCCAGCCACGCCGCCAGCAGATTCACCGCCCCCAGCGCGTCATTCTTGTTGATCGACTCCGTCACCGTGTGGATGTACCGCGTCGGGATCGACAGGGTGATCGCCTTGCTGCCCGCGCGGGCCCGCTGGAGCGCCCCGGCGTCCGTGCCGCCGCGGGGCAGGATTTCGAGCTGGTACTTGATCTTTTTCGCCTTCGCGACCGCGATGAACTCCTCGTACAGGCCGTGGTGGCTGATCGTCGAGCTGTCCATCCACTTGATCGCGACGCCGTCGCCGAGGCGCGTCACCTGCTCCTCTTTATCCACGCCCGGCGTGTCGCACGCGAGCGTGACGTCGATGGCGATGCCGATGTCGGGGTTGATGCCGTACGCCGCGGTGGTCGCGCCGCGCAGGCCGACCTCCTCCTGAACGCAGGCGACGAAATACGTGTCATACTTAAGGTTGTTGCCGGCCTTACGGATGGCGTTGATGCCCGTCCACAGCGCGACGCGGTTGTCCATCGATTTGCCCGTGATCGCGTCGCCCAGCATCTCGGTCGTCTGGAGCAGCGTGACCGGGTCGCCGATCTGGACGAGCTTCTCGACCTGCGCCTTGTCCATGAACAGGTCGACGTAGAAATCCTTCACCTCGGGGATCTTCTTCCGGTCCTCCTCGCTGGAAATATGGATCGGCCGGCCGCCAGGGTTCATGACGCCGACGATGTCCTTCCGGCCCTGCACGAGCACGCGGCGGGCGAAGAGGTTGCGCGTGTCGAAGCCGCCGGCGGCGTTGAGGCGCAGGTGGCCCTTGTCGTCGATGTACCGGACGTAAAAGCCGATCTCGTCCATGTGGCACGCGAGCATGACTTTCTGCGGCTGGGCGCCCGCGTCGCCGCCCTTCTTCGCGGCCTTGGGTTTCACGCGGGCGCGCTTCAGGCAGATGAGATTGCCCATCGAGTCGACGCGGGTCTCATCCCACATCCCGTCGGTCTCCGCCAGCAGCAGTTCGCGGATCCGCTCCTCGCGGCCGGAAACGCCGGGGGCCTCGGTGAGCTTCTTGAGCAGGTCAAAAACGCCATTGTCGGCAGCGGGCATGGAAATCTCCTGAAAAGAACACAGACGCCGCCGCACCGAGGTTGCCGCCAGGAAAACCGTTCGTGCGGCCGTCGGACGTGCGGCGTCGGGCGGGACAATTGTACCGGGGGACTGAGACCGGTTCCTTTTGGGCTTGCGGCGGCAGGGGTCCCGGCCGCAACCCCGGCTCCTCGACGAAAAAACGGGGGCATCTCACCCGCCCGCGGTTCGAGCGAATCGCGGGCGAGATGCCCGACCCGCCGATAGGACGCGCCTGACCCCGGCGCTTACGGGCACGTGGTGCCGAAGGCGCCCAGCAGGCCCGCGAGGTCCTGAAGGTCGATGTCTCCGTCGCCATCCAGGTCGCCATCCTGGCTGCTCGCACCGCTCGGTGTGCCGAAGTGCGCGAGGAGCGCCGCGAGGTCCTGGAGGCTGACCGCGTGGTCGCCGTCGATGTCCGGCGGACAGGTGACCGTCAGCACGGCACGATTCGGCTCGTACCGAACGCGCCAGGCGTTGTTGGGCCCCGGATTCGGCGACACGATCTGTTCAAATGTCCCCGTTCTCGAACCGGCAGTGACGATGACGAACTCATCGCCGAGCGCCGGTATGAAACCGTTGATCGCGTGAACTTCGAGCGTGCCATCGAGGGCAACGGTGCCGTTCGTGGAAAACGTGTCGTACTGACCGGCCGCGGTTCCACCCAGGTCCACCGCGAGCACGGACGTCGGCGTCTGCGTAAGCGAGAAGTTGCGCTGCTCGATTCGGCCCACCGGCGAGGTCGCCGAGCCGGGCGACAGGCGGCCTTCGTGGGTCGTTTCGATCCGGATCGCCCCCGTGCCGGCGAGCGTCTGATCCGCGGCGAAGCGGAGTACTCTGGCGCCGGAATTCGTACTGAGCTGCGCGGTGTCGAGGTTGCTCGGTACTGCGTTCAGCAGCACGGTGCCCGGACCGTCGATCGTCGCGCTGGCGACATCGGTTCGGAGATACGTTCCCTGGTTGGCGCCCGTGGCGTTGACCGTCAGCGTCCCCTCGTTGGTGATGCCCGATCCGACGATGATGAGCGTCGAGTTGGCGTCGACCTGATGGGGTCCGGTCAACGTCACCGAATCGAGCGTCGCGTTCGAGAACGCGCCGACGCCGCCGTCGACCGCGAAGAGCTGGCCGCCGACGATCGTGGACGTCACGTATCTCGCGACCGATCCAGCGCCCTGGGCGCGGATTCCGCCGGAGCCCGCGTTCGAAATCGTCACGCCGCTGCACTCGATGATGCCTCCCGCGACCGCCTCGATCGTGCCCTTGTTGGTCTTGACGAAGTCCGTGAGTTCGAGCGTGCTCCCGGCGACGTCGGCCCGGATGAGCCCGTCATTCATCATCGCGATGCGTATCCGGCCGACCCCGACGATCGAGTGGCCGGCGGCGTTCGTCAGGACCCGCGCGCCGTTGCTCGTGTTCAGCGCCGCGGTATCGAGGTTGCTCGGGACGGCGTTGAGCACCAGCGTGCCTGTCCCGCCGAGCGTCGCGGCCGCCGCGTCGGTGCGAACGTACGTTCCCGAATTGGTCCGCGTCGGGTTTACCGTCAGCGTACCGTTGTTCGTGATTCCGGCCCCCTGAAGGATCAGCATGCTGTTCGCGTTTACCTGGTGTGGGCCGCTGAGCGTTGTGTCGCTGAAGGTGCAGTTGGAAATCGCTCCGACGCCGCCGCTCACGGCCTCGAGCGTTCCACCGGTCACGGTCGCGTTCACGTAGCTCGCGGTCGATCCCGCGCCTTCCGCGCGGATCACGCCCGCCGGACCATTGGCGACGGTCATGCCGTCGAGCTGGATATTGCCGCCCCCGACGGCCTCGATCAGGTTCTCGTTGGTCTTCCCGAATTGCGCGAGCTCCAGCGTGCTCCCGGCGACATCCGCGCGAATGAGGCCCAGATTCACCAGCGCGATGCGGATCCGGCCCACGCCGCCGATCGTGTGGTCGGGGCCGTTGGTGAGGATCCGCGCGCCGTTGGCGGTCACGAGCGCTGCCGTGTCGATATTCGTGGGATACGCGTTCAACCGCAGCGCGCCCGTTCCGCCGAGTGTCGCGGCCGCGACGTCGGTTCGAACGTAGGTGCCGGAGTTGACGGCGGTCGGGTTGACGGTAATCGTGCCGTTGTTCGTGATTCCGGCGCCGACGATGTACATGTAGCTGCCGTAGACGATTTCGTACGACCCGGTGAACGTGACATCGCCGAACGAAGTGTTGGAGATCGACGCGAGGCCGCCGCTGTCGGCGCGCACCGTTCCGCCGAGGACGTCGGCGCTTGCAAACTGAACGAGCGACCCGGCGCCCTCCGCCCGGATGATCGCTTCGGGATCATTCGTGATCGGGATTCCGCTAATGGCCAGAATTCCCCCGCCGACCGCCTCGATGACGCCGTTATTCGTCTTGGCGAACTGGGCCAGGTCGAGCGTACTCCCGGCCGCGTCGGCGCGAATGAGCCCGTCATTGATCATGGCGATCCGGATTCGCCCGACGCCGGAGATCGTGTGGTCCGCTCCGTTCGTGAGGACCCGCGCCCCGTTGCTCGTGTTGAGCGCCGCGGTGTCGAGGTTGGTGGGAAATGCGTTCAGCCGCACGATGCCTGACCCGCCGAAGGTCAGGGCGGGCACGTCGGTGCGAATATAGGTACCTGAATTCGCCCCGGACGAATTCAGCACGACCAGTCCGTCGTTTGTCCACGTCGCTGCCCCGACCGCCATCATCTGCCCGGCCAGGATGTCGACCGTCGCCGCGGGGTTCAGCAGCGTCATTCCGCCGATCGTTGCCGTGAAGTCGAACGTGACGGTGTAGCTTCCGGCGACGGCGATGTTCGCTACCTCGCCGGCGGTGTCGGGCACGTTGCCACCGGCCCATTTCGTCGCGTCGCTCCAGTTTCCGCTGACCGGATTCAGCCAGTCGATCTGGGCTTGAGCCGTGCAGACGGCGAGCAAGCCTGAGCAAACCAGAATCAGTCGCATGGTGTGCCTCCTGGGTGATGCTGGGAGGGGAGGGAGGTCGGGACACATCCGATTGGAAGTGAAGGTGATTCGCTGAGCGACCTCGCAGAGTCCCCCCGCGTTTTCTTCCCCTGATGTACCAGCAAGCACCGTTCCGAATGGAGTTGAATCGGCGCAATCGGCCGCTCTTTTTGAGAATTCTCGCCCGTCACCGGCTCCGGCGCGGCGGCGGATCGGGCGGTGGCGATCTGCCTCGCGTCCGCGCGGCCGTTTTTCCATTTCGGGCGCGGGCAATCCGGGCGCTGCCGCCGTTATTGATTCGCAAGGGTCCGTTCCGGCCGCGCGGCCGATTCGCTATACTAAACTCGGTTCATCGACTGTTCATTTGACGGGTCGATGCTGCTCGCGCAGCGGGGGCGCGAATCGAGCCGTCCGGCCTTCCTGAGAGGAGAAAGCAGATGACGCGAATTCTTGCGAATACGGGCCTGGCGACGACCGCGCTGGCGGTCGTCCTGTCTGCTGGTTTCAGCGGCGGCGCCTTCGGGCAGTCGCAGCGCACGTATGCCGTGACGGACGCGACCGGCACGTATCTCGTGACGGAGACGCAGCCCGGCGACGGAACGGGCTGGGGCGGCTCGCCGCGCGACCTGATCTGGGAATACAACACGGGCTTCTCGATTCCCCAGACGGTCGCGCTGAGCGCGGCGGGCAGCAGCGCCTGGGTCGGCGAGGATCTGAACTCCGAAGCGCTCGATCGCTTCGACGTGCCGGGTACCGGCTTCCCGGATGATTCGTACTCGCTGCTCGGCGCGGATTTCACGGCCGTCGCGGCGTCGATGTACGCGGACCGGGCGGCCATCCTGTACAAGATGGGCGGTCAGCTCCATCTGAACGTGCATCGTTCGGACCTGAATACGACCGAGTGGACGTACACGTTTCCGCCGGAATTCACGTCCGCGGACTACGCGGGCGTCAAGGTCTCGCGCGACGGCTCCAAGGTTGCGGCGCTCGTGCTGAACCCGACGTCGCCGGGCAACTCGGTGCTCTACACGTTCGACGGGCCGACAGGTACGCCGGGGCCGACCTGGACCTACGCCGGCTACGCGGGCCCGATCGACCTGAACGACACGGGGTCGCTGTGCCTCGTGACACAGGGATCGAGCGGCCGGCTGATCGACACGGCGACGGCGACGGAGATCTTCACCGCCCCGGGCTCGGGCGCGGGTTCGCGGCACAAGATCAGCGGCAACGGCAACGTGCTCGTGATCGGCGGATTCAGCCTGCACGTATATGTGCACAACGGCTCGACGTACACCCTGCAGATCAACTTCACCGCGCCGACTTCGTGGTTCGGCTGGGGCGCGGCCGTGTCGCGCGACGGCAGCACGGTGGGCGTGATGAGCCACGATTACGCGTCCGGTTATCTCAATACGGCGACGCGCATCTGGGACGTGCCGACGGGTGCGCTGCTCAACACCTATCCGACGACGGGCTCGGGGTCGTTCCAGGATTCCATCAGCGGCGCGGTGCTGTCGGATGACGGCTCGACGCTGGTCGTGAGTTCGTGGGGCGCGCAGGACAACAACCACCCCGAAGTGATGATCTTCGACCGCGACCTCGAACTCATCGGCAGCATCGACACGCCGGGTTCGGTCTTCGGGCTCGACATGACGGGCGACGGGCTGTACGTGCTCTCGGGCAGCAAGGCGGTCCATGCCAACACGTTCGGCAACGGCGGCCGGGTCCACCTGTTCGGCCTCGGCGGCGGCTGCCTGCCGGGCGATCTGGACTGCGACTGCCAGATCGGGATTTCCGATCTGTCGATGTTCCTGTCGGCGTACGGATCGTGCACGGGCGACGGTACGTACAACGCGGACGCGGACCTCGACGCCAGCGGCTGCATCGACATCACCGACCTGGCGCTGATCCTGGCGGTGTTCGGAACCGGGTGCTGATCGACGCGGACCGGGCCGGACTCGGCCGGGGCGCGTGATTCGTGACACGTGAAAGGCGAAAGGCGCGATACCACCGCGCTTTTCGCCTTTCGCATTCTCGCAGGGGGCTTCGCGGCGGGTCAGCGCTTGGGCCGCATCGAGCGGCGCATCTCCCGGTCGGCGTCGCGGGCCTTGAGATCCTCGCGCTTGTCGTGGAGCTGCTTGCCGCGGCAGAGGGCGAGTTCGATCTTCACCCGGCCGCGCTCGTTGAAATACAGGGCCAGCGGGATGAGCGTGAGGCCCTTCTGGGTGACGCGGGTCAGCAACTTCTTGATCTCCCGCCGGTGGAGCAGCAGCTTGCGCTCCTGCGTGGGCATGTGCTGGCTATAGCCGGCGTTGGCGTAGGGCGAGATGTTCAGGTCGCGCAGGAAGACTTCCTCGCCGTTGATCGTCGCCCAGGCCTCCTCGATCGACGCTCTCGCGGAACGTAAGCTCTTGACTTCACTGCCGGTTAGGACGATTCCGGCCTCGAGGCGCTCGAGCACCTCGTAGTTGTGCAGCGCCCGCTTGTTGCGGACGCTGGGCGGTGTGTGCGGCTTTCTCGCCATGGCCGGCGAGTGTAGCGGCGGGGATCGGCCGCAGCGAGGGAGTTTCAGGACGGCGGCCGAGGCGGTCCCGCGCGAAGACCGCGAAATTCCGCGAGGCCGAGGCAGTTGCGGTGAAACGACGACCCACCTGGATGCGGCGGAATCGGCGACCGTCCGAGGGCCGTTTTTCCTTTTGACAAGGTTTGGCCCGCCTATACAATGCTCAATCCGGTTTTGCCGGGCAGTCCGAGTACGCACGTCGTCGGCGGGATGACGGGGCGTCTTCGGGAATGCTGCTGTAGCTCAGCTGGTAGAGCGCGTCCTTGGTAAGGACGAGGTCACGGGTTCAAATCCCGTCAGCAGCTATTTCCCTTGCGCGGACTGGGATTTAGCGGATAGATACGGTTCATGCGAGTGGATGTGGCCGATGCGGCCACCTCGCGGGAGCGCCGCGGGGCGATTCGTGGAGAAGGTCAATGGCAAAGGGCGTATTCGAGCGTACGAAACCTCACGTGAACGTCGGCACCATCGGTCACATCGACCATGGCAAGACCACGTTGACGGCGGCGCTGACGGCGGTTTCCGCGGCACGCGGCTTCGGCGAATATCGGTCGTATGACCAGATTGCCAAGGCCTCCGAGAAGGACGGCCGCCGCGACCCCACCAAGATCGTGACGATCGCCACGGCGCACGTCGAATATGAGACGGCCACCCGGCATTACGCGCACATCGACTGCCCGGGCCACGCCGACTACGTGAAGAACATGATCACCGGCGCCGCCCAGATGGACGGCGCGATCCTCGTGGTGAGCGCGGCCGACGGCCCGATGCCCCAGACGCGCGAGCACGTCCTGCTGGCGCGCCAGGTGAACGTGCCGAAGCTGGTCGTCTTCCTCAACAAGGTCGACCTCGTCGACGACGCCGAGCTGCTCGACCTCGTCGAGATGGAAGTCCGCGAGCTGCTCAGCAAGTACAACTTCGACGGCGACAACACGACCGTCGTCCGCGGCTCGGCCACCAAGGCCCTCGAAGGCGCGGCGACCAAGGACTTGGCCAAGATGTCCGAGGTCGTCGCCCTGCTCGACGCGCTCGACAAGGACATCCCCGAGCCGCAGCGCGAGCAGGACAAGCCCTTCCTCATGTGCGTTGAGGATGTGTTCAGCATCAAGGGCCGCGGAACCGTCGGCACCGGTCGTATCGACCGCGGTTTCGTCAAGGTCGGCGACGAAGTCCAGATCATCGGTCTGCACCAGAAGAAGGACTGGAAGTCGATCGTCACCGGCGTCGAAATGTTCAACAAGACGCTGGACTCGGGCATGGCCGGCGACAACGTCGGTCTGCTGCTCCGCGGCGTTGAGAAGGATGAACTCGAGCGCGGCATGGTGCTCGCCAAGCCGAACTCGATCACGCCGCACAAGAAATTCCTCGCCGAGGTGTACGTCCTGACGAAGGACGAGGGCGGCCGTGCGACGCCGTTCTTCCCCGGCTATCGGCCGCAGTTCTACTTCCGCACGACGGACGTCACGGGCTCGATCACCGAGCTGCTGACGCGCGAAGGCGGCAAGGCGGACATGTGCATGCCGGGCGACAACATCCAGATGCGGGTCGAGATCATCAGCGACATCGCGATGGAAGAAGGTCTCCGCTTCGCGATCCGCGAGGGCGGCCGGACCGTCGGCTCGGGCGTCGTGACGAAGATCATCGAGTAATCGGCCCGATCGGCGCGGCCGGCGGTTGCACGGCGTCCGCGGCTGGTCGGAAATTGAAATGCGGCGGGGGTCGGGTCGAATGGCCCGACCCACCGTATCTGTCGGGGAACGGGTGACATGGCGAAAAAGGGTCTCAAACGGGAATGGGTCTGGTTGCAGTGCAAGGACTGCGACGACCTGAACTACCGCACGACGGTGAACGTCCAGGGCGGCTTCCCGAAGATCGAGTTGAGCAAGTACTGTCCGCGCGAGCGGAAGCGGACGACGCACAAGCTCAAGAGGAAATGAAGAATGCAGAATGATGAATGCAGAACGGTCCTGGCGTTCCCGGCGCTTTCTGCATTCTGCATTCATCATTCTGCATTGACTTGTAGGAGTGTAGCTCAATTGGCAGAGCATCGGTTTCCAAAACCGAGGGTTGGGGGTTCGAGTCCCTCCACTCCTGTCGAGTTTGGTTCGCTCCTCGGCCGGCGCCGGGCGTAGCGCTTGACTTTGGCGACTCGCGGCGCGGGTTCGTGTCGCTGATCTGCAGGTGACGTGCTGTGAAGGGTACGGAAACGACGATGGCGGAAATCGAAGATCGCGGCGGGCAGCCGCCGTCGGGCGGTGCGCGCCCCGGCATGGGCGGCGATTCCGGCGGGCGGTCGTCGCGCGACGCGGCCGAGGCCGGCTTCCTTCACATCTACAAGCCCGGGCAGGGCTCGTATGTGCGCTGGGGCTCGGCGGCGGGCGCGGGGCTGGTCGCGCTGGCGTTCGCGGGCTTCCTTTCGCAGCAGATGCCGGTGATCACGAGCAATGAGATCGTCCAGACGCTGGTTCCGGTGGCCGCGCTGGTGGCGCTGGGAATCTGGATCTTCCGGCTGATCGGCCAGAAGCGGCGGGTGGTCGACTTCCTGATCGCCACGGAAGGCGAAATGAAGAAGGTCAACTGGTCGACGCGCCGGGAGATTTCCGGCTCGACCAAGGTGGTGATCTTCGTCGTCCTCGTGCTCGGTTTCATCCTGTTCGTCGTGGACATCGTGTTCATGGCGTTCTTCGGGGGAATCGGCGTCCTGCGAATCGGGCTGGCGGAGCGACTGTTCGGCACGGGTGCACAATGATGACGACCGCATCGGACAAGCAGGCCGAACCGCTGGTGCAGCCGGGCATGAACTGGTACGCGCTGAAGGTCGCGTCGAATCGCGAGGACCACGTCCGCGACGCCCTGGAGCGCAAAGTCAAGATCGAGAAGATCGACGAGTTCGTCGGCCGGGTGCTCGTCCCGACGCAGAAGGAAAAGCGGCTCAAGGGCGGCACGGCGCGGGTATACGAGCGAAAGCTCTACCCCGGCTATGTCTTCGTCGAGATGAAGACGCAGCCCGACGGCTCGATCGCCGAAAACGTCTGGTTCCTGATCAAGGAGACCAGCGGCGTCGGTGATTTCATCAGCTCCGGCGGCAAGCCCACGCCGCTTTCGACGGCCGAGGTCGAGGGGCTGATCGCCGCGGCGATCAAGCCGGAGGACCAGCCGACGCTGGCGAACCTGAACTTCAAGAAGGGCGACAAGGTCAAGATCCGCGAAGGCGCCTTCGAGAATTTCGAGGGCATCGTCGACGAAATCGACACGCAGAAGGGCAAGGTCAAGGTCATCGTCACGATCTTCGGCCGCGCCACGCCCATCGAAATCGAATACTGGACGGTGGAACTGATCTGATCGGCGCCCGAATCCGAGCCCGACGCGCGAGCGAGGGTGTGGGCGGGATGAGCGAAGTTCGAACAGCGAACAGCGAAGAGCGAACAGCGAAGTAATCCGAGCCCGACGCGCTAGCGAGGGCGAGGCAGGCAAAGGCAGGGTAAGCAGTCATGGCAAAGGCAGTCGTCGCAACAGTGAAAATCCAGGCCCCCGGCGGCAAGGCCACCCCGGCGCCGCCCATCGGCCCGGCGCTCGGTCAGCACGGCGTGAACATCGGCCAGTTCGTGACGCAGTTCAACGCGCGCACGAAGCACTACGACGGCATGGTCGTGCCCGCGGTGCTCACCGTCTACAAGGACAAGTCCTTCGACTTCGTCATCAAGAGTCCGCCGGCGTCGGCGCTGCTCGTCAAGGCGGCCAAGCCGCTGGCGGCCGGCGCGGCGATCGTCGAGAAGGGCTCGGGCGTGCCGAACCGCGAAAAGGTCGGCCGCGTGACCAGGGCGGACGTGCGCAAGATCGCCGAGACGAAGATCCAGGATCTGAACTGCTTCGACGTCGAGGCGGGCATGCGGATCGTCGAAGGCACGGCGCGGTCGATGGGCATCGAGGTGGTCGACTGATGAAAGCCGTCGATAAATACGAGATCACGGCCAAGTTCTGCGACGGCGCGGTGGCCTGGTCGTTCTGCCTGCTGCTCGAGGACGGCTCCAAGCACACGGTCGACATCAAGGACGGCGAGGAAGTGCCGATCCTGATGGAGATCTGCCGCCGCGACTGGACGGTCTACTACGACGCACCGACGCAGACCTTCAGCACGGGCCTGAACCGGCCGGGCTCGAAGGAAACGAGCAGCTACAGCCGGTAGCGGGCGATTTTCTCGCCCGGCGACCGGCGAGCTGGGCGATGAAGGGCCTTCGCGCCCTCCGAACGAAGTAGCGCGGTTCGCACGGCGCGGACCGCACACACGACAGCCGAAGTCGGCTGTGTGTCTGGCGGCCTGACCACGGGCCTGGCAATGGTGGGAGCTTCTGCATGCGACATCGCGGCAAGCGTTATCGAAAAGACGCCGATCGGCAGCCCAAGCACGCGCTGCCGGTGGCGGACGCGGTGAAGGCGCTCAAGTCCTTCTCCAAACCGAAATTCGATCAGTCCATCGACATCGTCTTCAACCTCGGCATCGACCCCAAGCAGGCGGACCAGCTTGTCCGCGGCTCGGTCAGCCTGCCGAACGGAATCGGCGCGACGAAGAAGGTGATCGCGTTCTGCCCGGAGACGGAGATCGCGGCGGCCAAGGCCGCGGGTGCGATCGAAGCGGGTCACGACGAGCTCATCGACAAGGTCTCGAAGGGCTGGCTGGACTTTGACGTGGCGATCGCCCACCCGTCGCTGATGGGCAAGGTCGGCAAGCTGGGCAAGGTGCTCGGTCCGCAGGGCAAGATGCCCTCGCCCAAGAGCGGGACCGTGACCGCGGATATCGCGGGCGCGGTGAAGGAATACGCGGCCGGCAAGGTCGAATTCCGCAACGACTCGTTTGGAAACGTCCATGCGATCGTCGGAAAGATGAGCTTCGGCGACGACGCGCTCGCGGGGAACATCAACGCCTTCATCGAGCACATCCGCAAGCTCAAGCCCCAGACGTCCAAGGGCGTCTTCATGAAGAAGGTGGTCATCAGCGGGTCCATGACCCCGGGCGTCCAGCTGGAAGTCGGCGGCGGCGCGGCGGCGGAGGAATAAGCGATGAGCAAGACAATCAAACAGCTGATCACCGACCAGCTCAAGAGCCGCTACGGCGCGCTCGAGAACGCGGTCTGGGTCGAGTTCGTCGGCGTCGACGGCACGACGAGCAACGAATTCCGCCGCAGCCTGCGCTCCAAGAACATGCGCATGCAGATGGTCAAGACGGCGCTCTTCCGCCGCGCCGTCACGGGCTCGAAGCTGGAGAAGCTCGGCGGCGCCGCGACCGGCTCGGTGTCGATCATCACCGGCGGCGAGAGCGCGACCGAGGCGGCCAAGGTCATCGAAGAATGGATGCCCAGGATCAAGGGGATGAAGCTCCGGGCCGCCGTGCTCGAAGGCGAGTTCATCTCCGAGTCGCTGGTCTCGGGCCTGTCGAAGATGCCGGGCAAGCGCGACCTCCAGGCCCAGATCCTGTCGATCGCAATGTCGCCGGGCTCGAAGCTGATGAGCGCCATCAACTCCGGCGGCGGGAAGATTCTCGGCTGCGTGAAGTCGCTGATCGAGAAGCTGGAAAAGGCGCCGGCGTAACGGCGGATGCCAGGGGAGTCGTAGTGCAAACCTCCGGTTTGTAATTGCGAAGCGGAGCTTTTCACTACGGCGGTGGGTGGTAATTGCAAAGCGGAGCTTTGCACTACGGCGCGTGGTGTGAGCCCACCCCAGAAAGCGAAATCCGACGCGCACCTGAGTGTTCCGCATCGCGGATGAAACGCCGCCAATGGGGCGGCGGCTATCAGGGCGGTCGAATGTGTCTGATGCGTGGAGTTTGAGTCATGGCAGAAGCAGCAATCATGGAAATCGGCGACAAGATCGCCGGTCTTTCGCTCATCCAGGCGAAAGAGCTCGTGGACTACATGAAGGAAAAGTACGGCATCGAGCCCGCCGCGGGCGGCGCGGTGATGATGGCGGCTCCGGCGGATGCCGGCGGCGCCGGCGCGGCGAAGGCCGAAGAGAAGACCGAGTTCACCGTCATCGTCAAGGCCGCCGGCGCGAACAAGATGAACGTCATCAAGGTCATCCGCGCGGCCCGCAGCGACCTGGGCCTCAAGGAAGCCAAGGCGATCGCCGACGAGGCGCCGAAGCCGCTGCTCGAAAACGTCAGCAAGGAAGACGCCGACAAGTGGAAGAAGGAACTCGAGGCCGCCGGCGCGACCGTCGAGATCCAGTAGTCCGAATTCGCCGTCGATCGCCTCGCGGCGGTCGGCCTCGGCGACAGATGCACACGCGGCCCGGCGGTCAGCGCCGGGCCGTTTTCTGTTTCAAGGGTCCGCTGCGGCCGTTCAGCTTTTCGTGTGCCCGTTCGTTCCGCGGACCGGCGCGATGAGGAACTTGGCGCCGCAGCCCGGCTTGCCGCAGCGCAGCGTCAGCGTCGGCACGCTCGACAGCTCGTCGGATTCGGTGCTCTGCACGGCCAGGATCGTCGGCAGCAGCGCGTGCGCGGCGTGGATGCAGATCCCGCCCGGGAGCGTCGAGCGCACGGTGATCGGCTCGTCCAGCCACGCCCCCGCGGGACAGCGGCCCGCAACCGGCGCGCTGGCCGCGGAGATCCGAACGTCGATCGTGTCGGGATCGTGTTCGGCGGCTGCGGCTTCCGGCGGCGTCCGGCCCGGCGGTGCGTCGGGTGCGGGCGGGCCGGCGGACCCGGCCGGAGAGGTGGGCGGAGCGCTTCCGCCGCCGCCGTTTCCGTTCTCGGCGGGCTGGTCGACGTCGAAGACGATGACGTCGCGCTTCCGGTCCATGGCGAGATTCGCGAGTTCGTCGGCGCGCTGGTTCTGCTCGCGGGGCACATGCCGGATCTGCCATCCGCCGAAGCGCAGCAGCAGCATCTGCACCTGCGTGAAGAGCGCGGCGAGGGCCTGGTTCTTGACGCGGTATTCGCCGATGAGCTGGCGGACGAGCAGTTCGCTGTCCGAGCGGATGTGAATCGGCCGGGCGGCGAGTTTTTCGGCCCGCTGGAGGCCGCGGATCAGGGCCTGGTACTCGGCGCTGTTGTTGGTCTGCGTGCCGAGAAAGTACGCGCCTTCGTGGAGCCGGGCGCCGTTTTCGTCGCAGATGACCACGCCCGCGCCGGCGGGACCGGGGTTTCCGCGTGAGCCGCCGTCGACGTGAATCACCAATCCCACAGCGGCCCCGCTAGCGTGCACTCGATGCGCGGCGGCGTCGTGCGGCCGCGCCAGGCGATTCCCGAACGGCGAATCCGCTAGCCCTCACGGATGAAGAGAATTCGCCCGCAGTTCTTGCACGTCACCAGCTCATCGCGCATCTTGAGCACGTTCGCGCGGTCAGTCTGGACATTCATGTTGCATCCGCCGCAGACGAATTCGTCGAAGCGCGGGTTCGGCCGCAGCAGTTCCGCGGTGGCTTCGCCGTCGAAGCGCTCGCTGAGCCGCTCGAAGAGCGCGACGGATTCCTTGTCGAGCCTGGCCGCGGCGGCGGCGCGGCGCTTTTCGAGTTCCGCGGTGCGGCCGCTGAAGGCGGCGGTCGTGTGAGCGACCTCCTGCTTGAGGAGATCGAGCCGGGCAACCTCGGCGGCGTGGGCCTTTTCCTTTTCGGCGAGAGCGGCATTGCGGGCCTCGATGGCGCTCATGATCTCCAGGGCCCGCGTTTCGACGCGGCTGACGTCGGCTTTCTCGCTGTTGATCTGCTGGAGGACGGCGGCGTATTCCTTGTTGGTCTTGACGCTGTTCAGGTGCTCGCGAAGCTTGGCGATGTGGCTGGACCGCGCCTTGACGTCTAGATCCGCCTCGTCGAAGGAAGCCTGCATCCGGCGGATCTCGGCCCGCTCGGCCTCGACCGCGGCCTTGTGCCCGTCGATCTTCTTCTGCTGGGCTCTGACGAGCCGCTCTTTCTGTTCCAGCTTGCGTCGGATGTCGACGATCTGAAACTCGATGTCCTGAAATTCAAGCAGCGCCTGGAGCTTGGCTCCCATGCACGACTCTCCGCCCGGATGAACTTGTGAAAAACCGAGTCCCGAATTATCCACGAAACCGCCCGATTCGGCAACCCGGTGATTTCCCGCGCTCGCGCGGAGACGATGCGCCGCCGTTCCGGCCGACCGCGCACCCGGTGCCCGTCTCGATATGAGAATGGCCGAGGCCGCCCACGAAGGAAGCGGCCCCGGCCGGTTGGGGGGTCAGGATTCGTCAGGTCCGCGGTCTAGTTGCAGCAGCTTCCCGGACTGCAGCCGCTCGAACCGAAGTTCGCGAGCAGGCTCGCCAGGTCGCTGATGTCCACGTCGCCGTCGAAGTCGATGTCGCCGTTCTCATAGCCTGCGCCGCTCGTAGAACCGAAGTTCGCGAGCAGGCTCGCGAGGTCGCTGATGTCGACGTCGCCGTCGAAGTCCAGGTCGCCCTGCGGCGCGCCCCAGGCACAGCAGAAGAGCGCCGCCACGTCCGCGCCGTCGATGCGCAGGTCGCCGTTCATATCGCAGCTGAGGTCGATGTTCTGTGCGACTTCGAGATCGTTCCAGTCGCCGAAGTTCGCCAGGATGTAGTTCAGGTCGTCGAGATCGACGACGCCGTCCGCGCCGATCGGAGCGTCGCCCTTGGCGACCGACGCCGCGCCGGCCACGTCGAACCGCGATACGCCCGCGTTGTAGGGTACGGTCGTGCCGTCCGGGCGGACGACGGTCGTGTTGAAGAAGTTGCCCGCGGGCCGGCCGCTCTGGCTGGTCGTCCAGTTCTGGTCGACGCGGCAGAAGCCGATCGCGCGGTTCAGCGTCGGGTTGGCGCCGGTCGTCATGGCAAGACCGTCGGCGAAGTAGCGGATGTCGGCGGCGTCGAAGGTGCCGCTACCGTCAAAGTCGCCGATGACATCGACGAGGATCACGTCCGCGGCGAGGTCGCCGGCGTTGTTCGGCTCGCCGCCCGGCGGGTTCGTGACCGGCTGCGTGTAGAGCGGGACACCGTCGCCGTCGCGCCCGGCCGCGAACGCGGCCATCATGTTCGGGATGTCGTTCACATTGCGGGCGAAGTCGTAGAGGAAGTCGCCCTGGATGCGGTTCCGCGTCGAGAGGCGGACGCCGGCGGGCGCGCCGGGGAACTGCCGGCCGCCGGGGGCGAAGTAGCCGTACGACGAGCCGCGGTTCGGGACAAGGCCGGCTGTGTTGATCGCGCCGTAGTCCGGCGTGACGACGCCGTCGGCGGGCCGGCCGGTGCCGAGGTTGTTGTTCGCGAGGATGAACGCGCGGAGTTCGGCGTTCGGCGTCTGCGGCGTGAAGACCGTCGGATCGGTAAGGCTCTGGCGGGCGTCGACGCCGTCGAAGAGGAAGAAGGTGCGGGCGAGGAACTGCCCCGGCATGAGCTGGTTGTCGCTCAGCGACGTGCAGCCGGAGCAGGTGAAGCCGGCGATCGACTGCTGGATGTTGTAGAGGTAGTCGGCCGCGTTCGCATTTTCCATGGCCTGCGGAAGCGCCGGGTTGTAGCTCGGCGAGAGCGGCGAGCTGACGTTGATGTCGCCGCGGGTGGTGAAGGTCGCGGGGCCGGCGATCTGGTAGCCGGTGTTCACGTCGTCGTTGTCGATGATGCTCGCGACGGTCGGGCGGACGAACTGCGTGCCGCCGGCGATGTCCTTCTTGACGTTCGCGACCTCGTACAGGCCCTGGTAGGCGTCGGCGACGGCGGCCGTCGAACCGGCGATGCCGGTGTAGCCGACGGCGAGGCGGCGCTGCTGGACGGCGTTTTCGAGGTGGCTCGAGCTGCCGCACAGGCTCACGCGATGACAGGGACCGAGATTGGTGCGGGCGGTGCTGGTCGTCCGGCCGCCGCGATTGTCGCCGTTGGCCCAGGAGGGGTCGATGCCGAGCGAGTTGGCCCAGGCGTTGCGCGTGCCCGAGCCGGCGTCGCGGCAGCCGGCGGCGAGATTTTCACCGCTGGGCATGCGGCCGGTGACCTGGAGATAGCGCAGGTCTGTGTACGTGAAGTTCGCGATGCCCACGCCGCGGTTGACGATGGGGACGACCGGGGCCGAGGCGAAGGTGAAGTCGAAGAGCGTGAAATCGTCGGGTGCGAGCGTGTTGTTGTTCAGCGCCGTCGGGCTGCATGCGCGCGAAAGCAGCGAGAGCGGCTGGAGCGTCGGGCCGGGGTTCTGCGAGCTGCACGCGCTGAGCGTCAGCGCGATGGTCGCGTTGGGGTTCTGGCCGTAGCCCGACTGGCCGGGCTTGCGGGAGAAGCTCGGTGCGCCGGCCGGGCCCTGCGCCGCCCAGCGGCTCGGAACGTCGAGAATGGCGATGTCGATTGAGCAGGGGCAGACGGGCGTTCCGGTTCCGCTGCCGTTTCCGGCGCCCGTCGGGATGCCGTCGCCGTCGTTGTCCTGGATGCAGCCGCCGAGGATCGGGCCTGCGCCGTTGGCATAGACCTGGCTGTTGATCGTGCTCTCATCGGTGACGAGCGCTTCCGGGAGATCGCAGCAGAGCTGGAAGGTGATGAACTCGTCAAAGCCCTCGACGGATCCGACGGCGCGGTTCTGGACGATCCACCAGGTAGAGTAATTGCCGATCGGCGCGAGTTGCTGGACGACGTTGGGGAAGCAGGGGTCGCCGGGCTGCGGATTCTCATCGAAGCCGAAGCAGCCGTCGCCGTTCACATCCAGAAAGTCGTTGCTATGCGCACCCGTGAAGAAGAACCCGCGCAGCAGCGTGGCGCCGCTGATGTTCACCTGCCGGCCGGTGTGCGGGGCCTGGTCGCAGGTGATGTTCGGGCAGTCGTACTGCCCGAATGCGGGAGCGCCGAGGCCCGCCGCGAGGATGGAGACTCCCAGAAAACGCCTCATGTTCATTCCTCCGTTCGTTGAGATTCGCAGACTCGATAAGAACGCCGAAGGCGAGGATAGCGCGGGAGTGTTCAGAAACGATGAGCGGTGTGCGAGTTTCTCGCACACCGCTCGTCGACATTCAAAGGAACCTGGTTCGCGCGATCAGGGCACGTACGTCCAGCCGATGTCTGAGACCTGGTTGCGTCCCGTCAGGCCGTAGTACGCCTTTCCCCACTCGCGGTTTTCGATCGTCTTGAGGATGAACTTCCGGTCGACGTGGCCGTCGACGTAGAGGAAGTTCGCCGAGCCGCCGAGGCGGTCGCGGCCCGCGTGGTGCCGGCCGACGGCATTGAGCTGCGAGCGGCCGCCCGAAATGAGCTGATCGAGGTTCTCGAACTCCGACGTGGGGATCAGGTCGTAGTTCTTGTCGTTCTGCTGGCGCCAGTACTGGAAGAGCCCGAGGTTGGCCGGCGCGGCGTATTCGAAGTAGTTCGCGCCCGGAAAGTAGAACGGATTGAGCGCGCGGTGGCTCTTCACAAGGTAGCCGTCGCCGTTGGCCGTCGCGACGGAGCGCCAGTTGTTGTTCCATTCGGTGGCCACGATGGTCCGGCCCGAGTCCTGAATCTCGGTTTCGCGGACAAACCGGTTGCGCCGCTCGGCCGAGCCGCCGCCTTCGTCGGCGCTGGGGAGGATGTTGCCGAGCTTGTTTCGCGGGATCACGGCGGCGTTGGTGGTGTAGGCCATGAATTTGGCCTGCCGATCCTGCACGCGCTGCTGGTTGCCGCTCGGCCGCCGCTGGCCGAAATCGTCGACCTGGTCGCCGTCGACCCAGGCGGTCGGATCGGGCCCGGGGTTCGTCCGCGGGTGGCCGCCGTTGTCCATGGTCGGGCACTTGAACAACTCGTCATTGACCTTGCCATCCTCGAAGAGCTGGTACGACCAGTGGATGTAGCCGTACGCATGCGTCGGGCTCTGGTTGTTGATGTCGTAGTCGCCCGCTGCGCTCGAGGCGTAGTAGTACGCGAGCGGGAAGACGGCGTTGTTCTGGGCGAGATAGCCGTGGATCGCCTTTCCGACCTGCGCGAGGTTCGAGGCGCACTTGGCCGCCTTCGCCTGTTCCCGGGCCGCGCTGAGGCTCGGCAGGAGGATGGAGATGAGCAGAGCGATGATCGCCACCACAACCAGCAACTCGATGAGGGTAAATCCCCTCGGACCGCGCCGATGTTTCATGAAACCTGACTCCCTGTTGACGTGGACGCGTGTCGAGTGACCGCCGCCGACACGCCTACGCGGGCGTCAGTCTGTCCCGCGGGCTTTAATGGAGTGCGCAGGAAGTGTGAATTTCGCGCAAAGCAGCGGGGCGGGCAAAGCAGTGGGGCGCGCAAAGTAGTGGGGCGCGCAATGTAGTGGGGCGCGCAAAGTAGTGGGGCGGGCAAAGCAGTGGGGCGGGCCTCCGTGCCCGTCAACCCGCGGGCCCGCAGGCCCGCGCCACGCACCTGACCCCGCTCAGTCCGCTCCACTCACTCGGCCGCGGCGTCCTCTTTGGCCGGGCGCAGGTGACGGTCGAGGAAGTCGTTGCGCATATCGCGCCAGAATCGGCCGCCCTCGCCGAAGCCGTGGCGGTCACGGGGGAACACCATAAAATCGAACTGCTTCCGGGCCTGGTGCAGCGCCCGGACGAATTGAGCGCTGTTCGGGAAATGGACGTTGTCGTCCATCATGCCGTGGGCGAGCAGCAGGCGCCCGTGGAGATTCTCGGCCGCCGTGACGACGCTGCCCGCGTCGTAGCCGGCCTTGTTGTTTTGGGGCGTCAGCATGTACCGCTCGGTGTAGATCGTGTCGTAGTGCCGCCAGTCGGTGACCGGTGCGCCGGCGATGCCGCAGGTCCACAGCTTGCTGTGCGTCAGCGCATAGCACGTCATGTAGCCGCCGTAGCTGTGACCCTCGATGCAGACGCGCTCCGTGTCGACGCCGCCCTGGGCGATGAGCCATTTCAGGCCGTCCTCCAGATCGCGCAGCTCCGACTGTCCCATCCGCTTGTGGCATTGCCACGCCGCCAGACGGCTGTCGGCGCCCGCCGAGCGCGGATCGCAGCGCCAGACGATCACGCCCTCCTGGGCCATCAGCGCATCCTCGAGCAGCGACCGGCCCCGCCAGCGGTCGTGCACGGTCGGCGCATAGGGCCCGGCGTAGATCGGGCAGTAGACCGCGTACTTCTTCGACGGGTCGAAATCCGGCGGCCGGACGACCGACGCGTTCAGCAGCCACCCGTCGCGGGCGGGCACACGGACGTATTCAGGCAGCGCCACCTCGTACTTCGAGAGTTCGTCCGTCTCATTGGCGCTGATCACGCGGACCAGCGATCCGTCGCCCCGGCGCAGGTGCACCCTCGGCGGCGTGACCGCGTTGCTGAACGTATCGAAAAAATACGCAAACCCGGGGCTGAAGTTCGCGTCATGGTGTGCGCCGGCCGCCGTGAGGCGCTCAACCGCCCCGCCCGTGATCTTCACGCGGTACGCGTCGCTGCGAAACGCCGAGTCGCGCTCGGCCGTGAAGTAGACGTACCCGTTCTTTTCGTCGCACCCGACGATGTCGCTGACCGTCCAGTCGCCCCCCGTCACACGCGAGAGCAATCCGCCGTCGCGGCCGTAGAAGTAGATGTGCGCGAAGCCGTCACGCTCGGTGAGCCAGAGAAAGCCCGCGCGGCCGCGGCTCTCGCCCTGCCCGAGCCAGAACGGCTTGCCGAAGTTCTCCACGAACGCCGGCGACGCTTCGTGGATCAGCGTTCGCGATGCGCCGGTCTCCGGATCGGCCTCGTTCACATCCATCCAGGTCTGCTCGCGATCCTGCACGGAGTAAATCAGCTTCCCGTCCGGCGACCAGCTCACCTGCACGATGAGGAACTCGATCCCCTCGTACATTCTGAGATCCACCCAGGTTGTCCGGCCGTCGCTCGCCCGCGAGATCGCAAGGCGGACGGTGGGATTCGGCTCGCCGGCCTTGGGATAGTGCGTCTCCTCCGGTTCTGCGCGCAGCTCCGTCTGGTTGATGATCCGGTAGACCGGCACCTTTGATTCATCAAGCCGGAAGTACGCGATATACCGGTCGTCGTCGCTCCACCAGTACGCCCGCCAGTTTCCGCGGCCGTAGATTTCCTCCTGGTACACCCAGTCGAGAATCCCGTAGAAGAGGCTCGACGATCCGTCGCGCGACAGGGCGCGGGCCGCGCCGGTCTTCGTGTCCGTCAGATGCAGGTTGTTCGATGCATCGACGTACGAGAGAAACCCGCCGGTCGGGCTGATATCAAGCTCGCGCACGTCCTTCAGGTCGGGCAGCGGCCGCACGGACGCATCTTTCGCCGTGTAGATGTAATTCTTCTCTTCGAGCCGGATGTGCAGTGTCGAGCGGTCGCGCGACCATCGGCCGGGATTGCGCCCGAGCCGCTTGAGCGTTTCCTCGTCGAATCGACCGCTTTCGCGCAGCCCGGCGGGCAGCGCGTCGTCCTCGACGATCGGTGTGGCGTCGCCGCTCTCGGCGTTCACGCGCATCGCCTTGCCGTCGCGCATTTCCCGGTAGTGCTGGTCATCGAGCCAGCGCAGGCCGGTGGCCCACGAACCGTCGATGTCGAGTCCGCCCCGGCGGCCTTCCACCATCGCGCGCGTCAGCCTCTTTTTCGCCGGCGCGGTCGCTTCCTGAACCGCGGCCGCCTGGACTGCTAGCGCCGCTGCTATCGTGAAGAGGAGAAAGAACCGATGAGTCTGCCGAGTCGACATGACCTCTCCCGGGTAGTTTCGGCTTACGTCCCGAAAAAACAGGCCCGCATGGTAACCGCCGCCGGCGCGGTCGACGAATCCGGGGGATTTCCCGGTGGCTCCGCGCGTCGCTGCAAAATCTATCCGACAATTCAATGGAGGAAACGATCTAGTTCTGCCAGCGCCTCCGGGCGCGAAGTGAAGGTGCAGTCATGGCCGGTTTCTGGAAGCGGTTGATCGGCTGGATGGGCGGTGAGAACGAAACGCGCGTCGAGGGCAATCTCGCGCTGAGCGTCGTGCCCGATGAGGCGCCGCCGCCCGAGGCGCCCGAGCCGCCGCTCCGCGTGCTGCGCCCGGACGAAGTGGATACGCGCGGCGGGGAGTGGTGGCAGCCCAGGGGCGAGCCGGTCGTCGCGCCGCCGCCGCGTGCGCCGGCGTCGATCGACGCGGAACTGCATGCGCAGCTGGCGCGCGTGATCAATTCGCCCGACCTGGAGCTGCCGCGCATGCCGCAGGTGGCGCAGCGGGCCCTCGGCCTGCTCTCCGGCGATTCCGGTGCGAATTTCCGCCTGCTCGCCGAGGTCGTCGGCGCAGATCCGGCGCTGTCGGCGCAGGTGCTGCGGATGGCGAATTCGGCCATGTACCGCGGCATCCGTGAAATCACCGCGCTCGATCATGCGTTCTCGCGCATCGGCACGCGCAATCTCCGTTCGATCTTCCTCTCCGTCGGCGCCAAGGGACTTCTGATCAAGACCGGCGGTACGGAAAAGACGCTCGGCGAGGAGATCTGGCAGCGGGCGATCGTCTCGGCCGTGGTCTTCACGGGTTTCGCGAAGCGGCTGAACATCGAGGAGGACGAAGCATTCCTGGCGGGCCTGCTCCATGATCTCGGGATGCTGGGGCTGATCCGGATCGTGCACGACTATCAGCGGAGCCACGGCCGGCGGATTCCGCGCGCGGTCTTCGACCAGGTCGCGGTGGAGTGGCACGAGCATCTGGGCCTGCGGATCGCGGACGCGTGGAATCTGCCCGATCCGCTGCCGATGCTGATCGGGAGCCATCACAAGCAGCCGACGGATATCGACCCGCTTCGCCGCCACAAGCTGCTCATCCAGCTCAGCGACGTGGTCTACTCGATGCTGGGCTACGGCGAGTATGTGCCGTACGACTTCTTCA
The DNA here is from genome assembly GCA_045863555.1 of Planctomycetota bacterium. Taxonomy (GTDB): domain Bacteria; phylum Planctomycetota; class Phycisphaerae; order UBA1845; family Fen-1342; genus JACRLV01. Next base: position 200,514 of record BTUU01000005.1, on the reverse strand, counting down.
ATCTGCCGTGCGTGCGGGGGCTCAATCTCGAGGACGACGCCGCGATTCGGGCCACGCTGTCGGCGATCCCGGAGCAGATCGTCGCGCGGCTGAGCGAGGCCTAGCGGCTGTCGCCGCCGTCGGCCGGGGCGGCGTCGCCGCTCGCGCGAAACCACTCCCGCAGGACCTGCTCCGCTGGCTTGCCCTTGGGCGTGTAGCCGAAGTCATTGGCGCCGCCGCCGTCGGTCCATTCCCACCAGATGACGCCCGCGAGCCCGGGCGCATCCGCCCAGGCCTTCATGAAGCCCTCATAGAGCCGCCGCTGCTCCTCGTGGCCCGCGGTCGTCGCCTTCTGGTTCTGGTAGTAGTTCCACGGGGCCGTGGCCGCCCCTTCCTGGCTGCACCAGCCGACCTCCGTCAGGATGATCGGCTTGCCGACCTTGCGCTGCCATTTCAGGATGTCGTCCCGGTGGATCCGCCACTTCCGCACGATCTCGTCCACGCCCGGGTTCTTGTTGTCGGCGAGCGTGTAGTAGCTGGTCATGCCCACGAAATCGAGCTTGTCCCAGACCTTGACCGGCTCGTAGTGGTCCCAGTTCGCCGAGTAGCCGAGCTTGCCGCCGGGAAACTCCGCCCGCGCAACCTCGATCACGCGGACCCACTCCGACGTGTACTTCTCCGTGCTCACCAGCTCCGACCCGACGGTCATCCCCTCGGCCTGCCCCTCGCGCGCGATGCGGGCGAAATACGCAATGAAATCGCGGTAATCGCGCCACCAGTCGGTCCACTCCGGCGGCTCGATAACGCCGCGCCACTCGCTGCCCCGCGGATACCGCAGCAGCACGATGGGCATGAGGATGACCTTCAGGTTCAGCTTCCTCGCTTCGAGCAGGATCGTCTTGAAATCGGCCGGCGACGGCGTCTTCTGGGCGTCGATGAAGATCGCCTGGGCCCGGGCGTGCTCCATGTACGCCGCGGGAGAGAGCAGCACTGTGTCCGCACCCAGGTCCGCGATCTCCTTGAGCATCGGAACGTATTTCTCGACCGCGCTGGCCGACTGGTTGATCTGGATCGCGACGCCGCGGTACTGGAGGCCGGCCCCGATCGGGACCAGCGGGGCGGCGGAACCGTGGCCGGTCGCGGGACGGTCGGCATCGCCGGAACAGCCGATTGCGCAGAGCGCTGCAAGGAGCGAAATCAGGGTCATGGAAGGTCGTTTCCGCATGTCCTCGTTGCCAGAGCCCAGACCGGGCGAATGCTACCGGAGCGCGGCCCCCGAATGAAACGCCTTTTCAGCGGTCCAGCGCGAATGCCGCGTGCACCGCCTGGAGCGCCTTCTCGCCGAATTCGCGCCGCACCAGCGCCGAAACGACGATCTCACTGGTCGAGACGTTCTCGATCGGCACGTCCGCCGCATGCAGCGCATCAAACATCTTCGCCGCCACGCCGCTGTGCGAGCGCATCCCCACGCCGACGATCGAGACCTTGCACAGGTCGTCCTGCACCTCAAGGGCGTCCGCCTCGTACTTCTGCCGGATCGCCTCGGCCACGTTCCGCGTCGTGGGCAGGTCCGCCGCCCCGACCGTGAAGGCGACGCTGATCTTCCGCCCGCCGTCGTAGACCGTCTGGATGATGTCGTCGACGAGCACCTGCTGCGCGGCGACCTGGTCGAAGATCTCGCGCGGCAGCGCCTTGTGCACCGGCAGGCCGACAAACGTCACGCGGCCCAGGTCGCGCTTGAGCGTCGCGCCGCGCACGACCACCTCTTCCATTCCCCGCGGTTCGGCCATGATCATGGTCCCCTGCGTATCGGTGAAGCTGCTGCGAACATGGATGGGCACGCCGAATTTCTTGCCGATCTCGATCGAGCGGCCGTGCATGACGCCCGCCCCGAGGCTCGCCAGCTCCAGCATCTCGTCGTAACTGATCGCGTCGAGCTTCCGCGCCTCGGGCACGATGCGCGGATCGGTCGTGTAGATGCCGTCGACGTCGGTGTAGATCTCGCACACCTCGGCCTTCAGCGCGGCCGCGAGGGCGACGGCGGTCGTGTCGCTGCCGCCCCGGCCGAGGGTCGTGATGTTGAAGTCGCGCGTTACGCCCTGGAAGCCGGCGACGATGACGATCGAGCCGGCGTCGAGGAGCTTGTGGATCCGCGGGGCGTCGATCGAGTGGATTCGCGCCCGCGAGTGCGACTCATCGGTGAGCATGCCGGCCTGCGCCCCGGTCATCGAAATCGCCTCGTGGCCGGCCTCGTGGATCGCCATCGCCACGAGGGCGATGGAGACCTGCTCGCCGGTGGCCAGGAGCATGTCCATCTCGCGTTTGGAGGGTTTCCGCGAGACCTGCTGGGCGAGGTCGACGAGGCGGTCGGTCTCATGCCCCATGGCCGAGACGACGAGCACGACCTGCCGCCCGGCGAGCTTGGCCCGCACGGCCTTACGGGCGGCGAGGTGGATGCGGTGGGCGTCCGCGACGCTCGTACCGCCGAATTTCTGGACGATGATGGCCATTTCGGGTCCTGCATACGGCGCGGCTCTGCTCCCGATGCCCGCACATCTGTGTGTGGGAGCGTCCGGTACCAAGTGGCGTGGGCCTCCGTGCCCGCCCGGGCCAGCGCCGCCGCGCGCAGCGGGCATTATCGGCGGGGCATCGGCGGCCGCAAGGGCGGCGCGAACCGCGATTTGAGCGGAATCGCGGGAGCATGGGTCGCGCCGGGTGCCATCGCGACGGCCGTTCGCGTCGCGATGAGTGACGCGGCGGCGAGGACATTCCGCCTCGCGCTACCTTGCCGCGGCCGCCGCCTTGCGTGCCAGACCCCGTTCGTTGAGCATGATGGGGTGGGATAGTCGAAATGTCGGAGACCGTGCCGCAGGGCGCCGATATCGGCAGGCGGAAACAGCCCGGCTACTCGCCGCAATGGAGTCGAGGATGGCGCTTGTAGACCTCTGGGAGCGTGATCGAACTCAGATCTTGGAAAAGCACCTTCGTCAGCTCATTGGCTTCGCGGGCGAGGGGCGGTTGCTCGACGGAAATCAAACGAGCGCGGAATGGCGGGCGTTGCTCCGAATTGCGCCAAGTGATCTGATTCAACGCTGGGTGGACGAGCTCATCGCCGAGGCATTCGATGACGGTGGTTTCGCATTACAAGACATTGTAAACGAGATCGGTTCTCGCCTGGGATTCGATGTTACCAACGGAGTATACCGAGGCAGGCGCGACGGCGTGAACTTCGACGGTTTTTGGCAATCCCCGGAGGGTCGCGGTCTTGTAGTTGAATCTAAGACATCAACGACGTACCAAATCGACATCTCCAAGATCGCGGAGTATTGGCGACATCGCCCCGACGCACCGCTTGGTGGCTCAGAGGAGGCGGCAGTCTTGTTGGTTGTCGGGCGATCGGAGACCGAGGCACTTGAGTCGCAGATTCGGGGATCGCGACATGCGTGGGTTGTTCGTCTGATTGGCATCGATGCTCTGATCCGCCTGCTGAAACTCAAGGAAACCCTGAACGATCCGGCCGTCGAGCGCCAGATTCGGAACATTTTGTTTCCTCAGGAGTTTACTCGACTGGATCGGATTGTTGATCTTGTATTTGAGACGAGCGAGGATATTCAAGAGGAGAGCGACTCGCCGGCTCTTGAAGACGATGGGGCTGAACCGAAACGAAAGCCCGCCGGATTCCATTCGTTGATTTTGCCGAAGTTGGAGAAATACATTGGGCAACCACTTGTGAAGCGTGCTCGAGTGCTCTGGACGACTCCCGATCGCCGCAAGCTCCTTTCCTGTCAAGTTGCTAGCTCGCGAGAAATTGCGTCGGCAGACGCGCTATTCTGGTTCGGCTTGAAACGCAAAACGGCGGAGACCCTCAACGAGCATGTCGGAGCGATGTCGGCCTTTGGATTGGGTTCCGACAAACATGTGATCGTGGTTCCGTACGAGTTGATTGCGAAGAAACTACCGGGATTCTTTACCTCGCCGGATGAAGACGGAAGCGTACTTCATTGGCACGTTCGTTTTGTGCGCGAGGGCGAGAAGTTCTACTTGCTGACCAATCGCGACCGTGAACGCGTCGACGTAACCAAATACTACTTGCGCTAGCCGAGAGCCATCGCGATGGCCTCTCGCGCGTCTCGAATCAGTCCGCTTCGTTACCTACGCCGGCGACCTCGCGTGATCAACACGCCGCCCGCCGCAAGAGCGATCGCCGTCGCCGGCTCGGGGACGTACCAGACGCCCCAGTCCAGCCAGTACCCCCACTGCGTCTCCCAGGTCGCGGCGATTGTCCCAGCCAGCGCGCCCGGCACCCGATCACTCAGCAGAACGAATGTCGCACCCGCCGGTGCCTCGCCGATCGGCCCCGCGCCCCAGTTCCCGTAATCAGCCAGATCGACGCCCGCTGCATCAACCTGCGTGACATCGAGAGCAATCCGCGCGATGTACCCCTCATCCGGCGGCGAATTCCACTGCGGCGGCGGACTTCTGAACCAGGCGACGTTGAGTTCGCCCGGCAACGTGACCAGAACGGGCCCTGTCGGCTCGTATCTCCCCGCGATAGCGGCTTCCGCGAAGGCGAACCGCTCGGGGGCGTTGCGATCGAGCGCGCGACTGAGGCTGGTTGTGAAGCGGTCGGCGGCCCCCGGATTCAACAGCCCGGGTTGTACGCCCGGCGTGCCAGGATCGGCGTCAAAGTAGACGATTTGCGCATCGCCCGACGGCCCAGGTGTTCCAAGATCGGTCGTCACCGCCCGAAGCCCGGCCGCGGCGAAGATGTCAGGCGGATGCAGCAGGTCGACGTGCACATCGATGCAGCGGAAGTTTGTTGGTACGCCCTCGAACCCCGCATCGCCGGGCGAGAGCAAGTCAACGCTGAGCGGCACGGCGCCGGCCGGTGCCGCAACCAGCAAAGTAAGAAAGGGGATTCTCATCGTCAGCCCCCTACCTCAGGCCGCCGAATCTTCTCCTTCCGAATTATACTGCTACCCCCGGCGATGCGAACCGGATCGTTCCAAATGAAACCAACTCGGCCGGGTGCCATCGCGACGGCTGTTCGTGTTGCGATGGGGGCGCGAGAACGCCCCAAAGCCCTGGAAGAGCGCTCCATCGTCGCCCTCGGCCCCGCCCTCAATCCGCTGCCGCCCGAACCCCGCCGCGAACTCGGCCTCCCCGGCCCCCAAACCGTCCCCCCCGCGTCCGTTTCGCGCAATCCCCGCCAAATCCCGCGCCGCACGCACAATCCTCGTCCCCGCACCGTCACGCCGGATCAGGCGGCCGTATGATCTCTAGAAATGACAGCGCCGCGCCCCCGCCCGACCCTCGAACCGAGTTCCCGGACCAATCCGAAAACCGGACGGTCTGATAACGAAGGTGATCATCCCGGCACACACGAAAAAGAAGCGATGATCACCTTCGGCCAGTTCGCTGAAAACGCGGTTCTAGCCATTCTCCAACGTCCGTATAACATAGATGGCCAACCCGGCACAAGCAGAAAAAAAGTTTGGCCACCTTGGGCGGATTCGCTGGAAAACCGGTTTCGGCCCCCGCCGGGCGCGATCCCGACCCGGCCCGGCCACCGGACGCGAGGCCGTTACAATCCCTCGGTGATTCCAGTGTCCCAACCCGACCGTGCCCTCGCAGCCCCCGAAAGAGGATCGTGATCAGCGCCCTGTGGTCCAATATCGGCGGTCTCGTCAATCGGCTGCTCGGCCAGACCGAGCGTCGGACCGATCCGCTCGCCACGCCCTTCCCCGCGCCTTGGCTGGCGACGCTGGAGCGCGAGGTGCCGTTCTACCGGCGCCTGCCGCGCGACGAGGACCGCACGCAGCTCCGCAGCGACGTCTTCCGGTTCGTCACGCAGAAGACCTGGACGCCCTTCGACGTCGAGATCGACGATCGCCGGAAGGTCATCGTCGCCGCCCATGCCTGCCTGCTGCTCAACGGCCGCGTCGACCTGCCGGTCTACCCGCGGACGCGCGAGATCATCATCCGCTCCGGCGTCTTCGGGCCGCGCACGCAGTCGATCGCGCCCGACGGCCGGCTGTTCGAGTCGCAGGAGTCGCGCATCGGCGAGGCGTGGTATCGCGGCCCGGTCGTCCTGAGCTGGGACGCCGTCGAACCGCTCACGACCGTCGCGCAGCCGCTGCACAACGTCATCCTGCACGAGTTCGCCCACGCGCTCGACCACCTCGACGGCAGCGCCGACGGGACGCCGCCGCTCGAGACGCGCCGCCAGCTCGCCGCGTGGGTCGAGGTCTTTACGAGGGAGTTCGAGCGGCTGCGGCGTTCGGCCAACAACTTCCAGCCGACGGTCATCGATCCCTACGGCGCCACGAACGCGGCCGAGTTCTTCGCGGTCGTCACGGAAGCGTTCTTCTGCCGGCCGCTGCTGCTGAAGCAGGAGCACCCGGAGCTGTTCGAGGAGATGCGCCAGTTCTTCCAGCAGGACCCGGCGACATGGGGCCGCGGCTGATCACCTCGCTCCTTGTTCCGCTACTCACCGATCGGCACGCGGATCGCCGGCCGCAGCGTCACCGGGCCGATGAGACCGGATTCGATCAGTTGCGAATCCCGGGTCCAGTGCTTCCAGGTCGTGAAGGTGATCCGGCCGGACGAGGGCCGCGGCGTCCCGTCGAGCAGCCATTGCGGCCACTGTTTCAGCGTGATTCCGGTCCACTCGCAGTCGTCGGGAAGCTGCTCGTCGCCGATGAGGCGGTTTACCCAGAGGTTCGTCACGCGGACGTTGAGGGTGTTCCCGCCGGCCCTGGCCGCGCGCGTGATGTCGATTGCGAACGGCGGCTTCCAGAGCGTGCCGAGGTCGGTCCCGTTCAACGTCACCTCGGCGATGCAGCCAACGGTCCCGAGGTCGAGGTAGAGCGCCCGGCCGTCGCCGAGCAGGTTCGCCGGGAGTTCGAAGGCGGTCTCGTACTCGGCCGTGCCCGAGAAGTACTTCACGCCGGGTTCAGCGTGCGCGGTCCACGATGCCAGCGTGTCGAGCCGCACGCTCTCGGGCGCCCCGCGCTGCGGCGGGAAGCGGAGCGTCCACGGTCCCCCGACGTCGAGCGGCGCGGGCAGCGAGTCGACGACGACGTCGGCCGTCTGGCCCGAAACCAGCGTGCAGGCGTACTTGCCCGGCCGCAGCGCTGTCAGGGCGACACCGTCGGAGGATGCCGAGAGGAAGTACTCGGGCATCGGTGCGGGGCCGGTCGGACCGAGCAGCTCGAGCACCGAGTTCTCGTCGGCGGTGGCGGTGCGGGGCGCGCCGTCGATGGTGTATTCGACGCGCAGCCGCTTGACGTGCAGGTAGGCCGGATCGCCGAATGTCGCGTTATTCGCGGGGATGTGCGTTTCACCCGCGGCGACGAGCGCGGCCACCTTTGAGGTTACGTCCGCGCCGCCCGCGCCGTCCGTGGCCTCGTAGGCGGCCCGCAGGATCTCGATCTTCGCGGCCGCGGTTGCCCGGGCGGCGTCCGCCGGCGTTTCGAGTCCAGCGAGGTGCGGAACCGCTCCTGTGCCCGTACGGAAGACGACGAACACCGAGCCGGCGGGCTCGAAGGGGATCGAGACGATGGTGCGGCCGTCGACCTGCCGCCAGAGCGGGGCCGGCTCGGTGATTCCGGTGTCGGGATGCCAGAGTTCGGGCTGCTTTCCGGCGATGCGGAACGAGCACTCGATCCGGTCCGGGCGGTTTTTCTGGTTTGAGACGAAGTACATGTCGAGATCGCCAGCGGCGCGGTGGATCCACGCGACCTTTGGAGCGCCGGTTGTCGAGGTGAACCGGCAGTCCGGCTCGATATTCATCTCGGCGAGCACTTCCTCCGGGGCGCGTCCCCAGATGACACGGCCGCGCCCGAACGCGTGCTCCTTCACCTTGTCGCCATCGCAGTCGCCCCAGACCTCGTCGGCCATCAGGCGGACCATGGCGTCGCATTCGGGGTAGAGGCTGAGGCTCGGCGAGCGCTCGGGCCTGGGACCGACGACTGTTGCGCCATCTTCGATCAGGGCTCGAATCCTGGTGAGCAGTTGAGGCGTCATGAAGCGCGACTCGGGCAGGACGAGGAGGCGATAGCTCATGCCGTCGGGAAGAACGATCCGGCCGTCGCGAACGGACGCCCGCCGCAGGAGGACGTCGGCGTTGCAGGCGTCATAGTCGTAGCCCAGGGCCTTGAACTCGGGCCGGTGCGGCGCGCCGTTCGGCGCCGCCTCGCCCGCGAAGAAGCAGGCATCCGCGACGAAACGACCTTCCTGGAGGAGGAACTGGCAGCGGGCGAGGTAGCGCACCCACTCGGGGCCGCCGTGCTCCCACCAGGTAGTGGTGCGCTCGAAGTGCGTTCCCCACTGGCCCATCGTCATGCCGGGGAACTTGTCGAGCCAGGGCTGATGGGCGTAGCGGTGGATGATGTAGCGGTTGATGCCAGTGCAGTACATGAGGTCGCCGACGGCCTTGAGCGCGGCGGGGTGGTTCAGCCACTTGCCCACATTGGGCACGGCGGTGAATGACTCCGCACCGACGATCGTGCGGCCATAGGTGTGGGCGACGGAGGCGGCGAGCTTGCAGGAGTTGCTCTCGCCGCCGCCGACCCAGAACTCGCCCATGGGGATGTCGGCATCGCGGCCGGCGAGGAGGCATTCAAACGGGCCGTCGTAGGGTTCGATGGATGCCTGCATGCCGCGCTTGTGGCAGAGCTCGGCGAAATAGGTGTAGTAGTTGTCGGCGAAGAGATCGGCGATCGTGCGGCGGTAATCCCAGAGGAAGCGCTCGGAGACTTCTCCGCTGTCGACGACACGGCCTGTCAGCACGGGATAATACGGGCGGGGGTCGTAGCCGCGCCGCGTGGTGAACTCCCGGGCAAACTCGACGGTCCAGTTCTGGCCGCCGACCTCATAGCTGTCGATCAGGCAGTTGTTGAGCGTCGTGCCCATGAGCCGGCCGAGGTCATCGCCGACGGGGCCCATCATGCCGGCCCAGTGTGCGTCCATGCCGGCGCGGCTCAGCTTGTCGCATTCGAGTCCGCGGCCGGAGTCGGGCGAGGGGGCGTTGACTGCGCCGGTCGGCGTGTGGCCGATGCGCAGGATCGTCCACTTTCCCGCGGGGATGTTCCAGGTGAGTCTACCGTCGGCACCGAGCTTGTCCGTGAGGTCGATGATCGAGCTGCGGGCGATGACGGCGTCGGGTCCGAAGGCATCAAGGGCCGGGTCCTGGCCGTAACGGGCCTCGACACCCGATTTCGGCTTGATGTCCTTGATTCGGGCGGAGTCATTCGCGGGCAGCGGGAAGGCGAGTACGGCGATGTCGCGGTAATAGTCATGCCGTGAGGGCGGCTGCGGCAGGACGGCGTCGAAGGCGAGCGGCCCTTCGACGTTGACGTCGCTCGTGACCACGGTCTGCATCGCGTGCGGCGGCGTGATCCAGGGGCCGCCGCTGCTGGACCAGCCGGAGCAGTTGTGCATGCAGAGTTCGAGGCCGAGGCGGTTCGCTTCGCTCGCGGCGAACTTCACGAGTTCGCGCCATTCGGGGGACATGATGTCAACCGGGCCCTTGGGGATCGATTCGGAGACGTTGAAGATCTGTGCGCCGCTGAGGCCGATCTCTTGCATGGCCTCGAGGTCGGCGGTGATGCCCGCGCGGGTGACATTGCCGTTCATCCAGTGCCACCAGGTGTGCGGCCGGGCTTCGGCTGGGGGGGTGCGGAATCCGGCCTCCAGATCGCGATGACCGATGCCGCAGCCGGCGGTGACGAACAGCGTGAAGACGGCGGAGAGAGTTGTTTGTTTCCAGCACATGGGAGGGACCTCACTCGGCTTCGGAGCCTGCGGACGCGGCGATCGACCGAGAAGTGGTATTGGCAGCCCGAGCCGCGCCGTCCGTGCTCGATGGGCGGATCATACACGGAACGGATTGAGTCGGACGACGCAAGCCGGGGCGGATGCCGGAATCCGCGACAAGCCGCGGGCGCGGCGTCCGCGACGGAAATCAGTCGCGGATCGTCAACTGCGGCAGCGGCATGCGCTGGCGAAGACGCTTGTCGACCTCGGCGGCGAGGCGCGAGACGACGTTTTCGATGGCGCTGACGACGTGGGGCTCGGACTTGGTGAAGTTGTCAAACATCCGCCCCGCGTCGCTGTTCTTGCGGATGGCGATGTTGAGTGGGATGCCGCCGAGGAAGGGGATGCCGAGTTCGGCGGCCGCGCGTTCGACGCCGCCATGGTCGAAGATCTCGGCGCGGTGGCCGCATTGCGGGCAGAGGTAGTAGCTCATGTTCTCGACGATGCCGAGGGGCTCGACGCCGAGCTTTTCGTACATGCGGAGAGCCTTGATGGCGTCGAGGAGGGCGACGTCCTGGGGCGTGCAGACGATGACCGCGCCGGTGAGCGGGATCGACTGGGCGAGGGTGAGGGGGATGTCGCCGGTGCCGGGGGGCAGGTCGACGATGAGGTGGTCGAGCTCGCCCCAGAGGCCGCGGTCGAGGAACTCCTTGACGTACTTCTGGGCCATCGGGCCGCGCCAGATCACGGCCTGATCGGCCGGGACGAGATAGCCCATGCTCATGATGGGGATGCCGTCCTTGGTAGGCGGGATGAGATGGCCCTCGGCGTCGGAGTAGGGCTGCGCGTTCTCCGTGCCGGTGAGCTTGGGGATCGACGGGCCGTAGACGTCGGCGTCGAGCAGGCCGGTCTTGAAGCCGAGGCGCTGGAGTCCTGCGGCGAAGAGAACGGCGAGCGTGCTCTTGCCGACACCGCCCTTGCCCGCGCCGACGGCGATGACGTTTTTGACTCCGGGGAGCGAGTTCGTGGGGCGCTGGGCGACGACGGCGAAGTCGACTTCGACGCCGGTGACACCCTCCATGCGCCCGACGACCGATCGCGTTTGCTCCGTGAGCGCGCGCTGGACCGGCTGGGTCGCGGTGTCGGCGGGGAGCTGGTAGGTCACCTTCACGACGCCGTCACAGAGGGCGACATTGCGCAGGAGTCCGAGAGCGACGACATCGCGGTTGGACGCGGGGTCGACGACGGCTCGGAGGGCGGCGGCGATGGAATCCTTGGTGGCGCTCGGCACGGTTTATGTCCTTCTTTCAAACGGCAAGCGGTGTTGCGTTCCCCAGTTCGGTCAGGCGCGGCGGGCGTGGAGGACCGCGCCGTTGAGCATTTTCAAGGCCAATGAACAAACCGCGGCGAACGGACCGTGCGCCTGCGGCACGGGCAGTCAGTCGCGGTGTGCGTTCCTTCAGAGTCAGAGCGTTTCCAGACGCGACTGTCTGCCCATGCCACCCCAATGCTGGCCGAGGGCAGCGTGCCTGCCGGCCCCGCCGAAGGCATGCCTCCCCCAGCGATTCGGTGATCGCGTTACACCAGCCCGTCCTGCTTGCCCATGTAGCGCATCAGGTCGACGACCCGGCAGGAATAGCCCCACTCGTTGTCGTACCACGAGACGAGCTTGAAGAACCGGCTGTTGAGCTGGATCGACGCGGCCGAGTCGTAGATCGACGAGAGTTCGCAGGTGATGAAGTCGGAACTGACGACCTGCTCATCGGTGAAGCCCATGATGCCCTTCATCGGACCCTCAGAGGCGGCCTTGATCGCCGCGTTGATCTTCTCGAGCGACGTTTCCTTCACCGTGCGGACGGTGAGGTCGACCGCGGAGACGTCAGCGACGGGGATGCGGAAGGACATGCCGGTGAGCTTGCCTTTCAGTTCCGGGATGCAGAGGGCGACCGCCTTCGCCGCGCCGGTGCTCGACGGGATGATATTGAAGCCCGCGGATCGGCCGCCGCGCCAATCCTTCTTGGAAGGACCGTCGACGGTGGGCTGCGTGGCCGTGACCGCGTGGACGGTCGTCATCAGACCTTCTTCGATGCCGAAGTTGTCGTGAACGATCTTCGCCAGCGGGGCAAGACAGTTGGTCGTGCAACTCGCGTTGGAGACGATCGTGTCCTTGGACTTGTCGTACTTGCCCTCGTTGACGCCGAGGACGAAGGTCGGGATGTCGGCGTCCTTGGCTGGGGCGGAGATGATGACGCGCTTCGCCCCGGCGGTCAGGTGCTTGGTCGAGCCGGCGCGATCGGCAAAATGGCCGGTGGATTCGACGACGTAATCGACCTTGAGGTCCTTCCAGGGGAGGTTGGCGGGGTCTTTTTCCGCAAAGCAGCGGATTTCTTCGCCATCGATGGTGAGGCTGGACTCGCCGGCCTTGACGGTGCCGGCGTAACGGCGGTGCATTGAGTCGAATTTGAAAAGGTAGCCGAGGTTGTCGGGGGGGACGAGGTCATTGACCGCCACGACCTGCACGTTCTTGTCCTTCATCGCCACGCGCGAAACCAGCCGACCAATGCGGCCAAACCCGTTAATTGCGACGCGAATCGCCATGATGAAACACCTCCAGCGAAGACACCTCGAGCCGCGGCTCCGATGAGCCGGGCGTTTCCGCACGCGAGACATGCAATCCGCACGCCGCGCGACAGGATTGTACGGCAAAAGTGCCTATCGGGTTTGCGCAGACCGCGAAGGCCCCGGGGGAAATCGTCCGCGACCCGCCGGTTCGGGGCAGCCGCGAGCTGGCGCAGGCCGGATCGCTGGCCTGTCGAACGGAACTTTAGTGATGGCAAGCGGTTGACGCTGCGCGGCCCGGGCGTAGTATTTCAGGTATTCACCCCCGGCGCGGTGATCCACAAGTACAGAGCCGTTTGGGGGCGTCGGGTCTCGTGGGGCGCGCCCGCGCGCCGTTACACAAAGGAACTGCCATGCCAAGACCTCGCAGTAGTACCCGTGCAGCCGGTGACACCTCCGCAGCCGTATCGAGTCTTCAGGTTGCGCTGTCCTCCCTGCGCCAGCAGCGCTCGCAGCTTGAGGAGCGGATTTCGGCTGTCGAGGCCGCCTTGCGAGCGTTCGATGCTCCGGTCTCGGGCGGTGCGCGGCGCGGCCGGCCGCCGGGAAGCGGGAAGGCGGCGGGGCGCGAAGGGCGCGGATATCGCACGGGTTCGCTGAAGGCATATATCCACCGCGTGCTGGACGGCGGCGGCCAGATGCGGGTAACGGATGTCACGAACGCGGTCCTGAAGAGCGGCTTCAAGACAAAGAACAAGACGCTGGCGAAGAGCGTGGGGATCGCGCTGACGCAGATGCCGACGGTGCAGAAGATCGGCCGGGGCGTTTTCAAGCTCAAATAGCGATCGGCCCGGTGCGCCGCGTACCCGGGGCGGCTTGATTCGATGGCCGCCCCCCCCGACACTTCCGCGGATGAACATCGAGCGCATCACGAGCCGCGACGGCGCCCGGATCGCGTGCAAGCGTCGACCCGGGCCCGGCACGCCGGTGATCCTGCTGCATGGGCTCGCGGTCAACGCGGACCTGTGGGACATTCCGGACATTGATGCGCCCGGCTGCCGTTACCGCAGCCTCGCGTCGGTGCTGCACGCGGCGGGCTACGATCTCTGGCTGATGAACCACCGCGGCTGCGGCCGGCCGCACATGCTCAGTGAGCCGCCGGAGGGGCAGGCCGACTGGTGTGTTGATCATTCAATCGTGTTTGACTTTCCCGCGGTCGCGGGACACGTCCAGCGCGCTACGGGCAGGCGGCCGTTTCTGATCGGGAACAGCCTCGGGGCGATGACGATCGCGGCGTACCTTCAGGGCGCGGTGATCGTCGGGTACGGCGACCAGGAGACGATCATCGCGGACGAGAACGCGGCGCGGAACCGGGCGCGAGAGACGGCCGGGGCGGTGCTGATTGAATTTCCCGCGGCGCTGCGCTGGCCGCGGAGCGCGTTTTCAGACGGGGGCGGGTTGAACTGGGGATCGCTGTGGCCGGCGGGGCAGGGGGACCAGAATCTCGCGTTTGAGTTTTTGTCGCGGTTCGGGTGGCTGGAGGGACTGATCCGATCGGCCGGGTCGGTACGGCTGGACTGGCTGCGCGGGGCGGGGGACCTGGCGGGCGGGGGGGCGTTTTCGACCTGGCTGAAGACGACGGCGATGCAGTGGTATTCGACCAACATCAAAGGGGCGGCGAACTTCAGCGCGGAGACGTTTGTGAACGGCTTGCTCCGGGCGGCGGACACGATGAAATCGGGCGTCCTGCGGCAGCTCTCGAAGAGCGTGCGGATGGGCGGGTTCGTCAGTTCGCTGGGCACGCCGGACCACGTGTACTCGGAGCACTACGACCTGATCGAGTCGCCGGTGTTCGTGATCGCGGGCGGGCGCGATCACATCGCGAGCGCGGAGACGACGCGCACGGTTTTCTTTGACCGCGTTCGGACGGCGGACCGGACATTTCAGTTGTTCGAGACGATGTCGCACGGCGAGTTTGAGTATGCGCCGATCGCGACCGAGCGCGTCTACCCGCAGATACTCGAGTGGATCCGGGCGCGCGATACCGCGGCGACCCAGTAGCCTGCTGCGCGAGGAGGCGAATCATGCGTCACAGGAAGTCCGGCGCGGCGACGGGCTGCGCGCGTCCATCGATCGGCCGACTGGTTCTTGCCGCACTCGCGACAACCAGCGTGCTGCTCTTCCTCGGTTGCGGAACGACCGCGCGTTCGTCGCGGCCGAATATCGTGGTGCGCGAGACGCCGGTCGAGGGTGAGGACACGTCCGACGTGTTCGCGGTGAACAATGCGCCGCCGGCCGCGCCCGCGGGCGACCCAGCGCCGGATCGTGCACCCGAAGCAGCGCCCGCGGCCACGGCCGCGCCGACGGCGCCGGAGGTCGCGATGGCGGACAGGCCGGCCGCCGAGCCGGCGCCAGCGCCGCAGCCTTCCCGGTCGGCCGAACCTCGAGAGGATGCTACCGAGCGTCCGATCCAGCCCGTGGACGCAGGCAAACCGCGTGAGAATCGCCCCGCGCCCCGGCGCGAACCGCCGAGCCGGCCGACGCCGGCGAGGAGTGAGCCCGAGGCGAAGGTTGCCGAGGCGCGGAAGCCCGCGGAGCCGTCGGCCAAGCCGTCGGAAGCCCCGGCTGTCCCTGCGAAGGAGCCTGAGCGGACGGTTGAGTCGCCGAAAACGGAGGAGCGTACCGAACGCACCGGGATGCCCGCAGCGGAGAAAACCGTCGAGCCTCCGGCGGAACCGGCTCAGCCCGCGGGTGCGTCCTCGGGCGAGAGACCCGTCGTTCGCGGCAATGAACCTGCGGCGCAACCGGCGCCCGTGCCGGCCGCGAAACCGAGCGAGTCGGCGACGGTGCAACCGGGCGAGACCGAACGCGATCGGGTGAAGGAGCCGATGCCGCGAACGCCGCCCGCGATCGATACCACGCCGCGGACAGGACAGCCCGTGGGTCGACCCGCGCCGGCAAAACCGCGGCCGGTCCGGGCGGCAGCGCCGTTTGATTCGCCGCCGATCGACTTCGAGTTTGTGTCGATGCAGCTGGAGGCGGACTTTACGGCGGAGGATTTCAGCGCGCAGCGGATGCGGGCGGTGGTGACGTACGACCTGCGTGCTCGGAACGGCGGGGCGCGGACGCTCGAGCTGGATTGCGTGGGCCCGAAGGTCGAGGGTGTGGAGATCGGCCCGGATTGGAACGCGCTGTCGTTCGCGACGGATATCGACTCGCTGGACATCGACCTGCCGGCGCGGACGACGGCCGGGCAGCGGGTGCAGCTCCGGATTTCGTACCGGGTGGAGAAGGCCAAGCTCGGTCTGTTCTTCGCGGGCGAGGATGACGATTTTGTGGTCTACACGCACGCGGAGCCGATCCAGGCGCGCTACTGGCTGCCGTGCCATGACTGGCCGAGCACGCGTTGGGGCTCGTGCGATGTGATCATCACGACGCCGCCGGAGTTTTCGGCGGTATCGGTCGGTGCGCCGGTGGGCGAGCCGGCGGTTTCCGAGGGGCGGGCGAGGCATCACTGGCGGCTGGCGACGCCGATCGATCCGCATCTGTTCGGGTTCGCGGTGGGGAGATTCACGACGCTGAAATTCGACGGGGGTCCGACGCCGGTCTTTGCGTACGTGCAGAAGCCGTACGAGGAGGCGGCGCGGGAGGCGTTCAAGGATGCGCCGGCGATCCTGGACTACTACCAGAAGTTGATCGGTATCGAGTATCCGTTTCCGCAGTTCAGCCATGTTTCGGTGCCGGGCCACTTTCATGGCGGGATGGAGCACGCCGGTTTCGACATGATCGCGCCGACGATGTACGACGCGATGGGCAGCAGCGACCGGGCCCAGTTCGACTACGTCGCGCACATGATTGCCCACGCGTGGTTCGCGGGAATCGCGAGCTACGCGCATGTGACCGAGGCGTGGCTGAACGAGGGATTCGCGACGTACCTGCATCAGAACTGGATGCGCGAGAAGAAGGGCGAGGCGGCGTTTGCTCGCGAAATGCGGCGGGCGCGGGGCATGATCATCGGGTTCGGCTCGATGGGCGCGTCGCAGCCGATGGTGAACCGGGCGATCACGCGGCCGGGGGAGATCTACGAATTCGGTGCGGGCCTGGTGTACTACAAGGGTTCGTGGGTGCTGCACATGCTGCGGCACGAACTCGGCGAGGAGACGTTCTGGAACGGCGTGCGGCGGTACCTGGAGCAGAACCGGTGGCGCGGGGCGGTCACGGCGGACCTTCAGGCGGCGTTTGAGGAGGCGTCGGGGCGCGACCTGGGTGATTTCTTCGAGCAATGGGTGCACCTGCGGGGAATCCCGAAAGTGGCGGTCGGCTGGCGGTGGGACGAGAAGCTCGGCGCGGCGGTCGTGACGGTGAAGCAGACGCAGCAGATCGATGACCGGCAGCCGAAGTTCACGTTCCCGCTGGATCTTGAATTCGCATTGGGCGAGGAGAAGCGCGCGGAGACGGTGCGCGTCGGCGAGGTGGAACAGGTGTTTGAGATCGCGCTGCCGCGCAAGCCGGACAGGTTGGTCGCGGACCCGAAGATGGTGCTGCTGGCGCAGATGACGGTCGAAGGGCAGGCGGACGAAGGGGCGGCCGAGGAATAAGGATGGGGCGATGGCGAAGGTGAGCGTGGTCGGCGCGGGGACGATGGGTTCGGGGATCGCGCAGACGGCGGCGCAGGCGGGCTGGGACGTGTGCCTGCTCGATGTGTCGGCCGACGTGGCGGCGAAGGCGATCGCGGGGATCGGGAAGCGGCTCGACCGGGTCGTTGAAAAAGGGAAGCTGGCGGCGCCCGAACGGGATGCGATCATCGCGCGGATCCGCGCGGGGGATGGCGCGGAATCCGCGCGCGCGAGCGACCTGCTGATCGAGGCGGTGGTCGAAGACCTGGATGCGAAAGTGCGCGTGCTTGCACCGCTGGCGGACTCGGCGGGCGCGAGCTGCATTGTCGCGAGCAACACGTCGTCGCTGTCGATTTCAAAGATCGCGGCGGGGCTGAGCGCGCGGTGCGCGGTCGGGCGCGAGACGGTGGCGGGCCGGACGGTTGGGATGCACTTCTTCAATCCGGTGCCGCTGATGCCGCTGGTGGAGATCATCGCCGGCGAGGTGAGCGAACCGGCGAGCGTGGAGCGGGCGCTGTCGATCGCAGCGGCGTGGAAAAAAACGGCGGTGCGGGCCAAGGACACGCCGGGCTTCATCGTGAACCGCGTGGCGCGGGGGTACTACCTGGAATCGCTGCGGATGCTCGGAGAGGGAATCGCGGGTGTGGATGAGATCGACGGGACGCTGAAGACGTTCGCGAAGCTCTCGATGGGGCCGTTCGAGCTGATGGACATGATCGGGATCGACGTGAACTATGCGGTCTCGTGCTCGGTGTGGGAGCAGATGGGCCGGCCGCCGCGGCTGGAACCGCATCCGATCCAGCGGGCGCTGGTTGAGCAGCAGCACCTGGGGCGCAAGTCGAAGCGGGGTTTCTATTCGTACCAGACGGAGCATCCGGTCCCGGCGGTTCCGGTCGACCGCCGGTCATTCGAGCTTCCGGGGGAGCTGCACGAGGCGGTGCGGCGGTTTTTCTCGGGGGCGGTGGAGGGGGATGCGTCGAGCACGGAGCAGTACATCGTGAGCCGGGTGCTGGCGACGATCATCAACGAGGCGGCATTGGCGGTGGATGACGGTGTGGCGGTCGAGGCGGACATCGACATCGCGATGAAGCTGGGGACGAACTATCCCTTCGGGCCCTTCGGTCTGGCGGACCGGGTGGGTCGGTTCACGTGCGCGGCGATGCTGCGGGCGCTCGACCGGTTCGCGGGTCCGGGCCGGTTCGCGCCGGCGCGGGCGCTGGGTTGAGGATCAGCGGCGCGGCTCGTCGAGAATCTGGCGGACTTTCCGCGCGAGTATCGACGGCGTGAACGGCTTTTGAAGGAAGGCGACCTCGGCCTGAAGGATTCCATGGCGGATGACGGCGTCGTCGGTGTATCCGCTCAGGAAGAGGACGCGCACGTTCGGGTAGTGCGTCTTCAGCGCGTCGGCGATCTGGCGGCCGCTCATGTCGGGCATGACGACGTCCGTGACCACCAGGTCGATTTCCGGTTTCGTGGTCTCGACGAGCCGCAGGGCCTGGAGCGGGCGGGCGCAGGCGATGACGGTGTATCCGCGGTCTTCGAGGGCGAGTCGGGCGATCTCGCGGACCTCGTGTTCGTCTTCGATGAGGAGAATCGTCTCCGAAGCGGCGGGGGCGGGTTCGACGACGGGGGCCGGCCGGACCGTTTGCGGGGCGTCGACGGCCGGGAAGTAGAGCTTGAAGGTCGTGCCGACGCCGAGTTCCGAGTAGACGCCGATGTGGCCCTCGCACTGCTTGACAATCCCGTGGACGACGGAGAGTCCGAGTCCGGTGCCTTTGCCGACGCCTTTGGTTGTGAAGAACGGCTCGAAGATGCGCTGCTGTATATCCGGGGTCATGCCGGTTCCGGTGTCGGTCATGGAGAGAAGTGCGTAGCGCCCCGGGCGGACTTCGACGTGGCGCAAGACGTAGGGCTCGTCGAGTTCGACGTTGCGGGTCTCGATCGTGAGTCCGCCGCCCTGGGGCATCGCGTCGCGGGCGTTGACGGCGAGATTCATGAGGATCTGGCCCACCTGGCCGCGGTCGGCGCGGATTCGCCAGAGCGTCGGGTCGAGCGCCGTGTTCAGCTGGATATCCTCGCCGATCATGCGGCGGAGCATTCTCTCGGTCTCGTGGACGATGTCGTTGAGGTTGAGGACTTCGGTCTCGCTCACCGTCTGGCGGCTGAACATGAGCAGCTGGCGGGTGAGTCGAGCGGCGCGTTCGGCCGCTTCGAGGATGGCGCGGATATAGCCGGTGGTCTGGTTCGCCTCGGGCGTCAGGCTGAGGAGCATTTCGCCGTAGCCGCCGATGACGGTGAGGATGTTGTTAAAGTCGTGGGCCACGCCGCCGGCGAGGACGCCGATGGCCTCCATTTTCTGGGCCTGGCGGATGGCCTCTTCGAGGCGGCGCTGCTCGGTGATGTCGCGGATGACCCCGGCGAAGAGGCGGCGGCCGTCGAGGAAGAACTCGCTGACGGCCAGTTCGACCGGAAAGGTGGAGCCGTCGCGGCGGCGGGCGACGACCTGGCGGCCGATTCCGATGATCTTCGCCTGGCCGGTTCGCGTGTAGTTTTCGAGGTACTGGTCGTGCTGGCTGTGATAGGGCTCAGGCATGAGCATCTTGACGTTGCGGCCGATGACGTCGACTTCGCGGTATCCGAATTGCCGTTCCGCGGCGAGGTTGAAGGATTGGATGAGGCCGCGTTCGTCGATGCTGATGATGCCGTCGATGGCGTTGTTGAGGACGGCCGCGAGGAAAACCTGGGACCGGCGCTGGTCAGTCACGTCGGTGAAGAAACCGGACCACTCGAAGACGCGGCCGGCCGGGTCGAGCACGGGCGCCCCGCGCGCCAGAAAGTGGCGGATCATGCCGTCGTTGCGGCGGATGCGGAATTCGTCCGCGTAGCTTTCAGCGCGCGCCAGGGCGGCGCGAAGTTCGGCCGCGGCGCGTTCCCGGTCCTGCGGGGGAATGGCGCTCATCCACTCGAGCGGGTCGGCGGCGTCGGTCGCGATGCCGGTGAGCTGGGCCCAGGGGGGATCGGACTCCGTCAATCGGCCGTCGGTGTCGATTACCCAACTGACGACGTCGGATCCCTGGAGGGCGGCGCGGTAGCGTGCCTGGGCGCGGGCGGACTCGCGGATGGAGGGTTCGGCGGACACGGGAGATTCCCTGGACGCGTCTTCTGCCACACTGGGCCGCCGGACGCCGGGCAGCGGCCTATTTTTGGTGATCTTTAGCACGCATTAGTCTGTGCAGTATGATGATAGGTCCGGAAATGTCAAGAGCCGATTGCGCGATTTTGCGCAGTTTCCTTGAATCGGCGTTCACACCGGGGCGGCCGAAACCGGTTTCGGCTTGACTTTCGCGCGGCCGGGCAAGTAGGCTGTAACGTGGCAGGAGAGGGGAGTTGGAACGGGCGCTGATTGGGCGCCGTCCGACGAAGCTGCCATTGCGCGTGCGCAATCCACTTCAGCGGTTCGGCCGCGAGATCGGCGGGCGAGCCCGTTCCAACCTATGACAATGACGCCGCGGGGAATCCGTCGGCGTGTACCGGGGGTTCGCGCGATGATCCGCCTGTTCGCTGCGCTGACGGCCGTTTGCGCGGCACCGGTCGCCGCGGCCGACCTGTTCAGCATTCTGTCGCTCGACGGGAGCCGGACGGGGGACTCGAATGAGGGCGGGGGCCCGCGGTTCCTGACGGCGCCGACGATGGTCGACGCGACGAACATTCTGCTCGGCAACGGTTTTACGATTCGGACGACGGACCGGCTGGTGAGCGGTAACTTCGGCGACGCGCACATCCTGTACACGGGCGCCGTGCGGGAGGATTTCTCCGCCGCCGAGATCAACGACACGGCGGCGTTCGTGGCGGGTGGCGGCTGCCTGATTCTCCAGCGGGACTGGGGGGACTTCTACCCGGCGTCGGACCCGCTGGCGGCGGCGTTCGGCGTCTCGTACGACATCGGCCCCTACGGGCTGAGCGGGGTCCCGACGGCGGTGGTGCGCACGGCGGCGAACCCGATCTGGGACGGCCCGGCGGGCAGTGTGGCGGCGTTTGCGCAGGTGGTTTCGTCGGGATTGATCGGGGTCGATCCGATCGGCGAGCACTCGTCAGACGCGGGGGTCGTGGCGATCGGGACCAAGTCGTTCGGACAGGGGCGGGTGATATTCCTGACTGACATGGATGCGTGGGACAGCGTGGGCGATTCGGTCACGCCGAACCCGCTGAACGCGAACGGCATCGTGTGGGCGAACATCTTTCTCTCGTGCGTTCCCGAGCCGTCGAGTCTGCTGCTGCTGGGCGCGGGGGCGATGCTGCTTCGGCTGCGTCGCTGAGCGGCCCGGCGAGCGGAGAAATCAACGACGCCGGGGCGGGGTTGCTCCCGCCCCGGCGTACCCACCGAGGCCCCACCCCCAGAGGAGGCGGTCTCAGCCGAGTTCGACCCGGCTCAGGCTCTGGCTTCCGCCGGTTCGGATATCGCCCTGCTGCGCGTTGGACTGGACCGAGTATCCCAGCACGAAGAGCATGACCATCATTGCGGGCGTCAGCAGAGGGATCGTCTGCGACCAGTCGACGAAGGTCGTGGCGAGCGACGGCGCGAGCGCGCCGGTGACGCCGACGAAGCCGACGATGAGCAGAGCCGCGCCCTCGACAGTCGTGACGATGATGGGCATCGTGCGGGCGCTGATCCAGCGGAGCGACAGGCCGGCAAGACATCCGACGCCCATTCCGAAGAGCACGCTATTGGGGTCGGCGCTGAAGCGCGCGACGAGATTCGCGCCGAGCATCCCGAAGATGAACATCGCGGAGATGCAGGCGCCGAGCGAGAAGCGGAAGAGGGCGAGCGCGCCGAGAAGCGCGCCGCAGAGAATCGCGGCCGGCGGGGCCGGCAGTGCCAGGACGGCGGCGAGGGCCGCGCCGATCAGGAAGCCGGCGCCTCCCGCGGTGAAGGCGAAGAGGAACCGCGCGAACCGGAAACCCTGAAGCGCGAAGAGCAGACCGGCGGCGACGATGATCAGCGAAGTCGCCTGGCTCTGGGAGCCCACCCAGCGGAACAGATTTTCCTGAATGTCGTACACGTTGCGACCTCCCCGTCCGCGCAAGCGGCAGCGCTCATCGGCCCAATCCGCCGGCCTCGACTTGCTCCTGCTCGTTTCAACGAGTCCAGGCGCCGCCGGGCCTGCGGGAGGAACCCTCCGCCGCGCGTGGCTACCTGTAATGAGATATGCAAAACACCGGCCGGAAATGAAAGCGCGGCACGCCGAAAATCGTGCGCGAAAATGGGGGGCGATCGCGAGGAGCGATTATCGGGATCAGGTTTCATCGCCGGGCGGTTTCGGAGATTCCTGCGGGAGCGTGCGGCCGGTGATCAGTCGCGCGGATCGCGACCACGTGAGGTAATTCCACGCCCACTGGATGAGGACGAGCATGCGATTCTGAAATTCGATCAGGAAGATGATGTGCACGAACAGCCAGACGAGCCACGCGACGTAACCGGAGAGTCGCAGGCCGCGGATGTCCGCGACGGCGTGGGCGCGGCCGATGGTGGCGAGGCTGCCCTTGTCGACGTAGCGGAAGGCTCGCGTGGGCCTGTTGCGGAGGCGATTGACGATCAGCCGGGCGACGTACCGGCCCTGCTGCATGGCGACGGGTGCGACGCCGGGGAGCGGGCAGCCGCGGGCGTCCTTCTGCACGGCCAGGTCGCCGATGACGAAGATCGACGGGTGACCCGCGATCGAACAGTCCGGCTCGACGAGCACGCGGCCGATGCGGTCGGTCTGGCAGCCGGTTTGAGCGGCGAGGGCCGCGCCGAGGGGCGAGGCGGCGATGCCGGCGCTCCAGAGCGTGGTCTGGACGCGGATCGTCTCGGTGACTTCGCCCGATTTGAGCGTGACCTCGCCGGGTCGGATGTCGACGACGCGCGTTCTCGTGCGCAGGCCGACGCCGAGCGAGCGGAGGGCGTCCGCGGCCTTCTCGGACAACTCCGGCGAGAAGCTCTCAAGGATGCGCTCGCCCGCTTCGATGAGCTGGATTGACGCGTCGGCGGGGTTGATGCGGCGGAATTCGCGGCGGAGCGTCTGACGGGCGATTTCCGCGAGCGTCCCCGCGAGCTCGACACCCGTCGGCCCGCCGCCGACGACCGCGAAGGTCAGCCAGCTCCGGGCGCGGCCCGGGTCGGTCTCGCGCTCGGCGTTTTCGAACGCGAGCAGGACGCGGCGGCGGATCTCGGTTGCGTCCTCAAGCGATTTCAGCCCCGGCGCGAGCGGCGCCCAGTGGTCGTTGCCGAAGTAATTCGGCCGTACGCCGGCGGCGACGACGAGCGTGTCATATTCGTACTCGCCGGTTTCGAGCAGGACGCGGCGGCGGGCGACGTCGAAGCCCGTCACGTCGCCGAGAACGACTTCGGTGTTGCGAAATCGCTTGAGGACGTACCGGATCGGTGCGGCGATGTTCGCAGGCGACAGTCCGCCCGTCGCGACCTGGTAGAGCAGTGGCTGAAACAGATGAAAATTCCGCCGATCGATGACGGTGACTCTGACTGCCGCGCGACGAAGCGATTTCGCGAGATAGAGCCCGCCGAAACCGGCACCCACGATGACGACCCGGTGAGGGCAATTCCCGTTTTTCACGCCCGATGTCTCACGCACTTGTACTCTGTCCTCGCAGGTCGTCGAAGATGAGCCGTTCGACGGCTCTTCGCCAGTCGCGTTCAATCCAATCCACTCCGATAGGAAGCACCCGCTCCTGCGGCCAACCAGCCAACTCGAACTCCCCCATCATCATTCGCGCCCGTTCGGCGTTGCTCGAATGGACGATCACTGGACGAACAATTGGTTGTGATGCGAGAAATCGTGCGATCAGGAGGCCGTCGCCCGGGTCACGTGAACCTGGGAGCGTTTCGAGGTCGTGGTCGAGCGAGATCAGAGATGCCGTAACGACAAACTCGCGAACTTCCTCCATCATCGTGAACGCGTCTGCCCAGACTCGGACCTCATGCGGCGGTGCAAGCAGCGCGGCTGTGGATGCGAAGCGATGAATCCGCTCCACATCATCTTCGAGTAGCAAGATCGTTGGCATGAATTCCACTTAAACGCGCCAAATCTCCCGCGATATGATAGTACAAAACACAAGCGGCCGCGGATTGCTCCGCGGCCGCCGGGTGATTTACTTCGCGATTTGCTCTTCGCTATTCACTACGTCGCGTCCGTTGACGTTCCGACGAGCTCCGTTCCCGAGGCCGCCGCCTCATTCACGCCTTCGAACGTCAGCTTCCGCTCGTCCTTGTCGTTCTTCTCGACGCCGATGCGGATCGCCGTCATGCCCTTGAACTTGTTCCGCAGCAGATCCTCGCTGAGCGGGTCCTCGATCATCGTCGAGATCGTCCGGCGCAGCGGCCGGGCGCCGAATTTCTCGTCCGTGCCCTTCTCCAGCACGAGTTCCTTCGCCTCGTCGGTGAGGACCAGTGCGTAGCCCTTCTCGCGGACGCGCTTGGCCACCTTCGCCACCTCGAGCTCGAGGATGTTGACCAGATCCGGGTGCGTGAGCTTGTGGAAGACCACGACTTCATCCAGGCGGTTGATGAACTCCGGCCGGAAGAAGCGCTCCAGCTCGCCGACGAGCATCTGCTTCATCTTGTCGTAGTTCAGATCGTCGTCGCGCTTCATGAACCCGAACGGGTCCTGGCTCATGATGCGGTCGGCCCCGATGTTACTCGTCATGATCAGGATCGTGTTCTTGAAGTCGACGTGGCGGCCGAATGAGTCGGTCAGCCGGCCTTCTTCCATGATCTGGAGCAGCATGTTGAACACGTCGCCGTGCGCCTTCTCGATTTCGTCGAGCAGGACGACCGCGTACGGGCGGCGGCGGACGCGCTCGGTGAGCTGGCCGCCCTCCTCGTAGCCCACGTAGCCGGGCGGCGCGCCGATGAGGCGGCTGACGTTGTGCTTCTCCATGTACTCCGACATGTCGATCGTGATCAGGGCCTCTTCGTCACCGAAGAGGAACTCGGCCAGCGTCTTGGCCAGCAGCGTCTTACCGACGCCCGAGGGGCCGAGGAAGATGAACGAGCCCATCGGCCGGTTCGGGTCTTTCAGGCCGCTGCGCGAGCGGCGAATAGCACGGGCGATGGCGCTGATGGCCTCGTTCTGGCTGATGACGCGCTTGTGCAGCTCGTTTTCGATCTCGAGCAGCCGCTCCATCTCCTCTTTTTCGAGGCGCTTGAGCGGGATGCCGGTCATGTGGCTGACGACCTCGGCGATGATGTTCTCATCGACGACGCCCTCGACCTCGCGGGCGCGGTCCTTCCAGTCCTTCTGCATCTGCTCCTTCTTCATGCGGAGCGTTTCGCTCTTGTCGCGCAGGACCGCGGCGCGTTCGTAGTCGGCGTTCTTGACCGCCTCGTCCTTCTCGACGCCGAGGCGTTCAATCTCGCGCTCGATGTCGGCCAGGTCGGGCGGCATGGTCATGCTCTTGATGCGGATCCGCGCCCCGGCCTCGTCGATGACGTCGATCGCCTTGTCGGGCAGGACCCGGCCGGTGATGTAGCGGTGCGACAGCTCGATGGCGCTGTTGAGCGCTTCCTCGGTGAACTGGACGCGGTGGTGCGATTCGTACTTGTCGCGGAGGCCTTTGAGGATCTTCAGGGCGTCCTCGGCGCTCGGCTCGTCGACATGGATCGACTGGAAGCGGCGGGCGAGGGCGGCGTCCTTTTCGATGTACTTGCGGTATTCGTCGAACGTCGTCGCGCCGATGCACTGGATCTCGCCGCGCGAGAGGGCCGGCTTCAGGACGTTGCTGGCGTCGATCGCGCCCTCCGCGCCGCCGGCGCCGACCAGCGTGTGCAGCTCGTCGATGAAGAGGATCACGTTTCGCGCCCGGCGAACCTCGTTCATGACCGCCTTGATGCGCTCCTCGAACTGGCCGCGGTACTTCGTGCCGGCCACCATCATCGCCAGGTCGAGGACGACGATCCGCCGGCCGTGCAGAATCTCGGGCACCTCGTGGCTGATGATCTTCTGGGCGAGGCCCTCGACGATCGCGGTCTTGCCGACGCCCGCCTCGCCGAGGAGCACGGGGTTGTTCTTCATGCGGCGGCAGAGGACGGTGATGACGCGTTCGATCTCGGTCGTCCGGCCGATGACCGGGTCGAGCTTGCCTTCGCGGGCGAGGTCGGTGAGGTCGCGGCCGAAGGAATCGAGGGCGGGGGTCTTGCTCTTGCCGCCGCCCTTCTTGGCTTCGGCGGCGCCGCCGGGCGGGCCGGCGGCGGAGGACTCTTCGGGCTCGACGCCCGCGCCGAGGAGGTTGAGGACTTCCTCGCGGACGTCTTCGAGCTTGAGGCCGAGGTGGATCAGCACCTGGGCCGCGACGCCGTCCTGCTCGCGGAGCAGGCCGAGCAGCAAGTGCTCCGTGCCAACGTAGTTATGGTTCAGGTTGCGGGCTTCCTCGATGGCGTATTCGATGACCCGCTTGGCCCGCGGCGTCTGGGGCAGTTTGCCCATCGTGACGGTCTCGGGGCCGCTTTTCACCAGTTTTTCGACTTCGAGGCGCACTTTCCGCAGGTCGACGCCGAGGTTCTTGAGGACGTTCGCGCCGACGCCGGAGCCTTCCTTGACGAGGCCGAGCAGGATATGCTCGGTCCCGATGTAGTCATGGTTGAACCGCTGGGCTTCCTGGTTGGCGAGGGCCATGACCTTTCGCGCCCGGTCGGTGAATCGTTCGAACATGCCCACGCTCCTTTCGCGCCTGCGTCCGCGGCCACGACCGCGCCGAAGGTGCGGGGGGACCGAGAGGAAAAACACTGTAAATCGCGAGCGATTGTAGCGCCCTGCGCGGGGGCCAGCAAGCGCGCGCCGCCCGCCGATCCTATCGGCGGGGTTTGAACGGCACTCGACCGGAAGGGGAAAGCGCGGCGATTGCGCAATCTCGACGATTGCGCAATATCGCGGGGCACCCGGCTTTCGCCTACGACGCTACTTCGCGTCAAATCTCGCCAGAATCCGCCAATCCTTTTTATCAATACGCTCGGCCCTGTTTTTGAGGCAACAATTCCACCGAAGTTTCGCGCGCCGACGCGCGCTGAACCGTTGACCAGAGAGCCGGGATGTGGAACGCAATGCAACCCCAGCCAGCCCACCGAAGATGCGCAGTTCACGATTTCCCAACCCGCCTTGGGACCGCGGCAGCCGCGATATTATTGGAAGATGCGCACTTCGCGTGTACACACACGCTGCGCACCTTCCTCCGCGCGAGCGCCCTCACGCCAGCGCAACCGCCGGCTGCCCGGGTTCGAGGTTCCCCGCGTCCCGCTCCTCCACCGCGCTCTCCGCCGCCGGCCGGTGGCGCGCCGCGATGAGCGAATAGAACACGGGCACGACGAACAGCGTAAACAACGTCCCAACCGTCATGCCCGCGACCAGCACAGTGCCGATGCTGTTTCGCGCTTCAGCGCCGGGACCCGTCACAAGGACCAGCGGCAAATGCCCGAAAACCGTCGCGGCCGACGTCATGAGGACCGGGCGGAGGCGCGTGAGGGAAGCCTCGCGCAGCGCGGCCAGCTTCTCTATGCCGCGCTCCTGGAGCGTGTTGGCGAACTCGACGATCAGGATACCGTTCTTGGCGATCAGTCCCACAAGCGTGATCAGCCCGACCTGCGAATAGATGTTGATCGTCGTCAGGTCGAGGAAGCTGAAGAGCAGCGCCCCCGAGATCGCCAGCGGCACCGAGCCGAGCAGCACGATCAGCGGGTCGCGGAAGCTGTGGAACTGCGCCGCGAGCACCAGGTAGATCAGCACCACCGCAAAGCCGAGCGTCACGGTGAGCGCCGAGCCTTCCCGGCGGATCTGGCGCGATTCGCCCGCGTGATCCATGATCACGCCGGGGCCGCTCGCGGCCGCCGCGGCGTCTTCGAGGACGCGCAGGGCCTCTTCCTTCGTCACGCCGGGGTTCACGCCGCCGAAGATCTTGACGGCGTTGCGCTGCTGGAACCGGTTGAGCGTGCGCGGGGCGGTGCTCGTTTCGATCCGCGTGAACGTCGACACCGGGACCAGCTGGCCGCCGGGCGTCTTGATCTTGAGGTCGAGCAGCGGGCCGACGGAGGCGCGGTCCTTGTCGCCGATCTGCGGGATGACCTTGTAGCTGCGGTCGTAGTAGTTGAAGCGGTTCACGTATCCGCCGCCGAGCAGCGTGCCGAGTTCCTGGCCGACGCTGGCGAGATCGAGGCCGAGGTCGGCGATCTGTTCGCGGTCGAGGATCACGCGGGCCTCGGGCAGGTCGATTTTGAGGTCCGTGTCGACATAGAGGAACTTGCCGCTGGCCCAGCCTGCGCCGAGTACTTTGCCGACGGTCTCAAGCATCTGCTCCGGCGGGGTGTCGCTCTGGAGGACGAGCTCCACGTCGTACTGTCCGGGGGTCGGCAGCGGCGGGTCGAGACGCGGGAACACGCGCAAGCCGGGGACCTGCGAGACTGCGCCGAAGACTTCGCCGTACATCTGCTCGGTGGAGCGGTCGCGCTCCCGCCAGTCCTTCGCGACGAGGCCACCGAATCCGCCCCACGCGGCCGTGAGCGACCACATGAACTTGGCCTCGGGGAATGCCTGGACGCGGCGGACGACGTCGAGCGATTCGCGGTTGGTCGCGGCGACCGTGGAATCCGGTGCGGCTTCCACGAACAGGCTGATATGGCTTTGGTCCTCGACGGGGGCGAGTTCGCTGCGCGACATCGTGTAGAACGGCCAGGCCGCGAGCATCACGGCCAGCGAGGCGACGACGATGGCCCAGCGGATGCGCAGCGCGCCGTCGAGCATCGCGGCGTACGCGCGGCGCACGGCATCGAAACCGCGGTTGACGAGGCGCGTCAGCCAGCCCTGCTTGCCGTTCGGGTGGACAAATCGTGAACTGACGACCGGCGAGAGCGTCACGGCGACGATGCCTGAGACGACGACCGCGGCCGCGAGCGTGATCGCGAATTCGAGGAAGAGCGAGCCGGTCAGGCCTCCCTGGAAGCCGATCGGCGCGTAGACGACGGCGAGCGTAATCGTCATGGCGATAATGGGGCCGAGCAGCTCGCGCGCCCCGATGAGCGCGGCCTCAATCCGCGACTTGCCCTGGCGCACATGCCGCTCGACGTTCTCGACGACGACGATGGCGTCATCGACGACGAGGCCGACGGAGAGCACGATCGCGAGCATCGAGAGCAGGTTGAGGCTGAAGCCCAGCGCGTACATAACGAGTCCCGCGCCGATGAGCGAGACAGGCATCGCGAGCAGCGGCACAAGCGCCGTTCGGATCGAGCCCATGAAGAGGAAGACGACGAGGCCGACGATCAGGATCGTCTCGGTCAGCGTCTTGGTGATCTCCTGGAGCGCGTCCTCCATAAAGACGGTGGCGTCGTACGCCATCTGCATATCGATGTCCGTCGGCAGCGTCGGGCGGATGCGTTCCATCTCCGCCCGAAGGCGGTGCGCGACTTCGATCTCGTTCGTGCCGATGAGCGGCCAGACGCCGAGGTAGACGGCTTCCTTTTCGCCGTACTTGGCGACCAGATCGGCCTCCTCCGCGCCGAGTTCGACGCGAGCGACCTCGCTGAGGCGGATGATGGCGCCGCCGCGCTCGGCGACGATCAGGTCGTTGAACTCATCGACGGAGCGGAGGTCGGTGTTCGCCAGGAGGTTGACCTGGACGAGATTGCCCTTGGTCTGGCCGACGGCCGCGAGGTAGTTGTTGCGGCGCAGGGCGGCGTGGACATCGCCGGGAGCCAGGTTGAGGGCCGCGAGGCGATCGGGGTCGATCCAGATGCGCATCGCAAGCTGCCGGCCGCCCTCGATCGTGACGCGCTGCACGCCCGCGAGCGTCGAGAGCTGCGGCTGGAGCGTCCGCAGCAGCCAGTCGGTGATCGCGGGGGCTTCCCGTTCGGTGGACGTGAAGCTGAGGTAGAACGAGGCGTAGGGGCGATCGGCCCGCTGGATTTCGACGGCCGGCGGTTCGGCTTCGGCCGGCAGTTCCGATCGGACCTGCTGGAGGCGGGCGTTCACCTCTGCGAGCGCCGCGGTGCTGCTGTGGTTCAGCTTCAGGCGGATGGTGATCGTGCTGAGTCCGGCGCGGCTGGTCGATTCGATGTGATCGACGCCGCTGATCTGCGCCACGGCGCGCTCGATAGGCGTCGTCAGAAATCCGCGCACGGTTTCGGCGCTCGCGCCGTAGTAGACGGTCGTGATGATGACCGAGGCGCTTTCGATCTTCGGATACTGCTGCACCGGCAGGCTCGAGAGGGCGCGCCAGCCGACGAGGACGATCGCGAGGTTCACGACGATCGCGAGCACTGGGTGCTTGATGAAAATATCGGTGAAGGATCGCATCTGAGGTCCTTTTCCAGCGTGGTCGACGCGCAGCGGCCCCGTTCGACGGCGCGGTGCGCCGCGACTCATGCCCGTTGCGAAATCAACGTCCTTGCAGCTACCTCTTCAGGGAATTCATCCGGCGCCCAGCCGGATTACGCGGTTATCGCGGAGCGGCCGCCGCGACCGGCGGGCTGTCCACGACTCTCACACCGGGGCGGAGCTTGAACGAGCCGGATGCGGCGACGCGCTCGCCGCGGGAAAGCCCGGAGGCGATCAGCACTTCGTCGCCGACCATGGCTCCGCTCCTGACACTTCGCACCTGGGCCCGCGGAACGCCCTGCGGGTCGGGTTCGATGACGAATACGTGGTCGCCCTCGGGGCCTTTTCGAAGGGCGCTGACCGGGATGGCGACGGTCGGCTGCACAGCGCCGACCGGGACGCGGACGCGGACGGATGCGCCCGGCGACGGCGATTTTTCAGCCGAGGCGAGGCGAGCCCGGATCCAGGCGTTGCGCGTCGCCGGATCGACCCGGGCGTCGATCGCGATGATTTCGGCCGCTACGGGCGCCGCGTCGCTGGCCACGACGATCTCGACGCTGTCGCCGATGCGGAGATCCGCGGCCGTCCGCTGGGGGATGGCGAAATCGACGTGGACGGCATCCTCTACACCCTGGAGCGTGGTGAGCTCCGTACCCTCGGCGAGATACTGGCCCGGATGCAGATCGACCATGCCGACGCGGGCACGAAAGGGGGCGCGGATCGTCTTGCGGGCGATGACGGCCTTCGAGCGTTCGACATTCGCGCGGGCGACGTCGCGCTCGGCACGGGCACGGTCGACCTCGATCTGGGACGACGCGTCCCGTGCGAGCAGGCCTTCCACGCGGGCGAGTTCGATTTCCGCAAGTGCAAGCCGGGCCTCGTTGGCCGCGAGTTCCGCCGCTTCGACCGAGACATCGAGTTCGACAAGGACAGCGCCGGTCTCGACGATCTCGCCCGGCCTGAGCGCGATGCGGCCGACGGTCCCGGGGAGTTCGTTCCGGAGCGTGACCGATTGCAGCGCAAGCACGGTTCCGATCGAGGTGGTCGTGCGACGGTGGCTGCGCTCGGCGGCGACGGCCGTAGTGACGATCTCCATCGGCTCGGGCTGGCCCTCCGTGGCGGCGCCGGCGTTCTTGAGTGCCTTGATTTTCCAGGCGGCGAGTCCGCTGCCGGCGAGTGCGACCGCGATCAACAACAGAGACGATCCCATCCAAGCTCTGCGCCCCATGGTTCAACTCCTCAGTCGTTACTTCGTTTCGGGGGAATCCGTTTCGGCCGACTCCGTGGGCACCGGACATCGGGAGAGCAACTCTTCGAGGGCTCGCCGGACGCGGACGACGCGCTGCTGCTCGAGCGGGACGAGTCCGAGCACCCAGTTCAGCCAGAGGCCGTCGAGCGCGGCCATGACGGCCTCGCTGACGCCCGGCGGGAGGCCGTCCTCCGCGATCCGTTTGTGCAGGTCGCCATATGCCGAGCGCATCGGCTCGATGAGACAGGGATTCTGGGCGAGCGCAGCGAAGACGGCCGAACTGCTGCGGCGAAGTTCTTCGGTCCAGCATTCCGCGTCCGAGAGGCAATGGTTCAGGAGACCGCGGGCCATCCGGCCCGGTCCGGGCGGCGTTTGTTCGTACGCCTGCGTGTAGCAACGCCTCCAGTTCTGGGCGGAGCGTTCGACCATCGCCCGAACCAGGTGATCCTTTGAGGGAAAGTGGTGAAGGAGTCCGCCTTTGCTCACGCCCGCCTCGGCCGCGACCGCATCGAGGGTGAGATTTCCCACGCCTGACCGGGCGACGACCGCCTCGGCCGCATCCAGGAGCTTGTCGCAAGGGGTGGGCGTTGCTGGGGGCACGGGTCTCACTCCGTCCGGGTTCATTTTCCCGTGTGCGTCATTTCGCACAGGGAGTATACCGTCTGGACGGTCGGAAGCAAACCGTCTGGACGGTTTATCCGAATTTGCCTGTTTTTTCTGGGTGAATTCGATGACAAGATTCGGCGAGGGGTTTGTTCAGTGGCATTCTCCGACTGCGGAATTTCGCGCAACCTCCGATAAGACCAGGAGATGTCGCTCGTTATTCGCTGGCCTCAGGCCGCATTGATTTATTGAATAAATAACGTATTATTCACCATATGGGAAGCGAACGCAACGGACCAACTGAGAAACTCGTCGGCGGCGAGGACGCGTTGCGCGTGCTTAGTTCGGCGACTCGGCAGGAGATCGTCGATGCGCTCACGAGCGGCGGGCCGGTGACGATCGCGGACCTGGCCGAGATGCTCGGGCGGAAGGCGGATGCGCTCTATTTCCACGTACGGATGCTGGTCAAGGCGGGTCTCGTGGTCGAGCGGGATTCGGTGACCGTACACGGGCGATCGACGGCGGTGTACGCCGTGCCAGCTCCGATCCGGCTTGATTACGCCGCGGGGGCGAGGCGCGAGCTGGCCCGAGTGGTGCGCCAGGCGGTGCGGCTGGCAGCGCGTGAGTTTGAGCGGGCGTGCATGGCCGGGGCGGATGCCGGGGCGGGGAATCAGCGCGAACTCTGGGGCGGGCGGGTGATGGGCTGGGTTTCCGACGACGAACTCGCCCGCGTGAATGGGCTGATTGCAGAGTTGCATGCGGTGCTGCGGGGCGGCCGGCGGGGCGCGGGGCGACGGGCCGTTTCGCTGGGGTTTGTTCTCGCGCCGGCGGGCTTTGGCGAGCGGATTCGAAGACCAAAAAAGAGGAACACGCAATGAGTTCAATCCGGGTACGGGCGGCGGTTTCGATCCTGAGTATGGTCTGGTGCGCCGCGGCGATGGCTCAGGGCGTCGGGTCCGGCCAGTCGGCGAACGAGCGTCCCGCGCATTCGACGGACCAGGCGACGCTGCTTCGACAGGGGTCTGTCGCGTTCGACGAGACCGTGGCGGCGGCGCTGGAGGTAAGGAAGGCGAAGACGGGGCATCTGCTGGTGCGGCCGACGATCAACGGGCACGCAGCGGGCTGCTTCATATTCGATACCGGCGCGGGCGTATGCGTGGTGTCGACGGAACGCGTCGAGTCGCTCGGACTGGAGCGAACGGGTGAGATCGACTCGGTCGGGGCGGGCGGCGGACAGAAGTCGGCGATGTACCGGGCGCGCGAGCTGCGGCTCGGGCCGGTGCGGCTGGCTGACCTTCCGATGATGGGGGCGGATCTATCGTTTCTCGAACCGCACCTGGGAGAGAAGATCGACGGCGTGGTCGGATATGGCCTGCTTTCGCGCTGCGTGGCGGAACTGGACGTCTCGAAGCCCTCGATCGCGCTGCACGATCCGGCGAAATTCAGGCTCGAGCGCGGCGAGTGGACGAAGCTCGATCTGCGTGAGCGGGTGCCGGTCGTAGAGGCGAAGTTCGAAGGGCACGAAGGCAAGTTCCTGCTCGACACCGGCAGTCATTCGCACCTGACGTTCAATGAACCGGCCGTGCGGAGGTGGAACCTGCTCGAAGGACGGACGCTGACGGACGGCAAGCTCGGGGGAGTCGGCGGATTCGTCGCGGCGAAGAATGGAACGATCGCGCGCCTCGAGTTTGCGGGCGCGACGCGCACGGACGTGCCCGCGAGCTTTGCCATCGAGGCGCGCGGTACGCACGCGCGGAGCGACCGCGCGGGGACGATCGGCGGCGGCCTCCTGGCCGGGTCGCTGCTCATCGTCGACTACGCCGGCGCGCGGCTGGCAGTCGTGGAGCCCCGGCCGGAGAAGGCTGCGGCGCAGAGCGGGTCATGAGGCCGCACGCGCGCCGACCTGGGAAGTGCCCTTGCGTTTCTCGTAGTCGTTGGCCGCGTCCTGATGGCTCAACTTGAGGACCTTTCCGCTGGAGGCCAGCTCAATTTCGACGTACGCCGAGGGCAGGTAGATCGTCTCGGTCTGCTTCGCGTGGATGCGGCCGCGCGGACCGCAGCTCGTGGTGTTTACGTAAAGCGGGTAGGGCGCGCCTGCGATCTGGTCATCGCGCAGTCCGCGGACGAACAGGGCGCCGTTCGGCTGCTTGTCGACGACGACGAGGGATCGCCGGTGGACGTGGCCGCTGACGACGAGAGGGACGGCGGCCTTGCGGAGTTCCTCGATGAGCCACTCGCGATGCTTGAGCGGCGTGCCGGCGTCGGCGACCCAGTTCCAGGGCGCGTAGTCCTTGTGCGGGGCGGCGAGGGCCGGGTGCTCGAGGTAGGCGCGGGGGATCTTGCGGCCGTCGCGGGTTTCTTCGAACTGGAAGATCTTGGCGTGCGGGGCCTTCCCGTCAAGGGAGACGATCGGCTTGCCGTCCTGCGACAAGCGCGCGTCGCTGCCCAGGGGCGTGACGACTTTGCCCTGCGCGAGGTATTCGTCGGTCCAGCGGCCGTGGGGGCCGACGACGGGGGCGTGGATGCCGAGAATTCGGGCGCGATTGTTGCTGGCCAGAAAGTGCTCGATGACCTCGCGCTGGTCGTCGGTGAGCGTGTCCTTGGGCGCGGGTTCTCCGCTCGAGTTCGGCTTGACCACGGTTCCGCCGCGGTCGACGCCGCTGCGGTATTCGTGGAAATCGACGAGTTCGTTCTCGCCCCAGTCGAGCATGAGCAGGTCGTAGCCGCCGGGGAGCGGCACGCTGTAGTCGAGGAACGGGTTAATGAGCAGGAGGTACCAGGCGACGGAGGCGGTAGTGGTGACGAGGGGCGTGCCGCCGATTTCGAGTTCGCCCTCGCGGATGATCCACTTGTGCCAGAGGAGTCTCGCCACTGCGAGTGCGTAGTTCGCGCCGCCGTCATAGAGGCTGTACTGGCCGCCGTGGCCGGGGCCGTGGGCGACCTTGATCGCCTCCTTGTCTTCGAGGTTGAAGTTCCTCGGGCCCGGAGCGCCTTCGGCGAGCGGCTTGTAGGGGTGGAAGCGCCAGTCGTGGTTGCCGAGGATCGTGTAGGCGGGCTTCTGGTAGTTGGTTCCGCCGGCGAGTTCGGAGAAGAAGAGGAACCACGGCCGGTCTCGCCAGTAGCACTCGTTGGTGCTCATGTCGGGCAGGCCGTCTTCGCCGATGCGATGCTCGCTGAAGCCGCGGCCGTACTCGATGAGGTCGCCGGTGAGCAGGAGCAGGTCGCAGTTACCGCGGGCGCGGCGGTAGAGCATGCGCGAGGTCTTGTTCCAGTTGTTGAAGTTGGGGACCTGGCGCGTGATCGCGGGATCGACGGAGTTTCGCAGGCGCGTCTCGTAGGCGTCGCAGCGCAGTTCGAAATGCAGGTCGGTCAGGTGGCCGATGCGGATTGCCGGCTTGGGCGGGCGGACGAAGACGGGGTGGAGTACCTCAGTGCGGTTCTCCGGGATGTTGTGGCGGAGGTCGTTGGGGGCGTAGTCGTACTCGTATTCCTCGAGGTAGCGGCGTGCGATGAGTTCGTCCAGCTCCTTCTCCGGCGGCACGCCGTCATGGCCGAAGCGGGAGAAGCGGGCGAATTCCTCGATGAGCAGGTCCATCTCCGCGCTGCGCTCGCGCGGAGTGTCGTTCCTGTTCCGGTTGACCCAGTACAGGTTCACGGGGTTTGCGGCCGCGTGCGGGGCAAGTCGGGCTGCCGCGTATTCATAGACCTGGATCTGGTGCAGGTATTTGAGGCCGTAGGAGGCGTAGAAATCGAGGACGAACTTTGACAGGCCGACGACGATGCCGCGTTCGTCGCCCTTTACGTGGGCGAACTTGATGACCTTGGTGAGGCGGCTCTTGCTCCGCTCGTCGACCGGGCGGGTGACATTCAATTCCTCTTCCTGGAAGGCGAATTCGCCGCCCTGCTCGGCGGCTTCTGACCAGCGCGTGTGCCGCTTGTCCCAGGCAGCCCAGCGGAGATGGCGCGCGACGTCGCCCTTGTGGAGGTTTTCCTTGTTGCTGACGACGAGGAGCCAGAGACAGCGAGTCGGGTCGCTCGTGTCGCCCGCACCGCCGGATTGCGGGTGGATGACGGCGGGGAAGCCGACGGCCGGCCAGAGGATGCGGGCGCGCACGTAGGGGGAGGAGTCGACGGTGTTGAGCTGGCGGCGGGCGGCGGCTTTCTCGGCTTCGCGGCGGCGTGCCTGCTCTTCGAGCTTCCTGTTGCTAATGCCCATGGTGATGTCGGACATCGCGGATTTCTCCTTGCGCGCGGGCGGTCATCACCGCCGCGGCTTCAGCAGCCGTATTCTTCCTGGAGCTTGCGGCGCGTGGGTTCGTCGGGTTCGCCCGTCGCTTCGAGGCGACGGAGTTTCTGGTACTGCTGGAGGGCCGCGCGCGTGTCGTCGTTCAGTTCGCCGGTGGCGGGGCCGCAGTCGAATCCCAGGTTGGTGAGGCGGGCCTGGACGCCGCTGATTTCGATGATGGGGTCGATTGCACCGAGTGCGAACTCGAACCGATCGCGCGGATCTTCCTTGCCCACTTCGACGATCACGCGGCGGGCGTTGGGCTTGATCGCGGCCTGAAGGTGACCCTCGGGGTCGGTCGTGCCTTCGTATTCGGTCTCACCATCGACCGTCAGCGTGTAGGGTTCGTTCTTGCGCGGCTCGCCGTCGCTGAGGATGCGGACGCGGAACGTCTCGGGCTGGCCCTTCTTCACAAACCGGTGGCGCTGTTCGCTGGCGCCCGGCTCCTGCTTCTCCCGGAGGGGGGGGACGGTTACGCGGTCGCCCGGAAGAAGGATGTTTGGATCCTTGCGCGTCTCGCGCAGTTCGGCGTTCGCAGGGTCGTCCCAGAGCGTCGTCCAGAGATGGCCGGCGTCGAAGGCGATGGACGCGATGCAGTCGCCGGGTCGGACGACGTAGTCGCCGGCTCCGACGGGGCCGGTGGTTTCCCGCGCACCCGTCTCCGGCTCATTCGCGGGCTGAGCGGGCGTCATCGGCGCATCCGAGTCCGGCGCTGCCTTCGCGAGGTTCTTTCGCAGCCGACCCGTAAAACTGTCGTCGTCCGGGGTCTTTGGACGCGGAGCGATATCCACTTCTTCGGCGCGGCGGGCCTTCGCGCGCTCCAGGTTGGCCTTGAGACGCCGCGAATAGCTTTTGGACTCGCCCGGGGGGCTGAAGTCGGGCATCACGCTCTCTCCCACACATCGCGATCGAGGTTCGGAAAGCTGATCTGGCACTCGCCCGGCTCGGGGAGGTCGACGCGGGCCTGGCCCTTGTCATTCAGGCGGCCGCGGCGCGTCTGGCCGTCGGGCCGCATGAGGCAATACTCCTCGCCGATCGCGGGTCGCCCTTCTTCATCGACCAGTTCGATTTCGATCCACGACGTGATCGTCTCGACGGGTTCGGGCTCGTCGGGCGGGGGCAGTTTCTCGACTTTGAGTTGCTCATCCGCGGCCGGCGGCTGCTGATAGCGGACATTGCGGCCGAATTCGGTCGTGTCGGCATCGCGGGGAAGGGTCAGCGTCTCGGGCGAGTCCCATTCCCAGGTCAGTGCCGCGCCGCCGCTATTGATGTTGACGGCCGCGGCCACGATCGTGACGCCCTTGTCGTCGATCTGGATGAAGTTGCCCTTGCAGCGAAGCGTGATGCCGGTGTCGGACTCCATGACGATGCCGTCGGAGTTCAGGATCGCGTATTTCTTGTTGACGAACGTGGTCTTGCGGCCGTGGACGCTTTCCTTGACGTCCTTTTCGACGCGCTCATGAAGCGAGCCTTCGGTCTGTTCGAACCGGTCGAGCTTCACGGTCGAGTGCTTGTTCTCCCTTACGAGTTCAAAGGCGTCCTTGGCGGTCGTGCGGTGGAGGTTTCCGCCGGTGTTTTCGAAGCGGCTCCCGCGTGCGCGGAGATGCATGGAGTTCTGGGCGAAGAGGAGCAGTTGTTCTTCACCCTTGGCGTCGTCAAAGCGGATCTCGTTTCCGCCGCCGGCGCCGGGCGTGCTGCACGTGCGGATCGCGCTGACGGACTTGCGGTCCGGCAGCTTGTAGGGCGGCATGTGGTCCTTGTTGTAGACGCGGCCGGTGATGATCGGCCGGTCGGGGTCGCCCTCGAGGAATTCGACGATGACTTCCTGGCCGACGCGGGGCAAAAAGAGCATGCCGTACTGGCCGCCGGCCCAGCCCTGGCTGACGCGGATCCAGCAGGAACCGCTCTCGTCGTGCTGCGACTGCTGATCCCAGTGGAAGCGCACTTTCACGCGGCCGTAAACGTCGGTGTAGATCTCCTCGCCGGGGGGACCGACGACGATCGCGGTCTGCGTGCTCATCACGGGGCGCGGGGTGGATCGCGGCGCCCGGTATTGAACGTCGGCCGGAATGACTTCGATCTCGGCTTCGTATCGGCACCCGTCGCCACCAGCAACGTCCGCCTCGCCGGACTGGGCCTGTGTCGCGCGGTGGATGACGCGCGTGATCAGGTATTCGATGTTGAGCTTGTCGTTTGGGTGGTCGACGAGGCGGAACGTCGTGCCCGGCCGGAACTGGCGGACGGTCGTGGACATGCGGCCGATTCGGGCGGGTGTCTGCTGCTCCTGGAGGCGGCGGTCGGCGCGGCGCTGGCCGACGGCCTTGTCGTCGTAGCCGCCCGGGAAGTCGTCGAAGGTCAGGCCGCTGAAGCGCTGCTGTTCGGCGCGGACGCGCAGTTCGCCGGGCGGGTCGCGGAAGTTGAAATCGTCGAGCGAGATCGCGCCGATACGGACCTGGCTGGTGAACCGGGCGCGGTAGATGAACTCTTCGGCGGGAACGAGTCCGTTGGGATCGCGGTAGGGGACTCGGTCGGGTTCGCTTTCGCCGGTCTCGTCGAGGGCATACGGCATCTGGATGCCCTTGTGATCGACGACCAGCAATTGCGAATCGTCCTTGCGGTGATCGAAGTAATAGTACGCGCCTTCCTGTTCGAGAACGCGGTTGATGAAATCCCAGTCGGATTCCCGGTACTGGACGTAGAAATCGCGCTCCTCGTACGTGTTTTCGAGGCCGTAGGTGAGCGACTCCTGCGGCATGCCGGCCTCTTCGAAGACGATGCTGACGAGGTCGACGGCCTGCACGTGTTCGTGACGAGGCTTCTGGTAGGTGCGCGACTGAACCCGCTGCGTGAGGAGCCAGGCGGCGGGCACGAGGCACGCCTCATAGTGGGTCTGCGTCGATCCCTCGCCGGTGAGTTCGAAGCGGCGGATGATGCCGTGGGCGTAGCGGACGCCGTGCTCGCCGGTAATCTCCAGCGTGGCGGGGAGGCCGATGATGGCTTCGGGGTCGATGTCGGGGCGCGTCGAGACGAGTTCGATGCGGAATTCGTAGAGTTCGCTGATGCCCTCGACGCCGTCGAACGCGGTGATACGGAGGTCGTCGGCGTCGAAACCCTTCACCCGGAGCAGGAAATCGGGGCGGTTGGCGGCATCGGCGGCGGGTACGAGGGCGGCGTCATCAGCGGGCGCGGGCATACGAGTCCCCCAAACGGTCGTCTGCTGTCTAGGCGACGAAAGAAAGGGGTATTCACGCGGCGCGGCACGGAACGCCGATTCGGCCGTAAGTCGGCGTTTCTTGATCAGTCGATGGGGAAATTGGGCTGGCCGTCGGGAACGCCGGTCAGGTGCCGCATCGCCCCCTCGATTTCGACGGCCTGACGCTCGCCGGGGAGGTTGAGGAACGGGCAGCGGTCCGGGGGATCGGCGCTCAGGCGCGAGTTATTGGACCCCGGATCGCACCAGCGGATCTTGCCGCGCGGCAGCCACGGCGCAAGGTCGAAATCCCAGGCGTCGCTGGCGTATTCCCAGCCGCCGTCGCCGGCCGCGTTGCGATACTCGAACGTCGGGCGTGCCCAGGTGCTCGTCAGGTCGCTTGGGGCCGGGCGGCGGGGAGCGAAGTAGACGAGGGGGTACGCCGTGAAGCCTGGCTCCATGGTCAACGTGCCGATCGTCATCACCATTCCGTCGAGGTCAAGGAGGCGCGGGATGACGTATGGAACCTCCGGGCCGGTGTGGACCCGTTTTGCACCGGCGAAGGCGGGCAGATTGTGGAACGCCACGGCGCCGCGGAGGAGAACGAAGTGGGGGCACGCGGGTGGTTCGCCGCCGGCGGGCGCGTCGCTCCACCAAGGGCCGTCGAAGCCGAACGGGTCGAACCGGCGATAGAGCGGCTTTGCACAGACTGGACAGACGGCCATGCACAGCCGCGGGAGACGCTCGTAGTAGCGATCTCGGAGCCGCTTCACCTCGTCGAAATGGAGCGTGCAGGCGGCGGAGTCGCGCTGCGTTCGGGCGTCGTCATAGCGCTGCTGGGCGGCGGCGATGTCGCGGAGGAGCGCGCTGCGCTCGGTGGAGTCCATGGGTTTGACGGTCATCGCAGCTCCCTACAGCGGCGGATAAATCTTATCCCAGGGGATGCCCCAGGACTCGTAGAACGTCCGCATCTCGTCGATCGAATCCAGCTCGAACCGCTCGACTTTGCGGTCGCCGCGCGGGACATAGGCGGTCACGGGCGGCTGCGGTCCGCGGTTCGGGCCGGCTTCCTTCTTGTTTCGATTCGGCCAGAGATCGTGCGGGCCGTGCTGGACGAGTTCCTTTCCGAAGCGCTGATTCAACTGGTCGCGGTAGCCTTCGGAATACGCGTTGTTGCCTTTGAGGTCGTAGACGCCGTGGAGGTCGTAATCGCTGTAATACCCGTCCTTGGCGCCCTTCCCGACCACGATGTAGTCCTGGTCCGCGCCTTTGACGTCGTAGCCTTTCTTCTTCAGGTCGGCGACGAATTCCTCGTGCGACATCGGCGGCTTGCCGGTCGTGGGGGACTTCATCTCTTTGAGCATGTCCTGGAGCCGCGGATCGTCGGGGTGCGCGGACGCCAGGCCGGCGTGATCGGGGTTTTTGAGGGCCGGCGGCGGCTTGTCGGGCAGCGTCTTGGCCTTGAGCGACTCGGGCTTGGGCCCCTTGGCGGCGTGGTTCACGTGCTTGAGCATCTGCTGGTTCGAGTTGCGCACCAGCACGATTTTCTGCGTATCGAGCGCCTGCTGGGCGAAGTCGAAGTCGTCGACCTCGCGCATGCCGCGCTGGTGCGGCGTGCGGGCCTGTTTGAAATTGTACTTGTTGCGTTTTTCGCGCGGGGGCTGCTTGGGTTTCGCGCCGCGCGGCTTTCCGACGCGCGCGGGTTCGTCCTGGACCTTCGTCTTGACCTCGACCTGCTTCGTGTCGGCCTTCTGGACTTTCGGCGCGTCGAGGTCGATGCGCTCCTTTGGGTTGAGCATCCGGGCCTGCATGTCCGGCTCGATGTACGTCTTCTCGCGCCGTTTCTGCTTCGACGACATGACATTGACGGTGTACATCGCCGATTTCTTGGCCTTTTCCTGGAGAAAGCCCATCATCTTGTCGACGCGTTCGCTCGGCGAAAGCGTCGGATCGTCGAGGATGTTGTTGAAGTCGCTGACGAACGTCGTGGCGAGCATGAACCCTTCGACATAGTCGGTGGCCACGTCGCCGATGAGCATGAACTCCTTGAATTGGCCCTTGAACGAGCGCGAAGCCAGAACCGCCCGCCGACCCCACTCGACGCGACCCGCGGTGAAGATGTTGCCGACGATCTGGAGTGCGTCGAAGACGTCTTCATTGTCGTTGGCGAAGCCGTTGCGCTTGCGGCGGCCGATGCTGATGCCCGAGGCGACGGTGCTGGTGAAGACGGACGTCCAGATCAGTCCGGCGACGATCTCGTCGCCCGGGATGGGGGTGATGAACGTGATCGCGGTCGCGATCATGCCAAGCACCATTGCGATGGCCTTGAAGAAGTCGGCCACCTTGTCCCAGAAGTTCTTCCCCGGCGTGTCGAACTCGATCGTTTCTGACGGGATGGTTGGTCCGCCGCTGTAGATGTCCCATGCCGGCGTTTCGATGACGATGTTGCCAGGGTGGTAATACTGGCAGTTCTTCCGCCACTCGCTGACGGCCGACTTGATCGCCTCGATCCGCGAGCGCCCCTGGCCCTCGTACCGGCCGCGAAGGCGCTCGTCGAGCGGGTTGGTCCAGTCGATCAGGGTGACGTGCGTCCGCGCCTCGGTGCCGTCGATTTCCCACCGTTCATGCACGCAGATTCGCAGTTCCGTCTGTTCGGACGTGTTCTTCGACGCGTACGAAGCGCGCATTGGGAGCAGGATCGAGCGCCCCCGATGGTGGCCGAACATGTCTTCAAGCTTCTCGAGGTATTTCTTCTTCTTGGCCAACTCGCGGCGATATTCGGCTTCCTTGGCTTTGGGCACGCCGCTGCGCGCCTCGGCGCCCTCGACCGCCTCGATGTATCGCTGAAGCGTATCGAGCTCTTCGATTGGATGCGGTGGAGGCTTGCCGCGCGTGACGCGCATGCGCTGCCGCTGGATCGTCTGAAGATCCGACACCCGCTGTGTGAAGAGGATGTGTGTGTCCGCCTGGTCGCGCGGGCTCTTCGTCGGGCTCTCATGGAACCACGCGATTCGCACGAGGATCACGTGCTGGCCTGGGTATTTCCAGGTGATCTCGACCTCGTGGCCGCTGCGGGCGACCCAATCGAACGGCGGCGTGTCGCCCGACTTGTTCGAATCGTAGATCACCAGCCAGGCGAGCATCGGCCCGATGTCCTTCGACGTCGGGTTCTCGGGCAACTCCTGGACGATCTCAGAAGGGATCGGGTGTTCGGTTCGGCCGGTCTGGTCGAACTGCTGCTGGGCGGGACTTGGTCCCTGCACCGGCTTGTCGTCCCAGACCCCAAACTTGAGCTCGCTCTCGCGATCTTCGAGCACGAAGCGATACTTGACCTTCGAGCCTTTTACGACCGCGTGGTGCTCGGGATGCGCTTCTATGCGACCCATGAGCTGCCGCAGAACCGCGCGCGGCGGGCCGCCGTTTTCATCGATGATGATGCTCGCGCCGTCTCCCATCAGGCGGTCTCCGGCGAATGGGGTGAGATTCCGGGGTTCGGGGCCTGGGATTCAGGGCTCGAAACGATCGCGGTCGAGTCGCCGGGCTCGGGGCGCAGGGCCGCGATTCGCAGCAGGGCCTCGATCGGTGCGCGATCGTCGGGCTCGGCCGCTTCCTGGTCGATGTCGGCCAGCAGACCGCGGCCGGTGTAGTCGTTGTAGTATCGGTCGTACATCGCGACGACGTCGTGGATCATCTCGCGGCTGTGCTTGAGGACGCGGAAGACTTCCGAGAGGTCGCGGTCGTCCATGGCTTTCCGCGCGCAGGCGGCGAGCGACTTGGCTTCGATATCGTCGAGGTCGGGGTAGACGATCTCCAGCCTGCCGGGCGGCGGATCGGCGATCCGGGCGATGCCCGATCTCCCGAGCCGACCCTGCCTGACCGATCCGTCGGCGAGCGTCGCCCGGTATTCCGCCTCCGGAATCCGAAGACCATCCTGGTTTTCGAGCACGAGGCGCACGCCGGCGGCGAGCTTCACGCGAATCACGTGGGTCTGTTCTGTCGCGAGGCCCGTCACAGCCCAGGGTCGCGGAATGGACACGATGCCCGGCTCGTCTTCGCTGGTGAAGACGTAGTTGAAGCCGTCGGGGGTCTTTAGCGTGCAGCCCACGTCATCGGCGAGGTGGCGGTTGATCTCGTCCGGGTTGGCAGTGCCCCAGTTGAACAGGGCCAGATCCTGCCAGCGCATGCCCGCCGAGGCGGCGATGCTCGCAAGAGTCTCGCCCGTTCGCACCTTGTGCTCGTCCACGTGGGCGAGCCAACTGTACGAACCCGATGCCGAGGCCGATCGGCCGGCCCGCGGACCCGCAGCCGGCGCCAGGTCGACGAACGCAACGGTGCGGGCCAGGCGGGGCTGAAGGAGCGGCGACCAGACGTCGCACGTGCCGGGACGAATTTCGTCAATCTCCACCAGTCCGCGCAAATCCGTTTCATATTCGTGGGCCGCGCCGCCGGGCGTCCGCACGCTCAGGCGGACGCCCGGGATCGGCTGGCCGGTGGTGTGGTGAATGACCTGAAAGGCGATCCAGCAGCGCGTCAGCAGCGGATTCGTGAGTTCTTCCGGCGGGGCAGCCACCCGACGCGGCTGGACCCCCATTTGCGGCCGCGACGGCCGGCCGTGGAGGAGGACGAGCTGTCCGGCGGCGACGAGTTCTTCGATCGACCGTGCGTGGGTGCGGCCCGGCAGGGCGGCAACCTTTCGAGCGGCGGGCGTGCATCGGCCGCTGAGCCGCTGGAGCCAGTGGGTGGTGTCGGCGCGGGAAGCGGTCGCGACCCGATTGGTGCATGAGGGGTGCACTTCGTCGCGGGCGGCGATGATCGCGCCGGA
The DNA here is from genome assembly GCA_045863555.1 of Planctomycetota bacterium. GTDB lineage: Bacteria > Planctomycetota > Phycisphaerae > UBA1845 > Fen-1342 > JACRLV01. The sequence goes on along the minus strand of BTUU01000005.1, from coordinate 156,100 downwards.
AAGGCGGCGGCAGGCGCAATTCTGGTGGTCGTCGCGGGTGATACGCATCAGTCGGCCGTCCGCAGCCCCCGTTGGCGAGCCGGTTGTGCTCGTTTTCCGGCCCGGAGGCGACGTTTTGGCGTGCGGCTTCACGCGGGGAGCGCGTTTTTTCGCGGGCGGCGGGGTGGTACACTCGTGGCTGCCGGGCAAGAAGGGACGCGACCGTTGGCTGAATCGGAGAACGATGCGCTGCTGCTCGAACGGGCGGCCGGGGGCGACCTGCCAGCGCTTCGCGCGCTGCTGGAGGGGTATGGGCCGCAGGTCTGGCGGGAAATCGACGGGCAGATCGGCGCCAAGTGGCGCTCGCTGGTTGATGCGGACGACGTGATGCAGGTGACGTACCTGGAGGCGTTCCTTCAGATCCGCGGGCTGGAAGCGCGGACGCCGGCGGGGTTTATTACATGGCTGCGGCGGATCGCTGACCGGAACATGCGGGATGCAATGCGGCACTTCGAACGGCAGAAACGACCGAACCCGGGGCGGCGGGTGACTGCGGCGGTGGGGGAAGATTCGTACGTTGCGCTGGTCGAGATGCTCGGCGCGACGTCGGCGACGCCGAGCCGGCAGGCGGCCGGTGTGGAGCTGCGCGGGCACATTGAGCGGGCGCTGGAGCACCTTCCTTTCGATTATGCGAAAGTGGTGCGGCTCTACGATCTCGAAGGGCGCGACATCGAGTCGGTCGCGGCGGCGATGGGGCGTTCGGCGGGCGCGGTGCACATGTTGCGGGCCCGGGCGCACGACCTGATTCGCGTGCACCTGGGGGCCGAGACGAATTTCTTCACGGATGCGGGGTAGCACGAGGAGTGAAGATGAGAGTCGGCCTGTGAAGAGTGGGCGTGTCGGCCGGAGTTGTGATCGATAGTGTCCAGCGGCCGGCCCCGAAATGCCCGATCGGGAAACCAGCCGCTGGCAGCCTCGCAGGTACCGGTATGCCAAACGGCAGTCCCGCGAGGCCGATCAGGTGTTCGAATTCTCGCGAATCACGCGCCCGCGTCAACTGGAGGGTCGATGGCTCCGGAATCGTCGCACGGACGTGAGTCGCAGGAGGACTCGGCGAGGGGGTCGGCCGCGGGCGGCGGGACCGCGGGGGCGGATCACGCGCGCATGATCGCGGCGGCGCTGCGGCAGGTGCAGGAACTACCGACAGCGGTGCATGGGCTGGATACGACGGCGCCGGGCGGCGTTCGGGCGCCGGGTCTGCCGCTGCACGCGGACCCGGACGCGGTTCCCGGGTACACGATCGAGCGGGAGATCTCACGCGGCGGGCAGGGCGTCGTGTACGAGGCGGTGCAGCAGTCGACGGGCCGGCGCGTGGCGATCAAGCTGATGCTCGCGGGTCCGCTGGCGTCGGCGGGAGAGCGGGCGCGGTTCGAGCGTGAGGTGCGGGTGCTCGGTCGGCTGCGGCATCCGAATATCGTGTCCATTCACCATAGCGGGGCGCTGCCGGGCGGCGGGTACTTCTACGTGATGGACTACATCGCGGGCCTGCCGCTGGACGTGTTCGTGCGGCGCGGAGCACGGTCGTCTGGGCGGAGCGAGCACCCGCTGGACGTGCCGGCGATGCTGCGGCTGATGGCGACGGTGTGCGATGCGATCCAGGCGGCGCACCAGCGCGGGATCATCCATCGCGACCTGAAGCCCGGCAACGTGCGCGTGGACGAGGGCGGCGTGCCGCACGTGCTCGATTTCGGACTGTCGAAGCTGGCGGACGATCCCGACGACCGGAGCGCGACCCGGACCGGGCAGTTCGTAGGCTCGGTGCCGTGGGCGAGTCCTGAGCAGGCCGCGGGCGAGAGCGACGGGATCGACGTGCGAACCGACGTGTATTCGCTGGGCGTGCTGCTGTTCCAGATTCTCACCGACCGGTTTCCCTACGCGGTCACCGGTCGGGCGTCGGAAGTGCTGGAGGCGATCCGGCACACGCCGCCGCTTCGGCCGCGGACGCTGCGCCGGGATCTCTCGGACGATGTCGAGACGATCGTCCTGATGTGCCTGCAAAAGGAACCGAATCGGCGCTATCAGTCTGCGGGGGAGCTGGCGGCGGACCTGCGGCGCTACCTTGCAGGAGAGCCGATCGAAGCCCGCCGGGACAGCGGCTGGTATGTGCTGCGCAAGCATCTCTGGCGGCACCGGCTCGCGCTCGGCGTGGCTGCGGCGTTCGTGGGGCTCGTGCTGGCGTTTGCGATGGTCGCGTGGTCGCTCTACCGCGAGGCGAGCGCGGCGCGGGCGAGCGCGGAGGAGCGATCGCGCGAGGCGACGGAGCGGCTCTATGACTCGTATCTCGCGCAGGCGCGGGCTACGCGGGTGAGCAATCGCATCGGGCGGCGGTTCGAGACGCTCGCGGTGGTGGCGCAGGCTGCGGCGGTGCGGCCGTTGCAGCACGAATCCGATTTCGAGCTGCGGAGCGAGGTCATTGCGGCGCTAGGTCTGACGGACCTGCGGCTGCTGCATGACTACGACGTCGAGCAACGGGCGAGTGCGGCCGGGTTGGCGGTGCTCGATCGTTTTGCCGAATTTGGCAATGACGGGCGCGTCCGGGTGCGGGCCGCGGCGGACGGGCGCGTGCTGGCCGATCTCGCCGGGCCGCAGGTGCCCGCGTGGCTGGCCATTTTCAGCCCGGACGGGCGATACGTAGGAGTCAAGTATCACGAGGCGGGCGATGCACAGGTCACGTTCATCCTCTGGGACACGGACGGGGGGCGCGGAACGCGGGCGATCGTGCTCGGGCCCGACGTCGGCGTGAGATCGTACGCGTTCTCGGAGGACGGCCGGACGCTGGCGGTGGTCGGGGCCGATCGGGTGGTGCGTGTGTTCGAGCGAGCGGGCGCGGGGGCGCGCGAGCGCGAGCGCGCGGGGGCGGGCGACGGGTTTCGGATTCGGACGACGTTTCCGATTCACGGCGATCCGTATCGACTGGCGATTCAACCCGGGATTCGCCCGATGGGAGACGGAGGCGCGTTGAACAGTTCGGGCGTGCGTTGGCCGCGTGTCGTGGCCGTGTCGAGCCTGTACGAGCCGTACCTGGAGCTCTACGACCTCGACGGCGGCCGGCTCCTGCATACGCTCGACTCTCCGCGGGCGATCCGGGGACCGGCGTGGAGCCCGGATGGCTGGCGGCTGGCGGCGCCGGCGGATGATGGGCGGGTGTACCTGTGGCGTTTTGAGCGCGACGATGTGACGGGTGAACTGCGCGTGGTTCCGGGAGACGAGACCGATGCAGCGGCCGCTTCGAAGCCGGCGGCGGGGCGCGGGGGAGCCGGGCCGTACGCGAGCTTCCTCACTCACCAGAGCGAGGCAGTCGAGGCCTACTTCGACCCGGCCGGGCGGTTTCTCGTTTCCTGGGGGTGGGACAACATCGCGCGGTTCTGGGATCCGGCGACCGGCCGGCCGCTGCTCGATCCGCTCGAAGGCTGGATGGTCAGCGAGGTGCGCGAGCGAATCGCGGTGTTTCGCCGGCCGCAGCGGTTCTCGTTTCTGACGTACGAGGAGCCGGTGGGGCTGGAGACGCTGACGGCGGACGGCGAGCGGGCGATCAACTCGTGTGCGCTGGTGGCGGGCGGGCGCGGGGTGCTCGCGTCGGGAGCGGGCGGATTGTGGCTGTGGGATCGGGCCGGCGGAAAGCGGGCGCTGCCGCGGCAACTTCGCGCGGCGTGGATGGGAAACGTGCGGGCGCTCGACGATGCGCGCGTGATTGCGTTCGATGAGCGGGGAGTCTGGCGCTGGGAGGTCCGCGTCGGTGACGGCGGGCTGGCGGCGGGCGAAGGAGAGCTGCTGTGGCCGCTGGAGCAGATCATCAGCGTGGGAGTGTCACCCGGCGGCCGGTTCCTGGCGGCGCGGACGCGCGAGGCGCTCGTGTGCTTCGATGTCGGAAAGCGCTCTGTGATTCGCAGGTTTCCGCTGCATCCGGGCATGCACGGGACGCCGTCGATCAGCGCGGAGGGGCGGTGGATGCTGGCGGGGACGTGGCGCGGGGATCCGGCGCGGGTGTACGACCTCGCGACGGGTGCGAAGGTGCTCGAGATTGCAGATCACCAGGTGCACGGGGCGTTTGCAGAGGACGGGCGGATGGTCGTCAGCGTACGCGAGGAGTACACCGTTTACCGGTCCGAAGACTGGGCGATTGAGCGGCGGATTCCGCGGAGCCCCCAGGCGGCGGTGGTCGGGGGATGTGCGTTTTCGCGGGCCGATGGGTGGACGCGGGCGGCGCTGACACGAACGGGATATGACCTCGTGCTGACGAGTCTGGAGTCCGGGGAGCCGATCGCGGAACTGCCGAATCCGGGGCAGGCGCTGCTGGGGTGGATGAGCTTCAGCACGGACGGCGAGACGCTCGCAGTTTCGAGCGAGCGGGGCGTGCTGGTCTGGGATCTGGGCCGGCTGCGGACCGAACTGCAGCCGATGGGGCTGGATTGGGAGAGGTGAGGGCGGGGGCGCGCCATCGCGGCGCCGCGGAATCCGCCGCGGAATGCCGCTACACTGGCGGTACGGCACATCGGAGGTCAGCGCATGTCACGGCGGGCGATCTCGCGGCGGGATTTCGTGAAGGGCGGGGTGCTGGCCGCGGCGGCGGCCGGATTTCCAGGGATCGCACGCGGGCGCAGCGCGGAGAAACTCCGCATCGCTGTGGTCGGGACGGGGAACCAGGCGGATTGGAATCTGCGGCAGATCGCCGGCGAGCAGGTCGTCGCGCTCTGTGACGTGGATTCGAACTACCTCGACAAGGCGGCGGCAGCTCATCGCGAGGCGCGGCGGTTTCGCGACTTCCGGGAGATGCTGAGCGCGTCGATCGATTTTGACGCGGTGCTGGTGGCCGCGCCGGATCACATCCACCGGCCGGCCGCGGCGATGGCGCTGCGGCGCGGCAAGCACGTCTATTGCGAGAAGCCGCTGGCGCACAGCGTCGAAGAAGTGCGGACGCTGTCGCGGCTCGCGGCGGAGAAGAAGCTCGTCACGCAGATGGGGATCCAGATCCACGCCGGCGGGAATTATCGCCGGGTGGTTGAGCTGGTTCGCAGCGGTGCGATCGGCAGGATTCGCGAGGTGCATGTGTGGTGTGAGCGGGCGTGGAGCGGCGGGCGGTACGGAGAGGCGAAGCCCGCGCCGGCGCATCTCGACTGGAATCTATGGCTCGGCCCGGCGGCGGAGCACGCGTTTTGTGACGGAATTCACCCGGCGGAGTGGCGACGGTTCTGGTCGTATGGGGCGGGCACGCTGGGGGACATGGCGTGCCATCATCTCGATCTGCCGTTCTGGGCGCTGGATCTGAAGCATCCACGGACCATCCAGGCCGAGGGGCCGCCGGTCGATGCGGTCGGTGCGCCGGCGTGGCTGATCGTTCGTTACGAGTTTCCCGAGGAGGGAGGCCGGCCGCCGGTGACCGTGACCTGGTATGACGGCGGAAAACGGCCGGAGCGGCTGGCGGCGCTGAAGACGAAGGAAGGGGCGGCGCTCGAATGGGGTGATGGGACGCTGTTTGTGGGCGAGGAGGGCCTGGTCATCGCGGACTACGGCCGGCACCTGCTGCTGCGCGACAACCAGGCGACAGACTTCACGCCGCCGGAGAAGTCGATTCCGGAGTCGATCGGGCATCACGCCGAGTGGATCGCTGCATGCAAGGCGGGCTCCGCGACGACGTGCAATTTCGACTACGCGGGCGTACTGACGGAGGCGGTGCTGCTGGGCGTGGTGTCGTACCGCGTGGGTCGAAAGCTCGATTGGAATGCGAAAGAGCTGCGGGCGGCTGGCTGTCCGGAGGCTGACCGTTACATCCGCCATGAGTATCGGAAGGGGTGGGAGCTGTAGGGGCGCGGCGGGCCGACGCGCGGATCGGAACCGATCACTGCAACAAGCTGTTGGAGACGCGCCATGCTGAAGCACGCCGTGGCGATCCTCGCGATCGCCGTTCTATGCACCAATCACCATCGATCCGCGGTCGCCGATTCACTGATCATCGCAACGGACGGGGCAAGCCGCGTGGACGTCGTTGTCGCGGCCGGCGCGACTGAGCCGGAGCAGCACGCGGCGGCGGAACTGGCCGCGTTCCTGAAGCAGGTCACCGGGGCGGAATTCAATGTTTCGGCTGCCGGGAGTCCGGAGGGCGGCCGTCTGCTCGTGGGGCCGGACGCGGCGAAGCTCGCGGACGCCGGTTTTTCAGTTGAGGGGCTCGGCGGCGAAGGGTTCGTGCTGCGCCGGGTCGGCCCGGATCTGATTATCGCGGGTGGTCGGCCGCGGGGCACGCTCTATGCGGTGTATTCGTTCCTGGAGGACGAGGTGGGCTGTCGGTGGTGGACGTCGCGCGTCAGCACAATCCCGCGGCGACCGACGCTGAAGATCGGCGAACTGGATCGGCGCGTCGTGCCTCGGCTGGAGTATCGCGAGTCGTTCTGGTTCGATGCGCTGGACGGCGACTGGGCGGTGCGGAACAGGTGCAACGGCCACTCGGATCGGATCGACGCGCGGCGCGGCGGTAAGAACGTGTACGAGGGGTTCGTGCACACGTTTTACGGGCTGATTCCGCCGGAGAAGTACTTTCAGGCTCACCCGGAGTGGTTCAGCGAAATCGGCGGACAGCGGAAGGTCGAGGGCGGCCAGCTCTGCCTGACGAATGAGGCCATGCGGCGGGAGCTGGTGAAGAATCTGATCGAGCGGCTGCGCGCGAATCCCGTGGCGACGATCGCGTCGGTTTCGCAGAACGACTGGCACGGAAACTGTCAGTGCGCGGCGTGCAGCGCGATCGACCGCGAGGAAGGCGGCCCGTCGGGTTCGCTGCTTCGGTTTGTGAATGCCGTTGCGGAGGAGATCGAGCACGACTTCCCGCAGGTTGCGATCGACACGCTGGCCTACCAGTACACGCGCAAGCCGCCCGCGAAGACACGGCCGCGGCCGAACGTGATCGTCCGGCTGTGCAGCATCGAGTGTTCGTTCAGCAAGCCGCTTTCGGACGACCGCAACCGGGCGTTTCGCGATGACCTGCTTGGATGGTCGAAGATCTGCGATCGGCTTTACGTGTGGGATTACACGACGAACTTCGCGCATTACGTGCTCCCGCATCCGAATCTGCGGGTGCTGGGGCCGAACATCCGCTTCTTTGTGGAGCATGGTGTGAAGGGGGTCTTCGAGCAGGGCGCGTATCAGTCGACGGGATCGGAGATGGCCGAGCTGCGCGCGTGGGTGCTGGCGAAGCTGCTCTGGGATCCGGCGCGGGACCCTGAGGCGCTCGTGAACGAGTTCGTCGACGGCTACTACGGAGCGGCAGCGCCGCAGATTCGCGCGTACCTGACGCTTATCCACGACGCGGTTGACGGGGCGGGCGACGCGCTGGGGTGCTATTCGCCGCCGGACGCGAAATTTCTGTCGCTCGGCACGCTGACTGCAGGGCTCCGGCATCTTCGAGCGGCGGAGCAGGCGGTCGAGGCGGACGCGGCGCTGCGCCAGCGGGTGCGCGTGGCGCGGCTGCCGGTGCTGTACGCGTTCATCGTGCGCTGGAACGAGCTGCGAAGCCAGGCGACGGCGGAGAAGTCGGAGTGGCCGCTGGGTGACGACATTCAGAAGGCGTATGACGAATTCATGGGGATCGCCGGCGACGAGAAGGTGACGATGGTTGCCGAGGGGCGGGGGATCGACTGGCTGAAGGCGGTGGTCGATGCGGCGGGGCGGCAGGTGAAGTGAAGCGCGGGACGAGGGAACAGGGTAACAAGGTAACAAGGGGACAAGGTAACAGGGGATCATGAGCCTTGCGCGAGGGGGCGGGGTTCTTATTTCAGGGCGCGGATGGCGGCGCAGAGTGAGGCGACGTCGCCGTGCCGATCGCCGAGCGCGGCCGGGAGGATTTCGCAGGCGGAGAGGGCGGATGGGAGGGCCTCGCGGGCCAGTTCTGCTCGCGTGGGTGAGAGGAGCAGATCGCCGAGGCGGATGGCGAGCGAGCCGAGCAGGATCAGCTCGGGATTCAGCGTGTCGATCAGCAGCGCGAGACCGCGGCCGAGCCAGCGGCCGGCTTCGTCGAAGACCTGAGTCGCCTCTGGATCGCCGGCGCGGGCAAAGTCGGCGAGCTTGGGGAGATCGGGCGGGCCATCGGGCCAGCGATGAGGGAACCGGTGGGCGGCGAGGCGCGCGATGCCCGATCCGCTGCACAGGGCTTCCCACGAACCGGCCTTTCCATAGGCGACGGGGCCGGAGTCTGCGAGGCGGATGTGGCCGATCTCGCCGGCGGTGTCGCTTGCTCCGCGGAAGAGATCGCCGTTGAGGATGAGTCCGGCACCGAGTCCGGTTCCGAGGGTGAGAAAGACGAGGTGCCGGCGTCCGCGGCCCGCGCCGAAGTACCACTCGGCGAGTGCTCCCGCATTTCCGTCATGCTCGATGAAGGTTGGCAACCCGGCTGCCTCGACGAGCCGATCACAGAGCGGAATATGGTCCCAGCCGGGGAGGTTCGGCGGAGAGAGGATGATGCCCGGCTCGATCTGAAGCGGGCCGCCGATGGAAACGGAAATCGCGCCGGCCGCGCGTCCGGTGATTCGCGGCGCGCGACCGCGCATCTCGGCAAGCGAGGCCAGGAGTTCGTGGAAGGTCGGCTCGAATCCGCGCTCGGGGCGCGTGCCGAAGACGATTCGGTCGTGAATGGTGCCGGCGCGGTCGCCGAGAACGACGGCGGTCTTCGTGCCGCCGATGTCGAGGCCGAGGATCGGGTTTCCGCGGTCGTCCATGGCACCGGAATTGCCGGAGAATGAAGCTGACGGCCGTTCTCGGGCGCGGGGGCTTATTGCGCCCGGGTCCGGCCGATCACAAGCTGAGATGATAGCCGCAGCAGTGGGGCGGTGGATGAAGGGAGATGCCGTGGCGAAGGGACAAGGCACAGTCGGAAACCTGGGGAGCGCGGTGCCGCAGGCGGGGCATCGCCCTTCCCCCGGGTCTGCCAGTTCGCCGACGAGCGTGAACATCGCGGCGGTGGCGGATCTTCTCGGTGATCTGGCGCGGCAGGGCCGCTCGCGGCTCTACGAGCACGAGGTCTACGCCCTGGTGCAGCGGGCCGGCGGGATCGAGCCGCCGCGGCACGTCTTCTGGCCGTACGGCGCGGAATGGCCAGCGGAGGCGGTCGCGGCGCTGCCGGGCGGCAAGGCCGTGCTCAAGCTGGTCTCGCCCGACGTGGTGCACAAGACGGAAGCGGGGGCGGTTCGTGTCGTTTCGCGGGATGGTGGAGCCGACGCGATCGAGGCTGCGGCGCGGCGACTGGTCGCGGAGCACGAGCGGGCGGCGCGCGTCGAGGGTGTGCTGGTCGTTGAGTTCGTGGAAGGGGCGCGGCCGGGGCTGGGGCATGAGCTGTTCGTGGGGATCCGTGCGACGCGCGAATTCGGACCCGTGATCGCCGCGGGTCTCGGCGGGACGGATACGGAATATCTCGCCTCGGCGCTGCGGCCGGGGCTGGCAGTTGCGAAGGCCGTAGCCACGGAGACCGACGTCGAGCGGTTCATGTCGATGTTCGAAGCGACCGTGGCGTACGAGATCATCTCGGGTCGGGCGCGCGGGCACGTGCGGCTGGCGTCGGATGATGAGCTTCGCCGGTGTTTTGTCGCGTTTCTTGAAGTCGCGCGCCGGTTCTGCGGCGGGGCTGACGCGGGCGAGGTCGCGTCGAGCGCGGCGGGCGGCGCGCCGCGACAGGCCGAAATCGGACAGGACGTCCTTCGGCCGCGGATTGCGGAACTGGAGGTCAATCCGTTCGCGTTTCGGGACGGACGGCTCGTGCCGCTCGATGGTCGCGGGCGGCTCGGCAGCCCGTTACGGGCGGCACCGCGGCGGCCGGCAGCATCGATCCGGGCGCTGCTGGAGCCGAGGTCGATCGCGGTGCTTGGCGTTTCGGCGACGAGCATGAGCCTCGGGCGCGTGGTGCTGGGGAACATCGTGGGGCAGGGGTTCCCGTCCGAGCATCTCTATGTGGTCAAAGAGGGCGTCGAGAGTGTCGATGGCGTCCGCTGCGTCGCATCGCTGGCTGAGTTGCCGGAGCCGGCGGATTTGCTGGTCGTGGCCGCGCCGGCGGTGCAGCTTCCCGAGCTGATTCGCGAGTCGGGCAAGAGCGGGAAGGTGCGGTCGGCGATTCTCATTCCCGGCGGGGCGGGTGAGACGGCAGGCAGCGAAGGGCTTCAAACGGCCGTGACGGCGGCGATCGCGGCCGTGCGGACGACCGCTGGCGAGGGGCCGGTATTTCTCGGGCCCAACTGCCTGGGCGTGCGGAGCGAGCCCGGTCGGTACGACACGTTTTTCATTCCGCGGCACAAGCTGCCGCCGCCGAGCGCCGCGCTGGGGCGCCAGGCCGCGCCGGTGGCGCTGGTGTCGCAGAGCGGGGCGTTCATCATCACGCGGCTGAGCAACCTGGAGGTTCTGAATCCGCGCCTCGCGATCTCGGTCGGCAATCAGGCGGACCTAACCCTCTCCGACTTCGTGCGTGTGCTGACTGAGCGGGACGACATCGACGTCATCGCCGTTTACGCGGAGGGCTTTGCGACGCTCGACGGTGCGGATTTCCTGCACGCGGCGGAGGCGGCCAGGGCGGCCGGGAAGCTGGTGATCCTCTACAAGGCGGGTCGGACGTCGGCCGGGCGCAGTGCTGCGGCTGGGCACACGGCAGCGCTCGCAGGCGACTACGACGTGTGCACGGCGGCCGCGGGCGAGGCGGGCGTGCTCGTGGCAGACACGTTCAAGGAGTTTGAGCAGCTCCTGGAGCTGGCGGCGGCGCTGCATCGCGTCCCGGTTCGGGGCCGGCGGATCGGGGTGGTCACGAATGCGGGTTATGAGGCGGTCGGAATGGCGGACGGTGTCCGTGGCGCGCGCTACCAGGTGCAGATGGCGCCGCTGCCAGAGGCCGCACGGGAACGATTGAAGGAGATGCTCGCGGCGCGGCGGCTGGGCGGCCTCGTGAATCCGTCGAATCCGCTGGACCTCACACCGATGGCGGACGAGGACGCGTATGAGGCGGCGGCGCGGGTGCTGCTGGACTGTGATGAGGTGGATGCGCTGGCGGTGTCGGTCGTTCCGCTGACGCCGGCGCTGCGGACGACGGCGGCGGAGCTCACGGTCTCCGGGTCGCTGCCGGCGCGACTGCCGGGGCTGGTTCGCGGGTATCGGAAGCCGCTCGTATTCGTCGTTGACTGTGGGCCGCTGTACGATCCGCTCGCGCTTGCGGTGCGTTCCGCGGGGATCCCAGTGTTTCGGAGCTCGGACCAGGCGATGCGGTCGCTCGGGCATTACCTGGACCACCGGACGAAGGGATCAGCGAGAGCGGGATAGCGACCCGGGCCGGGCGTTCGGGCGGGGGCATGAGGTTGATGAGGTGTTCGGATCGAGGGGTGCTCCCGGCCGCTTTTCGACGGGCTGGGGCGGCAGCGATATGATCCGAATCCCGCTGCGTCACAGTCGTCGCAATCCGCCGCTGTGGGAGCGCATCCGGCTCGGGCGGTCGCGTGGCGGGAACCGGGCGGATGGGTTCCTGTCCCAGGGCGCGGGCCGCGTCCGACAGCCGGCTGGATCGATCGAGGACACACATTCCGCCGCACGAAAAGGGGACCTGATTGTGAAGACGATGACGCCGCCGCTGGTATCGCGCCGCTGGGCCTGGGTGGTCGTTCTCGCAGGCGCACTGCTGGGGACGGGCGGGTGCCCGATCGACTCGGACGAGGTCGTGACGGAGTCGGTGCGTGCGGCGCTCGACGCGATCGTCAGTTCATTCGTCGAATCGCTGGGCGATTACCTCGCGACGAATTGAGTTCGATCCAAGAGGGTTCGGCGCGCGGGCGGTGCGGCGCAGGCCACCGGACGAACCGCGGCGCTTCGCCGAGACACCCGGGCGGCGGCGTGGTCATGAGGACTGGCGCCGTCCGATGGCGCGAGACTGCACGGTGTCGCCCGGCCGGCCGCTCCTCGAGAAGGGAAATCGCGACTTGCGAATCGTGAGCGAAAGGTGCCGACTCGAGGGGAAGTCCGCCCAGCGTGCGCGGGGAACCTTGCTGCCTGTGCGGCCCGGCAGAAGCCGGCTGGTCGCGGGGCGTCGGCTCGCAGCGCTGCTGGCGGCCGGCCTGGTCGGAGGGTGCACGCCGGGCGAGTACCGGCGCGAGGCGGACCGGGCGTCGTACGAGATCATCGCGCGGGCGCGGAGCGACTCGCTGGGGCGGGCCGAGCCTTTCTCGATTGAAACTCCCGAACAGACGCTGCGGCGCCGGCTGCTGCTCGATCAGGCACTGCCGACAGCCAGCCACGCATCGCTCAGCAGCCGGGACGTTGAGCCGATTCCGCAGTGGCCGGACGGCGACTATCTCAAACGCGCGACGAGCCAGCCTGCGACGGATGGCCCGCCCGCGGCGCGGCGGCTGACACTGACGGAAGTTCTTCAGATCGCGGCGAGCGAAAGCCGGGATTTCCAGGCGCAGAAGGAGGCGGTTTTTCGGGCGGCGCTGGCGCTGGACCTGGAGCGGGATGCGTTCCGGTTTACGTGGTCGGGCGTTCTCCGGACGCTGTTTCAGTCGAATCTCCAGCAGAATGTGGTGCTCGACGAGGATGGGCGGACGGACCTCCAGACCGTGCGCGGGATGGAGTACGGGGGGTCCGCGGAGACGATCAAGCGGCTCCGCAACGGGCTCTCGGCGACGGGAGCGATCGGGCTGGATCTGGTTTCGCTGCTCACGCAGCAGCGGCCGTATTCGCGCGGCGTGTACGCGGACGTGACGGCGACGCTGCCGCTGATGCGCGGGTCGGGCGAGTTTGTCGTGACCGAGCCGCTGACGCAGGCGGAGCGCGACGTCATCTACGCGATCTACCAGTTCGAGCGGTTCAAGCAGACGTTCGCCGTGGATATCGCCAGCGAGTATCTGTCGGTTCTCCAGCAGCGGGACCAGGTAGCGAATGCGGAGCAGAACTATCGCAATCTGATCGCGTCGACGCGGCGTGCCCGGCGGCTGGCGGACGCGGGAAGACTGCCCGAGATCCAGGTCGACCAGTCGAGGCAGGACGAGTTGCGCTCGCGGCAGCGCTGGGTGGCGACCCGCGAGGCGTACCAGCGCCGACTGGACTCGTTCAAGACGACGCTGGGACTCCCAGCGGACGCCGTGATCGACCTGGATGATGCGGAATTCGAGTCGCTGGCCCGCCGGCTGGATAGCATCATCAGGATTATCGAATCTGAGCCCGGGGCGAGCATGCCGGCGAGTCAGGCGGCGTCGGCGCCGGCTGGGACAACGCCGCCGCAAGACCTGGCATATCCGACGGCGACGGCTCCGGTGACGCTCGACAAGCCGGGTGAGGGAAGCACGCCGGGGCCGTATGAGTTCGACGCCGAGCGGGCGGTTCGGACTGCGCTGGAGAAACGGCTCGATTTGCGGGTGGCGGTGGGGCGGGTTTTTGATGCGCAGCGGGTCGTGGCGGTCGCGGCGGACCAGCTTCGCGCGGACGTCACGCTGCTGGGCAGCGGCTCGGCGGGGGCACGGCGGACGCTGGGGAGCGCCGGGCAGGAGAACTCGATCCTCCGTCCGGATGAGGGGAGCTACTCGGCCCTGCTGACGATCGATCTTCCGCTGGAACGGACGGCCGAACGGAACGTGTATCGGGGGAGTCTGATCAACTTCGAGGCGGCGGTGCGGGATGCGCAGGAGGTCGAGGATCAGGTCAAGCTGGCGGTTCGGAACCGTCTGAGCGAGCTGCTGGAGGCGCGCGAATCGATTCGGATCCAGACGGAGGCTCTGGTCGTTGCGCGGCGTCGCGTGGATAGCACGAGCCTGTTCCTGGAGGCGGGCCGGGCGGAGATTCGGGACGTGCTGGAAGCGCAGGAGGATCTTCTTTCGGCGGTCAACGCGCTCACGGCGGCCCGGGTCGACTACCGGCTGAGCGAACTCGGCCTGCAGCGGGATACGGGCCTCCTTGAGGTGTCGGACGCGGGGCTGTGGAAGGAGTTTGAGGCGGTGGCCGGAGGACCGTAGGAGTACCTGCGGTGGCAAGCGGGGTATAAGGAGAGGGGCGCCGACGGAGTATCCAACCCTCGTGGGGGGACAGACATGAGCGACCAGGAGAATCGAATCAACCGGAAGCGGACCGTCGCGGTGATCGCCGCGGTGGGTGTGGTCGGCGCGCTCGGAGCGGGGGTGCTGCTGGCTCGGTCCGGCGGTCTAGCCTCTGCGAGCGATACGGCGCCGACGTTCGTGGTTCAGCGCGGGCCGCTGACGATCAGCGTCATCGAGGCGGGCACGATCAAGTCGCAGGAACAGGTGGTGCTGAAGAACGAGGTGGAGGGGCAGGTGACGCTGATCTACCTCATTCCCGAGGGGACGCGGGTGCAGCCGGGGGAACTGCTGGCGGAACTCGACGCCAGCCAGCTTCAGGACAACCGCGTGGAGCAGCAGATCCGGCTGGAGAACTCGAAGGCGGCATACATCAGCGCGCGGGAGAACCTGGAGGTCGTTCGAAACCAGGCGGCCAGCGACACGTCGAAGGCCCAGCTTGACTTCGATTTTGCGGAAGAAGACGCGGAGAAGTACGAGCAGGGCGACCTGCCGCAGCTACGGACGGAGGCGGATTCAAAGATCACGATTGCCAGCGAGGAGATGAATCGGGCGAAAGAGAAGCTCAAGTGGTCGGAGCGGCTGTTTGACGAGGAGTACCTTTCGCTAACGGAACTCGAGTCGGACCGGCTTACGTTCAAGCGGGCGGAGCTGGAGTATGACCTCGCGGTCAAGGCGAAAGATCTGCTCGAAAACTACACGGCCCGGCGGCAACGGGCGCAGCTTCAGAGCGACATCGAGCAGGCGAAACTCGCATTGGAGCGCGCCAAGCTGAAGGCGAGCGCGGACGTGGTGCAGGCGGAAGCGGATCTCAAGGCGAAGGACGCGGAATACAAGCAGCAGCAGGCCAAGCTCACGAAGCTGGACGAGCAGATCTCCAAGGCGAAGATCACGGCGCCGCGCGAGGGCCTGGTCGTGTACGCGACGTCGACGCGCGGGGGCGGACGGGGCGGGATGACGCAGCCGCTGGAGGAGGGGCAGACGGTGCGCGAGCGGCAGGAGCTGATCTACCTGCCGTCGAGCGGGTCGATGATGGCGGAACTGATGATCCACGAATCGAGCCTCGACAAGGTCGCACCGGGCCAGCCCGTGCGAATCAGCGTGGACGCGATGCCGGGGCGCGAGTTTCACGGGCGGGTGCGGTCGATCGCGCCGCTGCCGGACGCCCAGAGCGCGTTCATGAACCCGGACCGCAAGGTTTACGCGACGCGCGTTTTTCTGGATGGAGACAATCCCGAGCTGCGCACCGGCATGAGTTGCCGGGCGGAGATCATCGTGCAGGAACTGCCGGACGCGGTCTTCGTTCCGACATTTGCAGTGGTGCGCGTCGACGGAGTCGCGACCGCGTTCGTGAAATCCGGCCGCACGCTGACGCCCCGGCCGGTCGAAGTCGGACTCGACAACACGACGATGATCCATGTCATTTCGGGTCTGACGCAGGGGGAGGTTGTGAGCCTGACGCCGCCGCTGGAGACGCGCACCACCGGCGGGGGCACGACGGCCAGTCAGCGTCCAGCGCCGCCGGCGCAGAACGGACCGGCGGCGGCGAGCGGCGCAGGTCCGACGAGCGGGCCGGCACGCGGGCCGGGAGCGCGCGGCGAATCGAACGGGGAGGCCGGAGAGGATCGGGCCGAGCAGCGCCGGCGCCGAATGGAGTCAATGACGCCGGAGCAGCGCGAGGAAATGCAGCGGCGGATGCGGGATCGGGGCGGCGACGGTTCCGCGCCGAGAGGGCCGCGCGGTGCGGGCGGCGGAGAGGGCCAGCGGCCCGGCCGGTCGCGTCCGTCGAGTCGGCCGGCGGATGGACCGGAATGAGAGCGGGAATTCGAAGCATGGGGCGACACGGCGGCGCGGACGTCGGGCGGGGCGCATGATCAAGCGTGCCGGCGATCGTTCGATCCTGCCGACTCCGGCGCGCGAGACCTCGCGCGGCGTGGTGGAGCTGGAGGACGTAACGAAGATCTACCAGATCGGCTCGACGCAGGTTCACGCACTTCGCGGCGTGACGCTGTCGCTGGCGGAGGGCAGTTTCTGGGCGATCATGGGGCCCAGCGGGTCAGGAAAAAGCACGATGCTGAATCTCCTCGGCTGCCTTGATCGGCCGACGAGCGGCCGGTACGTCCTCGACGGCCATGATGTGGCCGAACTCGACGACAACGCCCTGAGCGATCTTCGCCTTCGCTGCCTGGGGTTCATTTTTCAGAGCTTCAACCTGATCGCGCAGCTTACGGTGCGCGAGAACATCGAGCTGCCGCTCTACTACCTGGACTGGGCGCCGCAGGTGAGCGCGGCGCGGGCGGAGGAGATGGCCGCGCGCGTCGGGCTGGCGGACCGGTTGAATCACCGGCCGTCGGAGCTGTCGGGCGGCCAGCAGCAGCGGGTCGCGATCGCGCGGGCACTGGCGACGGACCCGTCGATTCTGCTGGCGGACGAGCCGACGGGCAACCTGGACAGTACGACGGGCGAACAGATCATGACGCTGCTGACGGACCTGAATCGCCAGGGCAAGACGATCATCATGGTCACGCACGAAGCGGACATCGCGGCGCATGCGACGAACCGGTTGCACATGCGCGACGGACGGATCGACCGGATGGAAGGTCCGACGTGAGCTCTGACGGGCCGATCGCGACGCGGGTATCGGGCGTCACCGGTGAAGCGCGGCGGCTGGAACGCGCGTGCGACGGCCGGCCGCGGACTTCCGACACGCGGCGCAGAGATGCGCTGTCGCGTAGTGCCTGAGAAGTGAGATTCTGAGTCCATGGAGCGCGAGCGATCCCCGGCCATGCAGCGGCGAGACCCGACGCGGAGGCTTCCCGCGGCCGGGGCGGCGTTGGCGCGCCGCACGTGGGTCGCGTCGGGCGCGCGGCTGATGCGGAATGTCCGGCTTGGAATTCGGACGCTCTGGTTGCACAAGCTCCGGTCGATGCTGACGATGCTGGGCGTTGTGTTCGGCGTTGCGAGCGTGATCGCGATGCTGGCGGTCGGGGAGGGCGCGAGCCGGGAGGCGCTGGACCAGATCCGCAAGCTGGGCTCGACGAACATCATCGTGACGTCGATGAAGCCGGTGGAGGAGGAGTCGCGGGGGAGTTTTTCGCCGTTCAGCACGAGCATGTACGGGCTGCTCTACAGCGACCAGGTGCGGGCGGAGCAGTCGCTGGGGACGATCCGGCGCACGGTGCCGGTCAAGATCATCCGCAAAGAGGGCCGACTTCATGATCGGACGCTCGATCTGCGGCTGATCGGAACGACGCCGGAATGGTTCGAACTGGTTCGGCGCGACGTGATCGCCGGGCGGATCATTACGGCCCGCGACGCGGAATCGCGCCGGCCGGTGGTGGTGCTCACCGAATACGGCGCGCGGCGGCTTCTCGCGACGCAGGCGACGCTGGGCGAGATGCTCCGGATCGGCGGCGAGTACTACGAGGTGATCGGGATCGTCCGCAGCGAATCGAGCCAGGGCGGGTCGATCCAGACGCCCGACCAGGAGATCGACGCCTACGTGCCGATCGACGTTGCGCGCGAGCGTCACGGGGACCTGTCGACCATCATCGCGTCGGGCTCGATGCTGCGGGAGTGGGTCGAACTGCACCAGCTCATCCTCCAGGTCGACTCGATCGACAACGTCGAGTCGACGGCGGCGGGGCTGGAACGGCTGCTCAAGCAGAATCATGCCAAGGTGGATTACCGGTTGAGCGTCCCGCTGGCGCTCCTGCGGCAGGCGGAGGCGACGAAGCGGACGTTCAATATCGTGCTGGGGTCGATCGCGGCCATCAGTCTGCTGGTCGGCGGGATCGGGATCATGAACATCATGCTGGCGTCGGTCACGGAGCGAACGCGGGAAATCGGCGTTCGGCGTGCGATCGGGGCGCGCCGGTCGCAGATCATCGGGCAGTTTCTGATCGAGACGGTGGTCCTCTCGTCGACCGGCGGCGCCCTGGGGACACTCCTGGGAATCGCGATTCCCTGGCTGATCACGACCCTGGCGCGGATGCCGACGGTGGTTACCGGCTACAGCCTGGTGCTGGCGGTGGGGATCAGCGTGGGCGTGGGAGTGGTGTTCGGCCTGTATCCGGCCCGCCACGCGGCCAATCTGGACCCGATCGAGGCGCTCCGGCACGAGTAGGGGGCGCGGCCGGGGCGAGTGGTCCGGATCGGATTCAGCGGTCGTTTCTGAAACAGTTACATTCAGTTCATTTCACCGATTGACCGGATTTTCGTTAAAATCTCGGGAGCGGCGGGAATTCTCTTGCGGATCCCCCGCGACGGCGTTACACTTCTTGACGAAGCGCATGTAACATTTCAAGCGCGTTTCGCTCGTGGAGTCGAAATGGCATCGGTCCGGGTGATCGCCGAGGAAGCGGGCGTCTCGATCGCGACGGTGTCGCGCGTGCTGAATGACGACCCGGCCGTGAAGGCGGCGACGCGGGATTCGGTTCTTTCGGTCATGCGGCGCGTTGGTTATCAGAGGCAGCGGATGGCCGCCCTGTCGAGTCGAGTGATCGGATTTGCGTACACGCAACAGCGGACGCTGGCCCACGCGTTTGACGCGGCGGTTCTGGACGGGGTGGTTCGCGGGTGTGAAGAGGCGCGATTTGACGTGCTGGTGCTGAACATGGCACGGGAAATGCAGCCGAACGAGACGTATTCGCAGTATTTTCGCCGGAAGAACGTGCGGGGTGCGATTCTTCGGACGGCGGATGCGACGCGGGGGGAATGTGAGCGGATCGCGGAGGAGGGAATCCCGCACGTGGTGATCAGCGAGCGGTTCGACGCCGGGAACGTGAACTTCATCGACGGCGATTCGAAGGCCGAGTGCCGGCGGGCCGTCGAGTATCTGATTGCGCTGGGGCATCGGCGGATCGCGTTCGCGATGCACAACGTTCCGGATCGCGACCACGTCGACCGGTTCGAGGCGTATCGCGCGGCGCTGGCGGCGCACGGGGCGCCGTATGACGAGCAGCTCGTCTACCGGCATCCGTCCACGCTGGCGGGCGGGGCGACGATCATGACCATGCTCCGGAGTCGGGCGGAGCGCCCGACGGCGATCTTCTTCGCCGATCCGGTGCTGGCGGTCGGGGCGATGAAGCGTGCCGCTGAGCTGGGAGTTCAGATCCCGGGCGATCTTTCGATCGTCGGGTTTGACGATACGGACATGCGGTTCGCCGTGCATCCGACGCTGACGGCGGTCTGTCAGGATGCGTCGCTGCTGGGCCTTGAGGCGGCACGGTGGCTGACGCGCGGCGTGTTCAGTGAACCGCTGCGGCGGACGATTCCGACGTTTTTTGAGATCAATGCATCGGTAGGTCCGGCGCCGGGGTCGATTGCAGCCGAGGCGGGGGGGCCGGCGCGTCTGCAACGCGGCAATGGCGTCGATGCGGAGTCAAGCAGTGCTTAGAGGGTGAATCATGTTGGTTTCAGGTGTTCAACCGTGTCCGCGGCGCGCGGCGCGTCCCCCCGAATCGTCTCTCGGTTTCACGCTGATCGAGCTGCTGGTGGTCGTCGCCATCATCGCGCTGCTCATCTCGATCCTGCTTCCGGCGCTGAACGGCGCGCGAGCGCAGGCAAAGTCGACGAAGTGCCTGGCGAACCTGCGCAGCATGGGGCAGGCGGCGGCCAACATGTCGACGTCGACCGGGCGGCTTCAGCTCGTCACGGATGAAGTCGGCATTGCGGCGGCTGACCCGTCGCGCAACCGCTACGCGTACGGCGACGGCGGTGAACTGCTCGCCTGGCCCGCGGCGACAGCGCAGGCGATGGGGATCCCCATTCGCAACAACTGGGAGTGGGGCGCGCGGGCGCGGACGTACGACGAGGCCAAGAACAAGGCCCGGTTCATGATGCGGGACTTCGACGTGACGGTCTGTCCGTCCGACGGCGTGCAGCTCGCGACGCCTTTCTACCCACGCAACAAGGGGAGCGGCAACGACGGGCTGCGAGGACTTGGGAACCCCGAGGATCCGACGCCCAGCGTGACAGACATGGCGTACTGGGGGCGGCTCAGCTACGGCGTGAATGAGGACATCGTCGGCGCGGAGACCTCGGAAAGCAACAACCGGCCGGCGTGCTTCCGCGTGGTGTGGCAGGGCGACAACGACTGCGTCGAATGCCGCGGCGAGTACGGCTATCCGCCGTCGCATCCGTGCGGTCGTGGACGCGAAGGCTGGCGGCTGCGCGGCGAAGTGGACAAGGTTTACCAGCCGGCGAATGTCGGCCTGATCTTCGAGGTCGGGCGCGACGAGGAGACGGACAGCATCACGGGTTTCGCGAACCTGGTGTTGAGCGCGCAGGCGCAGGGACCGTATCTGGGCGATTTTCAGCAGTGGCACAGCGCCCGGATGCCGACGACGCGGCATCCCAAGGGGGCGCTGAATGTCCTGTTTGCGGATTTTCACGGCCGGACGGTCCGGCCGGTGTCGTATCGGAACGGGCTGCCGGACAAATACTCGCCGCTGGTGCGGGTATCTCCGTACCAGCCCGGTCTTGAATGACGGAGTTGATTTCAAGTTCCTCGCCGGTTGACGCCGGCGTTTTTCCAATGGAGGAGAGGACATGCTACGAAGCGTAGTTCGAATGGCGGGGCTCGGAGTCGCGGCACTGCTCTGGGGTGCTTCGCCGAGCGCGGCGGATGTGAACGTCACGGTCGATCCCGGTCAGACCTGGCTGGGGTACATGAACGTATTCGAGCTGCCGGTGGGCGGCGGTGCGTTCCTCTGGGGAAGCCCCTGGGGAACGGCGGATCTGCCCGCGACGTTTTCGGGTTCGGTGCTGCGGCTCAGCCCCAACACGAACACGTACAACCCGAATGATCCGTACTGGGTGAACCCGGATGGAAGCGGCAACAAGTGGATGAACGCGAACATGTACGTCGAGAACCCGGGTCTCGTCGGCCAGACCGTCAATTTTGAGGGTCAGACGCTGATCAACTCGTTCGTGGAGGGGTACTCGTCGCAGGCGTTCATCAAGGTGCTCGATCCGGCGCAGGGCTGGGCGACGATCGCCGAGACGTACGCTCCACTCGTGGGTGGGCAGCCGTTTTCGCTGACCCTGGACGTGCCGAACACGGCCGGGCTGGTTCCGCAGTACGGATTCGTGACCGACGGCGCGAATGCGAACCCGGCGACGGTCGGTCTGCTTGGGCATGTGCTGATCGCGCCGATTCCCGAGCCGGCGAGCGCGCTGCTGCTGGTTGCGGGCGCGGCTCTCATCGCGCGCCGCAGGTAACGGATCGCCGGCCCGGTTGCGGGCGTGGTACACCTCCGGGAGTGTGATGATGGCGCGGAACTGGAAGCGAGCGGACAGCCGTCGGATGGCCCAGTCGCAGCGACTCACGGTGCTGTGGCTGGGGCTTTCGTCGGCGGTCCTGCTCGCTTCCACCGCGAGTGCGCAGATCGTCAATTCCGGTTTCGACCAGTCGGGCGGGACGCTCGCCGGTTGGACGACGTTCAACAACAACGTGCCGAACGTGCTCGCGACGAGCACCACGCCGCGAAGCGGTACGTCCTGCGCGAAAGTCTTCGGCGGCTTCAACGGCAATCCGAACTATTCCGGTCTGTTCCAGAACGTGCCCGCCGCGGGTGGGCAGCTCTGGCAGGCGAACGCGCATTTTCGCCATAACAGCGGAGATTCGCTCAGCGGCACGCAGAACCGGCTGCTGATGAAGATCGAGTTCTACCGCGTGGCCGGCGGGGCGTACGGTTCGCCGGACATGCTGCTGGAGACGCAGCTTGAAGTGTTGAATGCGTCGAGCCCACCGAACGCGTGGACGGCGAATACGCATGGGGCGATCGCTCCGGAAACGACGGTTGAAGCGCGGCTGGTGTTCGTCTTCGAGCAGCGGTCGAATGCCGGCGGTTCCGGACTCATCGACGACGTAAGCTTCGAGCCGATCGCTCCCCCGCCGGAGACCGCGTGGGAACTGGTGTGGAACGACGAATTCGATGGAACAACGATCGACGGCTCGAAATGGCGTGTCGAAGATCTGCACCTGATCAAGAACAACGAGCTTCAATATTACGCGCCGGATGAGGCGTACGAGTCGGACGGGTGCCTGACGCTGCGCAGCCGCCGGCGCGGCTACTGGGGCTACGACAGCAACGGGAACTGGCGGCACTTTGACTACACCTCGGGCCTCGTGGAGACGCGTGATCGATTTACCACGATGTACGGCAAGATCGAGGTGCGCGCGAAGCTGCCGGCGACGCGAGGACTCTGGCCGGCGCACTGGATGCTGCCGGATTCGCGCGAGTGGCCGCCCGAAATCGACATCATGGAACTGCTCGGCCACGAGCCGACGCGGGTGTATATGACGCACCACTGGGGGACGTGGCCGGACGTCCGGAGCAATGGGGGCAGTTACAGCGGCCCGGACTACTCAGCCGGATTTCATACCTTCTCGGTGGAGTGGAGTCCGTCGCGGCTGGACTGGCGCGTGGACGGCGTTCTGCGGTTCACGAGCAGCACGAACATCCCGCATGAGCCGTTCTACCTCATTCTGAACACGGCCGTCGGCGGCAACTGGCCGGGCAACCCGGACGGGACGACGGTTTTTCCGCAGTATCACGAGATCGACTACGTGCGCGTCTATGCGCCGGCCGACCCCGGGCAGCCGATTGTTGATCTGATCGACGTGACGGAGGGTACGGCGACCGCGGACGGCTTAATCGGCGCGGGCGAGTATGCGACCAGCGCGCCGGGGATCAACTCGGGTCTTCAGGATCGGATCGGTCGCGCGAGCACGCTGCATGTCGATTCGGCGATGGACGGACGGTTGAATCTCGGTTTCGAAAGTACGACCGCGTGGTCGGCGAGCGCTCCATATGGCGTCGTGATGTACGTCGATTCTGAGCCTGGAGGATTCCCGTCCACCTACAACTTCAACGATGTTGCGACGCGGGCGCGGCGGCTGGCGACCGGAAAAGGAACACAGACGGGGCAACGGTCGGATCTGTATTTCGCGCCGGGTTTCGCCGCCGACCATGCAGTCGTGTTTGAACCGGACTACGTGACCGTGTTCCGCCTGGGGACGGGGAGTCACACGGCGATCAACGGAGCGGCGCTCGGCGCGTCGATCGACATGCTGGGCGGGACAGCCGTGCGGTATCGACTGGATGACGGCAGCTTCGGCAGCCGCGTTCGCGAATGCGAACTGAGGCTTTCTCAACTGGGCGTTGCGCCGGGCGGACGGTTCCGCTTCATCTGCACACTGCTGAATGCCGACACGGCGTTTCGATCGAACGAATTTGTCGGCGTGGCGGCGGGAAACCCGTGGGACACGGTGAATCCGGGTGCGAATCCGGTGGCGCTCAAGCCGGGGGACTACGCGGCGTTCACGGCGGTTGCACCATCACCTTGCGGTCCGGGATGCGGCGTGGAGGGGGGCGACGGCGATCTGGACGGCGATTGCGACGTCGACCTGGATGATCTGGCGCGGCTGCTGGCCAACTTCGGAGCGCCGGACGGAGCATCGCACGAGAACGGGGATGCGGATCTCGACGGGGACGTCGATCTGGCGGATTTGACAAAGGTTCTGGCGGTATTCGGCACCGCGTGCTCCTAGTCGCTGCGGTCGACGGGCCGCCGCGGGAAAGGGAGCGCCGGGCCGACAGACGGGGGCGACCGCTCGTGGCGGATGGGTTCTTGAGGGTCGGGACTACGAAACGCAGGGGAAACAACGAGCGCCGCGGCGCTCATTAATGAAGGGGCGTAACCATGATGCTTTCCACGGGTTCCTTCGGGAAGATTGGCGCGACGCTCGCAGTGCTCGCGCTCGGTGCGACCGGCGCGGCAGCGCAGGTGCTGGATGAGGACTTCAGCGGAGTCGCGGGGAACGGAACGACGTTCTTCAGCGGATCGGGCTTCGGCCAGACGTTTGACTGGGACGCGGCCCTGGCCGGCGAGAATGCGTTTGCCGGCACCGCGGGGTACGCGCACATCGGCGGGGCGCTGGCTCGCGGGCTGGCGACCGGCGGCGTCGGCGGGACCGGCGGCGGCCAGATTCAAATCAATGGCGTGACGTACAACCTCATTGATCAGAACTTCAACTCCGTCACCGGCCTCGGCGGCGGTGCGTTTCTAGTCGGTAACGGGCAACCCGACACGAACGGGTTCACACCGGGGTGGGATACCGGGATTGCCGGCGAGCAGGCGTTCGGCGGCACGTTCGGCGGGGCGATCCTGGTCGGGAACATGACTGCCAGCGGCCTGACGACCGGGGGCGTTTTGGGCAGCGGACGCGGGCAGTTGCGCGTGAGCAACGTGAGCAATCTGGGCGGGAACTGGTACGCGGGAATGCAGTGGCCGCTCGGTTCGCTGCCCGGTGCTGTTCCGGTGCAGAATCCGAGTTTTGAAACCGGGCTCACCGGGTGGGTCGAGTACAGCGAGGGCTGGAACATCGACGCCGTGACGGCGACGGGTGGGCCGCCGGCGATCATCCCGCGCACGGGAAATACGTTGTGCAAGATGTTCGGTCGCTTCTGGGGCACGTACAACGCTTCGGGCATCTATCAGCAGCTTCCCGCGCAGCCGGGACAAGTCTGGCAGATTGACGGCTACGCGCGGTCGAACTCCGACGATTCGATCGCGGGCACGCAGAATTTCATGCAGATGCGGATCGAATTCGTCGACGGCGGCGGCGCGGTGCTGCTGAGCAACCAGGCGACAATCTTCGACGGCAGCAGCCCGCTCAATGTCTGGGTGGATCCGCCGGCTCTCCAACTGACGGCGCCGGCCGGAACGGTGGGCATGCGGGCGGTGTTTGAGTTCGTGCAGCCCGCGCAGGGGCTGTACGAAGGCGGCGCCATTCACCTCGATGACGTCAGTGCACGGCTTGTGGGTGGACCTGGTGGCGTCGATCTCTCGACATTCACGCTCCAGACGGCGGTGCGCGGCACGGCAAACGTCGGGGCCGGCGAAACGCTCGGCGGTGTGCAACTGCGGATTGAGGACGCGAACGGTAATCGGTTGCTCTTCAACACCACCGCCAACGGCAGCTATCAGACGATCGGTGGTCCGCTCTCGACCGCGATTGAAGCCGATGCGACGGGCACGCCGGCGACCGGCGTGTTCGATCGGAACTCGTCGAATTACGTCGTCGTGGTCGCCTTCGATACGGCGAGCGCGGCCTGGGGAACCGGCGGAACACTGGACGTCGACAATCTGCGTTTCGCGAACCAGGACTCCACGGGGAGTGTGTGGTATGGCGGGTTGTACTGGAACGCGCTTTCCATCGCGCCGGGAACGGGGCTCGACGACCTTGAACTGTCCGCGGATATCAAGGGCGAGACGGTCGGCGGGGCGTATCAGCTTCGGCTTGAGGGGTACCGAGTCGGCGCGGCGGGCCTGGATGAGGATTTCGACACGGTTACGGGCGTCGGCGGCGGGACATTCCTGAGTGATACGGATGTCGCCAATGGAATTCTGTTCGGGTCGGACAGCGACTGGGACACGGGAATCAGTGGTGAAGGTGCATTCGGCGGCGTCTTCGGACAGGTTGAAGTGTTCACCGGCGGCGGCTTCGCGGCGCGCGGGCTCGTGGGCGGCGGGCAGACCGGCGGCGGCGGCGAAATCTCCGTGCTCGACATCATCGTCGGTCCGGGCGGCGGGTGGTATGCCGGTCTGAGCTGGGGTAACCAGGGTCTTGCATCGACCGACCTTTCGCAGGTTGCGCTGACGGCGAACGTGAGAGGCCTTGCGCAGCCGGGCGGAAACCTGGGCATCTACGAACTGCGGATCGAGGATGCACAGGGCGATCGGATGTATTGGCAGGTGACGGCGACCGGCGACTGGCAGACGGTCGGCGGACCGTTGAGCACGGCGACCGAAGGGCCGCGGCTCGGCGGCGGCGGCGACGGCAATTTTGATCTGGACTCGGCGACGTACACGGTCGCGCTGTCGTTCATCGAGCCGGAAACGAGCTGGCTCTACGGCGGAACGCTTCAGGTTGACAACCTCTTCCTGACGCCGGTGACGACGCGTCGGGAAGTCGGCCGCGTGACCTTCTCGGGAGTCTCCGACGGTGCATTCGACAAGGTGGGCGGGCTGCTGAGCGAAGGCGTCACGAATTTCGGCGACTTCTCGCAGGATTTCAGCTCGGTTACCGGTATCGGCGGCGCGATCAACGGACCGTGGGACACGGGCCTTGAGAATGAAGGGTCGTTCTACGGCACGTACGGCGGCGCTTCGGGCGGCACGGCGATCGCGCGGGGTTGCCTGACGTGCGGCGTCGGCGGCGGGCCTGGCGCGCAGATCGACGTGGATGGCGTGAACCCGGCGACGGGCGGGTTCTGGGTCGGCGTGACGTTTACGAATGTTCCGGCCGATCTGAGCGGCGATCCGTCGCAGTTGTTCCTGACGGGCATGTTCCGCGGCACCGCGGATGCGGGTGCCGGCGAAATCCTCGGCACGTACCTCTTCCGCGTTGAGGATGCGGACAACACGGCGCTGCAATTCGAGACGCTGGCGAACGGATCGTACCAGAGCGTCGGCGGCGCGCTGTCGACGGCGACGCTGGTGCAGATCGACCAGGGCGACGGCGTATTCAACTACAACCAGGGTTCGTACACCGTCACGATCGCGTTCGTGAGCACGACGACGGTGTGGGGCACGGGCGGGACGCTGGACATCGACGACCTGTTCCTGACGGGCGTGGGGCTCGACGACGCGAACGAGTTCGTCGTCGCGATCGCGTTCGACAATGAGGTCGCGACGTGGGGCAACGCGGGGTCGATCGTGGTCGACAACGTGTACCTGGGGCCGCCCACGGCCTGCCCGGGCGACCTGAACGGCGATCTGCAGGTCAACCTGAGCGATCTGTCGCAACTGCTGTCGAACTTCGGGACGGCGAGCGGAGCGACGTTCGAGCAGGGCGATCTGACCGGCGACGGGGCCGTGTCGCTTAACGATCTGGCGCTGCTGTTGAGCGTGTTCGGCTCGATCTGCGGTTGATCCGGCGCGAGTGCCGGCATGGAGTCTGGTGCACGGCATCCGCGGGAGAGGTCTCTTGCGGATGCCGTGTTCTATTCGGGGGCGACGCGTGCGTAGTCGGGCGGACACGGAGGCGGATCAAATCGGCCGGGCCCCGGCCGGGCCGATTCTCATCTTGGCGGCCGCCCTCGTCTCTTCGCTGCTGCTCGCCGCGAAACCGGCCGTGAGCGGCGCGGGCGTGCGGCTGTGGACATTCGCACGGCTGCATCACCAGGTCTACGAGCAGCAGGTGGCGGAATGGAATGCGTCGCAGACGCCGCATGTGAATCTCTCGCTGCTGAGCCTGCTGGCGATCGAGCAGCGGATGCTCTCGGCGTTTCTGGCGGAAACGACCGTTGCGGAGCTGATCGAGGTGGAACGCCGGAACGCCGCGCGGGCGTTCGCGGGACCGCTGGAGAGCGTCGGCTTCGTCGATCTGACGGATCGACTGAAAGCCGAAGGGCTGGATCAGGCGATCAACCCGGCGTCGTTTTCGCCGTGGACGACGCGGGGGCGGATCTTCGGTCTTCCGCACGATGTGCACCCGGTGATGCTGGGGTATCGCGCGGACATCGTCGAGGCGGCGGGCATCGACGTCGCGACGATCGAGACCTGGGAAGACTTCGTGCGGGTGCTGTGGCCGCTCATGGCCGAGCGCGACGAGGACGGGCGGCCGCGCCGGTACCTGCTCAACCTGTGGGAGACGCATTTTGAGGTGATCGAACTGCTGCTGCTCCAGGCGGGAGGAACGCTGTTTGACTCCGCGGGCCGGCCGACACTCGATGATCCCGTGACGGCGGCGGTGCTCGCCCAGGTGGCTGCGTGGTGCACGGGGCCGGAGCGGATCGCGGCGGATGTGCCTTACTTCTCCGCGTCGGGGAACAAGCTGCTGCTGGACGGGTACGTGGTTGCGTCGTTCGTGCCCGACTGGATGTGCAATATCTGGCGCAATGAGATTCCGCAACTGGCGGGCAAGGTCAAGCTGATGCCGCTGCCGGCGTGGCGGCCGGGCGGGCGAAGGACGAGCGTCTGGGGCGGGACGATGCTGGGGATATCGCGGACGGCGGCGGACCCGGAGGCGCTGTGGCGGTTTGCCAAGCACCTCTACCTGTCGCCGACCTCGGCGCGTGAGCTGTATCGGCGGGGGGACATCATCACGCCAGTCAAGTCGCTGTGGAGCGATCCGGTTTTTGATGAGCCGGATGCGTATTTCTCCGGACAGGCGAAGGGTCGCATCTACATCGAGCTTGCGCCATACGTCCCGCTGAGGCACAGCTCTCCTTTTGGAGCGATCGCGGCGGATCGGCTGCAATCGGCGGCGATGGCGGTTGCTGCGTTTGCGCGGCGGAATCCTGGTGCGACGCGCGATGCGCTGGAGGCGGAGGCACGGCGCGTGTTGGCGATCGCGCAGGCGGACGTGCTGGCGAACGTCCGACGGAATTCGTTCGTTTCCGAGTCGGCGGCAAAGGACGCGGAGGGTTCCCAGTGACTTCCCCGCGGCTCGCGAATGGTGAGGGGACTGCGGCGCGGGCGGGGGCCTGGCTGCTGATCGGGCCGTTCCTGTTGATCTTCATTCTGTTTACGGCGTATCCGCTGCTGCGGGCGGTCCTGCTCGCGTTTCAGCAGACGTTCGGGCCGGGGACGGCGCGGTTCGTTGGGCTGGCGAATTTCGAGTTCCTGCTGCGCGATCCGATGTTCTGGAAGGCCGCGAAGAACACGGGCGTCTTTACGCTTGGTTCGATCCTGATTCAGCTTCCGCTGTCGCTGGGCCTTGCGCTGCTGCTGAACCGTCCCGGCCTGCGCGGCCGGGCGGTCTACCGGACGATCTTCTTCGCGCCGGCGCTGGTCGGGGTCGTGTTTGTGGCGATGATCTTCATGGTGCTGTTCGAGAAGCGCACGGGGCTGGTGAACCAGGCGCTGCACGCGGCCGTGGGTTTCGACCTCGATTTTCCGTGGCTCGAAACGTACGTCATGCCGGCGATGATCCTGGCGACGCTGTGGCAGTACGTGGGATTCAACATGGTCTATTTCCTCGCGGCGCTTCAGAACGTGCCGCGCGAGCTGATCGAGGCGGCGACGATCGACGGCGCGGACGCGGTGGGGCGCTTCCGGCATGTGACGCTTCCGAGCATCCGGCCGATCGCGTCGTTCGTGGTGCTGCTCTCGATCATCGGGAGCGTGCAGTTCTTCGAGCTTCCCTACGTGCTGCTGAACGGCACGGGCGGGCCGGAGAATCGCGGCCTCAGCGTTGTAATGTATCTTTACCAGACGGGATTTCAGGCTGGTGATCTCGGCTACGCGTCGGCGATCGCGTGGGTGCTGGCGATCGTTCTCGCGATCTGCACGGTGGCGATGCGCTGCCTCTCGCGCGGGGAGGACGCATGAGCCAGCCACGCATGGATAGCGCCGGCACTCACCGATCAGGGGCGAAGCGGGCCGGCGATGTGATTTCGCACGGGGTGCTCGCGGCAGCCGCGTCACTGATCGTGATTCCGCTGGTCTGGCTCATCTGCGCGTCACTCAAGCGAAACGAGGATTTCTTCACTTCTCTGTTCCTGCCGCGAGGCGAGGGATTTCTGGGTGTCGCGTGGGGACGGTTGACGCTGGAGCATTTCGAGGCGCTGATTCCGCTCGGCATTGCACGGGCGGCGCTCGTGTCGGTCTTCCTGGCGTCGGTTACGGCGGTCGTTGCGACGCTCGCGGCGGCCATGGGCGGG
This sequence comes from Planctomycetota bacterium, assembly GCA_045863555.1. GTDB lineage: Bacteria > Planctomycetota > Phycisphaerae > UBA1845 > Fen-1342 > JACRLV01. The sequence continues at coordinate 126,351 of BTUU01000005.1, read as the reverse complement.
TTTGCGCTGGCCCGCCTGAGATTTCGCGGCCGGCGGACGGTCGAGGCGCTGGTCCTGGCGGCGATTGTGATCCCGCCGACGCTGCTTCTCGCGCCGGGGTATCAACTGCTCTTTCAGCTTGGACTGCTCGATACGATGGCGGGGCTCATTCTGCCCGCGGCGGCGCCGGCCTTCGGCGTCTACCTCTTCCGACAGGCGACGATCAGTTCCGTCCCGCCGCAACTGCTCGAAGCCGCGCGGATCGACGGCTGCGGCGACGTGGCCGCGTTTTTCCGGATTGCACTGCCGCTCGTCATGCCGATGGCGTCGGCGTTTCTGATGATTACGTTTCTCGGCACATGGAACAATTTTCTGACGCCGCAGGTGGTCCTCCAGACGCCGAGCAATTTTCCGCTCGCCGTGACGGTGGCCCAGCTTCGCGGCGTGTACTACCAGGAGTACGGTCTGCTCATGGCCGGGACGCTGGTGTCGATCGCGCCCCTGCTGCTGCTGTTTCTGCTGCTGCAGCGCGATTTCATCAGCGGCCTGACGAGCGGAGCCGTCAAAGGATGATGTCTGATGTCCAATCGTAATCAGGTGCGAGCGACCGTGTTTCCCACAAGTTTTTCCTGGGGGGCGGCGTCCTCGGCCTTTCAGATCGAGGGTGGTGCGACGGCGGATCTTCGCGGTCCGTCCATCTGGGATACGTTCTGCCGGCGCGCGGGGGCCATCCACGGCGGCCACCACGCGGACGTGGCGTGCGATCACTTTCACCGGTTCACGGACGATGTGGAGCTGATGCAGCGGATGGGGCTTCGGGCTTACCGATTCTCGATCGCGTGGCCGCGCGTGCTTCCGACGGGACGGGGCGCGGTTCACGAAGCGGGTCTGGCGTTCTATGAACGGCTGGTGGATGCGCTGCTCGCGGCGGGGATCGAACCCTGGGCGACGCTGTATCACTGGGAGCTTCCCGACGCGCTCCAGCAGCGCGGCGGCTGGCAGAATCGCGAGATTGCGGAGTGGTTTGCGGAATACGCGGGCGTTGTCACGGCGCGGCTCTCGGACCGCGTGAACCGCTGGATCACGCTGAACGAGCCGCAGATCTTCATCGGTCTAGGGCTCGGGCAAGGCATTCACGCGCCCGGGCTGAAGCTGTCAGTGCGCGAGCAGCTCGCAGCGGCGCATCACGCGCTGCTGGCGCATGGGCAGGCGGTGCAGCGGATGCGCGCGGTCATGAAGCGGCCGGGCCAGATCGGCTGGGCGCCGGCGGTGCGGGTGAATTATCCCGCGACGGAGAGCGCGGCGGACATTGATGCGGCGCGGCGTGCGACGCTGGCGGTGCTGAAGCCGGACATGTGGAACACGGCGTGGTTCGCCGACCCGATCCACCTGGGCCGCTATCCGGACGATGGGCTTCGCTGCTTCGGCGCGGACGCGCCGCGCGTGCATCGAGGCGACATGGATGTGATCCAGCAGCCGGTCGATTTTCTCGGCGTGAATATTTACTCGGGAACACGGACGGCGAATGACACCAGCGGCGAAGCGGTGACGGTAGATCATCCGATCGGATGTCCGCGGTCCGCGCTGAACTGGCCGGTTGCGCCCGAGTCGCTGCGCTGGGGCCCGAGATTCCTCTGGGAACGGTACGGTTCGCCGATCGTGGTGACCGAGAACGGGATGTCCAACCTGGACTGGGTCGATCTGGACGGTCGGGTGCGCGATCCGCAGCGGATTGACTACACGCGGCGGTACCTGCTGGAGCTGGAACGCGCGATCACGGACGGCACGGACGTCCGCGGCTACTTCCACTGGTCGCTCCTGGACAATTTTGAATGGGCGGAAGGGTACAAGGATCGCTTCGGACTTGTGTACGTCGATTACGCGACGCAGCAGCGCGTGCTGAAGGACTCGGCGCACTGGTATCGGCGCGTGATCGAGACGAACGGCGCCTCGCTCCGGGAGTCGGGAGATGTGCCGGTCATGGGCGCGAATCCCGTCGGGGGCGAGACCGCGGGCGAAGACCGGCCTTCGGGATCGCAGCGTTTGAGTCTCGCAAAGGCAGCGAATCGGGGGTGAGCCGTGAAAAGCGATGTCGTAAGAGCAGTGCGCGCGACGCCGGGCCGCCGTCGCAATTCCTGTCTCCTTTCCGTGGCGATGACCATGCTCTGCGGCGCAGCGGCCACCGCACAGGAATCGCGCCCCGCCGGGTACACAGTCGCACCGGATGCGCGCGGCGTGTGGGCGTTCGCGGCGCCGGACGGATCGCGGTTCTTCTCGCTCGGGGTCAATAACGTCTCGCCGAGCGCGTGGAATCCGCGGCCGGAGACGCGCTATTACGACGCCGTGGAGCGGCAGTTCGGCGGCGATGCGGCGGCGTGGTCGGCCGCGACGCGGGCGTTGCTCGTCGATCATGGCTTCAACACGGTCGGGGCGTGGAGCCGCAAAGAAGCGCCGGCGGGAAACGGGCTGCACCGCACGATCGTGCTTTATGTTGTCGGCCACGGGCCGGATCGGTGTTTTGAAGCGCTGGCGCCGGAATATGAGGAACGCGCCCGAAAGAACATGCAGATCGTGCTGGACGAGTATCCCGACCGGACGGGACTGATGGGCGTGTTTCTCGACAACGAGATGCCGTGGTGGGGGCGCAGCGCGTACGAACCGAGCCGGAATTACACGCTGCTCGAACGGGCGCTCGATCTGGACGCGAGCTCTCCCGCGCGCGAGGCGGCGGTCCGTTTTCTCCGATCGCGCTATGCGGATTCCGCGGCGCTCGCGGCGGCCTGGCAGATCGAGGAGCGCTCGTGGGAGAAGCTGAACTCGGAGACGCTTCGGCTATCCGTGAACGGCCGGGCCGCGGAAGATCGCGCGGCGTTCACGCGCCTGGTGGCGGAGCGGTTCTTCTCGGTGGCGTCGCGCGTCGTGCGGGAGGCGCTGCCGGGTGTGCTCGTCCTCGGCGTGCGCCATGGCGGGGACGCGCCCGACGCTGTGCTCGAAGCGGAGGGGCGCTACTGCGACGTCATCTCACTGAATGACTATAACTTCTCGCCGCAGTCCGCGCTGCGTCAGTACTCGCGCTTCTGGCTGCTGACGAAGCGGCCGCTGATGATCACGGAGTTTTCGTGGCGCGCCCGTGAGAACTCGAGCGGAAATCCGAATACCCGCGGCGCGGGGCCGGTGGTCGCGACGCAGGCCGATCGAGCCCGCCACTACGAGGAATTTCTCCGCGAGATTGCGTCCATTCCGATCGTGGTCGGGGCGCACTGGTTCGAATTCGCCGATCAGTCGCCGCAGGGACGGTTCGACGGCGAGGATTCGAACTACGGGATTGTCGACATCGACAATCGGCCTTACACGACGCTGCTGGGAACGATGAAGCGCGTGCATGGCGACGTTGCGAAGATCCGAGCCCGCACCGAACGGACCATGCCGAAGGAACTGCCCGCGCTCGCCCGTCCGAGTTTCGCACCCGGCCAGCGTCCGGAGCGGGCGGCCGCGCTCGATCTGCTGAAGGACTGGGTCCGCGAGCCGGAGATCTGGCATGCGCCGGACGCGTCGCTGGCGTGGACGGCTGATCTGGACGGTCTCTCGCTGAAAATCGACGTGGGGACGAGCTATGGCTGCGGGTTGAGCTTCTACGGGCCGAAGTCGGCCGCGCTGAAAGAGGGGCCGGCGGATGCGACCGATCTGGACGGGTATTCGCAGGTGGTCATCGAGTACACAGCGCCGCGCGGTCTTCAACTGAACTTCGTCCTCGCGGAGGCGGGCAGCGGGCCGCCGGGCAAGGCGGATTATTCATCTTCTGCGGGGGACGACGGCGAGGCGTTTATTTCCGACGCGTGGTATGCCTCGGGGAAGCGCGCCGTGCAGCGGATCGCGATTCGCGATCTCGAGCGGCAGCGTTTCTGGGGAAACCAGCGCGGCGGCAATCAGATCGAGACGAGGGCGGTGCTGAACCTGGGGCTGCAGTTTCAGGGGACTCCGCGGAACGGCGTCGTGACGCTGCACTCGCTCCGCTTCGAAAGGTGATGCGACGGAGGCGAGCACGGTGGAGCTTTCGGCGCGCTATCGCGGATGCCTGCTGGGTCTGGCGATCGGCGATGCGGTCGGGACAGCGCTGGAATTTCAGGCGCCGGGGACGTTTCAGCCGCTGACCGACATGGTCGGTGGTGGGCCATTTCGGCTGAAGCCGGGGCAATGGACCGACGATACGTCGATGGCGATGTGCCTCGCGGAGAGCCTCCTCGAATGCGGCGGCTTCGATCCGGTCGACCAGTTGCGACGGTACGTGCGCTGGTGGCGTGAGGGATACTGGAGCAGCACGGGGCGCTGCTTCGACATCGGGAACACGACATCGGCCTCGCTCCGTGAATTCGAGCGAACGGGGCGGCCCTGGTGCGGATCGACAGAGGCTCGATCCGCGGGGAACGGGTCGATCATGCGGCTGGCACCGATTGCGCTCTACTACGGCGGCAGTCGGGACGTCGCGGTCGCGCGGGCGGCGGACAGTTCGCGGACGACGCACGGGGCCCGCGCGGCGGTCGATGGGGCGCGATATCTCGCGGCGCTGCTGGTCGGCCTGCTCGAGGGGCGGTCGAAATCGGAGCTGGTTGATCCGGACGCGGTCGGGACGTGGCGCGGCGAGGAGGCGCTGACACCGGAGATCGACGAGATTCGCCGGGGGTCATACCTTCGTCGCGGACCGCCGGAGATCCGCGGCGGCGGGTACGTCGTGGAGACGCTGGAGGCGGCGCTCTGGGCGTTCCACTCGACGGGGAGCTTCCGTGACGGGTGCCTGCGCGTGGTCAACCTGGGAGAAGACGCGGATACAACCGGGGCGGTCTTCGGGCAACTGGCCGGCGCGTACTACGGCGAGGATGAACTCCCGGCGGCGTGGCGCGCCCGGCTGCACCTGCATGACCGCATCGTGCAGATGGCGGACGATCTGCTACGCTGTCGTGCGTGACGCAGACCCGCCCTGCTAAATGGACTTTTCGCAAACCCGCGCGTCTGCGGCGACGCCGTCGGCGGCCCCCTTCGGGGCTATTTTCGGCGCTTGAGGATGCCGGCGAGTCCGCCTTCGTCGTCGGGATCGACCTGACCGAGGACGAGCGCCTGCTCGGTGAGATCGAGTTTTGAGAACCAGCCGACCATCCGGCTCAGGGCCATCTTGATGGTCATCCCCCGCTGATCGCAGATGTCAAGGAAGGCGTCGCGCGTCTTGGGTGCGAGCGAGATGCTGACAATGTTGATTTTCGCTTGAGTGCCTGCGACGTTTTTCTTGCGACGGCCCATGCTGACCTCGTTTCAGGTTGAAGAAATCTCACAGATGTGAGAGTACATTCTTCTTCGCGGATTCGTCAACCCGGGCGCCGGGAGGGACCGCTCTCTCTGGGGCGCGGATCGGCGTGCGCGCGATTCAGCGCTTCAGGTCGAATCCCGCAGCCTTCTTGCCCTCGGCGGTCTCGATTTCGACCCAGAGCCGGGCGCCTTCGGGCAGCGGATTGGGGAGTTCCGCGTGCGTGTGCCAGCGGCCAGGGTCCTGCGGGTCTTCGATCTCGGCGCGGGCCTTTACCGATCCCTTCGCGTCTTCCGTGCCGATCCAGAACCGCACGGCCGTGACCGACGCGGGTTTTCCGTCGGCGGTGGTGATCCGCACGTCGATGGCGGCATCTCCGCCGGCCTTGAGTTCACCGGCGTCGCGTGACGCCTGTACGGTGAGTTCGCCGACCGTCGACGTTCCGAGGTCAACGACCTCGCCGCTGTGGCCGTGGCCGGAGGCCGGCCGGGATTCACCGGCAGATTTCTCGGAAGCCCCCGCGGACGGGTCGGCGGCCGCGGTAGAGCCGCTTCCGGCGGGCGGGGCGGCGGGTTTCTGATCGCAACCGGCCAGGATGAGAATAATCGCTGTGACGGCGACGAGGGCGGGATGGTTCATCGGTCATTCTCCTTGCGTGGTGGTTGATTTCTGTGGCACATGACGCGCGGCGTCGAGGATGTCCGAGAGTTCGGGCGAAGCGGAACGGGTCTGCGGACGGGGCGCGCCGAACACCAGCGCATAGCCCGCGGGCACGACGATGAGATTGAGGAACGTCGAACTGATCAGTCCACCGAGCACGACGATGGCGAGCGGAGCCAGCAATTCGCTGCCGGGTTCACCGGCGTGCAGCGCGAGCGGCACAAGCCCGAGCGCGGCGCAGAGCGCGGTCATCAGGATCGGCACAAGTCGTTCCATGGAACCCTGGATGATCGAATCGATGAGCGGCCTGTGCTCCGCCTGCATGACGTGCTGATAGTGATTCACCAGCAGGATGCCGTTGCGGACGGCGATGCCGAACAGCGTGACGAATCCGACCATGCTGGCGATCGAGATGACCGGCGCCCGATAGGGATGATCGGCCAGACCCAGGAGCGCGAGCGTGTTGTTCAGCACCGCGCTGACGCTCGGACCGCTCTCGGTCAGGTAGATGGCGATGATGCCGCCGATGATCGCGAGGGGCAGATTGAGCATGACCAGCAGGGCCGCCCGGAGCGAGCCGGTCGAGAGTTGCAACAGCATGACCATGGCGACGATCACGCCGAGGCCGGCGATGTAGATTGTCTGCGCCGCGGACTGCTGGGCCTCGAACTGTCCGCCGTAATGGACGGCGTATCCGACCCGCTGCACAATGGGGTCCACTTTCGCGCGGACCTGCTCGACAAGCTGGCCGAGGTTGTAGCCCTCGGCGACGTTGCAGGAGATCACGGACTTGCGGCGGGCGTTTTCGCGTGCGATGAGATTGCTGGTGCGCTCCGGGCCGATGTCCGCCACCTGGTTGAGCGGGACGATCGCGCCGCCCTGGCCGCGCAGGAGCAGGTTTTCCAGTTGCTCGGGGCGCTCGCGTTCTTCGGGCGCGAGCCGCACAACCATCTGGTAGCGGCGGATGCCCTGGTTCACCTCGGCGACGACTTCGCCGTAGAGGGCTCGCTGCACCTGTTCGGCCGCGGAGGCCGGAGAGAGGCCGGCGGCGGCCAGGTCGTGCGGGCGATAGCGGATGGGGAGGGAAGTGACCATCACCTCGCGATTGGCGGCGACATCGCGCGCTCCCGGGACCGTCTTCAGCGCGGCCTCGATTTCTCTGGCGAGGACGCGTAGCGTGGCGAGATCGTCGCCGAAGACGTTGATCGCGATGGCCGCGGGGGTCCCGGAGAGGATGTGCGAGAGTCGATGCTCGATCGGCTGGCCGATGGTCGTGGTGATGCCCGGCACCTGACTGATGACTTCATCGATTTTCTCTCGTACTGCCGTCATTCGGGCTCCGGGGAGAATCGTGATGTCGATCTCGGAACTGCTCGGCGGTTCCGCATGCTCGTCGCGTTCGGCGCGGCCGGTTCGGCGGGTGACGCTGCGCACGCCCTCGATTTCACCGAGACGCCGTTCAATCCCCCGGGCCAGGCGATCGCTTTCGAAGAGTGACGTCCCGGGCGGGGCCATCAGGAAGACGGTGAAGGTTCCTTCGTTGAACGCCGGCAGGAAGCTCTTGCCGAACGTGCTGCCGAGCCAGACGGCGAGGACGGTCACGACGATCGCGCCCGTGAGGACGAGGCCGCGGCGGCGGATCGACCAGCGCAGCGAAGGCTCGTAGATCCGTTTCAGGATGCGAACGAACGCGCCGTCGGCGTGCCGCTCTCCACCGAGCCGGCCGCGGAGGAGTAGCTTGCACATCGCGGGGGTGACGGTGAGGGCGACGATCAACGACGCCAGGATCGAGACGATGTAGGTGATTCCGAGCGGGCGAAAAAAGCGGCCTTCCAGGCCCTGAAGGAAGAGCAGGGGCACAAACACGATGACGATGATGATCGTGGCGAAGACCATCGCGGGGCGGATTTCGTTGCTGGCGTTGAAGATCGTCTCGACGAACGGCCGGCGTGCGGCTTCAGGCGCCGTACGGTTCTGGCGCAGGCGTCGGAAGACGTTTTCCACGTCGATAATCGCGTCGTCGACGAGGACGCCGATCGCGACAGCCAGCCCGCCGAGGGTCATGACGTTGATCGTCATATCCAGGCACCAGAGGAGGAGGAGGGTGACGGCGAGGGAGAGCGGCAGGGCAGCGAGGGTGATGACGGTCGTGCGGATGTTCATGAGGAAGAGCACGAGGATGACAGCGACGATCACGGTCGCCTCCAGCAGCACGCGGGTCACGTTGTCGACGGAGCGCTGGATGAAGTTGGCCTGCCGGAAGACATCGCGGTTGAGCCTGATACCGGCCGGCATGCTCTTCTCGATGTCATCGAGAACGCGGTCGAGCGCGCTGGTGAGCCCGAGTGTGTTTGTGCCCGGAGACTTCTGGACGCTGAGCACCACCGCGCTGGTTCCGCGGTCGGCGGCGGTGCCGCGTTTGGGGGCGGGGCCGAGGGACACGTCCGCCACCTGTCCGATGAGGACCGGCGCGCCATCGTGGAATTTCACGATTGCGCCGGCGATGTCCTCGACGCTCTGCACGCGCGCCGTCTGCCGGATCGGATACTCCAGGCCCGCGACGTTGGCCAGGTAGCCGGCCGGCGCCGTGCTGTGCGCCCGGCGGGCCGCGTCGACGACGTCGCTGACGGTGAGCCCATAGAGGGCGAGGCGGTCCTGATGGACATTGACCTGGTATTCGGGAAGCTCGCCGCCGATCGGGGAAACCTGCGAGACGCCCGGCACGGCCAGGAGCCGATTGCGGAGATCAAACTCGGCGTAGGCGCGGAGTTCCAGGTCGCTGACCGTGCCCTCGGGCGACGACAGCGCGAGCAGCATGATCTCGCCGGTGATGCTGGTGATGGGAGCGATCTCCGCGTGGGCGTTTTCCGGAAGGGAGTCGCGGACCGTGGCGAGGCGTTCCGTCACGAGCTGCCTGGCGCGGTAGATGTCGGAACCCCAATCAAACTCAACCCAGACCAGCGAGAGGCTGATGCTGCTGGCGCTGCGGACACGACGCACGCCGGGCAGGCCGTTCACGCTGGTCTCGATCGGGAATGTCACGAACTGCTCGACTTCGTCCGCGGCGAGGCCGCCGGCTTCGGTCAGAATCACCACGGTCGGCGCGTTCAGCTCGGGGAAGACGTCCACCGACATGCGCGGCAGCTGGTAGGCGGCCAGCGCGACGAGCAGAACCGCCGCCGTCAGGACCAGCGACGCGCGTTCCAGCGAGAAAGCAATCAGCTTCTGGAGCATCAGTGATCTTCCCCGTGCCAGGTGCCGTCGGCGTGGAAGTGTCCACCCCGGGCCGCGCTGCCGGAGGTGGCGAGCATGAGCGGATAGATCCCCTCCAGAACGATCTCGTCGCCTTCTTTCACACCGCTGTTAATCACGATCCAGCGACCGTCGCTGACGCCGAGGTCGGCTTCCAGGCGGATCACCTTGTCCGGGTCGGCGGGATCGCGACGGAAAACGACCGTTTGCAGGCCGTCGCGGATCGTCGACGCGACGGGGATCGCGAGTTCGGGGCCGGAACCGCCCTCGACGACGATTTCCAGGTGTGCGGCAATGCCTGGTCGTGCCCAGGCGCTGAGTTTCTCCGGCGTCAAATAGAGTTCGATCGTGCGCTCCTCCGGGTCTGCGGTCAGGCCGACGGTGATCGTGCCGGTCATCGCGCCGTCGAGCGCCGGCCCGCCGCCTTTGGGGGGAACGACGCGGCCGGGCAAGCCGTCACGCAGGCGGTTGAGGTCGCTCTGGAGCCCCCGCGCCCGGAAGCGGAGGTTTTCCGGCTGGATGGTCGCCAGGACGAGGCTCGTCTCGCCGGCCCAGGCGCCGCTGGTCAGCGCGACGGACTCGACCGCGCCCGGCGCGGCCGCACGAACCTCGACCCGTCTGATCTCCCGCCAGCGCGGATGCTGCTGGGCGGAGGTCGGGTCGGATTCGAGAAGCGCATCCGTCGGGATGCCGAGCAGCGAGGCGGCATTGGAGAGAAGCAGTTCGAACCGCTCCTGGCTGGCGTTCAACTCGGCCTGGATCTCGATTTTTCGCGAAAGCAGCTCGGCTTCTTTTTCCATGACCTCGGCCAATTCGGCGCGGGTTGTTGCCAGGGCGGCCCGGGCCTGGGCGAATTCCTCGGCGGTCACGACACCGGTGGCGCGAGTCTGCTCGAGTTGTGCCACCCGCTCGTTCCAGATCCGGACGCCGCTTTGCAGTTCTTCGTGGTGCTGCTCGTGGGCGGCCATGAGCGGGTCAATCGTCTCCGCACGGGCGCGGGCCTGGAGGATCTGCGACTGTGCTTCGCTGAGCCGCTCCTGCAACTCGCGCCACTGCGGAGAATCGAGCGTGTAGAGAAGCCGGCCGGGTTCGACACGGTCGAACTGGCGCGCGTGCAGCTCGACGCGGCCGCCGAGCATGGTCCGGTATTCGCGGCGGCCGTGCGGGGAGAGCTCGAATCGTCCGGGCACGCGGATCGTGCGGGCCACGTGGCGCGATTCGACTTTCGCAAATGTGATACCCAGGTTCGTGCGCACCGCAGGAGGCACTTCGATCCGATTGGTCGGTGGAGGGGCAGACGGGGCCGGCGCCGATTCGGCGTGCGTGTGCGCCGTGTCGCGGTTGCATCCGGCGAGCGTGATCGCAGCCGTGATCCAGAAAAGGCCTATGCGGTACATCATGGTTCAATCTCTCCGGGCGCCGATGCGGCCGCCGGCTGCGTTGTTGCGGAAGAACTCGAATCGGAAGCGGCCCCCAGCGCTGCCGCAGGGCGGCCGGTGACGCGTTCGAGATCGATCGTCGCCAGCGCCGCGCTCTCGAGCGCCGCCAGATAGCCGCTGCGGGCCGTGAGGAGGCTTCGCTCGGCCTCGAGCACGGACGGGAACGAAAGTCTGCCGGCCCGATAGGCGTCGCGTGACAGTTCCGCGCTGCGCTCGGCCGCGGGCAACTGCTCGTCGTGGAAGAAGCGCGCGTTCTCGGCCGCGGTCCGGGCCCGTGCGAGGCGCGAGTGGATATCCTGCGCGACGTCGACCAGCAACGCGTCCCGAAACTGCACCGCCTGCCCGTGCAGTGCTTCCGCTTTTGCGATCTGGGCCTGGTTCTGGTCCCAGAGCGGCAATTCGACGCCGAACGCCGGGCCGATCATGAAATCCGTACCTTCCCGCTCGCGCGGCATGAGACTGGGCGGCGTCAGCGCCCGGGACTGGAGCGAATCGAAAAACGTCTCGGCCGCCCAATTGCGGTCGCCGCGCGAGCGCCGTTCGCCGCGTTCGAGCGCAAAGCCGATTTCCACAGACTTCAGGAACCGCACGCGCTCCTCGCGCACGCGCGCTTCAGCGGCCGCCACGGACCGGTCGGCGATCTGAAGGTCGAGGCGATTCGCCCGGGCGGTTTGCCGGAGTTCGTCGGCGCTCAGCGTCCAGCGGACAGGTTGGGTCAACGAGTCGGTGAGGACGAGCGAGTCCGGCGCGTCGGAAAGCCCCAGGGTGCGGGCGAGTTCCGACTGCGCCTCGGTCACGGCAAGCGCGGCATTTCGCACGGCCGTGTCCGATTCGAGCTTCTGCGTTCGAGCGAGGTTGACGTCGATTTCGCTTCCGGAACCGGCCTGCTGTCGCAGGAGCGCGACTTCGACCAGCTTTTCATTGATCTCCAATTGCTGCCGGGCGATCTTCTGAAGACCGGCGGCCCGGATGGCTCGAACGTACGCGGTCCGGGCGTCGCGGGCGATCGCGGCGACTTCCCGGGCGGCGTCGAGAACGGCCCGATCGAGGTCGCGCTGCGCCGCGCGCCGGCGGACCGGGATCAGCCAGAGTTCGGCGATGTTCTGGGTCAGCGCGGCCTCAAAATTCGCGAGACCGCCGCCGTCGGGCCATTGCAGGGACAGCGTGAGCGTCGGGTTGGTGAAAAGGGTTGATTGGACGAAATCGGCGCGGGAGACGCCGATCGAGAGCAGCGCGGCGCGGACGCGCGGGTTGTTGAGCATCGCGACCTGGACCGCGTCGTCGACCGTGAGGCCGCCGGCGAGCAGGTCGGCGGTTTTCGAGCGTGCGACCTGCTGGTCGGCGAGCAGCGTCGCCGGGGGGACGCCGACAGCGGTTTCGACGAGTCTTGCGCCGCGCTCGAGATCCGAACGGGCGTCGAGTGATGCGCAGCCGGCTACGAACAGAGGCACGGCAACGAGGAACGGGGTCGCACGCATGGAAACCAGCCTGTCAAAGCAGCCCGTGTGGAGACGGTTCGGGTTGTCCGGTTCGAGGATTCGAGCGCGAGCGCGCACAGGGCCACGGGTCGCTCATATACAACGGAGCGAGCCGCGCGGGGGCCGAATCAGATCAGGAGGGGCAGCGTGTCCCCCGGGGCGGGGGCGGTGGGCGAGCGGGACCGGCGATCGTCAGGCATGCGGCAGCACGAAAGGGCGGGAATCTCGGCGACGGCATTGACGAGCGGATCGATCAGGATCGGGGGAAGGTGCCAAACGCCGACGAGCCCTGTTCGAGCGGCCGCTGTGCCGGCTTCGAGAGAAAGCGGGATCGGTTCACCATCGTGATCATGGCGGTGGTGCGGGACATGGCCGTCTTCGTGTGAATGCTCGCTGACCGCGGCCGCGCTCGAGCGGTGTTCGTGCGCGTGGGCGTCGGCCTTTCCCAACGCCAGAATCGGCGCGAGACCTGCGAGGAGGCAGCAGAGCCATGAAATCGGCCGCGAACACATAGCGTCAAGGATGGTATCGGCGAGAGGGGCCTCGTCAATATGGAATTTGCCGAAATTTGTGGCGGCCGTCTTACGACGGTATCCACTCATCTGACGGGATCAGGTTGCATGGCCGGGGGGGCGATTTCGACGTCTTTTCGCCGCTCGGCCGGGGTGACGTCGAGCCGGACGAGCCGGCCCTGGCGGTATTCGCCTTCGACAACGGTGTTCCTGGGGGCATGCAGACGGAACGAGACGTTCCACTCAGCGGGCCAGGCGGGCAGGAGGCGGATCGAATCGCCGTCCGTCTGCATGAGCATGAGCTGGAGCGTGGTCATGAGGTTTGAGCCGTGGTCCTGGTCCGGCACCCAGTCGAAATTGGGGCCCCACATCGCGGGGAAGCGGTGGCCGGCGTTGCTGTTGCGGCTTTTTGCGAGCACATTGGCGCGCGCGTCGTCGGTGAATCCGAGGAGTGCGGCGAACTGGCCGTCCTGGCTCCAGCCGTGGGTGAATCGGTGCGGGCGGACGCGATACGCGGCCCGGGCCAGCTCCAGGTCGGGCTTGCCCAGGCCGTAAAGACGGAACGGGAAGACGGCGTAGAGCTCGGGCGTCTCGACGTTCTGCTGGCCTGGGTCGAAGCGTTCGGCGGCCGCGAGCATCCGCACGCCGTTCTTTTCGATCGTTGGAATCGGCGGCAAAGCGTCGCTCAATCGCGTCCAGAAGGCGCGGTCGTCGGCCGCAACGGCATCGGCCGGGAGCTTGCGGAGCCGCCCGAGGACGTCGTGCAGGCCCGCCACGCAGGGTGCGTCGTTGACGACCTTGTGCCAGTGGGTTTCGAGCGCCTGGGTGGGGGAGATGATGAGTTTCCCGGCGGCGTCGCGTGCGAAGCGCGAGTCGAAGTAATCGAGGACGCTGCGGGCCATCGGCAGCAGTCGCCGCTTCAGGAAGTCGCGGTCATGGGTGTAGTCCCAATAGTCGAGCATCAGCGCGAGCAGTTCGGGGCCCTGGTTCCAGGCGTACTGCCACCAGGGGCAGAGAACGTCGCGCGCTTCGTGCCCCGTGCGGTTCCAGCCGTAGTCGCCGTTTGAGTAGGTGCCGAAGATCGTCATCGTCTCGGGGAAGTATGCGCCGCGCACGAGGTGATAGAGGCGGGCACGGGCTTCGCAGAGCGGGACGGCCGCTGCGTACAGGGAGAAAAGCGGCTGCATCATTTCGAAGTCGCCGGCCGCGAGCATCGAGTAGCAGGGCAGCCGGGAATTCTGCCACCAGTAGCAGTCGCCCCAGCGTCGGTAGTCGGGATTGAAGTCGGGCCCGCCGGAGTGGCGCGGTTCGACCGTGAAGATCGATCCGTTGAACTTGATCGGGTACGCGCCGCGTCCGGCGCAGGCCTGCATCCACCGCTGGAGGATGTAGCCGCGCGTGACCCTTGACGGGCCCGGGGCTTCGTCGCCGTCGCGGCGGGCGACTTCGTTCCCATTGACGAACAGGCGCAGCGCGCCGGTTGCGGCGTCCACTGTGGCGGTTGCGTGGCTCCATTCGCCCAGTGTGACGCTTCCCGCTGCCGCAAGCGTGGCGTTGCCCACGATCAACCGCAGCGTGGCGTTGGGCTGGATGTCGAAGAGCAGGCCGTCCGAGCCACCGGGGGTGATCTTGTCGACGATACGGCCGGTTCGGAGATCGGAGGCCGGTTTGATCCAGGCCGCGATCGTCAGCGCCGAAGTGGGCGGCGGGTCTTTTTTGACAGTAGCGCCGGGTTCGGTCCCGGCGCTCCAGGCTCCGATCACGGGTGGCGAATCGGACGTCGGAAGAGAACTGGATTGCGAGCGGGAGAGTTGCGCGATTCGGTCATCGTCGAGCACATCGCCGAACATCTGCACGCGGCCGAATTCGCCGACGAACCGGTTGCCGCCCTCGGCGTCGATCCCGAGCCGGAGCTTGTGCGCATTGGTCGGAATCGCGGATTCCGTGTCGCCGTCAACGAAAATCCACGACCGCTTCCAGAATGCCTCCCACCAGGTTGCGGTGGAATTCCGTGCTGCCTCGGCCGTCGCGGCCTTCCGGTCGATGGCGCGGAGCTGCTCCAGCCATGCGTTCGGCGTATCGGTCTGGGCTGAGTGCGTTGTGAGGCGGAGGGCGAACCGCCGGGTGGGCGCATGGCTCGCGATCGTGGAGCGGTCGACCCGGTCGAATGCCTCGCCGCTGAGCCGACCGCCGAACGTGCGGTGAATGAGCGGATCGGTCGCATCGGACGCGATCGATTCCAGACCCTGGTGCCTGAGCGTGAGCGGGACGACGGAGTGTTCGTTGCGGTGATACCAGCTGACCGCACCGGGATCTTCGACGAAGACGTCGGGGCTCTCCCACACCTCCACGGTCGCGGGTGCGCTGTGCATCGTCCAGGAGGATTTGAGTTCATCTGCATTGGCGCTGAGCGATTTTCGCTCGGTTCGCCAGCATTCGACGGTAGCCCGAATCGTCACGGGAGCTGCGGCCGTTCCGATGATGTGCACGACGGGCTGATCGGCGTCGACGAAGAGCGTCATGGAAACGCGATGCTCGTCGTCGCCGAGCAGAATCTCGATTGAACCCGTGGGCAGGTCAAGAGTCTGGCGGAAGACCGGCGCGGCGCCGTCCTTTTGGGTGAGCGGACCTGGTGTGATGCTGATGCGAACGCGCCCCAGCTTGAGCAGCCGGCAGGTCTCGCTCCACGCGTCGGTTCGCGCGACGAGGAAGACGAGATCGCCGCCGGGTTCGACCCAGCCGTTGAGCCCGACCTCGCCGTTGCCGATCGGCATCGCCCCCGAGGCGTCGGGGCTCGGCCTCGACCAGATTACGTTGTACTTCGAGAGCTGGCCGGTCGCGTCAAACTGTGCTGAACTGGTGTGCGTGATCAGGAGCGAGGCGACAGCGATGATGATGAGTCGGATGTTCATGGCGCCAGAATAACGGGACCGTCGAATCCGTGGCTGTTGCCGGGTGATCGGGTCTCCGGACGCGATCGTCATTGGCGCGTAGTCCAGAGTCGAATCGTGCCATCTCCCGACCCGGAGGCGAGCGTTCGTCCATCGGGGCTCCAGGCGACGGACCAGACGTAATCCGTGTGACCCCGGAGGGACACGAGTTGATCGAATGTCTCGCCGTCCCAGATGCGGATGGAGCCGTCCCGGCCGCAGCTCGCGAATCTTTTTCCGTCTGGCGAAAATCGGATGTCGAAGACGTCGCCGATGTGCCCCGCCAATTCAAGCAGCATCGCACCCGTCGCAGCATCGAGAACGGAGATGTGCGGCCGTGCCACGGGAGTTTCGCCCATCGCCGTGAGAACCTTGTCGCCGGCTCGGTTGAACGTCGCCCGGGCGACGCCCGTGGTGATTTTTCGCGCTGTGCCGGAGTCCTGCAATGAGACGATCACGAGACTCGATTCGGACCCGACGATTCGCGCCATCCAGCGTCCGTCGGGTGAGACCCGATCGTCCGCCAGTTCACGAAGTGCGTTGCGCGAAATGGTCTCGACCTCGCCGGTTTCGATATTCCACGCGTGCTCCTCGGACGCAAGGTCGCCTGGAAGCCAGATTCGCCGGCTGTCCTTGAAAAATGCGGGGGTGTCCGGGACCGGCGGGCTGCGCAGGGGAATGGGAACGTGGGTTTCCGTCGAGCGATCCCAGAGGAACGCCTCCCTGCCGTCGACCGTGGTGGAGACAAGAAAGCGCCCGTTCGGGCTGAACGCGAGGGAGCGGACGTATCCCGTGTGTCCGGTCAGGACGGCAAGTGCGCGCTGCGACGCCACGTCCCACAGGCGGATCGTGCCGTCCCACGATCCGCTGGCCAGCGTCGTGCCGTCGGGGCTGAAAACAACCGGGTATACGTAGCTTTCATGCCCGTACAGGATGTTCTTTTCGTTGCTGCTCGAAATGTCCCATGCGCGAATAACGCCATCGATCGCGCTTGAGAAGAGCGTGTTTCCGTCGCCGGAAAAGACGATGGTGCTGGACGGCGAATCCTGGCCGCGAAGCGTCCTGACGTGGCGGCCGGACACGCGATCTTCCAGGCAGATCATGCCATTCAATTGGCCGTACGCCAGCAGCTTCCCGTCCGGTGAAAACGCGGGGGCGACGACAGCGCCGCCCTCGACTGTGAATTCGCGGCGGATCGCGCCGCCCGGCAGGTCGTGGAGCCGAAGCAGTCCGCCGGCGTAGCCGGTCGCCCCGGTCGCGCCGTCCGGCGTAAGCAGAAACGACGACAGCTCGCGGTGGTGCTCGGGCCAGCTCGGCAGCCGCGCGCCGTCGGCGAGGCGAATCGGTGTGATGAAATTCCGATTCGGGTTGAAGAGCATCTCTCGACTGAAGACCAGCTGTCCGTCGTGGCTCCAGACTGACGCCGTGAATCGCTGAAATCCGGGCACATCGAAATTGTGCTCCAACCGGCCGTCGCGCAGGGCCACAACGACGAAACCCGTTATGTCGCGCGCGGCGAGCCGCATGCCGTCGGGGGAGAACGATAGGTCGAACGCCAGCCGCGGCAGCGTGGTCTCCCAAAGCAGCGTCCTGGTTCGCAGGTCATACAGGCGCAATTCGCGGTTCGCTCCTCCGGCCGCAAGCAGTGTTCCTTCGGAATTGAAGTCGAGGGAGCTCACGCCGGTCATGTCCGCGAGCGATTCCACAGCGCCGCTGTCCAGGTCGTGCAGCGTGATGCGCGTTAATTCCGCAACGGCAGCCACGCGCGTGCCGTCGCGCGTGACGGCGATCACGGGGCGCGAACTGCTGGCCTGTTTGCTGATCGTGCCGGTTCGAACGTCAACCAGGATCACGTGAAACACCGTGCGCTGGACGAGGTTGCCGTCGGCTCGCACTTGGAGCCAGCCGCCCGGAGGCGGAATTCCCTGAACTCGCCGATAGCTGTCGTCGAGCCGCGTCGAGAGATGGAGCCATTCCCAGCCGCGCAGCTCGGCGGGCGCTTCATCCAGCAGCTTTCGGGCGACGCTCAGGCTGTGGTCGCTGATCGCGTCGGCCGCGGCGTTGACACTGACGCGGTAGGCCAGTCGGCGGGCTTCGCGCGAGGCGGATTCCGCGGTCGCTTTCTGACGCGATTCGCCGGCGGCGAACCACCACATCCCCAGCAAGCCGACGACCAGCGCCAGGAATACTCCGAGCACGCTGGCGACCAGGGCCTTGTTGCGCCGGGCGAACTTGCGAATCTGATACATCGCACTCGGCGGGCGGGCCAGCACCGGCTCGTCAGAAAGGTAGCGGCGGATGTCGGCGGCGAAGTCGGCGACCGACTGGTAGCGCAGCCTTCGCTCTTTCTGAAGCGCCTTCGTCACGATCGTGTCGACGTCGCCCCGAAAGCGCCGGTCGATCGTGCTCAGGTGCGTCGGCTCGACGTCGGCGATGATGCGGGCGGCCTCGGGCAGCGTGCAGTTCGAAACCTGATAGGGAAGGCGCTCGGCGAGCAATTCGTACAGCGTCACGCCGAGCGAGTAGACATCCGAGCGCGTGTCGACGTCCGAGGCCTTGCCCGAGATCTGCTCCGGGCTCATGTACGGGAGCGTGCCGATGACCTGGCCCGTCGCAGTCTGCATCGTGGCGAGGGTGGCATTGTCGTCGGTGACGCGGGCGACGCCGAAATCAAGGACCTTCGGCCGGCCCGCGTCGTCGACGAGGATGTTGGCGGGCTTCAGGTCGCGGTGAATAATGCCGCGCTGATGAGCGTACTCGACGGCGTCGCATACACGGGCGAACAGCGTGAGCCTCGCGCGCGTGTCGAGCTGCTGCTCCTTCGCATAGTCGATCAGCGGCCGGCCCTGGATGAGCTGCATCGCGAAGTAGGGCTGTCGTCCGAGCGGCGTTTCCGCGACGCCCGCGTCGTAGAGATCGGCGATGCCGACGTGCTGGAGCCGACCCAGGACCTCGGCCTCGTGGCGAAATCGGCGGACGACGGAATCGGAGGCGAGGCCGGCGCGGATGACCTTGAGGGCAACGATGCGGCGCGGGTTGTCCTGCTCCGCCTCGAAGACCACGCCCATGCCGCCCTCGCCGATGCGACGGAGGATGCGAAAGCGGCCGATGTGGGTGGGCAGGCCGGCGGAAGGAGCGTTCGGTTCGGCCACGAGTTTTCGGCCGACGCCGACGTTGCCGTCGGCGAACTCGTCCGCCCGCTCGTGATGGTGCTCGAGCAGCGATTCGACCTCGCGCCGGATCTCATCGTCGCCGGCGCAAATCGCTGCGAGACGCGCCGCACGCTGTGGGGCGGGCAACTCGACGATTTCCTGAAAGACATCCGAAATCCGGCGGTGTCGCTCCGGCGTCATCCGGCCAGCTCCCGCCGCAGCCAGGCGCGGGCCGTCTGCCATTCCAGGCGGACGGTCCGCTCGGAGATACCGAGGACATCGGCCGTTTGGTCGGTGGTGAGTCCCGCCAGGTAGCGCAGCTCGACGATCCGGCCTTGGCGCGGGTCGAGGGCGGCGAGCTTCGTGAGAGCGGCGTCGAGGGCCTCGACGTCGAGGTCCGGGGCGCCGCCGGGCGTGGTCGCCGCACCGGCCTCGGGTGCGAAAGCGCCGTCCGAGTCGATGAGCGTTACACGGGTAACATCGCCGCCGCGCTTGAGGCTGGCTTTTCGACGAGCGTGGTCGGCAAGAAGCTGACGCATGGCCATGGCGGCGACGTCAAAGAAGTGTTTTCGGCTTTCCCAGCCGGAGCTGCTGGAGCCGACGAGCTTGACGTACGCCTCGTGGACGAGGGCGGTGGGCTGGAGCGTGTGATGGCCGGGCTGCTGCTGAAAGAAGCTGATCGCGAGTGCCCGCAGTTCCTCGTAGACGTGGGGCAGCAGGCGATCGGCCGCCGAGCGGTCGCCGGCGGAGAGATCGGCGATGTATTGCGTGATGGGCGTCTCGGGGGCCATTCTTCCATTTTACCGTGAACGGTGCCGAAACCCGGCGTCGCCGAGGCCAGGCGTGCGACGCGCGAACATGCCGAGCGGCGTGTACGGGACGGCCTCTGGGCATGGCCGGTGAATCAACCGAGAATTTTCAGAGAGTTACTGCCGCCCCGGCGCGCGTTTTTCGTGATCTGGTCGAGTTCGGGCCAATTTCACCGAAGACACCCAGCGAACGGAGACGGCTCATGCGCCAAGATTCAGCTTCCCGATTCGGACGGACACTCCGACAGGCCCTTTCGGCGGTCGCGGGCCTCGGCCTCCTGTGTGGCGGGGCCGCAGCGCAAGTTCCTGTGACCGGTGCATTTACGTATCAGGGGCAGCTCAAGGCCTCGGGCGCGGTCGTGGATGGGACGGCGGATTTTCAGTTTTCGCTGCACACCGATCCCAGCGCGGGCTCGATTGTCGGGCCCGTGATTCCGGTGAGCGGCGTTACGGTGGCGGACGGACAGTTCACGGTGCTGCTCGATTTCGGGCCGGGTGCGTTCAATGGCGACGCGCGATGGCTCCAGATCGCCGTACGAAGCCCAGCGGGCAGCGGCACATTCCAGACGCTGAACCCGCGGCAGCCGCTGACGGTCGCACCCTATGCGCAGTATGCCGTGGAGGCCGGGAACGGCGGCGTGCTGACGACGCCTCCGAACGGCACACCGGGCGTGCTGTGGACGCGCTCGCCGAACAACACGGATATCTTCGTCGCCAACGCGCTGGCGGGCATCGGATTCTCAGCGCCAGTCGCGCGGCTTCATGTTCGCGCTCCGTCGGGTTTGCCGGCGGAGACAAGCCGGTTCGAGGACGTGTTCGGCCGATCGCAATTGAGAATCGCGACGCCGGAGTCCACCGGCCGTGCTGAACTGCAGGCGTGGAATGGACAGACCAACACCGCCGGCCCGCTGATTGTCAATGTCGCCGGGGGCAACGTCGGTATCGGCACCAATGCACCGGGGTCGCGGCTGGATGTCGCCGGTTCGTTTGAGTCGGATGCGTTTCGGTTGAACGGCAACGGCGCAGGAGCGGGGCGCGTGCTGACGTCTGACGCCAGCGGCAATGGAACGTGGCAGGTACTTCCCCCCGGCTCGCAGTGGATCACGAATGGAACGAACATCGGCTACACCGCCGGCAACGTCGGCATCGGCACGACCACGCCGAACGCAAACTTCCGCCTGCAAACGACCGGCGGCAGCAGCGTGTGGCGCGGTGCGATTGCCGCCACAGGCACGACGAACTCGTTCGTCGCCGGCGAACTGTCGGGCATCGCGACGATTGGCGGGCATAACGCGGCGCTGACCGCGTGGGCGGACCTTTCGATCAACCCGGCGGGTGGCAATGTCGGCGTCGGCACGACGACGCCGGTTTCCAAGCTCGATGTGGCCGGCACGCTCACCGCCGACGCCCTGAGTATTCTTGGTACGAGCCTTACACCCGCGACGATCGAGAGCAACAACGCTGCCGGGACCTGGCTGAACCTGCGGAACTCATCGGTCGGCGGCAGGTACTGGCAGTTGATCTCGACCGGTTCCGGAAACGGACAAGGCGCCGGAAAACTGCTGATCGGCAACGGCGTCAGTGCGGGCACTCATGACGTATCGGCCATTACGGTTGAAGGCGACGGCGATGTCGGGATCGGCACCGCTACGCCTGCGGCCAAGCTCGACGTGATCGGCATGGCCCGCGTGCAGGCGCTGACGATCACCGGCGGCAGCGACGTGGCCGAGCCGTTCAACGTCAACAGCGAATGCGGCGCGCTGGAATCCGCCGCGACGCCCGGCATGGTGGTCACGATCGACCCGGACCGCGTAGGCGAGCTGCGCGTCAGCGGCAAGGCTTATGACAGGACCGTCGCGGGCATCATCAGCGGCGCGAACGGCGTGAACCCGGGCATGGTGCTGACGCAGACCGGCTCGGTCGCGGACGGCAAGCACCCGGTGGCGCTGACCGGCCGCGCGTGGGCCTGGTGCGACGCGGACGCCGGCGGTGCGATCGTCGCGGGCGACATGCTGACCACTTCGGATACGCCGGGCCACGCGATGCGCGTCGGCGATCACGAAAAGGCCAATGGCGCGGTGATCGGCAAGGCGATGTCCTCGCTCAAGTCGGGCAAGGGCATGGTGCTGGTGCTCGTGAATCTCCAGTAGGGAGCAGCCCGAGTCGGCAGGCCGCGCCGGTTTGCGCGGCCCGCGCTTCGTCAATCCCGGTTGTCACTGAAGGTGAGAATAATCATGAAAACGCGACGCAACGCAGTTTCGCTCAGCCTGGCATTGAACTGTTTGACCGCTTTCGGGCTCGCCCAGCAACCTGCCGGCCCGGCACTGCAAGCAGACGGCTTCTGCGGCACGATCGTAACAGCCGAGCAGATCGAGCGAGAATTGGAATGGCAGGACGCCGGTCTGTTTGACGGCGTTTGGACGCGCGGTGCTGATTTCAACTACATCCGGGTCGCGATTCACATCGTGCGATACTCGGATGGAAGCGGTGGCATCAATCTGGCGAACATTCAAATCGGCCTGGACGAAGCCAACGATGAGTTTGCGGATTCGCGACTGGTCTTCATCCCGATCTACCGCGACTTCATCGACAACAGCACCTACGCGGATATCGCGGATGGCACCGAGGGCGATGCGCTGCGCCAGATCAACGTTGTCGCCGGCGCGCTGAACATCTACTTCGTCCCAAACGCCCCCTACTGCGGCCAATCGACGTTTCCCTCCGGTGTCCCGGGTAGCGACGGGGGGCCGCAGGGGATCATCATGTCCAATTCGTGTACGGCCCTAGGCGGAATTCTCGCACATGAAATAGGTCACTATTTCATGCTCTATCACACACACGAGACGGGCTTTGGCCCCGAATGCCCGGGCTTGGGCAATTGTGGGGCTCTGGGCGATCTGGTCTGTGACACGCCACCCGATCCGGGCCTGCACAGTTGCGACGGCTCGCTCGGGTCGTGTGTGAACAACTGCACCTACATTGGAACCGCTCGCTGCGACACCACCGGCCTGCTATACGCGCCCGATGTGCACAACACGATGTCCTACACCGACCCGGAATGCATGATCGGCTTCTCGGCGGGTCAAGAGGTCCGCATCGCCGCGGCCCTCACTCTGCCGGATCGGTCCGACGAAATCGCGTTCCAAAACTCCTGCGGCCGGCCGACTTACGCACAGCCAGGTATAGGCGTCGGCTTGGGGGTCTGGGCTGCGCCGGATTATGGTCTCCGCGCTGCCATCAGCCGCGCGGCCAATCGCTGCCCCGGTGGCGGTGTGGTCATCGCGATTCGCGGAAACTACAACGAGGGAACGGCGGTGTTCAACACGCCGATGACGATCGTCGCCAGTCGCAACGAAGGATCGGGCGACGTGGTCATCCGACCCTGAATACGGCGTTCATGAGCGATCGCAGCGCGGTTGTCGCGCGAGCGACGTTACGAACCCGGAACCTGGCATCGAAGACCAAACGTCGAGCCCGATGAGGAGAGCATTCATGTACGGCAATCGCGACCGATTCGCGCTTGTGGGAATTCTGGCCGCGCTGGCCTGTGCCGGTTCGGCGCACGCTCAGTATGACCTGTCCTGGCACACCATCGACGGTGGCGGGCAGACGTTCAGCGTAGGCGGCGTGTTTGAAGTCGGCGGCACCATCGGCCAGCCGGATGCCGGCACGCTTACCGGCGGCGTTTTCGAGCTGTCCGGCGGGTTCTGGATGGGCGGCGTGGTCGATCCATGCACGCTGCCCGGAGACCTCGATCGCGACCGCGACGTCGATCTGACGGACCTTGCCGCGCTGCTCGCGCACTTCGGGACGACGGGTGGGGGCACGCCCTCGACCGGCGACGTCGACGGAGATGCGGATGTGGATTTGAGCGACCTTTCGTCGCTGCTCGCGAATTTCGGTTCGATGTGCCCGTAAGCGGCTCAATCAGCGCCGGCCGGGGCGGGCCCGGCCGGCGCTGAGATCGTCACATCCGCCGCGGGCCGGCCTGGACGACGTCGGCGGGGCAGCCGTCGGCGAACTGCTTGAAGTTCTCGACGAAGCGTGCGGCGAGGGCGTCGTACTTCTTCCAGTATTCGTCCTTGCTGCCCCAGGTGTTTGCCGGATCGAGGACGTCAGCGGGCACGTTGGGGCAGGACGTGGGGACGTCGAAGCCGAAGAGCTTATCCTTGCGGTAGGGCACTTCGGCGAGGCGGCCCTCCAGCGCGGCGGAAAGCAGCGCCCGGGTGTGGCTGATGCTGATACGCTTGCCGACGCCGAAGCGGCCACCAGTCCAGCCGGTATTGACGAGCCAGCAGGCGGCGCGGTGCTTGAGCATCTTCTTCCGCAGCAAATCGGCATAGGCGAAGGGGTGCTGGACCATGAACGGTCCGCCGAAGCAGGCGCTGAACGTGATCTGGGGTTCGATGCCCAGGCCGATCTCGGTGCCGGCGATCTTCGAGGTGTAACCGCTGATGAAGTGGTACATCGCCTGTTCGGGCGAGAGCCGAGCGATGGGCGGGAGGACGCCGGATGCGTCGCACGTGAGGAAGATCACGTTGCGCGGGTGGGAGCGGGCCATCTTCTCGGGCATGGCGTTGGGGATGAAATCGAGCGGGTAACTGGCGCGCGTGTTTTCGGTGATCGAATCGTCGTCGAGGTCGAGGCGGCGCGAGACGGGATCGTAGACGACGTTTTCGAGGATGCTGCCGAAGCGGCGCGTGGCCGCCCAGATCTGCGGCTCGTGCTGCGGTGAGAGGCGGATCACCTTGGCGTAGCACCCGCCCTCGAAGTTGAAGACGCCGTTGTCGCTCCAGCCGTGTTCGTCGTCGCCGATCAGCCGCCGCTCGGGGTCGGCGGAGAGGGTCGTCTTGCCGGTGCCGGAGAGGCCGAAGAACAGCGCGACATCGCCCGCCTTGCCGACATTCGCCGAGCAGTGCATCGAGAGCACGCCCTGGAGCGGCAGCAAGTAGTTCAGGACCGTAAAAATCGTCTTCTTGATCTCACCTGCGTACGCCGTGTTGGCGATAAGCGCGAGGCGCTGGGCGAAGTTGAGGACGATCGCGGTCTCGGTGCGCGTGCCGTCGATGCGCGGGTCGGCCTTGAAGCCGGGCAGCGCGATGACCGTGAAATCGGGCGTGTGGCGCTTGTACTCGTCCTGGGTCGCCAGGTTGATGAACATGTTGCGGGCGAAGAGGCTGTGCCAGGCCTTTTCGGTGATGATGCGGACGTTCAGTGAGTACTCGGGGTCCGCCCCGGCGCGGCAATCCTGGACGAAGACTTCCTCGCCGGTGAGGTAGGCCTGCATCCGCGCGTACATCGCGGAGAACTTCTCGGCGGTGAAGGGGCGGTTGTAGACGCCCCACCAGACGTTCTTTTCCGTGCTCTCCTCGTGCACGACGAACTTGTCGGCCGCGGCGCGGGCGGTGTGCTGGCCGGTGTTCAGGACGACGGGCCCGCCGTCGGTGATGTGGCCTTCGCCGCGGAAGACGATCTCCTCGTAGAGCGAGGAGGCGGGGAGATTCCAGAAGACGCGGTCGAGTTGCGTCAGGCCGTAGTTCTGGAGGCCGAAATCCGCCGCGAGTGCGCCCGCCTGCCGGGTGGCGGGCGTGTCGAATTCGAGATACTTCATAGCCAGTCTCTCACAAGCTTTCGATCACCCATGTAGAGTTCGTTGGGCGAGTCGGGATCGAGGGCCCATTTCATGCGTTCGATGCCGTCGGTGATGTCCTTGATCGTTCCGCAGTAGCTGATGCGGAGGAAACCGTCCATGCCGAACTCGACGCCGGGCATCACGAGGACTCGCACCTTGTCGAGCAGGAACTGCGAGAGCTTTGTCGAGTTCCGGTTGTACGCCGAGAAATCGGCGAAGCAGTAGAACGTCCCGTCCGGGTTCGTCACCCGGACGCCGTTGAATGTTCGCAGGAGATTGACGAGGACGTTGCGGTTGTTTTCGAGGGTCGTGCGGAGGCTGTCGACGCAGGTCTGGATGCCGTTGAGGGCGTGCACGGCGGCCATCTGGAGCACGACGGAAGGGCCGGAGGTCTGGTGGCCCTGAATGTTGGCCATGACTTCGATCAGTTTCCGGTTGGCGACGGCCCAGCCGATGCGGTAGCCGGTCATGGCGTAGAGCTTGGAAACTCCGTTGATGAGAACGAGTTTCGAATCCTCGCCGAGGTCGCGGGCGAACTCGCAGCAGTTGATCGGCTTGCGGCCATCGAAGAGGAGGCGGTGATAGATGTCGTCCATGATCAGGTAGAGGCTGCGCTTTTCGCAGAACTCGACGATGTCGCGGATGAACTCGCGCGGGTACATCGCGCCGGTGGGGTTGTTGGGGCTGTTGATGATGACGGCTCGGGTGTAGGAGCCGACTTTCCGCTCGATGTCGGCGATGCGCGGATAGAAGCTGCCGTCTTCCGGAGCGACCGGGACGGGGACGGCGCCGCAGAGTTTCACCATCTCGGGATAGCTGACCCAGTAGGGAGCGGGAAAGACGACCTCGTCCTGCGGGTTCAGGATCGCTTGGAGGCAGACCATGATGGCCTGCTTGGCCCCGCTGGACGCGATGACGTTCTCGGGGGCGACGCGCCGGCCGTAGTACTCCTCCGTGTAGCGGATGATGGCCTTCTTGAGGGCGGGGATTCCATCGGCCGGGGCGTAGCGGACTTCACCGGTGTTGAGCAGGTTGGCGACGCCGACGATGGCTTCGAGCGGGGCCTTGCTCTTGGGTTCGCCGCCGCCGAGGTGGATGACGGGCTCGCCCTTTTCGCGAAGGATTGCGGCCGTCTCGTTGAGTTTGAGGGTCGCGGAAGCGGCGATCGATCGCCCGATCAGACTGATGCTCATGGTATGGGCCTCACACCTCACGGGGGCCGGTCGGGCCGCCGGAGGCCGCAGATTTCGAGACATACCGCCGTCCCCGCCCGCTCAGCGGCTGGCCCGCCGCCGGAATTCCAGTGGCCTGAGCGAATTGGCGCACCGGGCCCACCGGGGCGGCCGGTGGGCGGTCAAATGATCGTGCTGCCCTGTTTCCGAGCAATCTGCGTGCCGGGTTCGGCCATGGGAATTACGGTGCGCTCTTGCGTGCCCGGTCAGCGCATCCGGGCGCGGGCCCGCCACTCAGCCGGACCGTAGACCCCGGCCGCGGCGGGTTCGAAGGGTCGGAAGCCGACGGACAAGGCGGGTGACTTCCCCCGGAGGCGGAAGTCGCGTTTGGCGGCGTCAGTGAAGCCGGGGTCCGCCAGAATGGAATTCGTGTCGCGGCCGGACTGCTGCCATTTGTCCCACGGCAGACCTCCGAAATCGGCGAGCTTGCCATCCGATCGCCAGTAGCAATTGTGGTCGATCAACGCCTGGATTTTTGTCCACGGGCCGCCGAAGAGCGGGCCGGAATCCCAATAGACGATGTTGTTCTCGAAGGTGAACGAGAGGTGCGGCTCGACGCGCGTGCACTGGAGTTGATCGAGCCGTGCGAACGCGAAGATGTTGTTTCGGACGACGTTTTCGCGGCCGTAGTGCTGGTGGAAGCCGCCGGTCTTCGTGTCGTAGACGAGGTTGTTCTCGAGGAGGATGCCGGTGCTTCCTTCGTCGGTGTAGAGCCCCCAGCCGCCGTAGTCCTCGCTGCTGACGTTGAAAATGACGTTGTGGCGGATAAGCGTGCCTTCCGAGGGGCCGAGCGTGTAGATGCCGCCCAAGTCGCTGAGCAGCCCCTGGCCGATGTCATGGATGCGGTTGAACTCGATGCGGTTGCCCTTGGCGAGGCTCTGGTCGTAGCCCCAGCGCCAGCCGACCGAGACGCCGGTGTAGAAGAAATCGCCGATGTCGTTGTGCGAGACGCGATTTTCGCCGCTCTGGCCGATCCAGACGCCGACGGCGCAGGGGAAGATGCGGCCGCCGGCGCCGATGATGTTGTTGTCGACGACGATGCGGTGCGTCCGCTCCGCCTCGGCGGGGCGGATCTCGGTCTCGCCGATGCGGACGCCACCGGCGCCGAGATCGTCGAGGCAGCACGATTCGAGCCGGCAATCTGAGCACCCGCGGCGGAACCAGACCCCGTAACGGCCGACGTGCGTGATTTCGCAACCGATGAAGTCGACGCGGCGTGCACCGTCGAGCTGCACGACGGCGTCGATCGTCGCGGCGGCCTGGCTGGGTTCGAAGCCGGCCGGCGGCATGACGTACTGCGCGTTCCGGAAGGCGAGCCCTTCGAACCGGACGTGTTCGACGAACTGCCCGGCTTCGGGCTTGCCCGCGATGGTGATGAACCGTTCCAGTTGCGGCGCGCAGACTTTCGCGTCCGCCGGGTCTTCGCCGGGGCGGGGGATGTAGCAGAAGCGGCCGTCGGGTGCGAGGAACCACTCGCCGGGGGCGGTCAGCGCGGCTTCGAAGTTCTCGAGCGCGAAGCGTGTGCCCTTTGTCCAGGGGTTCCAGGGTTTCATGCCCTCGCCGTGGACGACGATGGCGGATTTCTCGATGTTGATCGACTCGATGAACCGGCGCGTAATGTCCCATTTGTGGTACGTAACGAGCTGAACCTTGAGGAGCTGCTCCGGAGTGAGTGGCTTGAGCAGTGCGATCACTTCCGGCGCGACGGTCACGGTCTGCCGAGCTTCCTGCGCGGCGGGCTTTCCGGGAACGAGCACCGATTCTTCGATCGCGAGCATGTTGAAAAAGCCCGTGTCGGGTGACTGCGCCCGGGTCGCGCGGCGGCCGTTGACGAAGACCTGCTCGCGGGGATGGAGGGTGCCAATGTCGGCGGGCAGCTGCGCGGTCCAGCGGCCGCTTTCGTCCACCTTGATGCCTGAAATCTCGCCGCCGCCGTCGAAGATGGGGCACGCGCCGGCTGCGGCGCGATAGACGATCGGTGTGACCGATGAGCCGCTGTCGCGCGGTTCGAGCACGAACGGTTCGGCAAGTGAATACACGCCGTCTGCGAATTCGACGGTGATTTCAGGTGTCGCCATGTGAAGACGGCTGAGTTTTCGAATCGCGTCTCGCGCACCGCTCAATGTCGCCAGCGGTCCATCCGTATTCGCGTCATTCGGCTTCGCGAGCGCACCGCTCCACTGGTCATTTCCATCCGGCGCGACGTGCAGCGTCATTGCCTTCGCCGGCGTTCGCTGCCGCTGCCAGACGCGCACGTAGTCGACGACCATCGAGTCCGGCAGCTTCGCGTCGGCGATGCCGTCGGCCCACTTGCCGACCTCGACGCTGAGGATCAGGTATTCGCTGCGCTGCGAAACCGCCTGCCGCATTCGCCCCGTCACCTGCCCGTCGACGTAGTAGATGTACTCATCCGGCGTCCATTCGAGGCCGTAGGTGTGAAAACCCTCGCCGAGGCCGGGAATGATGACTTCCTGGTGGAGGCTCTTGTGTTCCTTGCCGTAGCCGTCCCAGTGAATCGTGTGCAGTGCCTTGTCGCGGTATTTGGGCGTCGCGAGATACTCCATCACATCGATCTCGACGCCCGACTTAGCTGGATCGCCGATCTCCCTGCCCATCGTCGGCGATTGGAGCCAGAAGGCCGACCAGTGACCCGGCTGCGTCTGGGCCTGATAGCGGCATTCGAAGTAGCCGTAGGTGGGCTCGAACTTTCCGCGCGTGCTGATCATTCCGGTGTGGTATTCGAGCTCGTCGCCGGCCTTCGCCGATTTCGCATCCGCCGGTTGCGTCGACGCACGGGGATGGCGTGTCGTCGTGATCCGCAACTGGCCGTTGCCATCGAGCCGCGCCGCCTCTTCGACGTTGATCGCATCGCGTCGCGGACCGGGATGGAGAGGCGCCCATTTCGTCGGATCCGGTGATGCGTCAACGGGACCGTCAAACTCGTCGTGCCAGACGAGCGTGTAATCGGCGTAGCGAAGGAATGCCGGAGCGGGTTGCATTGCCGGCGTTGATCCGGATTGCGCGCTCAGGGGGAAGCAGGAGAGCAGGCCGAGGAACGCGGCGGCGGGGCGAATGAGCCGGAAGGCAGCGGGGGACATGACTGAACTCCTTGAGGGGGACTCAAGGATATCAAGGAGGCTCACGACGTGCGATCGATGATTCAGGATGCGCGCGATCAGCGCCGGTCGTCGCCTGCTGGGGCGAGGGAATCAGCAGATGGTTCCATAATTCGCGAGCAGGATGGCCAGGTCGGCCACATCGACGTCACCATCGCGGTCGAGGTCGCCATCCGCGGCGGAGACGCCGGCCATCGCGCCGAAGTTTGCGAGCAGGATCGCGAGGTCGGTGACGTCAACATCGCCGTCGCCGTCGAGATCGCCCGGACACGTCGGTTGCGTGTCCTCGTTGCCAATGAACAGTTCGGGAACGTCGGAGCCCGTGCCGTCCGTCTGCGCGATGAGGTCGAGCGTGTTGCTGGGCGTCATCGCCACGACGCGCAGCTCGTCGCCGCTGAACACGGGGCCGCCAACCAGCGAAATCGGCAGCGGGCCAGGCCAGCGGCAGAGGACTGCGGGCCGACCGTGCGGGTCGAGGTTGCGGCGGACGCCGACGAGACGCGGCCAGGCGCTCGCGGGGACGCTCGCGATCTGCGACTGGGTTCCGGGCATGGTGAAGGTGCCGACGAGAACACCGGCGTTTCGGACTTCGATGAGCTTCGGCGGCGCGCCGAGTGCGGCAAAGGACGCGTCGACCGCGAGCGTACTCGTTCCCTGCGTGAATCCCATGGATGCGACGCGAAGATTCGGTGTGCCCGAGACGGTTCCCCAGGAGGTGAACCGCTCGCTTGCCCCCGCCGGCAGTCCGAGGGGCTGCGGGACAACGTGCAGGTCGAAGGACTCGGCCTGGCCGAGCATGATGGCGACGCCGTCCCGTCCGTCCGGCCCGATATTGTCGACGACGAGCTGGCCGAGGGCGTTGATCGAGAGCGTGGCGTTGTTGATGGAGCTGTGCAGGTTCCCGCGGAAGATGAGTTCATCCGCGGCGGCCGGCAGCAGGGGGAAGATCGCCGCGAGGGCGAGGCTCAGAATTCTGCGGCGGTTCATGGTCGCGGCCCTCCCACGGTGTTCCTCACATCTTAGGGTCACGGCGCTGGGATTTCCGCCTTTTTTTCATCGCGGGCGGTCCCGAATCAGAAGCGGATTTCGATCCCAGCGCGTTCCGAAATCCGCTCGAAAACTGGAGATTTTCGCGATCGAGTGTCGCGGCGCGGAGGCTGTGGCGGCCGGGGACTGCGAGAATCGTCGCTCACGCGCGAGATTTGGCGGTGAGTGCGGCTTTTCATCGGTTACCATTCGGCGCGGTGGTCTCGGGCCTTCCTGGAACCCGCATGGAAAACGCGCCGAAAGAATCCGAGCTGGTTTCCCGCGCCGTTGGGGGCGACCCCGGAGCGGTGCAGGAACTGCTCCTGCTCCATTACGACAGCCTGTCGCAGCGGCTGGCGGGATCGATGCCGGCTGACCTGCAAGGCACGCTCACGGTTGAGGACGTGCTCCAGGAGGCGTTTGCGGATGCGGTGCAGGCGATTTCCTTATTTGAGTCGCGAGGCGAAGGGGCGTTCTTTGGGTGGCTGGCGACGATTGCCGAGCATCGGCTGATCGACCTGGTCCGCGCCGCCCGGGCGATGAAGCGCGGCGGCGGGCGGGTTGCGATCGAGGCCGGGCCGGGGGAAGGCAGCACGATCGGCGATCTCGTCGCGATGCTCGCGGCCGATGATCACACGCCGAGCCGGTCCATGGCCGGGCACGAGGCGGTTTCCGCGATCCAGGCGGCCCTGCGCGGCCTCCGCTCCGATTACCGCGAGGTTCTTCAATTCCGATATTTCGACGGTCTGTCGGTCGCCCAGACGGCCGAGCGGATGAATCGCACGGAGCCGGCGGTCCACATGCTCTGTCACCGGGCCGTGGCGCAGCTTCGAGAGAGCCTGGGCGACCCCTCCCGATTCTTGAGTCGATGAGTGAGCGCCGCGGATGGATTCCGCTATGGGTGTATCGGATGGAACCGTGACGCTGCAAGACCAGACCAATCCGAACGATCGTCGATCCGCGGCCCAGGGGGTGGCGCGCGAGGCACTGCGCCGGCGCGCGGCGGGGGATCGCATCGCCGACGCGGAACTTCTGGCGACGCACGCCGAGCTGCTGCCGGAGCTGCGGGAAGAGCTGAAGAAGCTGGCGCTGATCGAGCGCGCCGCACGGCGAACCGGGCCGCTGGGCAGCTCCGCGGGCGTCGGGATGGTGGACGTCCGCGAGGTTGCGCTCGCCCCCGCGCGTTTTGCCGGCTACCGCATCGTCGGAGAGATCGCCCGCGGCGGGCAGGGCGCGGTCTACGAGGCGATCCAGGCGGGCACGCAGCGCCGCGTCGCGATCAAAGTGATTCACCGATCGAGGGGAAGCGGGGCGGATGCCGCCCGATTCGCACAGGAAGCACGATTTCTCGCCCGATTCCGCCATCCGAACATCGTCACGATTCACGAGTTCGGGACGGCGGATGGGAATGACTACCTCGTCATGGACTATGTCGAGGGGCAGGCACTCAACGACTGGGTCGACGGGCGGGTTCGCGCGGCAGAAGCGGCTCACGGCGCGGCGACGGATGCGCTGCGGAACGTGGTCGGGCTCGTGGCGACGGTCTGCGAGGCGGTGCACGCGGTGCATATCCGTGGGGTGATTCACCGCGACCTGAAGCCGGCGAATATCCGCGTGACGGCGGACGGGCGGCCGCTCGTGCTGGATTTCGGCTTGGCCAAGGGGATCGACGGCGACGGTTCGAGCGACGGCGGGGGGCTGACCCAATCCGGCCAGTTCGTCGGTTCGCTGCCGTGGTCGAGCCCCGAGCAGGCGGCCGGCCGGGTGCACGACGTGGACGTGCGGACGGATGTCTACGCGCTGGGCGTGATCCTGTATCAGTCGATCGCGGGCCGCTTTCCGTACGAGGTTCGCGGACCGCTCGGCGATGTGATCCAGCGGATTCTGCATGCCGAGCCGGCGCCGATCCGGCGTCTGCCCGCGCACGCCGTGGCCCGGCATGTGAATGCGGACCTGGAGTGCATCGCGTTTCGCGCCCTGGCCAAAGCGCCGGAGCGGCGCTACCAGAGCGCCGGGGAGCTGGCGGGGGATCTGCGGCGCTACCTGGTCGGCGAGGCGATCGACGCGCGGCGCGACAGCAGCCTGTACGTGCTGCGGAAGCTGCTTCGGCGGCATCGGCTGGCGGCGGCGATCGGCGGCGGGTTTGTCGGACTCTCGGTCACGGCGGCCGTCGTTTTCGGAATTCAGGCGGAGCAGATCCGGGAGCAGCGCGATCTGGCCGTGGCTGCGGGCACGGCCGAACGGGCGGCGCGGCTTTCGTCCGAGCGCGTGACGAGCTTCCTGGAGACGCTGCTTTCGACCGCGGACCCCTTTTTGGATCCGGCGCATCGGCGGGATGTCACGCTGCTGACGGCTGTGAATCTCGCGGCCGAGCGGATCGAGGAGGAATTCGGCGAGGAGCCGCTGGTGGCCGCGTCGGTGCGAACGGTGATCGGGCGGACGTATCGCGAGCTGGGCGAGCTTGGGCGTGCGGAGACGCATTTTCAGGCGGCGCTTGCGCAGCGGAGGGCACTGCTGGAGGCGGATGACCCGGACATCGCGGAGACGCTGCACGAGTATGCCGTGCTGCGGCAGGTCGAGACACGCTATGCGGATGCGCTGGCGCTGAGCGGCGAGGCGCTGACGATTCGCGAGCGATCGCTCGGCGAGGCGAGCGCGGCCGCGGCGCAGAGCCGGAACCTGAACGCGCACCTGCTGCGGGAGTTGAATCGACTGGAGGAAGCCGAGCGGGAGGCCCGCCGTGCGCTGCAGATCCGTCGTAACGCGCTGCCGGACGATGATCCGGCGATCGCGGAGAGTCTCAATGCGCTGGCGGGCGTGCTGCGCGAGCGCGGGGCGATCGACGCGGCGGAAACGGCATACGCCGAGGCGCTCGACCGTCGGCGGGCGTCGCTCGGGGCGGATCATCCCGACGTGGCCACGTCGCTGAACAACCTGGCGGCGCTGCGCATGGACCAGAAACAGTGGTCGGAGGCCGAGCCGCTGCTGCGCGAGGCGATCACGATCTACACCGCCCGCGTCGGCGAGAACCACCCGTATGTGGCGCGAGCCCGGGCCAACCTGGCGACGGCGCTGGCCGAGCAGGGAAAGGTCGACGAAGCGGAAGCGGAGTATCGGGCGGCGCTCGCGATCCGCCGGGCGCTGGAAACCGCTCCGACCGCCGACGCCGCGGTGCTGGAATTTCTGCTCGGCAAGCTGCTCGTGAACGCTACGCGGGACGTTGAGGCGCGGCCCATCCTCGAAAGCGCGGTGTCTTCGCTGCGCGCGACGCGCGGCCCGGCCGACGGGCTGACGCGCCGGGCGTCGCAGATGCTCATCGACGTCTACCGGCGGGCGGGTGAGCCCGACCTGGCGGCGAAGCTGGCCGCACAGCTCGCGGCGGACTCGGCCGGCGAGTGAGCAGTCCGCCGGCGAGTGAGCGGGCGCCCGCGCGTAAGAGCAGGTCGCAGTCCGCCCCGCATTCCGATCGCGCAACCCTAGCGCGTTGCATTCCTTCCGCAGAACGCGGCGCCCTGACCTCCCGGCGGCAACGTCCCTTTCCGTGCCGCAAACGCGACGGTTGAGGGCATTGGAACCGCGCCAGCGGGCATTGGAACCGCGCCGGTGGGCTATGAAAGCGCGCCAGTGGGCTCGGAATGCGCGCCCGCGGGCTCGAAATGCGCGCCAGCGGGCGAGGAATCTCCGCCAGCGGGCTCGGAATTCGCCCCAGCGGGCACGAAACGCGCGCCCGCGGGCTCGGCGTCTGCGCCGGCGGGCTCTGGTCGTGCGGCCAGCCGAGCCGATTCTGCGCCGCGCCGCGACACAACGACGCCGCACAGTCCCCTGCCGGGCGGCGAGCACTGTGCGGGCGTCGAATGTACCGGTCGCGGACCGCAGTCCGCGGCGATGTTATGGGCAGCTCGAGCCGAAGACGCTGAGCAACTGGCCCAGGTCCGCGAGTTCGATGCAGCCGCTGCTGTCGAGATCGATCGCCGGGGCGTAGTTGCCGTCGCCGAGGCACGAGCCGAACCCGGCCAGCATCTGCGTCAGATCCGCCAGGCCGACCGAGCCGTCGCCGTCGATGTCGCCGGTGCAGGGCGGCGACCCGGTCGCGGCCGGCGTCCAGTAGCCGCCCACGACCGTGAGATCAGCGCCGGCCATGAATCCGGCGTCGGCCTGTCCGACCGTGCCGCGGAGCGAGAATCCGCCGCCGGTCGAAACCTCGGCCACGCCGCCGTCGATCGTGTGCCAGGGGATCGACGTCTGCGCCGCCGCACCGGCGGCCAGCGAGAGGAAGAACGCGGTGCAGAGGGCGCTGTTCATCGTGAAGGATCGCATTGCAGGTCTCCTTTCAGAGGGTGTTTCGAGGGACTATTGACCGATCCGCGCCAGTCCCTGCGGCGACCGCAGGCGAACGCGCTGATTGATGACGCCGGTCCAATTGGACGAGCTCGGCTTGAAATTCACGGTGGCTTCGTCAGGGCTGGCGGCCATCGCGGTGGTTACGTCATTCCACGGCGTCTCGTACGAGCCTTCGCCAGCCGGGGTGGCCGCGAGGTCGACCCACTGGCCGTCGACGCCCTGCGTGGGCCAGGAAAAGCCGCCGCCGGTGATCTCGGCGTCGATCAGCGACTGAATCGCGAAGTGATAGCCGCTGCCGCTGTTCACGTCGGTGCCGTTCTTGTTGAAGAGCACGACGTAGTTCACGCCGTCGGCCCGCTGCACGGTCATGGACATCGTTCCGCCCGGCAGCGAGCCGTTGTGCCAGCGATACTGCCGCGCTCCGTTCACGAGCGTGCCGTACGTCGGGTCGGCGGCCTGATTGTCGCTGATGTAGTACATCTCGGCGAGGTGGAGCAGCGCGGTCGTGCTGACGACGAAGCCGCCCTGGCCGATGCGCGACTCGTGATCCCAGCCGCCGTCGGGCCGGCGCACCGCGTCGCCGTCGGGGTCGAAGACGTTCTGCACCATCGCCGTGTCGTCGTACCACGGTTCGCGCGGATCGCGATCGCCGGGAAACGTGCGGCCCGCGACGACTTCGCTGACGGGCATCCAAGGCATCGGGCCGAAGACGTTTTGTCGGACGTAGGCGAGGTGGCTCATGCCGCTGACCTGTTCCACGACGAGGCCCGCGGCAAGGAAGCCGACGTTTGAATAGTTGCGTGCGGCGCCGGGAGCGCCGCTGAGGGCGCGATTGCCCATGATCCAGCGGAGCGTGTTCCAGCGGCCGGGCGGACTGGCGACGCCCATGTCGTCGGCGATCTGCACTTCCTGATACGTCGGGTCGTTGCCCTGGTTGCTCGGCAGGCCGCTCGTGTGCGTGTAGAGGTGCTGCACCTGGATCTGGTTGTAGCGGTTGTCGGCGAGCGTGCCGAAGGCGTTCATCGGCAGGATGCCGCCGCCGGGCTGGCCGAGGTTGAAGACGTTGTCGGTGTCGTCGATAACGTTCGCGGCGATGAGGCGCTGGAGCGCGGCCGAGGTGATCGGCTTTGAGCAGCTCGCGATGCGCATCAGGGCGTCGTGTCGGAGCAGCGTCGTGTGGTCCGCGTCCTTCCAGCCGAAGCCGCGCTGATAGACGATGACGCCATTTCGCATGATGCCAAGCACCGCGGCGTCGATGTCGTTGTCGGTCATGAACTGCGTCATCAGTGCGTCGAAGTTCGCCAGCTCCGGCACGGGCATGCCCTGCACGGGGATCGGATCCCCCGCGAAACACAGCGTCGAGGACGCCGCGAGGGCGAGCACAGACCTGGTCATGGGTCGCATTCTGGTCGGTCGCACGATCATCTCCGTTTTCTCCCGGTCGATGCGGGTCAAGTGGTTCACGGTTACAGCTGGCCGATGCGGACAACGCCGCCTTCCGGGGCGCGCATCCGCACGCGCTGGTTAATGGTGCCGGTCCACGATGACGTGCCGGGCTTGAAGTTGAGCGTCGCTTCGGCGGGGCTCGCGGAGAGTGCGATTCCGAGCAGCCGCCACGGTCGTTCGTAGGCGCCGCTGCCGCCGAAGAACTGCGTGAAGTCGACCCACTGGCCGTCGACGCCCTGCGTGGGCCAGGTGATCGTGCCCGCATCGAGCTCGGCGTCGATCAGATCTCGCATGTCGAGCGCGTAGGTCGTGCCGACGGTTCCCTTGTTGAAGATGACGACGAAGTTCACGCCGTCCGAGCGCTGCCGCACCCACGCTTCCGTGCCCCAGAGCAGGCCCCCGTGCGAACGGGTTGCGCGGACGCCGTTCGTCAGCGCGCCGTAGGTGGTTGCCTGGCCAGCGTTGAAGTTCTCGGCCTGGATGTAATAGTTCTCCGCGAGGTGCAGCAGTGCTGTCGTGCTGGAGACGATCGCGCCGCTGGCGAAGTGCAGTTCGTGCTCGTATCCCCCGTGCGGGCGGCGAACGGGATCCCCGTCCGGGTTGAAGACGTTCGTGGCCATTTCATTGTTGTCGTACCAGGGCTCGCGCGGGTCGAGGTCGGATTCGAACGTCCGGCCGGCGACGACTTCCGTGACGGGCAGCCACTCGATGGGCCCGAGCACGCGCTCGCGAACGAAGTCGATGTGGCTCATGCCCGAGACGGCCTCGACGACCTGGCCGAGCACCTGGAACCCGAAATTCGAGTAGGCGACGATGCCCGCGTCGGGATCGGAGGCGAGCGTTCCGCCGAGGACCCACTGCGTCGTGCGGACGCGGCCGGGCGGGTAGCCGACGGGGATGCCCGCGTCGTTGAAGTCGTCCGCGATCTCGATCTCACGAAACATCGGGTCGTTGCCGTTGTTGGTCGGCAGTCCGCTGCTATGCGAGAGGATCTGCTGGACTGTGATCTGGCCCATTCGATCGTCCTGGAGGCTTGGGAAGGCGGTGTACGGCAGGACACCGCCGCCGGCCTGGCCGAGATCGAACACGACATCGTTGGGGTCGAGCTGGTTGGTGGCATAGAGTCGCTGGATGGCGGCGGCCGTGAAGGGCTTGGTGACGCTCGCGATGCGCATGAGGGCGTCGTGGCGGAGGGTTGTCGTGTGGCCGGCGTCCTTCCAGCCAAAGCCGCGCTGGTAGACGATGACGCCGTCCTCCATGATGCCGAGCAGACCCGCCTCAATGCCGTTGACCTCCATGAAATCGACCATCATTTCATCGAAGACGGCGAGCTCGGGTACGGGCATGCCGGTGATCGGCAGGTCGGCGAAGCAGGGCACCGAGCAGGCCAAGGTGCAGGCGATTCCGAGAGGAAGACGGCCGTCGGTCAGGCTTCGATTTGCGCACATGCTGAGTCTCCTTTCCCGAACAAGCGGCCTGTTCGCGGCGCGCTTTCGGAATTCCGGCGCTGCATCGAGAAAACGGTTCCCTGCCGGACAGGCGGGACAAATGCGGCGACGCCGCCGGCTGATAAGGCCGATGGCGTCGCACGGATGCCAGCCGGATGGTGCGGGTCGCCGGGGCTACCGCAGGTTGACGAGCACGAGCACCATACCCTGCTCGCCCTCGGCGAGTTCCGTCATGGCTTTGCCGATGATCGCGCCGTCGGCCTTTTCGCGGTCGATCACGGGCATCGCGAACCCGGCCCGATCGGACGTGGTCATTAGGTCGCCGGCCTTAACCCCGCGAGCCCGCGTGTCGCACTTGAC
This sequence comes from Planctomycetota bacterium, assembly GCA_045863555.1. Lineage (GTDB taxonomy): Bacteria > Planctomycetota > Phycisphaerae > UBA1845 > Fen-1342 > JACRLV01. Next base: position 88,243 of record BTUU01000005.1, on the reverse strand, counting down.
CCACACGCGGCCGTTGAGGGCGATCGGCAGGTTCCGGTCGCTGCCGGGCTCATCGCCGAGGACGACGCCGGCGGAGAGGCCGTTTGCACCGCTGATGACGCCGGCGACGCGCTTGTCGTAGGCCTCGCGCGAGACTCGCATGCGACCGGGCTGGTCGGGGTCGATCGCCACGACCATGCCAGGCTCGGCGGCCTCGCTGAAGGGGAATCGCTCGGCCAGGTCCGCACCGCCCTGGATTTCGAGCACATTGACGCTGAGCGTGCCCTGCACTTCCGCGCGTCCATTGACGCGAAGTGCCACGCCGCCGTCGGCGTAGTTCGTGAAGGTGCCGCCGACGCCAGTTTCTTCCCAGGTCACGCCGCGGACGCCGAATTCCGTGCCTTCGCCTTCGATTGCGCGGCTGCCCAGCGCATAGATCGCCGGTCCGGTGTTGCCGTCGGCACGAAGGGCGGGCGCGCCGAGGCGGCCGCCGCCGCCGACCGCCCAGACGCCGAACGTGGAGCTGTTGCCCGCTTCGCCGCGAACGCCTGCGCCGCCGTCGTTGCCGCGGCCCCAGATGCCATAGGTGCCCTCGCCGTGCACGGCGTGGCCGCCGATATTGCTGGCCGTGGCAAAGACGCCGTACTGGTCGCCGTCGGCCTCGACGCCCGTGTTTGATTCGCCGCGAACGCCGACGCCGAGGATCGAATTGCTCGTCCCCAGGACGCCGAACGTGCGAGCCGTGGAGGTCTGGGCCGAGGTTGCCCGGCCGCGGACGCCGGTTGCGCCGTTTTCGAACGACTGCGTAACGCCGTCGACGCCGGGTGCGTCGCCGTTCGGGCTGGGGTGGATGCCGTAGACGCCGATGCCCGAGCGCCCGGCGCCGGAGCCGTAGACGCCAAAGCCAAAGTCACTGGTGGTCTCGCCGAAGACACCGCGGCCGCTGAGACTCTGTCCGCGGACGCCGTAGCCAGCGCCGACGTTCGAGCCCCAGACGCCGGCCGCGCCCGCGGAGAGCGAGAGATTCTCGCCCCGGACCGCGGCCGAGTTCAGGCCGCCGTTGGGCAGTGCGATCAGCCCGTGAATCGACTTGGCATCGTTGCCCACCCCCGGTGCATCGGCGTAGATCGCGGTTCCGTTTGCGATGGAACGGGCGGAGATCGCCAGGCCGCCGGCATCATTAAAGAACTGGCCCGCGGGGCCGCCCATCGAAGTCACGTTGAGGGCGGCATCGGTATTGGCCGGGTTGTTGTTGCGGAAAACGCCGGCCCAGCCCATGTCGTTGTTGATGATCTCGAATGCGCCGCCCAGGTTCTGGTCGGCGATCCCCTGGAACGGCAGGCTGAGGCCGATCGCGTAGGGCGCCGGGGTCAGAGCCTGTCGCGGTGTGAGGGTCTGCCAGGGACCGACGCCGGCGGGCCGCCGCACGGAGATCTCCAGCCAGCGAGCCTGGCCGCCGAACGCGGCGGCGCCGAAATCGAGCTGAGCGGCGAAGTGGCCGCCGTCGACGGGCACGTTGTTCAAAGCGATCGCCGCGCCGACCGGGGCTCCCGCGACCGGGTCGTTCCAGAGCCGGAACTGGAAGTCACAGTTCTCCGAGACGGCTGCACCGTCCTGAAAGAGCGAGCCCTGGTAGGTGAATGCGCTCCCGACCGGGACCTGGGCCATCGCCGGTCCGTGCCCCAGCGCCATCGCCGCGATGCCCGCCGCCGCTTTCCATGCCAATCGTCGAAACATGAGCCGTCTCCTTGATCTCGTCTGCATCCGGTTTCCGCACCGAGTACGTTCCAGCGCGTCCAGGAAGAGAGCGGAGGCGGCAGGCGGCGCTTTCGGGGAAATCTGCCGCGGCGGGCGAAGTGCGTTCCGGCAGCGAGGGCCGGATGCGCAATTCTGGCCCGGGGGGAGAGGCTGCCGGCGGTTACTGCGCGTCGCCCGCGTGCGCCGACGCCGCAACCTCGCGAAACGGCCGGACATCCCAGATGCGGACAGTGCTGTCGCCTCCGCCGGAGGCGAGCGTTCGGCCGTCGGGGCTGAACGCGAGGCAGTAGACGTAGGACGTGTGGCCGTGGAGCTGCGTGATCTCGCGGAAGCCCGACGTATCCCAGACGCGGATCACTTTGTCGCGGCCGCCGGAGACGATGCGCCGGCCGTCGGGGCTGAAGATCGCGGCGAAGATGTCGTGCGTGTGGCCGGTCAGGGTCGCGACGGCCGAGCGGTCGCGGACGTTCCAGACGCGCACGGTGCGATCGCGGCCGCCCGAGACGATCTGTGTCCCGTCGGCGCTGAAGGCGACGGCGTGGATGGGGTCCGTGTGGCCTTCGAGCGTGGCGCGCGTTTCAAGCGTATTCGGATCGACCAACCGGATCGTGGTTCGGCAGGCCACGGCGAGGAGGGATCGATCCGGATTGAGCGCGGCGCGGCAGCCGTCGCCGTCGAGATCGCCGTTGAAGATCGCGTCGTGCGTGCGTTTGCCAGTGGCGATCGAGGTTGCGGCGAGACAGCCGTCGTTTCCGAGCGAGAGGATGCGCCGGCCGTCGGCGTCGAGCGCGGCCCAGTCGGTGCGCCAGTTGTGACCGGGTATCGAGCCGATCTCTTCACCGTCGAGGGACACGATTGACGTTCGTTTTTCGAGCGATCGAGCGACAACCAAGCGAAGACCGTCGGGGCTGTATGCGACTGCGCTCAGAAAGCCGTCCAGCGCGGCGCGGCGCAGGCGCCAGCCGGCCGAGTCCCAGACCCGGAGCGGCCGTTCGCCGCCGAGGCAGGCCGCGGCGAGCTGCGAACCGTCGGGGGAGAACGCGAGGCTGTAGACCGCGTCCGGCGCGTGGAGCACGAACGGATCGGACTCGAGGTCGGCGCTCCACCAGCGGATATCGCCGTCGATGGTCGTGGCGATGATGGTTTTGCCGTCGGGCGCAAAGAGGAGGCCGCTCACTACCGCGGGGTTCCCATCCATGGCCGCAAGCAGTGCGCCGGTCGCTCCGTCCCAGAGCCTCACCGTGCCGTTGTCGGAGGCTGTCGCGAGCCGGTCGCCGCGCGGGTTGAAGCGGATCGCGACGACGGGCGATTCGTGGCCGCCGAGCGTAGCGAGCGTTGCGCCGCCGTCGGTATTCACGATCTGGGCTTCGCCCGTCATCAGGGCGACGCCGATGCGCGTGCCGTCGGCGTTGAAGCAGAGGTCGTTGGATGCCGCGAGGTCGGGCCGCGCGCACAGGAGGGTCCCGTCGCTGCATCGATAGACGCGCAGCCCGTGATCGCGCACGAGGCGGATCGCGACGAGGCTTCCATCCGCAGAGAAACGGACGATCGCGTCGCGTGCGCCGCGGCCGTCGATGCGGAATCGCGGCGTTCCGGTTGCATAGTCTTCGAGCACCAGGCGGTCCTCGGCCTCCGTGCGTTCGAGGGCGACGGCGAGTGCGCCGTCCGGGCTGCGGCGGAGCGAAACGCGCTCTTCGACCGCGATGGGCGCCAGCGTCCGCCCATCGAGCCGCACCGAGCCCTCGCGCGCGTCGGCGCGAATTTCGCCGCCGTCCGCCGAGAAGACGAGTTGCTGCACGCGGCGCTGGGCGAGCGAGCCGGTCAGGCAGTGCTCCGCCACGGGCGCCCAGTCGGACGTGCGCCAGAGGCGAATCAGGCCGGCCGAGTTGCAGGCGGCCACGAGCCGGCCATCCGGGCTGATGTCCGTGCTCATCGAAACGAAGCCGGTGGTGCGCGAGAGGAGGCTGTCGTCGAGCCGGCTGTGCAGGTGGGCCCATTCCCAACCGCGGTACTCTTCCGGTGCGGCCAGCAAGTGTCGCCGCGCCTCGGCGATTTCGTGGCGCCGCAGCGAGGCGGACGCGGCGACGAGGGACGCCCGGTAGCTCTGTCGCTCCGCCTCGACGCGCTGCCGCTGTTCTCCGGCGCGGGACTCTTCGGCGATGATCGCCTGGCGGACGGCGATCGCGGTCCCGGCCGTGAGCGCGAGAAACGCGCCCAGCACGCCGCCGACGATCGCCTTGTTTCGGCGGGCGAATTTCCCGATCCGATACAGCGCCGAGGCCGGCCGGGCGTGGATCGGCTGCTGGTTCAGGTAGAGGTTGAGATCGCTCGAGAGTTCGGCGGCTGATTGGTAGCGCCGGAGCTTGTCCTTTTCCAGGGCCTTGGCGAGGATCGTCTCGATGTCGCCCCGCAGTGAACGGATGACCGAACCGGCGGGTGCCGGATCGTCCTCGCGGATGACCCGGACCGCGGCGTGAACCGGCAACTGCCGGACGTCGTGGGGAAGCCGTCCCGTCAGCAATTCGTAGAGGATGACGCCCAGGGAGTAGACGTCGCTTCGCCAGTCGAGCAGGCGGGGATCGCCGGCGGCCTGCTCGGGGCTCATGTAGGGAACCGTGCCGATCAACTCCCCGACCGATGTGTGCACCGTCGGTGATCCGGGTTCCCGGTCGCTCAGCCGCGCGACGCCGAAATCGAGGATCTTCGGATGCGGCCGGGCATGGACGGAGCGCGAATCACGGGGGTGCGGCTCGTTCGCCGGCGCGGATGTGCCGGCGCAGACGACGAGGATGTTTGCGGGCTTGAGATCGCGGTGAATGACGCCGTGCTGGTGGGCGAACTGGACCGCCTCGCAGATCTGCACGAAGAGATCGAGCCGGGCGCGAAGGTCGAGCCGGGCCTGGGCCGCGAATTCGAGCAAGGTGGGACCGTCGACGAACTCCATGGCGAAGAAGGGTCGTCCGATCGGATCCTCATGGTCAATACCCGCCTCGTAGACCTGGGCGATGCCGGGGTGCTGAAGCCGCCCGAGAATCTGGGCTTCCAGCTGGAACCGCTGGAGCAAACGACGTGAACCGTCCATGTGGCGGAGCAGTTTCAGGGCAACGCGCCGGTGCGGATTCTCCTGGACCGCCTCGAAAACGGTTCCCATTCCTCCTTCGCCGATCTTGCGAATGATCTGGTACCGGCCGATCCGCTGCGGGAGCTGCGGCGCGGAACTCGCGTCCAGGGCGCCGCTTACGGAAACGATCGCCGGTCGGTCGAGCGCGCCGTCCGGCCGATTGTCCGTCGCCAGCAGCGCGCGGACCTGAAGAAGAATCGACGTTTCGCCACCGCACGAGCGCGTCAGGAATTCGTCGCGCGAGTCGGCCGGCAGCGCGAGCGCAGCCCGAAAGAGGGATTCGACGCGGCGGAATCGTTCCGGGCCGCTCACAGCTCGCCTCGAAGTTCGTTGTAGAGCCACGCCCGCGCGATCCGCCAGTCTTCCGAGGCCGTCGACCGCGCAAGGCCGAGGACGTCGGCCGCCTCATCGAGCGTGAGACCTCCGAAGAAGCGAAGCTCGACCAGCCGGGCTTTTCGTTCGTCCAGCTCGGCGAGCCTTCTGAGCGCCTGATCGATGGATTCGATGGGCAGGGCATCGTCGGCCGGCGCCGCGGGGTCGTCTGCCAGCACGATTCGCTCCCGATCGCCGCCGCGCTTCAGTCGTCCGCGGTTTCGCGCGTGGTCGATCAGGATGCTGCGCATCGCGGCAGCGGCGACCACGAAAAACTGCCTGCGGTTGGACCACGCGATGGTCTGGTCGACGAGTTTGAGGTACGCCTCGTGCACGAGGGCTGTCGGCTGAAGTGTGTGGCCCGATCGCTGGTCGCTGAAGAAGGTCGCGGCCAGGCGGCGAAGCTCTTCGTAGACGATCGGGAGAAGCTCGGCCGCGGCCGACGGCCGGTCGCCGGCGGCGTGGTTGAGCAGGCGGGTTATCGTCTGTTGCGGGTTCGTGGGTCTGCCCTCGGCCGAACGTGACCCCGATTGTAACGCGGCGGCGTGTCTGGGCGGGTTTTTTCCCCATTTACCGCAGATTCGAAGAAATCAGGGCAGATTTTCCGGACGCGCCGGGCGCCGATGTCGTCCGATGAGCGGCAACTCACTCTACCGAAGGGAGATCAGCAATGCGGACGACACTGTATCGATTGGCGACGGGCGCGTGCCTGCTCGCGCTGTTCAGCTCCGGCCCGGCGGCCCGCGCGGACATTCTGGATGACATTCTATCGCTCGCGACGGCGGCCCGGGATCGGGCGACGGAGGCCCGAAATAACGCAGCGTCGGCGCGGGACCGGGCGATTGAGGCCCGCAACAACGCCGCGACGGCCCGCGACACGGCGATCCAGATTCGCGACACGATTCAGGAGGGCGTGCTGACGCTGAGCGGCGAGGTGCGCGATGCGATCGATGAGGCGATCGATGATCTCCAGCAGGGGCTGGCGGAGGAGATCGAGGGGCGCGACGCGTTCGTTAATGGCGGCGAGGCCGAGCCATTTCGTCAGAACGTGGTCGGGCTCATTCGGGACATGCAGACGCTTCTGAACACGCTGTTTGACCTGTCGGATCTTCCGACGACGCGGGTGGACTTCTCGCTGCAGGTCACGATCCTCGAAGCTCTACCTGCCCGCTCGCTCTATCCCATGTACCGCACGTTTGCGGTCGAGACGCGGATGTTCGAGCCGGACGGCATGCCCGCGGCGATCCAGCGCGCCATCGCCGACCTGGAGGCGATCCGGATCGCGCTGGACGAGCCCGAGATGCCGGAGGAGGGCGAGTACCTGGACCGTGAACTGGCGGTTTGCACGCCGATCCTCAATGAGCTTGAGGGGATCCGGCAGGCGATGGCAGACCTCGGGAAGTTCTCGCTCGCAACCGGCCTCATCGGCTCGATCCTGGACGCGGCGGGAACGACCGAACTCCACAAGACCGGAGCGGTCGGGGGCTGGGCGGGCGTCAGTCTCAAGAACAACCGGCCAAAGAAGTTTGGCGCCATCTTTCAGGGACTCAGCAAGGCGATCGATGGGATTACGTCGAAGGTGAACGTCAAGATTCGCCACTGCATGCTCATCGGGATCGCCTCGGAAGCGCGCGATCGCGACCTTCAGATCCTGGCAAACCAGGAACTGATCATGAAGCATCTGAAGAACCTCCCGACGGACCACCCGTAGGGGCTTTGCACGCGGTCGACGGACGAAGCGGGGCAGCGCGCCGCATGGGGCGCGCGGCCCCTGCTGCGTTTCGGCGGACGGGCTGGGTTCGGCACGCCGCCGAACGGCGCACGGGGCGCCGTGGGCGTGGTGCGCGAAAAGCCGCAGCGAGGCCGATGGATCGGCTGGGGGCGGATGGCTACGATGATGTAGAGCGCCGCCTGTCGTCCCACCCGCTTTCCACGCCGGCGCTGCCGGAGGGCAAATCATGCACGCTTCCCTTCATGCGACTCCACTTTGGGTTCTGTGCGCGTTCCTGACGGCTGTGCTGACCGCGCGGGCGCAGAACCTGTTTAATGCAACACCGGACTGGGTCTCGGCCGACACTCAGTACTCAACGGGCTGTGCGCTCGTTGACATTGACCGCGACGGCTGGCTCGATCTGGTGGTGGCCAATGGAAACGACATGGCGCGGCAGCGTCTGGTCGTGTACTACAACCGCGGCGATGGGACGTTCCCGGCGCTGCCCGACTGGCAGTCGGCGGACCTGGCGTACAACGGGCATCTCTCCGTCGGAGATGTCAACGGGGACGGCTGGCCGGACGTTGCGGTGGCGCTTCTGCTTAACGAGGGCGGTCCGTGTGCCAAGCTCTACGTGAACAACGGCGGAACGCTCTCGTCGATGCCCGCGTGGGTCTCCGGATTCAATGCGCCGGCCTTCACCGTTGCATTCGGCGACGTGAACAACGATGGTCGGCCCGATCTCGCGGTCGGGACAGGTGACGCGTACTCGTCGACGCCGCACAATTATCGCAATGTCGTGCACATGAACATCGGCGGAAGCCTTGAGAGCGTGCCGAGCTGGCAGTCGGATGATCGCTGGTGCTACGACAGCGTGATCTGGGTCGATGCCAACGACGACGGGTGGCTCGACCTGATCGGCCTCGGGTCCAAGACATATACATGGGCGTATGTGAACAGCGGCGGCGCGCTCAGCACGACCGCGACCTGGCGCACGACCGACGTGGCTTCGCAGTTCGGGCTCATGGCGTGCGCCGGTGATCTCAACAATGATGGACACGCCGAGCTGGTCATCGCCGACAACAACCAGCTTACGGGCGGCAGCGGCCGGTTTCGTCGATATGACGGGCTGCCGGACGGGTTCTTTTCCACGGCGGCGAACTGGACGTACAGCGACGGGTACTGCTCGGCGGTGGCGCTCGCGGATGTCGACGCGGACGGCGATCTCGACCTGGCCACCGGGGCGTGGTGGGACCGGACGCGGATTTTTCTCAACGGCGGCGGCAGCTTCGGGGCCGCGTCGAACTGGAACTCGGGCGGAACGAGCGTCGTGGAGAAGATCGTGTTCGGCGACATTCGCAACGACGCGCTGCGGACGGCGTCAGAGACGTTCCCCGCGTCGGCGCGGCGGCTGTACGTGCTCGCGAAGCAGCCGATTCAGGCGGTCCAACATGTCCGACGCGACGGCGTGGAGGTCGCACCGACGGCGTACTTCGCCGATCCGGAACATGGCTGGCTGACCGTGGCCGAAGCGCCGGCGGTGTCGCTCGAGGTTGAATACACGTATTCGATCCGGCCGGATATGGCGATTGCGAACTGGGATCCGACGCTGGGGAACTACGTCTATCTCAATCAGCGGCCCTGCCCGGGCGACGTCGACGCGGACGGCGACGTCGATCTCGGCGATCTCGCGCTCCTGCTCGCGCACTTCGGCCAGACCGGAACGGCGACGTGGAGCGACGGCGACGGGGATGGCGACCGGGACGTTGATCTTGGCGACCTGGCTGTGCTTCTGGCGGAATTCGGCGCGATCTGCGGTTGATGCCCGCAGGGATATCCCGTCGGCCGGTCAGGGATTCGCGGTGCTGCGACGCGGGCGCATGGTTTCGGCCGGGTGCATGAACGCCCCGCATTTCGGGCAGCGGGTGTTGAGATTCCCCTCTTCGTCGTGATACGGCACCCAGTCCGCGGCGACGCGAATCTGCGCTGGCCGGCCTCTTTCGTCGTACTGGAACGCAACCGGGAATGTGCCGTGCGTCGGGCACGCGTAGCGGATCGACGCGTATGACTCAATCTTGCTGCACTTTTCGCAGGGCTGCGGGCCGACCGCGGCGGCGGCATCGCGCGAGTGGCCGCACGCGAGACAGCGCCACGTGACGATGAAGTCGAACGCGGTGCGGCTCGCCGCTGTGCTCGGAGGCGGGCGAGAGCCGGCATAGGCGAACCAGATTGCGGTGGCCGCCACGATGACGAGCGCGCCGACGCGGATGCTGCGAGGGATGCGCGGTCGGTCGGTCGCGGGCTCGGCGGCGTGTTTCATCGCGGCGGGGCCTTTCGTCACCGGTAGCGAGGGATGCGGCCGGTCCACCAGTACAGGTTCGATTTCGCGAAGCTGTAATGGGCCTTGTCGCCGGCCGACGCGGGATGATAGTTGCAGAAGTAGCAGTCGCCGGCGATGCAGTCGGGGTAGGTCTCCAGGATGCCGGCGGGGCCGGCGGCGACGATTTCGCGGGTGCGGACCTTGTGCACGGTGTAATCCATCGCGCCCATCATGATGTAGCCGTTGTGGCGGGCGGTCAGCCAGCTCGCACCGGAGTACCAGGGCCGTGCGCCGTCGTCCCAGACGATGCGCCCGGCGTCGCGCCAGGGCGCGGACATGCCCGCGCCGCCGGTGGGGGCGGTTTCGATGACATCGTCGGGCCCGACTTCGGCGAGGAGGATCGTGCGGTAGGGGGCGGCGGGGGGCCAGCGCTGGAGGTTGAACGAGATCGGTTCGCGGAAGTGGCGCAGCAGGTAGTTCAGACCGTAGCCGCAGGACGGGACGCGGGCGTTCATCCGCTCGCGGTTGGGCGGGAGGATGGCCTCGAAGTCGAACTGGGCGCGGAACGGGTCGCCGGGGCACATGTAGACGCTCGGGTCGGCCACGTACGTCGGGTAGAGCTTGTAGAACCACAGTGCGCGCTTGGGCACGCTCCAGTCGTACTCGCTCCAGCAGTTCGAGGGCAGGTAGCCGCGGGAGTCGTCCTGGTACTGGGACAGGCCGAGCATGACCTGGCGCAGGTTCGACATGCAGGCGGCGCCCGAGGCCTGTTCACGGGCGGTCCGGAGCGAGGGCAGGAGAATCGAGATCAGCAGCGCGATGATGGCGACGACGACGAGCAGCTCGATGAGCGTGAATCCGCGGCGGGCGCGCGTGGGGCCGGTCATGGGTGACCTCCGTTCCGTGGACGGTGGCGGGCCGACAAGATCGTACCGCGCGGCGGTGAGGATGAGCCAGGAGCGAGGAGCGCTCGGACGTGCGGGTAATGGCGCGCGGGATGCGACTATGGGGGTATTCGGATTGGTGATGCGTGCGAGCGGCGTTGGGGCGACGAGCGCAGACGCGCAAGTCACGCCTCGTACCGCAGCGACGGGGTCTTCGCGCTATCGATTTTTCAGGGTCCGGGGGCAGCGGCGATTTCGGCGGTTCAGCCCCGCTCCGGCGTGCGGCCTCCAGCGTGTAACTTCAATCCGACGATAGAGATAGACCGGGACGGCCGCCGGCGGCGATGGACCGCCGTCGGATCGACAGGCCCCGTTGGACGGGCGGCCGAGTATCCGGCTCGCGGAAAAATCACCAAAATTGTGGCGCAATTCGGGACCGAAAGTACTAAGATGAGACCGTTCGGGCTGCGTACTGCGCCGCGGCTCTACCTTGCCCTGCATGGAGCAGGGAAGGTCATTCGTCACTTCTTTCTCGGGAGGAGTCTTCCATGAGCAAGCGTCTGGCTGTGCTGTTTGCGTTGCTGACCGTGTCGGTTGCGTCGGCGGCGACGTTGAAGATGAAGTGGTTTGACATGTACAGCGGTGAAATGGACGGCGTGGCGACGCTGCACTACGTCCCCGGTCAGGGGGTCACGAAGGTGCACGTGACGATCACGGGCTTTCAACCCAACACTGCGTATGTCATCAAAGTTGCTGGCGGCGCATTCGAGCAGCCGGTCGTGACGAACAACGGCGGAAACGCCGAAGCCAGCGGCAGCGTGATCAGCGATATTACCGGCGAAGCCCAGCCCGTCGTCGTGGAAGAAGCGGGGATCCCGGTCGCGGAAGGAACGGCCCAATAGGCTGGTGGCCCAGCCGCCCCGGTCACGAGGGTCTCCCGCCAGGGGTAGCCGCGAGTCCGGCGCTTCGGGCCTGTCATAAACAACGCAGACAAATGCGGACCGGATGCTCTGTCCGGTCCGCATTTTTCACCATTGCTGAGCGATCACTTCGAAGCGTGGCTCACAAAAAAGGGCCATTCGCCGAATCGTACACAGACCCTTTCCCTCGCGCGATCGAACATCTACGGTGCGGCAGAGCCATCGAATGAGAGGAGTGGGGCGTCACTGCCCTTCACGCCGCCGCGACCCCGCCTGCGGCGCCATCTTCCGCGGGCTGTAGCCGTCCGGGGGGTTGGAATAGAGGCCGGCGTCGTAGGCGATCTCAAACGTGCCGCTGATGTCCACCGCGTCCGTGAGCGCGGCCGATTCGACCAGGACGAGGCCGCGGACGAGCGGCGTGTTTGATGTCGTCAGGGTACCCGTGATGTGCACCAGGCCCTGGATCTCGCTTGGGAACGTGTCCGTCTGATCGGAGTCCGTTGCGCCCTGGTACGGCGAACCGGCCGGGTTGAAGTTTCGCCCGGCCGTCGACTCGGACAGGTACGAGCCTGGGCTGTTGTAACGCAGCAACGCGTTACCGTTGATGATCAATACGGGGTAGTCCGAGCGAGCCGGCTGCATGAGCACGGTGTTCTGGATCGTGACCGTCTGGCCGGGGCAGTTGATCACGAGCGTGCCCAGGATCCGGCAGTCGGCGATGGTGATGCTCGAACCCGAATTGATGACGTAGACGCCCTCCGGGCTCGCGCTGCCCCACGGGTTCGATGCCGGGCTGAGCAACTGTCCGCTGATCGACGTTCCCGGGTTGATCACGACTCCCCGGCCGGTGTAGAGCGAGATGACGCTGCTGTCGGGGAAGCTCTTTCCGGCCACGCTCAGCGTTGTGGTGCCAGTGACCGTTCCGGTGCCCGTGCTCAGGAGCGCCTCGACGTTTCCAGTGATGGTGCCGTCGTTGCGGATCGTGCCGTTGGTGGATGCGATCGCTCCGGGGACGCGCAGGAACTGGCCGGACCGGACGTGCAACTGTCCGGCCGTGTGGATCGCCATGCCCAGGACGGGCAGGGGCGTCGGCCGGGCGGTCAGAAGCACGCTGGTTGCCCGAACGCTGCTTCCGAACGTGCCGCGACCGTAGAGGCGGATGGGGTCAGTGCCGCTGTTGAGCAGATTCCCGTCGACCTCATCGATGACCCGCCAGTCGAACCGGCCGCCGCCCAGTTGGACGACGGACCTCCACGACCCGCTGGTGTAGTTCGACCGCCAGCCGGTATCGCGGTCGATCGCGAGTCGTCCGATCTCGAGCGCCGCCGAGGCGAGTTGCTCGGCCGCTTCCGAATCCCGGACGGCGTCGCCTTCGCGGGCCTGGAGGCGCGCGACCATCAGCCCGGAGAAACCCATGACTGCGATGAGCAGGCCCACGCACAGTACGGCCACGTAGAGGACGCCGCGCGGCCTGGTTCGATCTCTCATCAAGGGCTTACTCCACATTGGCGCGCAGGCCCATGAGTGTCGCGACGGGGACCTGGCCGCGCTTCACGGTCACGGTGATCCGCTTGACGTCTGATTCCAGCAGCGAGACAGCGCCGTCGACGGCGTCGCGCGAGACCCATTCCACGGCGACGCGCCAACTCCAGTCGGAATCGGCGGTCAGGGCGGTGCCGTCGAGGGCGCGCGGCGGGGATTGCGAGTAGGCGCTGAAATCGTCGACGTCGTCGAACGTCGTGCGGTCGGCCGCTGATTCCCCCAGTTCGCAGCCGAGGAGCACGGTCGGCAGAGTGGGATCCTGGTATGCCAGCGTTGTGATCTCCGCCAGCAGCGCTCGCGCGAGCTGCTGGCCCTGTGTCCGCTGGAGGGCTTTCTGGCGTGTGGCTGCGCTCGCGCCGACTGCGTTGGCGGCGGCGACGAGCAGGCCGCCGACGATGGCGATCGAGAACACGGCTTCGACGAGGGTGAGCGCCCGGGCGGTATGGGTCCTCATGGGTTCACCTGCGGCTGGGCGTACACGGGCGCGGCGGTCGCGACCGGCGTCGCGCCGGCGCCGGCGGGTTGAAGCGAGACGCCGACGGATCGCATGAAGTGCGTGGTTACCGACGTGTCCTGCACCGACTCCGTGTCATACGTCCCGTAGATGTAGAACAGATAGTCATTCTTATAGCGGGCGGAGCGGTTCGGGTTCCAGGTCGCGCCTCCATCTGTTGTCCAGATCGCCGTCGGCGAGTTGTCTTTAGGCGCCGAGGTCGACGTGTACATCCGCCAGTACGCCGCGTTCGTCACCGTACCCTTGACGACCACGACCAATTCGGTGTCGCTCTTGGAAAGGACGACGTCCGACGGCATGGCGACGTCGAACCAGGCGAAACTGGTCGGGAGGCTCGAAACGGAGACGGTTGCGGGAGTGCCGATCGGCGTCGCGAGCGGCTCGGGGCTTCCGGCGACGGCCGGCTTGTGAACTGCGACGGTCAGCGAGCCTGACGTCGCGACTTTCTGTAGCATCAGTTGCACGCGCGTAACGCGGATGTTCGTCGCGTCGGCGGGAAAGGAGACCTGGTCGATCGTGCAGAACTCCGCGCCGTAGGTCGTGGGGCCGACGGCGATGCTGCTGTACGTCGGGATCACCAGCAGCCAGCCGTTGAAATAGGAGAACTGGAGCTCGGGGCTCGTCACGATGACCGGGGCCTGCGTGGTCGTCGTGACGGATTTCGTGTTATAGCGGAGCGAGAACGAAGTAACGCTCGGGACGGCGCTCGCCCAGGCGCCTCCGTTCATCCGCCGCAGCAGGGGGTCGCCGGTCGTGCCCGACCACTCATATCGAAGCAGCTCGGCGACGGAGTCGCCGGTCCGGTCCGGGACAGTGAATTCCACGGCCCGGGCCTGCATTGCTGAGAACGCGGTCGCGTAGCGAAGGTCGTCCGCGAGCGCGTTCACCTCGGCGGCCGCTTCGATCGAGGCGGCGATGGGATCGCCCGGCTTTGGCACGGCGCGCGAGCCGATCACGACGGCCGACGTCAGTGCGCCCATGACGATCGCCATGACCGCGAGCGCGACGAGCATTTCGACGAGCGTGAATGCGGCAGGCGAGCAGGGCGCGGCGCGCGCGCGGCGGCGATGCCGTGCGGGGATCGATCGGCTCTGGTGGGCGGGCCGCGGCATGGTCGGTTACTCCTGGATCTCGACGCGGCCGGTGTCCGCCGCCACGACGATCGTTCTTGAAGTGTCGCCGAGCCTGATCCGCAGCGTGGCGGCGCTGTCCGGTGCACCGTACATGTTGAAGACGAGGTCCGAATCGCCGCCGGCGTCGATGTAGATCCATGCAGCGCCGTGGCAGGCCTCGGCCAGGGGCACGCGATACTCCTGCGCGGGGTGATCCGGATCGGGCATTCCGATGAGCGAGTAGCCCGCGCCGTCGATGCGGAAGATCTGGTTTGCGCTGGTGGTCATCGCGCGGTTGCGGGCGAGCTTGAGATCGGCCGCGATCCGGCGGGCGGCGGCGCCGAGACGGTGTAGGGCCATGGAACCGCCGAAGCGCGGTATCGCGATTGCGGAGATGACGCCGAGAATGGCGAGCACCAGGAACAGTTCCATCAGCGAGAAGCCGCGCGGGGACGCCGCGCCGGCCGTGCGTGCGCCGCACCGCGCGGAGACGAGGCCGTGCGCAGCAGAAAATGGAGCCTCAGATCGGCCTCGCCGCTTCATTCGCATGTTCCGCCTCGCGCAAGATCCGCATCGGAGTCTTCGGCTCGATCGGATCACCGCTTCAATAGCCAGTCGGGACAGCGGCGCTCGGTGGGGTGTCTCTTGCCCGGAACGGCAGGCTGCGAATCCTGCGCGGCCGGCGGCATCGAGGGCACACTGCCCTGGCGCACTTGCCGAGGCCGCAATTCGGTCAGCCGCCGGCCGGGCCTACCAGTCCAACAGAGAATCCCGGCACGGGCCCGGCGATACGCGAGATCCACGACCGGGATCCACTGCCGAACGCGGTTGTGCCTCATTTTCAGCGGACTGCTACGCGAACCTCGCGGAGCACACGAAGGCCAAAAAGGACGAGCGCTGGGCGTGATCCGAAAGAAGCCAGCGAGTGGCGCACGCGTCGTCTCGCGATAGCGGTCGAGCGCTGAGTCGGACTTGCTGCTGCAATGCGCAGGGACCCCGTCTCACGCATCCAGATAGAGCTGATACTCGTACGGGTGCGGTCGAATCGCCATCGGCCACGCTTCGGTCGTGCGCTTCACGTCGATCCACCGCTGGATGAACTCCCTCGTGAACACGCCACCCTTGAGCAGAAAATCGTGGTCGGCCTGGAGCGCCGTGAGTGCATCGTCGAGTGAACGGGGCACGACGCCGATGCGGCCGCGGAATTCGGCGTCCTGACCGGCGATATCGACGTCGAAGGGGCCGAAACTGGCGCCGACGGGGTCGATCCGCGTCTCGATGCCGTCGAGCCCCGCCAACAGCATGCTCGCGAGCGCGAGGTAGACGTTGGAGGTGAAGTCGGGGGGACGGTACTCGATTCGCTTGGCTTCCGGCGAGACGGCGTACTTCGGCACACGCACGGCGGCGGACCGGTTCGCGAGCGAGTAGAAGAGGTTGACCGGCGCTTCGTAGCCCTCGACGAGCCGCTTGTATGAATTGGTCGACGGATTCGTCAGGCCCGTCAACGCCGCGCCGTGCTTGAGGAGTCCGCAGATGTATTGCAGCGCCAGGTCGCTCAGGTTCGCATAGTTGCGTTTTCGCTCGTCGAAGAAGAGCGGACGCCCGCCGCGGGTGAGTCTCTGGTGGACGTGCATCCCGTTGCCCGCTTCGCCGAAGATCGGCTTGGGCATGAACGTCGCCAACCGGCCGTGCTTGCGCGCAATGTTCTTGACCACGTACTTGATGATCATGGCCTGGTCGGCGGCGCGGACGAGCGGCGCAAGGTCGACCTCGATCTCGCACTGGCCCGAGGCCCCGACCTCGTGATGGTGATAGCGGACGGCGATGCCCATCGACTCGAGGGTGAGGGCGATTTCCGAGCGGAGGTCGTGCAGATGTTCGCTGGGCGGCACGCGGAAGTAGCCGCCGCGGTGGGGAATCGCGGGCGACGCGCCGTCGGGGCTGACCTCCGAGCATTCCACGTTGATGTGCGTTCGGTAGGGTTCGTGCGTGACGTCGACGCGGTTGAAGATGTGGAACTCGAACTCGGGCCCCATCCACGCCTCGTCGGCGATGTCGGTCGAGCGGAGGTGATCGACGGCGCGCGCGGCGATCGTCCGCGGGTCGCCGGGGAACGGTTCGTGCGTGTCGGCTGTCACCGTGTCGCAGAGGAAACTGAGCGTCGGGCGATCCCAGAATGGGTCGAGGAATCCCGTTTCCGAGCGCGGGAGTGCGCTGACGTCGCCGCTTTCGACGGGCGTGAACCCCGCGCCGGAGGATCCGTCATAGCCGACGCCTTCTTCGAAATGCTTCTGGCTGAACTGGCGGGCCGGGATCGTCACGTGCAGCCATTGTCCGAAGAGGCCGGCGATCTTCAGGTCCACCATCGCGATCTGATGTTCCTTGATGTACCCGAGGGCGTCGTCGCTCGATTGAAACACGATCAGCTCCTGCGCGCGGCCGCGCAAAAAAGAGGGCGGAGAGCGGCCGCGCGGGGCTTGTCCATGCCATGACAGACCCTGAGCGACTGCCCTCCGGCCCGGAGGAGGCTCCTCTGGGCGTGGAGTATATCGTGCCGGGGTCGGAAGTCCGGCCGGTCCTGGTCGCACATTGGGTCGGGAGCCAGTGGACGTACCGTGCAGTCGACAAGGCGGAAGGCAATCGGCAGCCGGAGGCCTGGATTGCATTTGCGGCGCCGCTCGTGGGACCGGATGACGGTCTGGACTGTCAAAGCGGCCGGATCGAACTCGCCGGTGCGGGCATCACGGCAATTCGAGTTTCATCTCCATGACCTGGACCTTCGTGTCCTCAATCCACGCTTCCAGGCGGTGAACACGGTCGGTCTCGGTGACGCGGGAACGGAAGTCCTCGGCCGCGCGAACGGCGTCTTCGAACGCCTTGATTTTCGCATCGAGCCGGATGACCTTCGCGTGCAGGGCGCGCTCGGTCGGGCCGAAACCGTACCGGTTGTGGGCGCTCAGGTATTCTTCGAACTCGGTCAGGGCCGAGCGGCAGAGCGGCTGCGCGGTGCTGTGCAGCACGTCATCGACGGGCGGGCGCTTTTCGCGCGGCATCATGATCGCGATCGCGCCGGCCATGTCGTACTTCTTCGAGCAGGCCTCGCATTTGTCGGGGAAGCCGCTCGCGGTGAGGACCTTGTCCAGGAGCGCGGCGTCGTTCTCGAAGTAGAGTTTTGCAAGTCCATGCCAGCCCAGCCGCGGCAGCAACTCGTCGATGACGAACTGTGTTCCCTGGACGTAGGTGGGATTCAGGGTCAGCTTCAGCTTCGGCGCGGCGCCCGGGATGGCGTCGCGCATCTGCTTCGAGAGCATCATGCCGAACAGTTCGGTCATGCCCTCGTAGGCGATTCGCGACGGGTCCCATTTCTGGAAGACGTGAATCGTCTCGTGGATCGCCGTGTCGTCGGTGTACATGCTCCAGTGCGGATTGAAGAGGATGTCGCGCGGAACATTCGTCGCGCCGCCGCTCAGGAAGTAGTACTCGAGATTCCGCTCCCACGCGCAGCCGTATTGATCGTTGTAGTCGTTGAGGATGTCGGCGTCGATTCTGGTCTTGCCCTCCTGGTCGCCGTGGAGGTCGTAGTTGCCGCTGCACTTGATGGTCCGGTTCTTGTCGAGCGTCTTCGCTTCAACCGCCGGCCAGCGGAAGAACTGCTTGCCTGCCTCTTCCTGCAACTCCGGATTGGCGTGGAAGCGCAGCGTGTCGCCGGTCAGGTCCATCTTCAGGTCGGGAGTGACCAGGAGCTTGTGCTGCAGCAGGTCCATCGCGTGCGTCTTCAGATCTGCCGGGTCGGGCGCCGAGACGCTCGCGATCGTGGGGCGCGGCGCCGCGGGGTTGAGCAGCTTCACGTTGATCGAGCGCGCGGGCAGCAGCGCCGTGCCGGTGTGCTTGGCGTTCAGATCCCAGCCGCGCAGCTTGAGATTGCACTTGCCGCAGAAGTGCGGCTTGAACTTGCTCACATTGAAGTGCGAACTGCACGGGTCGCGATCGCCCCAGCGCGCCTGCAGCTCGAACGCGGAGTAGCTCATCATGCAGTTGGCGTCGGAGAGATCGTGCTCGTTCGGGATGCCGAAGTGCGCGATGACGTCGCGGCCCTTCTGCCAGTGACGCAGGAAGAGACAGTGGGCGATCTCGTGCGCGAAGAGATGCTCAAACGTGAGCGGCTGATCGTCCGAGCATAGCACCAGCCCGCCGTCCGCGCCGATGGACGTCGAATTCGTGAGGTCGGTCAGGTCCGCGGAGCTGCCGGTCTTGATCGGCAGCGGCCGCGGGTGCGCGCGGTAGTGCACGACCAGCAGCCCGGCTGTGGGCCGATGGCCGGGATCGACGCCGGCGCGGACGGCGGCGTGCAGCGTCGCGGGAATCTCCGGGAAGAGGCTCTGTGATACCAGCGGACCGAGTTTCTGAATGACGACGTCGATCTGGAAATTGGCGATCGCGACTCGGTGACGCTTGCAAAGCGCCGCCTCTTCCTTATCGGGCAGCGAGTACGTGGGGAGCGTTGCGCCGGGGCCGCGCAGTTGGCGGAACGACCAGACCTTCACTGCCGACGGCGGCAACGCGGCGTTGAACACGGAAAGATCGAAGGTTTGCGGGCTGTCGATCTTGGCCAGGACGTACGCCGCGCCGCGGTTCTTGGAGACCTGCTTGGTCGCGAGGAGCGTGCCGTTGTACGGGGGGCCCTTGATCAAGGCGTCGAACTCGCGCGAGGGCGGATCCTCCGCGATCACGAGTTCGATATTCTGCTTGTGGAGGTTGTAGGCGATCGCCGTTCCGGCGCCGCAGTCGGAATCGACGACCCGGACCGCGAATTCGGCGACGCCGCGGAGGATCGGGTCGATCGGGACCTTCTTCTCCTTGTCCGACTGGCTGTCGACGACGTTGATCTCGGTCTTCAGGCCCGTTGCAAGGGTGCGCACCGTCTTGAGATCGGCGAGCTTCGCCGGCGCGTCCGAGCCGTTCTTCCACTCGTCGAGGGCCGGCTGGAGCGGCGCCAGCAGGAGCGCCTGCAGGATCGCGCTGCGCCGCGTCGGTGCGCCGGTGAGTCCGCCGTCATCGTGGCGGAGGGGCTTGAGAGTCCGGTCGACGTTGTCGGCGATGTCGCGGCACTTCTTTGTGCCGGGGTCCCAGATTCGCTCGATCTCGGCTTTGAAATACTCGCCGACGCGCTTGGTCCAGCCCGCGGTCGTCTCCAGCAGCCGGCAGAAGTCATAGCGCCGCTGCAACTGCTTGTCCGGCAGCGGCACCTTTTTCTCCGGTGGCAGCGTCGAGTTCTGGCGCCAGCCTTCGAAATCGTTCCAGAGCGGCGTGATCATCATTTCGTTGATCACGTTCAGCGGCGATCCGAACTGGGCTTCTCCGATCGCTGCCAGGTTCGTGAATTCCAGTGAGCGCGAATCCTCCGGAAAGACATAATCCGCCGAGAATTCGCAGTTCGTCTTTCCGCGCGTCCGCGACCAGACTTTCTCCTTCTTGTAGAAGTCGCTGACACAGCTCGAGAGCTTCGCCTTGCCCGGATCGATCAGATCAGCGACCCGGATCGTCTCCGCCGGCGACAGGAGCTTTGTGTAGGCCTGCGCGAAATGCTTCGCGGTGGCGTCCCATTCGGCGGCCTTGGCGACGTCGCCCCATTTCACGTACGCCGAGATCGGCACGCGCCGCCAGACCTCGAACTCACCGGTTTCCTTCATCAGGTTCGAAGCGACGCCCGAATGTGCGTCCTTCACTCCGGCGGGTGCGCTGTCGAGATCGAGCGCTACGGTCAGCTTGTAGTTATCGCCGGCGATCTTCGACGGCCAGAAGAAAAGTTCGGTGCAACCCGCCCAGGAAACCGCTGCGGCGTCGCCGCACGGGGCGGTGTAGACGCCTTCGGCGGCGTCCGTGAGGGCGAAGGAATCAACCCCGGTGAAGGGAGCGCGCGAATCGTCCGCGTCATTGCCGCTGACCAGGCCGCCCACCGCGGTGCGCGAATTCTGATACGCGGACGGGATGGTACGCGCCACATGATCGAGCGTCTTGTCAAGGTACCGCTTCGTCTGGCTCGGACGTTCCTTGGTGTACGTGGGCAGGCTGTCCGTCTTTTCAGCGCGATCCTGCCACTTCCAGCGCAGCTTGCAGTCGCCGATGGCGCCGACCGGCGCGCTGTCCGCCGCCGAGCCGTCACTCTTCTGGAGCCGCACGCGAACTCGGAGCGGGACGATCGGCCGCGGCACCCAGTCACGGTCGACCGCGGCCTTCGAATCAGCGTTGAATTCGGTCTCAAGGCCAACGTAGAAGCGGTCGATGTCGACGAACAGCTTCGCGGCGGCGGAATTCGAAATGACTTCGGTCTTGTCGATGATCCGTGCGTCCGACGGCGTGCCGGTATCGAATCGGTTGTTCTCGCCGGCGTGCAGCTTCGCCAGGAGCGGGCCGCTGATTTTCGCAGCAGCCTGCACGGCCGGGCCGTCGAGCGAGTAGTTCGCGCCTTCCTTGAAGAGCGTCGTGTACAGCTCCTTGTGCGCCTGGCGATAGCGGATGATCGCCTTGCCCATCGCGTTGTCAGGCGTCGGCGCCTCGGGCCTGGGGCCGGGGAAATAGCCGAGCGTGCCGAGCTTGTACCAGACCCACTTCTGCGTCTTGGGATCACTGAAGATGTCCGTCGCGAACGCCGGGGCGTGCGGGTTGATGAATGAGTCGAGATCGCGAACGGCTTCATCCGAGAGCCACTTGCCCCAGTCCAGCTCGATCGAGTGGTACAGCACCTTGACTTCGTGGGCCGTTACAGGTTCGAGGACGGCCGGCACGACGAGGCTCGCCACCTTGCCGGGCGCGCCGCCACTGCCGCCGACGATGCTCAGGGAGGCCGTCTTCGGGCCGGACACGGCCGTCTCGGCCATCAGGCGTACGCGGTACGGCGAGCCGAGCGGGCTTACGTACTTTTTGGGGGCCGTCGGATTCGCAACGTCGCCGCGACCGTCCCATTTCCGGGCCGTTGTCTTGGGCGATTCGTCGACATTTTTCTTGTATACAACTCGACCCTGGTTGTCGCGCACCTCGATCCACATCGAGATGACCTTCGCCTTGCGTGTGTCGGCGTGGCGAATCTCGTAGTTGACGGACTCCTGGCCGGGCGCGAATTTCTCCGGCCAGACGCGCGCAATGTTCAACTCGATCGGCACTGGAGTTCTCCGTCGGCATGCTTACGCGGAGTACCGCGAAAGAACGCCACCCACGCGCGAGTGTGCCACCGCGAATGTGGCATGGCCGCCTTCGGCCGTGCTGTTGCCAAGCCTAGATCGGCGGGTCGTCCGGCGCCTGCGCCTGTTCCCCGGACGCGCCGCCTTCGCCGCCGTCGCTGCCGTCGTCTTCCGGAGGCGTTTCTACCGTGTCATGCAGGGCCTTGAGCCGGTCGCGAAACGCCTCGTCCTGCCAGTCGCCGGACGGCGACAAACCCAGCGCCGCCTGGAACGCAAGAATCGCCGCCTTGATCACATCGTCAAAGACGTCACCGAGTTCGCCGCCGAAGTAGCCCAGGTTCGCGAGCCGTGCCTTGACACCTGGGAGCGTGTCGATCGGCGGCAGCCGGCCGAGTGAGATCTCGATCGGCGCCGGCAGCGACTGCATCGTGAGGACGGCTTTCTCCGCGCGCGGGGAAACGTACGCTTCCATGACGCCGTCGCCGTCCGTCCTGCCGTCACGGCGAACGCCGTCCACCGTCAGTACGTACGGCTGGTCCGCCAGAGCCTCGTCGCCGACCGCCAACTGGAGCCGGAGCAGTGCCGGCGTGGTCTTCAGCACGAATTTCGTTGTCTCGCCGGTCGGTGCGCTCTCGACCTTGGGACGGAGATCGTGCACGACGAGCACGTCGCCGGGCACGAGCATGTTTGCGTCCTCGCGGCGGGCCCGGAGGTCCGCGTTATCCGGGTCGTTCCAGACCGTCTCCGGAAAACGGCCGTACGAAAATGCGATCTTCGAAACGCCTTCGCCCAGTTGTACACGGTGGCGGATGGGCATCAGCCGCGCTCCCATGCGTCGGTGTCAAGGTCGGGGAACGTGACTTCGCAGTTGCCGGGAGTTTCGAGGCCGTCGAATTTGACGCGCCCGCGGTAATTCGTCTTTGTCTCCCGCACGGTTCCGTCGGTGAGCGTGATGCGGCAGCGCTCGTTCGCAACGGGCTCGCCCGCGAGATCGACGAGCTGCACCTCGACCCAGGTGGTCTCCATGACGCCGCGCAGCACCGGCTCAGGCGCTGCGGGCGGCGTTTCGGTGATTCGCTCGGCCCAGACCCCCCCCGCGTCGCTTTCGCGGAGCGCGACAATCTGGCCGGATTCGATGCAGCTGGCGAGATATTCGACGATCGCATCGTCGTCTAGGCGGTCCACACCCAGACCCGAGGTTCCCTGTGCGAGCAGGCGCCGCAGCGGCCGGATGCCGCCGGAACCGGCGATCGCGTTCTTGAGGAGCTGAACAGCGGCCGCGCGGCCGAGGGGCTGCAGGTCGCGTTTCCACGCCAGTTGCAGGGTCCCTACACCGGTTCGCAGCGTCTGTGACATGGCTCGCTTGTGACAAGGAGTCGACTGGCCGATTCGCCGCCCGAACCGCAGCGGGCGCAGTGTACCGGCGGGCTGAGACATGTAAAGGAGAAACTCGCGTGTCGCACGCGGATCCGCGGACCGCGCGGGGCGACATTTCAGAAGACGGCGTTGAAACGCGACCCGCGGTCGATAGAATGCCCATCCGACTCGGGCGCAATCTCTCTCAAGCGTCGCGTTTCAGGAGACGACGGTGGCTGACACGGTCGTGCGTACGGCGTCCGAGGCGGACTTCACGTTTCAGCTTGGCACGCTGACGACGCAGGATCTGCTGGTCACCGCCTTCAGCGGCGACGAGGGGATCAGCGAGCTTTTCTCTTTTCACGTCGATCTATGCTCGGGCGATGATGCGATCGATCTGGAGAGCATGCTCGGAAAGCCGTGCATGCTCGAGATTGCGCGCGCCGGCGGTACGTCGCGGTTCGTGCACGGCATGGTGTGCCGTTTCGAGCGCGTGGGGCAGGGTCGGCGGCAGACGCACTATCGGGCCCACGTGGTTCCGGTGCACTGGCTGCTGACGAAGCGCTACCGCAGCCGCGTCTTTCAGACGCACAACTGCTCGGACATGACGGTGCCGGGGATCATCAAGCAGGTGCTGCAGGACGCGGGAATCCCCAGCGATGCGTACCGTTTTGCGACGACCGGGACCTACGCGGCCCGCGAATACGTCGTGCAGTATCGCGAGACGGAGATGGACTTCATCTCGCGGCTCATGGAAGAGGAGGGCATCTTCTACTTCTTCGAGCACGCGACCGCGGGGCACAAGATGGTCATCGCGGACGCGCCTTCCGCGCACGTGGTCAGCGCGCTCGACGCAGAGTGCGTCTTTCGCGAGCCGACCGGACTGGTGCCCGAGCGGGACACGTTTTTCGCGCTGCGCGACGGCGTGGAGATCCAGGTCGGCGCGACCCGGCTGAAGGATTTCGATTTCATCAAGCCGAAGGTGAATCTCGGCGCGACGGCGAGCGGGGCCAGCCAGCAGGCGCTGGAATTCAGCGATTTCCCCGGCCGCTACATCGAGAAAGAAGTCGGCACACGGCTCGCAAAGGTGCGGCTCGAGGAGCAGCAGTGCCGTGGTCACGTCCTCGTTTTTTCGGGCGACATCCGCGGCCTGACCCCGGGCACGAAATTCACGCTGAAGGACCATCCCACCGCGGCGATCAATGCCGAGTACCTCGTGACACACGTCTCCCAACGCGCGACGCAGCCGCAGAGCGCCGGCGAGGAAGGTTCGGGGGCCGGCAGCAGCTATGAAGCCGACGTTCGCGTCATTCCCGCGAGCGTATCGTTCCGGCCGCCGCGCATCACGCCCCGGCCGCGCATGGCGGGAAGCCAATCCGCGATCGTGGTCGGACCGTCGGGCGAGGAGATCTACACCGACAAGTACGGCCGGGTGAAAGTGCAGTTTCACTGGGATCTCGCGGGGGAATACAACGAGAACAGCTCGTGCTTCATCCGCGTCGCCCAGGGCTCGGCCGGCGGCGGGTACGGCATGCTGTTTCTGCCGCGCGTCGGCCAGGAGGTGATCGTCGACTTCCTGGAAGGCGACCCGGACCAGCCGATCATCATCGGCCGGGTCTACAACAACGAGCAGATGCCGCCGTACACGCTGCCGGACCACAAGACGCGGAGCGTGATCAAGACGCACAGCAGCCAGGGCGGCGGCGGCACGAACGAGATTCTGATCGAGGATCTGAAGGACAGCGAGAAGCTCTTCATCTACGCGCAGAAGGACTTCCATCTGCGGGTAAAGAACGACCGCATCGAGAATATCGAGCGTGATCAGCATGTGACGGCCGAGCAGCACTCGTTCGAGCTGATCAAGCAGAAGAAGCACAGCGAGATCAAGCTCGACCTGAACGAGAAGATCGGCGGCAAGCACTCCCATGAAGTGGCGGGAGATTTCGGACAGAAAGTCTCGGGCAAGATCAGTGTCGAAGGCAGCGGCGACATCTACATCAAGGCCGGCCAGAACTTGGTCCTGGAAGCCGGTTCGGCGCTGACGATCAAGGTCGGCGGAAATTTCGTGGTCGTGAATTCGAGCGGAGTGTCCATCGCCGGGTCGGCCGTCAATATCAACAGCGGCGGATCGGCGGGGTCGGGTTCGCCCGTGTCGCTCACGGCACCCGAGGCAACGCTGGCGGCCGACACGGCGACTCCCGGCGCGGATACGACCTTCAGCCCCGAGGTCCAGGAACTCGCCGCGGTCGCGCCGGAATCGGCGGAGTTCGCGGCCGCCGAAATCACGCGCGAGGAAGTGGTCACATCCTGGGTCGAGATCGAGCTCGTCGACGAAGATGGCCAGCCTTGGCCTGACGAGTACTATGAGGTCACGCTCCCGGACGGAAAGATCCGGAAAGGCTATCTCGACAAAGATGGCCGGGCGCATATCCACCTTCCGAAGGCCGAAGAGACGACAGTGAGCTTTCCGAGGCTCGACTCTGAAGCGTGGGAGCGGCTGTCATGAGCAGCATGCCCACCGGCGGGGATTTCAACGCGCGGCTTCAGGCCGCACTTGCCAAGGCGAAGTCGGGCGTGCCGGCAGGAGGGGCAGTCCCGCCCGCCGCGCCGCCGCTCGCCGCCCCCGCGGACGACTTCGGCCAGCGCGTCGCGGAGGCGCTTCGGCGCTCCAGCGGGGAGCTGCCGGCATCGGCTTCGGCGCCGGATGCTGCGGCGGTGGCCCAGGCGACCGGGTCCGGTGGTCCCGTCGGGGTCGGCGACTACGTTGTCCGCCAGGGCGACTGCATGGCGAGCATCGCCATCGGGACCGGGCACTTCTGGGAGACGATCTGGAACTTCCCGGCGAATGCGGACTTGCAGCGGGTGCGGGTCGATCCGTACATCCTGCTCCCCGGGGATCGGGTGACGATTCCCGAACTTACTCGAAAGGAAGAGTCGATTGCGGCGGAGCAGCGGCATCGCTTCAAGCGACGGGGGTGTCCCGAGAAGCTCATCGTGACGTTCCGCGAGGAGAACGAGCCTCGGGCCAATCAGCGCTATGTGCTGCGCATTGACGGCAAGGAGATCGAAGGCACGACGGATCCGAGCGGCCGCGTCGAGGTGCTCATTCCGCCGAATGCGAAGGACGGGAAGGTCGAGTTTCCCGACAGCGGCGACGTGTACGACCTGGACCTTGGGCACCTGGACCCGATCACCGAGTTGACGGGCGTGCAGGGGCGGCTGCGGAACCTGGGCTTCTACGACGGCGAGATCGACGGGCGCGAGAGCGAGGCGCTCACGCAGGCGATCCGCGCGTTCCAGGTGAAGCACGACGTCGACCCGACGGGCGAACTGAACGATGAGACCCGCGACCTGTTGCGTGATGAGTACGGGAGCTGAGGTGCGGCCTGACTCCGGTCCGGCGCGAGGATTCCGCTGATGGCGAAGTACGGGAAGGCCCAGTGCATCGCGTTCGAGATTCGTCCCGGCACCAAGGAAGTGAAGGGCGAAACGAAGTATCTCGGCGCCGCCACGGCGACCGACGACATCGAAGCACGCTGCGCGTTCATGATCGCGGGCGTCAAGAAAGCGTACGACCTGGCACAGAAGCACAAACCCAAGCCGCAGAAGGTCGCCCGCGGCGTGTCGAACTCGGTGGATACCGACCCCGTGCTCAAAATCTTCATGGCGCCGGAGTTCTTCTATCGGAACGTCGACGGGGCCTATCCGATCGAGAAGGTGTCGGAGATTCTGCCGAAGCTGCGCAAGGAAACCGACGACGAGAAGTACAAGGACTGGCTGTTCGTCTTCGGAACCGCGATCGGCTACCTGGACCAGCCGAACGAGATCTACGCCCGGATCCGCGCCGTCGAAAAGGACGGCTCGGGTTTCTCGGTGATCAGCATCGGTCCGTTGCCGCACGAGGACTGGGTGAACGGAACGGTCGAGGACTATCCGAGCGCGAAGCTGACGGCCGTTGAGCGCGGGACGGGCGACGAAGTGCGGTTGACGATGGATCGCGATCCCGGGCTGAAGGTCGGCGACGACGTCCATTTTGATCCGGACGGCGCCGCGTCGCCCACTGCAGTCAGGCTGAAGGTCAAGGCGGCGGGCCCGCACCCGCGCGCGACCGCGAAGCCGACCATCACCGTCGAGCAGAAGATCCAGAACCCCTGTCCGACGTGCGGACACTATGCGTTCATCGGCGGCTTCGATGCATGCCGCAGCTGCCATCATTCGCATCGCGCGATGAACGTCGGCGATGCCGTTCACGCGGTCACGGCGGCGCGCACGGCCAAAGTGACGGCGATTGCGGGCGAGAAGATCACGCTTGACGCCAAGAGCGATTACAAGGCAGGCGACTACGTCCGGCTGAAGCGGGAAGGCGGCAAGAAGGGGATTACGGAGATTCAGAATGTCGCGATCGTGCAGCGCGGCGGTCCGGACCCTGGAACGGGCGGGCTGCGCTCGGCGATCATCTACAAGGAGCAGGTGTCACAGATCGACTTCGTCGGCCCCAACAGTCGCGACGTCAACGCCTTCAATGAGGCCACGGGAGAAAAGCGGATCATCAAGATTCACGGCGAGGAGCGGCTGGCCCTGGCGACGGTCGGCTCGACGGACTCGGTTGGGCCGCTGAAATCGCAGCCGAACCCGCTCGGCAAGACCACCACGTGGACCGACAAGACGGGCACGCACACGCAGACGACTTCCGAGATCAACAAGAGCGGGATCGGCGGCGGATCGGTCTTCACGATGGACGGGATCACCTTCGGACTCGAGGTCTGTCTCGATCACCTCTGCGAGCGGCTTACGAATTTCTATACAAACCACGCCGCAAGCGGCGATCCGAAGGTGCAGATTCAATTGATTCCTTCATGGGGAATGTCGATCAAGAAACCGTCGATCTGCTGCGTCGACGATGGAATCGTCTTCAACGTCGACGGGTCGCGGCACGATTCGCACCTCCGAATCAACGACGGCGGTGGTGATTACAGCTGCTCGACGCATGACGACGAATCCACGACGGCGGGGCCCTGTACTTCGTGCCGACTCTACTTCTGCCCGACGCACAACGCATCGACGGGGGAGGTGTTCACGTCAGCCGCGGCAAAGTGTTCGATGTGCACGACCCCGCTTTCGTATTACGATGATCCCAGCAACGCGCTCGCGCAGATCGGAAAGGTCGTGCGGCGGGTAGCCGGACCGGATAGCGTCCGAATCTGGTCGCTCACCAAGAAATGGCTCGACTATTTCGAGAACAAAGGCCGAATCGTCGTCTATCCGCAGGTGGCGATCCCCGTGGCCGAGACCGTTCCGTAGGCCCAGGCCCGCAGGATTGTCGAGCGAGCGCGATGTGCTTGCGTGGCGACGCTGGAGCATGGCTGCCGGTGACCCGGGAGTGAAGTTCGGCACGTGCGACCGGGACTGACGGCGTGGCTCGTGAAAACAACAGCCTCCGGAACGGCGTGACCCCGTGCTGGAACTCGCTCTTACGGCAAGCGGGAAATTGATCGTCGCGGACGCGGCTGACGATTCGCCGGGCGGCGCTGCCTCACTGGCCGAGGTCGCGGCGGCCGGTCTTCACGACGCGATGCTGCGCGGCTCCGGTGCGCTGCTCATCGAGCTGGCGACGCTGCCTGAACCGTCGACCCTTCCGGCGAATATCGCGTTCTGGCGCGGCCTGACCGAGCGCTATCTGACCGAGCTGTGCCACATTCCCGAAGCGACCGAATCCCCGGCGCAGCCGCTGGCCGCACCGCTCGACGAACTCGCCGAGATGATCGAAACAGCGCCGCCGATGCGCGGCGGCGAGTATCTGCGCGTGGAGGCGCTGGTCCATCTCTGGCAGTGTCTGGACGTCGAGGCGCGGGCCGGGATCGCGGCCGAACGCGGCGGACTGGGAGCCTGGCTGGCGCGGCGCGGGCCGAACTGGCACCGGGTCGGCCGTGTCAGCTTCCACCTTGCG
Source organism: Planctomycetota bacterium (assembly GCA_045863555.1). Lineage (GTDB taxonomy): Bacteria > Planctomycetota > Phycisphaerae > UBA1845 > Fen-1342 > JACRLV01. The sequence continues at coordinate 59,529 of BTUU01000005.1, read as the reverse complement.
GAGAACAAACGGGACGGCGAGTTCCCCTTCGCGTTTCTCGCGACGTATGCCCCGAAACTGCTCGAAGGCGGTCGCGTGCAATATCAGCCACTCGGCCGGGCGCTGGAGGAATACGCCGGCGCGAAAAACCGCAAGCTGCTCGTGCACCTGCTTACGCCGGTTCAGCGGGCGGCGCAGGCGTGTCCGTGGGTGCGCGAACTTGTCGACACCGGGCAGGTGTTTCAGCCGCTTCGGTGGACGCCCGACGAGGCGCTTCGATTGCTGCGCGACGTGCCGTTGCTCGAATCTGCCGGTCTGCTCGTGCGTGTGCCGAACTGGTGGACGAAGCGGCCGCCGCGGGTGCAGGTCGGCGTCTCGATCGGAAGCCGGCAGGTCTCGCGGTTCGGTGCGGATGCGATGCTCGATTTCCGCGTCGAGACGACGCTCAATGGCCAGGCGCTGACGCCGGAGGAGTGGGCGCGCATTCTGGAGGGCTCCGACGGGCTGGTGCTGCTGAAGGGGCAGTGGGTCGAGGTGGACCGCGAGAAATTGCAGCAGACGCTGCAACACTGGAAGCGCGTAGAGGAGGAATCGGGCGGGGATGGGATTTCGTTCCTCCAGGGGATGCGCCTCCTCGCGGGCGCGGCGATCGACACAGGCGCGGCTTCGCTGCTTCAACAGCACGATCCGGCCTGGGCGGAGGTGCACGCGGGCGAGTGGCTCTCGCGGGTCCTGCGACAGCTCCGGCAGCCGGAGAGCGCCGATCTCACGCTTCCCCCGGCGGATCTCCGCGCCGTGCTCCGGCCGTACCAGCAGGTGGGCGTGAAGTGGCTTTGGATGCTGTCGCAGCTCCGGCTGGGGGCATGCCTGGCGGACGACATGGGGCTGGGCAAGACGATTCAGGTGCTGTCGCTGCTGCTGCTCGCCCGGCGCGGGAAGCGCTCCGCAGCGCAGCGTCCGGCATTGCTGGTGTTGCCCGCGTCGCTGCTCGCGACCTGGAAAGCCGAGATCGAGCGGTTCGCCCCGACACTGAAGTGCCTCTTTGCGCATCCATCGCAGGCGACGGCGGCGGAGCTCGCGGCCATGGGGAAGGACGCAAGCGGCGCCTTGCGCGGGATCGACTTGGTCCTGACAACCTATTCCATGGCCGCGCGGCTCGACTGGCTTGTCGCGGTTGAGTGGTCCGTGGTGGTGCTGGATGAGGCGCAGGTGATCAAGAATCCGGGCGCGCGCCAGACGCGGGCGGTCAAACAGTTGCGGGCGGACGCGCGGATCGCGCTCACCGGGACTCCTGTCGAAAACCGACTTGCCGATCTGTGGTCGATTTTCGACTTTCTGTGTCCGGGCTTGCTCGGCTCCGTCAAGACGTTCGGCGCGTTCGTAAAAAACCTGGAGCAGCGCACCGCCGATCGGTTCGGCCCGCTGCGGAAGCTCGTCGGCCCCTACATCCTGCGGCGGCTGAAGACCGACAAGTCCATCATCGCCGACCTGCCGGACAAGATCGAGCAGACCGCGTACTGTCACCTGAGCAAGCGTCAGGCCGTGCTCTACGAGGAGTCGGTCCGCGAACTCGGCCGGGCGCTCGAGCGCCAGTCCGCCGACATCGCCCGGCGCGGTGTCGTCCTCGCGTTCATCCAGCGCTTCAAGCAGATCTGCAACCACCCGGACCAGTGGGTCGGCGCCCGCGCCTACGCACCCGACGAGAGCGGCAAGTTCAGCCGTCTCCGCGAGCTTGGCGAGGAAATCGCCAGCCGGCAGGAAAAGCTGCTCGTTTTCTCGCAATTTCGTGAAATGGCCGAACCGCTCGCCGGTTTTCTCGCGACCGTGTTCGGCCGCCCCGGCCTGACGCTGCACGGCGGCACGCCGGTCGGGAAGCGCAAAGACCTGGTCAACGCGTTTCAGAGCGAGGCTGGCCCGCCCTTCATGGTGCTGTCGCTCAAGGCCGGCGGCACGGGGCTCAATCTCACCGCCGCGTCGCACGTGATTCACTTTGATCGCTGGTGGAATCCGGCCGTCGAAAACCAGGCGACGGACCGGGCGTTCCGCATCGGGCAGACGCGGAACGTGGTTGTGCACACGTTCGTTTGCCAAGGTACGATCGAAGAGAAGACCGACGCGCTCATCGGCGACAAGTCCGCCCTGGCCGGCGAAATCCTCGCGGAAGGCGTGCCGACACTCGTGACGGAGATGTCCGACGCGGAACTGCTCAACCTAGTGCGGCTGGACATCCGACGGGCGATGGAGGAATAGCGATGTCGTGGAGCTGGCGGCCGTACGTCTCGGTTGCCCAGCGGCGCGCGCAGGCGCAGGCCGCCTTAAGCAAGATGCGAAGATGGGGCGTGACGATCGAACCCGTGGAGATTCAGGGGCGGCAGATCGCGCGCAGCTTCTGGGGCCGGTCCTGGTGCGAGCATCTCGAGAAATTCAGCGATTTCGAAAACCGATTGCCGCGCGGGCGGACGTACGTGCGGAACGGTTCAGTCTGCCATCTGGAGATCCATCCCGGACGCATTGTGGCGAAGGTCAGCGGATCGTCGATCTACGACGTGACCGTCAAAATCAAGGCGCTTCCGAAGCCAGCCTGGACGCGCGTCTGCGAGTGCTGCGCTGGCGGGGTCGGGTCGCTGCTGGAGTTGCTCCAGGGCCGGCTGTCCGACGAGGTGATGCGCGTCGTTACGGATCGCGATCAGGGGCTCTTTCCGCGGCCGAACGAAATCAGCATGGATTGCTCGTGTCCGGATTGGGCGGGCATGTGCAAACATGTCGCGGCGGTGCTGTACGGCGTCGGCGCCAGGCTCGACGAAAAGCCGGAGCTGCTCTTCCGGCTTCGAGGCGTCAATCATGACGATCTGATCTCGAAGGCGGGCGTTGTTGGGATTGTGAAAAAGAGCTCGACGATGGACCGGAAAAACCTCGGGGTCGACCAGCTCGCGGATGTCTTCGGCATCGATCTCGCACCGGACTCCGGCGCGGCGGCCGCTCCGGACGGTTCGAACAAATCCACGGCAGGCGGACGCACGCGTACGACGGTCCGGACCTCGCCGCAAGCGTCTAGGTCGGCCGTTCGGCCGGCGGCGTCCGGCCGGGTCGCAGCCCCCCGCGCTGCGAAGGCCGTTGCGAAATCAACGGGCGCGGCCGCAGCGAAACGTGGCGCCAAGACGCGCAAAGCGACCCCGAAACGCAGCCGCTCAAAATGATCGCGGACGCCGTGTGTTGCCGGGGCGCGGTTTACGACCTACGACGCCGTGGCCGGGGGCGCGTGCGCGCGGGTTCTCAAATCAATGAGGGGGGACTATGCCCACGATTACTGAGGCGCTGGCGCAGTTTCTCGACGAAACCGGCGCAGGAAATCCACGCTCGACCGCCTCTCCGACGGCAATCATCGAGCTGTTTCAGGATTATCTGAATGCCGGGGCGGCGGACGATCTGGACGTTGAAGACAGGCAGCGCTTCAACGTGGAGTATCGGCACGATCGACGATTTTGCGACATTTTCGGCCCGGAGTACATTCAGCCCTTCCATCTGAACGCGATGACGGGACATTTCGCGGTCCGCCGTGGCTACGGCACGAAGGGGTTCCTGCGTGCGGTTGGGCCGGTCATGGAGCGGCTCGGAGCGTGGCTGGTGCTGAAGGGATTCTGGGGTTCCAGGCAGCATGCCGAGTATCGGGAACTGGCGGGCGACAATCCGGGCGATCGGCTCGTCGGATGCGACGAGTTTTGCCGCCTCCTCGTCCAGCATGTGGAAATGCACCCCGCGCGCGCGCCGATCGACCTGCCCGACGAAGATCATCTCGAAGGGGAGTTCATGATTCGGGTTGCAGCGCCGGGGAAACTGGCGCTCGATTCGCTCGTGGGTGATGAGATTCTGTTGACGCTCCCCAGAATGGTGACGGCCAAGGCCCGTCCGGGCTGGTCGATCAACCTGGAACTCGCGCGAATCCGCGGCACGTGGCGAGTGCTCGGGGTCGGCAGGGTATATCCCTGACCGACGCCCCCATCTCTTCCGGCGTGGGTCGATCCGCGCCTCGCTGCCGCTTGTGGATCCGCAGGCGGCTCGAAAATCGGCTGACGCGCCGGAGAAAAAGGCAACGCGGGCGGTCGCGAGTCAACTCAGCCCCGCGATTTGCCGGTCCGCGGCAGCATCTGCTCCGGCATGACCACGGCCACCACGGTTCCCCGGGCGCACACGTCACCATTCGCGGTGACGGTCACGTCAACGATCACCTTGCGGGACTTCAGCTCGACAATGCGGCCCCGCGCTTCGAGCGGCGGACCCATCGGCGTCGGCTTGAGGAAATCGACCTTGAGCGAAGCCGTGACGAAACGCGGCGGCGGCTGGGAGCCCGGCGCGTGTCCCGCGGCCCGAAGCGCTGCGAGCGCCGCCGAGCCGGTGCCGTGACAATCGACCAGCGAGGCGATGAGGCCGCCGTACACGTATCCGGGGATCGCCGTGTGGTGCGCGGCCGGCGTCAGGACGGCGACCGTCTCATCGCCATCCCATCGGCTTTGCACGTGGAGGCCGGCCGCATTGAGGCGGCCGCAGCCGTAGCAATGGGCCAGATCGTCCGGATAGAAATCCTGAACTGCATCGAGCGACATCAAGTCGAATCCTCGCGAAGCCGAGTTGGCGAAGCAGCATATCCGATGTGCCCGGCGCGGTCCCGTTGCCAGAGGGAGACGCGGTATGGGCGCACGGCTTCGAGCGGCGGCGGATGATCCGGATCAGCGGACTTCGAGGACCGGGGAGCGCGGAAGGGCCTGTTCGTGCACGCTCTGCGTTGATTGGGGCTGCGCTGCCCGCGCGAGTACGTCGAGCACGAGTGCATACGGGCCGGCCGCGTCGACGCGCATCCGCTGAATCACTGCCTCGTGAGGCAGGATGCGCCGCCCCCGGCCGTCGAAGCTCAACTGATCGTAGGTGCGGGCGGCGCGGATGACGTGCACGCCGAAAGGAACTTCGTACCCTCCGCGTTCCGTCACCAGCGACATGACTCCCTCGTCCTGTGTCGCCAGAAGCGGGACCGCGCCCTGGAGGACCTCACCGAGCGACTCGACCAGATCCCCGCCTGTGAACGTGGAATGTGCATAGGGGTCGGTGTGCTCGAGAGAATCCACGGCCCGGCGGATGAGCTTTGTCGTAATCTCGACCTCCCCGAGATCGTGAAGCAGCGCTGCGACTCGAATGTCGTCCGCATGTTTCGGAGGCAGGCGCAGCGCATCCGAAATCGCATTGCACAGTCGCGCGACGCGCTGCGCACGCGAGCTGTTCTGCGGATCGTTACCGTGGAGATAGCGCGAGAGCACCTCGGCCATGCCGACGTATGCGCGCTGCAATTCGGAGACCGTCGAGGCCCGGTCATCGCATAGAGTGCCGATGAGGATCGCGGCCAGTCCGAGTACGGCGGACCACAGTGTCAGCGTGATCGCGATCTCGGTCGGCGTTACATACGACGCGAACTGCTGAGGGAAGAGAATCGTGGAAACGGTTACCGTCAGCGCCGAGAGCAGCGCCAGCACGCCTGCACTGTATCGCCCCAGGAAGTAGCCGCTGATGATGACCGGCAGATAGAACAGATTCAGCGCGAGGAGCCGGTGCTCGCGCATCAGGATGAACAGCGTCGTCATGCCGATTACGACGACGATCAGCATGATCTCCAGAGATCGTCTTCCGCGTGCTTGCCGGGGCGCCTTCATCGACACGTACTCCGCGAGTGATGAGTTTCGGTGCGATCGAGAGTGATTTCGGCTCCTGTTCCTGCCGCGGAGACCATTTCCTCGTCGGGCGGGCTTGCGATGAAGCGCGAGCATGCCGGCCGGGCATCGCCGCTCGCGGCGGCGATCGCGTCGAAACGCCCCTCGACGGTGAGCCAGATTCGGACCAGCTCGGGGTCGAAATGCGTGCCCGCGGCTTTCGTCAGGTACTCTCTCGCCTCCGCGTGCGACAGCGGCGCCTTGTAGGGGCGGGCGGAGCGCAGGGCATCGTAGACGTCGACGATCGAGACGATTCGCGCGGCCAGCGGTATTTCGTCGTGCACAAGTCCGTATGGATACCCCTCTCCGTCCCATCGTTCGTGGTGCCCCAGCGCGATCTCGCGGGCCATCTGGAGGAGGGGCGAGCAGCCCACACGCCGCACGATCTCGTCGAGGCACTGCACCGCGAGGTGCGTGTGGTCCTCCATCCGGGCCCGCTCGTGTTCGTCGAGCGGACCGGGTTTGAGCAGGATGTGATCCTCGATCCCGACCTTTCCGATGTCATGGAGCGCCGACGCGAGCTGGATGAGCCGGATAAATTCAGTTGAAATCGTGGTCGAAAAGCGATCGTCGAGCCGTGCCGCCTCCGCGAGGATGCGCGAGTACTCGGAGATCCGGTCGAGGTGCCGTCCCGTGTCGGGATCGCGCGATTCGGCCAGCTTCGCCAGCCCGAAGATGATCGCGTCCTGCGCGCGTACGAACTGCTGCATTTGCCGCATGTTCTCATGTGCGGTTCTGGCATCACGGCGCTTCAGACCGTCTCGAAACCCCGAAATGAACAGAAAGCTCGTCAGGGACTGGAGAATGACCACCCAGAAGACGGTCAGGGCGCCGATGACAACCAGACTCCCCCCGCCCTGTGGAGTCGATCCTCCGTTCTGCCCGAGCTCGCGAACGGCCTGCACGGCAAAGAGCCAGATGCCCACGCCGACGCAGCAAGCCTGGCCGATAATCGTCAGAATCCACTCGCGCCACACGGGTCCCATTTCCAGTTCCCCAGTACCGACCATAGGAGTATCGGATATGGACGCGTGGGCAATTTATGTTGAGGCATATTCAATGAAGTGCTAGCGCCGGCGATAGTCGACTTCCCCATGGAAACGTGCTGCGCTGATCAGTTCACCGGAGGCGAGCGTCTCGGATGCCGGCGGCCGTTTCTTACGGCGTGCGGCGGGCCATCGCCTCTCGGACTGAATCGAGCACGGTGCCCGTGAGCGGGCCGTAGGGCCGGAATTTCTCGAGGAGCCCCTGCTCCTCGCTGAAGAGAATCGCCCGGTAGAGGCCGAGCCGGTTGGCGTCGGGTGTGTCGATGAGGACGGTCGAGTCCGCAGCGCTCATCTGGAAGAGCACGCGCCAGTCGAACTCGCCCAGCGTCGCCCGTTCGAATGTGCGCTCCACGGTTGCCAGCGTGTCCGCCCACGCGAGCAAGTGAACACCGTGGACGGGACCCTCGCGCAGAAGCGTCGCAACGTGCATGTCCGGCGTCGCGGCGTCATCCTCCGTCGGGCGCGAGAAACTGAACGTCGTCTCCTGCTTGCGGAGCAGGCGATACCGCTGAAGCCCGGCGACGAGGAGATAGACGTCGGCGGGTATTCCCGCCGAATTGCTCTCCGCACCGTCGACACGTCGCTGCACCTCGCCGGCCAGTTCATTCAGCCTGGCCGCGACTTCGTGAAAGTCGACGAAATCAATGGCGTGCGGCAGCAGTGCCGCGAGCGAGCGAAGTCCGCTCGACGCGGGTTCCGCGGAGCGCGGGTCGAGAACGATGAACCGGGACCGCTCCGGTGGAAGCTGCGCGGCCAGGGAGAGCAGCGATGAGCCGAGCAGTGCGTACGCCGCGTCTTCGCGCTGACTTACGATGAGCAGATTCGCGCCGTTCTGCCGCCGGAACCGGGCGGCGGTCGGGTCCTTGATCGCCACCGCGTCGCCGAGCCAGGCGAAGGGCGCGGCCGGCTCGGTCCTCGAATCCGCGGGCCACTGCGGCGCGGCCAGGAGCGCGTTGAGTCTCTGATTGCGGGCGATACTTGCAGGGGCACTGCCTTCGAACACGACCGTGGCGTCGCGGACGATGCGGCGCGACTCGGCGAGCGCGCCGATGCGGTCAAGCTGCCGGTTCCGGATCTCGTCCGGGAGCCACGCGACCTGGAATGGGCTGTTTCCTTCGACTCGCCCGCCGGCGTCGTTGTAAATCGCCTCGCCGGCGCGGGAAAGCAGGCGGGCGGCGACGTTCGTGTCGTCGAGAATGAGCTGGGAATCGGCATCCGAGCATTGCAGCGCGATGCGAACGGCCATCTGACCCATCGTGCTTCGCGCGAGCCCCGTCGAGCCGCCGAGCGTCTGCGATCCCAGCAGAACATGAATCCCAAACGCACGACCTTGCCGGACCAGGCGATCGAGGAGCACGGCAGCTTCCTGAGACAGCCGGTCGTCTTCCGTGAAGAAGACCTGGAACTCGTCGACGATCAGGAGCGTGCGCGGCAGCGGCGCGAGATTCAGCCCGCGATAGCCGGCCAGATCCTGCACGCCGGCGGCGCGGAAGAGATCACCGCGCCGGCCGAGCTCGGCGTCGAGCCGCTGCAGGACGCTGATGCCGAATTCGCGGTCGCTCTCGATCGCGATCGCGCGGATATGCGGAATCGGGTGCGTCTCGTAGGCCTTGAACTCCACGCCTTCCTTGAAATCGACGAGATAGAGTTCGATCTCGTCCGGGCCATACCAGAGCGCGAGATTCGTGATGATCACGTGGAGGAGATTCGACTTTCCCGAACCGGTCTTACCCGCGATGAGCACGTGCTGCGAGAGCCCGCGGCCAAGGCGGAGGTGCTGGAGCCGGACCGCGCCGGCGTGGCCCAGGGGGATGCTGACCTCGCTGCCGGAAGATGCGGACCAGAGTTGCTGCTCCGCGGGCACGATCGTTTCGAACGGCAGCTCGACGCGCAGCCGGTCCCGGGCCGCGTTGCCGACGACGTTCATGATCCGCGTCAGTGTTTCGTCTGCCGGCGGCGAGTCGATCTCAAGCGGGAGCGCCTGCCGCTGCGGATCTGCGTAGACGAACCCGCGCTCTCCTCGGACGAGATGAACGCCCCGGCCGGCGAGCGACGCGAGCGGCAGATCCCCCGGAACCGGAAGCGCGAGGTCGTGCGCGATGAGCGTAAAGACTCCGCACCGCGGCCCGCTCTCCATGATGCTGCGCAGTCGACGCATCGAGTCGTCGTTGAATTTTGCCGGAAAGTCGGCGATCACGAGGTACCGGTACGGTTCCGCCAGAGTTCCCGCCTGCGCGTTGTATTCGTCGATCGTTTCGAATTCGTTCCGCAGGTACATCTGGATCACCGTCTCCATGTGCGTGGTCAGTTCGACCAGGTGTGCGTCGATCTGATCCGACTCCGTCCAGATTCGGCCGCCGATCAGCGCTTCGGCGTAATCGGCGAGGTGCATGAACCCGGCGAAGCTCTCGCCGAGGCCGATCGGGTCGAGAATCGTGAATCGCACACGACCCGGCGGAAGCGAGGTCAGAAGCCGGACCATGGCCGTTCGCAGCACGGAAATCGCTTCGCCGCGGCCTTCGTGGTTCGATTGCACCAGCAGCGCGCCGCTCGACGGCGGATCGAGGAGCACGGGAATATCGATCGTGGCCGGCCGTCCCGCGAGGAACCCGGCCTGGGCTCGGGCGGCCGGACTGAGTTGAGCCAGCGACAGACGCCAATGTCCGATCCGGAGGGGGTCGACACGCTGTTCGGGAGGCGCCCAATCCGATGGAACCCCGGCGGTCCAGTTGAGCGCGGGCGCCGTGCAGAGCAGATCCGCCTGCTCCAGGAGGCATTGCAGGCATGCCAGATGGTCGGGCCAGCTCGCTTCGAGATCAGCGAGGGCCGAATCGTGCCGAGGCCTGAGCGTGTTCATTCGCTGGGCGTGAATCTGCCGGGCGCGATCGACCTCCTCCGCGAATCGGGTTTCGATCTCCTGACGCCGGCTGCCTTCCTCTTCGGTCGCTTTTTGACGCGCCTGGTCATCGCGGCGCTGAATGGCCTCGCGCTCGCGCGTCAGGCGGGCCTGCACGGCCTGGACCACACTCGTCCGCCGTGATTCCGCCTGCGAGGTTCGAGAATTGAAGTCGTCTGCGATCGCATCGGTGTCGCGCTTCTGTGCGGCCTCTACCTTGGCGCTTTCGCTCCGGAAATGCGCTTCGGCGAGCCTGAGTTTTGCGTCGACGGCCGCGCGGGCGGAGGCGAGTGCTTCGATCAGCCGGCCGTATTCGGCGCGCGCCGCCTCGTGGAGTCGCGTGCGGGCCCGTTTCCGGAGAACGCGCGCGATCCCGACCGCGGCGAGAGATGTGCTGACGAGCCCTGCGCCGCTGCCGATGCCGATCTGGAGCGCCCAGGGCCCCGGCCAAAGTGCGAGAGCGCCGACGCCGATCGGCAGGAGATTCAGCAGGACGAGGAGAAACACCGTGCCGCCGCCGAGCCGCGCGGGAGGGAGCGCTTCGAGGGCGGCCAGGCATCGATCGGGATTGAGCGCCTCGGATGTTCCGGGAGCGGATCCGGTATCCAAGGGAGCACCTGTCGGTACGTCGTTCGAACTCCGGTCGGTGCTCTTAGGCGACCGGCATCCGTACTGCTCCATGACGGCGGAGGTGCGTCGCGCGATTTCATCCAGCCGGCGCCGCTGGCCGGTCGCGTCTCGCTGCGCCGCGGCCAATTCGTCGCTGAGACCGCGCATCGTGGCTGTCGACACGGTCTCGACCATGACTGCGTTTTCGTCCCGCTGACGAACGGCTTGCCTCCGAGCGTCGGCGTACTCGGCGACCGCCTCCGCCTGCTCACGATCCGCCGACTGCTGCACGGAAGCGAGGGCGGCGGCCATTTCGGCGTCGATGCGGGCAAGGCGCTCGGCGTGCCGCCGGGACAGCCGTTCGAGTCGTTCCCGCCTCGTCGCCTCGGCTTTTTGCAACGATCCGTTCAGGTCGCGCTCGGCGACCGCGAACGCGGCCTGGAAATCGTCATCGATCCGGCGTTTGAGGGGTTCGGTCGTCTCAATGGAGAGGGCTTCGAGGGCGCGAACCGCCGCCCGCTGCAACTCGGAGAAGTCGACCGGGCGTGCTTTCGCGTCGGAGATTGAGGCCGGCTTCGAGGATGTCGACATTGGCGTGGGCCACGTCCTTCCAGTGCTGTGAGATTCACCGTCGCGAGCATGCGTCGCGTGCGGTGGGGGCGGCGTCACTGGCAATCGCGGCGTACCTTCTGCACCGTCGTGGCCATCTGCGACATCGCCAGCTCGACCATTCTGACCTGGGCGAGCAGCGGTTCAATGTGGTTCTCATAGAATCGCCGCGCATTCTCGTCCTGCCAACTGCTCTGCACCTCGTTCCAGTGCCCGAGCAGGTGCTTCGACGAATCGCGGAGCTTGCCGATGCCCGCGGAGAGACTCATCCGATCCTCGCTTCCGACGACGTGTCGGCATCTCGGTCGGCGTTCACGGCCGCATCGGGCCCCGGCCCCGGATCATTGCGGTCGGCGGCGTGCATTCTCCCTCCGGACCAGCGGGTCGCGTTATCGCCATCAAACATTGCCTCCAGGTTGTCGTCGCGGATCACAATCAGCCATCCGGCCGGAAACGCCAGGATCGACTCGAGCTCCGGTCGCGTGGCGAGCAGCTCGCAGACGCGAATCGCCGCATGCTCAGAGGGAGGCTCGTACCCGGACACACCGTCCAGGCCGCCGAGAAACCAGCCGCTGTCGCCGTCGCGCGCGGCCGGCTCCCTCACCAGGAAGAGGCGAGTGCATCCGACAGCCTCGACTTCCATGATCAAATATTCGTCCGGTTTCGGCGGAGTGCAATGTGACCCGAGCAGCACAGCGCGAGTCGATCGGTCGATCAGTTCCGGGGCCGCGCGATGGCGCGAGTCTGCAACGTCGGGAAGAGATTCAACCGGTTTCGCGGCCGGGGCAGAGACGGCCGCCCCGAGGATTTCGGCGCGTTTGGACGCAGACGGCGACCGACGCCGCAGCTTCTCGCAGAATGAACCTGGCGGCGTCGACTCGCCGCGCGCCATCCCGCCCGGTTCACTCTCACCCGGCGTCCCGGCGGTCGACCCTTGCCACTGCGGCGCGGGCGCGTACGCCTCGATCGCGGCGATCATCGCGTCCAGGTGAGCCAGTGCCCGCGGGAGGCCCGCCTGGGCCGTCGTGCGGAGTTTCTGAACCGCGGCGAAATAGCCGAAGGACTCCTGGTCGAACAGCGGCGTCCACCGGCGAACCTCCGCCTGCTTCTGCCGCGCTTCCTCGAGCGCCCGTTCGGCCCGGGCGAGCGCCTTCATTTCATCGACGCAGGACGGGCGGTTTTTCAGAGCCGAACTCTGCAACTTCTTTCGATTCAGTTCGCTTTTTGCGCGGGTATACAGTTCCGTTCGCACCGCCACCTGGTGCTTCCAGTAGCCCGGCTGGTCGCGCTTGAGCCAGGCATCCGTTCGCTGCACTTCGGCGTCGGACTCATCCAGCGCGACGCCGATGCTCTCCGCGAATTCGATCATCGCGACTCGCAGCCGCCGGAGGGCGTCGACAGATTCGACGTGAACGCGATCGGACATGAAAGCCACCCGGACTACCGCTGTTGCAGGTACTCCTCGATGTGCGCGGCACGCTTGTGCAGCAGTTGCACGTGCCGTTCGGCCGATTCGAGGAAGCGGCCGAGCGTCTTGGTCGTATCCGCGAATTCCTCGGCGAACTTGCGCTGCTCCTGGTCTCGCCAGGATTTTTCGAGATTGCGCAGGCTGCCGTGGAGTCCGCTGAGCAGGGTCTGCAACTCGTCGCGAAAGCGCGTCAGATCACGCGCAAAACGGCGCAATTCCGCCGGATCCACATGCGCCTGGGCCATCGGCACACCCCCAATCGACTGTCTTCCTGTTGATACTAGTCGATCGGAGGCGGTCGCGGGGCTGTCGACCTGCGGCGTGTTCGCAGGCTGGCCGGGTACGATTCGGTGCGGCCCGCGGAGGGACCGGTGGAAGCGGGTATCATCCCTCGCGACCGCTCGAATGAAGTGATGGACCCTACGATTCGTGCTTGAGCAGCGAATACGAGCCCTCGAGCGGGAATCACGGCAGCTCGAGCCGCTCGCGGAAAATCGCGCCCGTCTCCGCGATGCCGTCGTCGCGCATTCCGAGACGTTCGTCGACGATATCGACGACCGCGCCGCGATCGACGAACGATCGACCCCCGGTGATGCATGGCGCGCGCTCGACATCGATGAGCAGCCCGAGAATCTCGATTCCGTGCTGCGATCCATCGACGCGATGGGTGACTTCCTCGCTGCCGTATCCAATCGGTACGCCGGTGTTTCATTCCCTTCACCCGGCGCCGTCCGGATGGAGAACGCGCTGATTCGCTGGATGGCGCGACTCGTGGGCTTCCCGGAGAGCACGGCCGGCAATCTCGCGTCGGGGGGGAGCATCGCGAATCTGATCGGCGTCGTCTGTGCCGCCGACGCCGCCGTGGTCCACGCGGGCTGACGTCTCGCCGAAGCTGTCGAGGCCCTTACAGGGACCAGGCTTGCAGCTGCCGCGTAATCAGAGAATCCCCCCGTTCGGCAAGATTCGGACGCGAGTGTCCCGGGCGCGTCGCGCCGACGAGCGGCCACGCGACTGGAGTTTCCCCTCGATTGACGGGGCGCTCTTCGGTGGCCATCGACGCGAAATCACGGGTGATTAGAAAGGTCGCGCGCTGAGAACTTAACCATTTTATCTACAATGGGTTGTGACTCAGAAACGGAACGCTTGGGGGCCCACTGGGGGGATCCGTCGCCGTTGGTCGACGGCCTGAAAGCCGTGGTCAGCGAATGGTGTTCACTACCGCCGACCGCGCGTGAAGCCATCCTCACGATCATTCACGCGTACCGAAAGCCATGAATGAATGAATGAGCTTCGATCCGTTCACGTTCGAGCCGGGCGGGTTCGTGAATCAACATTCACCTACGCGTCGTGTTGATATCGCCGACGCTATCATATACGGGCCGAATTCGATTACGCGATTTATTGACAACGCCGGCGCACGGCTAGTACAATAGTCCAGCCGCACTAGGGCTGATGGCCGACTTGACGCGGATGCAACTCCGCGTTCATTCCACGCGGCCAGGGAACTGGGCGAAGCGGCGATCCACAACACGGCGCGTCGGTAGATCGGCTGGGCCCCGACGGTTGAACCCTTCCGATTCATTGCAGCGCTAGGGTGACTGACGACGTTCGTCAGACCGAAGCGGTCTTCGTCGGTGCACGGGACCGTCCGGGCGGAGCATTGTCGGAGAGGTGGATATGGCAGCGCGTCCTCGCGGTCACTTCAGAAAAATCAATCTGAGATTGAGCGAGATTCGACCGAATCACGCATATAGAGGGTAGCAGGGCGGCGCTCGGCGCCGATTCGAACTGCGGGCGAGGCCAATGCACAGCCATCTCGACGATCGCGGATTCTCGCTCATGTCCGTTCTCGACCATCTGGACGAGATTCCGGGCCAGCTCAACGTCTCGCGGATGCATGCGGGGGTCGTGAAGGCCTGGCACCGGCACAAGCTTCAAACCGATCACTGGGTGGTTCTTCGCGGAACGCTCAAGATCGGCGTGTACAACACCGGGCTGTCGCCGATTACGGCCACGCTCCGGCTGGCCGCGTCGCAGCCCGATCGGGACGCGGTGAATGAAATTCTGATCCAGCCGGGCAGCGGCCGGGCGTTTTTTCTCGGCGAGCATCGGCCGGGCGTGCTCGCGATTCCGGCGGGGCTGTGGCACGGCGGCGTGGCGACGGGCGGCGAGGATGCGCTGCTGCTGTATTACGTCACGCGACGGTATGACGCGCGGGACCCGGACGAGGAACGGCGGGCCTGGGACAGCCTCGATTTTTCGTGGGGTCCGGAGCAGAAGTAGAAACAGGTGGGAAAGCGTCCTATGAACAAGATAGAGGCACTCATACGAACGTATGGTGCGCGGGGCGGTATCCGCGCCGGCCTCCAGCGGTCATGGGCTACTGTTTTTGGACAGGGTTGACGCCGTTTCGAGCCAACCGTGGCGGCGGGGTTCGTGTTTGAGCTGGGCGATCGCACATCGCATGGAAGTGGCGAATCGCAGTCCGAAAAACCAGAAACCGGCGGCTTGAAGCCCGTTCATGAGGAATGGGCCCCAAGTCACGGGGACGGAGTCTGCCCGGACCAACGTCTATACGGCTATGGTCGATAACGGCGCTGCGAATGAGGATGGCAAGGCGCCGCGCTGGTGGGTGCTGCATACGAAGCCCCGAGCGGAGAAAGCCGTTGCCGGCGCGCTGGAGAAACAGGCGATCGAGTTCTACCTCCCGCTTGTCGCAATCCAGCACACCTATGCCAAATCCCGGGCGACGTTTCACAAGCCGCTTTTTCCCGGCTACGTGTTTCTCCTCGGAGATTCGGACGCGCGGCTGGTCGCCCTTCAGACGAACAAGCTCGTCAGCGCGCTCTCGGTTCCCGATCAGACGTTGTTCGAGCGTGAAATCGGGAACATCCGGCGGGCGCTCGCGTCGGGTGAGCCGCTGAGCGTCTTTCCGGCGCTGCGGGCCGGGGCGCGGTTCCGCGTGACCAGCGGGCCGCTGCGGGACGTCGAGGGCGTAATCGAGCGGATCGGCAGCCAGGCACGGATCTACGCATCGGTCAGCGTCCTCGGGCAATCGGTGACGCTGGAGATCGATCCGGCGCTGCTGGAGCGAATTGACTGAACGCAGGGGCGGGGGAAGGGAGAAGCTGGGCATGGCGGCTACACCAAAAACGACGCGATTGAATCGCGGGTTGCGGGCCCATCCACCGGGCTGGCTGGCGGCGGCGGGGCATCGCTCCCACGCGGCCGCCGATCTCGCGCTGACAAACGGACATTCCAGGGGAGCCCGGCGACCGGTGTGCGATACCTGCGGAAAGTCTGCGACGGTGCAGCTTCTCGCGGGCTATCGCGACGGTCGGCCGGTCCGACGGCAGCTGTGCCTCGCGTGTGCGGTTGCGGCGCCGCAGCTGCTGCGGCCGCTGATTCCGTCGCGGCACCTGCGGCTGGACGCGGCGCTCGTGCTGGCGGGTGTGCTGGTCTGCGTGCTCGGCCTTGTGCGCGATTGGCTGCCGACGTCGGTGGGCGGATTCGGCTGGCACCAGATGCTGGGCGTATCGGTGGGGGCGCTGGTGCTCGTGCTGGGCTTGATGACGCGGGTCGATTTTCTCGCGGCGGGCGGCGTCGTTGTGCTGGGGATCGCCGGCGCGGCGGATCTGCTGCTGCGGTCGGGTTCGGCGGGGATCGGCTGGAAACAGGAACTGCTGATCGCTTTCGGTCTGGCGATGATCCTGGCGGGGCTGCGTCTTGCGCGTGTTCGCCGCCGGGCGGCGACGCGGGACGGCGCGGACATTCGCGCCCGCCCTGTGCCGGTGGGTTTGGCGGCGAACACCGCGGAACTCGCCGCGACCTGATCCAATGGTGGCGGAACGCGCGGACGGGGTTGCGGCGATCATCCTCGCGGGCCAGTTGACCCGCGGCCGGAGCAGCCTGGACTCCGCGGGCCCCCGGTCGCTGTTGACGGTCGGACACGCCCGCTGGTTGCATCTGGTGATCGATCAGTGCGTGTCGGCCGGCGTCACGTCGATCGGCGTATGCGTGACGGAGTTGCCGCAGCGGCTGGCGGCTGAACTGGAGCCCTGGGTTGAACGGGTGGATCTGCGCGTCCTAGTGGATGGCGTGCCGCGCGGTTCCGCGGGCTGCTGTCGCGACGCCGTCGAGCTTTTCGATGCGGACGCGTTCGTCGTCGTCGAAGGTTCCGCGCATCCCCGGTTGCCCGTCGCTGAGTTGCTCGCCCATCATCGCCGGGGGCGGGCGGCGCTGACGCTCGCGGTTTCAGAGTGCGGCGACGGTGCGGTCCATGCCGGGGGCGTGCAGGCGACGCCCGTCGGTGTGGCGGTGATGAGCGCGGAGTGTCTCCGGCAGGTGCCGGACGTGGGCTTCCAGGACCTGAAGGAAGGCCTGATCCCGCGGGCGCTCGCGGAAGGGCGTTCGGGCGGCACGTTTCGGGTTGAGCGGGAGTCTCCGCGGATTCGCGATCTTGAAACCTATCTCTATTCGCAGCGCCTGCTCCTCGAAGACACGATTGGGGCGGGCGTGGGCGTGTTCGAGGCCTGGGGTTCGGCCCCGCGGGCGGATTCTGGCGTCGCGGGCGATTGGCCGGGCGTCGAGTTCATCGGGCCGGTGCTTGTCGGCGCGGGGACGCGGATCGGCTCGGGGTCGATTCTCGTGGGCCCGTGCGTGATCGGGCCCGGTTGTACGCTCGACGAGGGCGTGGTGGTCGCGGGCTCGGTGGTGCGCGAGGGCTGCCGCGTCGGATCGCGGAGTGTCGTTCGAAATTCGCTGCTGTTGCCCGGCACGGCGCTCGATTCGGGCGTCGATCGGGATCGTGAGATTCTGCTGGGTGCAGCGGCCTGGGGAGCGGTGAAGCGGCGGTCGCCCGGGGGCAGTCGGGCGGCGACGCGGAAAGAAGCATGATGAGCAGCAGCGAGAACGAATCCGGATCGATGCCGTCTCGGAACGCGATCGAAGTGCGCCCGGTCCGCCGGATCGACGTCGGCGGCCCGCCGCCGGAGTTTGACCCGGCCGGGGCAGGCCCGGGCGGCAATCCCTCCGCGCGCCTGCTAAGTCAGCTGCTGGAGCACAAGTGGCTGATGATCGTGACGTTTGTTGTGCTGGCTTCGCTGGGTGCGACGGGGGTGTGGTTCAGTGTTGCTCCCATCTATCGCGCGACGGCGAGCATTCAGGTGTCGCCGACGAGAGACAGCATGAGAGAGTCGGAAGGTGAGCGCGTCAGTAATTACGAGCCATTCCGTGTCAGTCAGGTCGACCACTTTACGCGCCCGGAAGTGATCAACCGGGTTCTTCAGGATCCGGACGTGCAGAAAACGGAGTTCTACAAGGACACGCCAGCGACGGAACTCGACAAACTACTTCACAAATTCCGACTCAATACGCCGATTCCGGTCGAGGAACGATTGGCCCAGGCGATCAGTGCAACGGCGCCGAAGGGAAAGGAGTATGTCTATGTGTCTATAGAATTGCCGCAGGAAAAAGAGCCGAAAACAATTCTAAAAGTATTGATGAGAGAGTATGAAGGATTCACAAACGAACAAGAGGTGAAGCGGAAGGGTAAGCGGAAGGCCGGCTTGATCACGAACATCGAAAAGGCGAACAACGACATCGTTGCCGGACTGGTAAATCTCAAGGAGATATACGGGACGATTGGCACGCGCCAGTTCGATACGGTACTTCTGGCACGACGCACCCAGTTGGACGCGTGGCTCAATGAACTGAAAAGCATCGAGTTAGATCTGGCTTCGATGGAAAAGCAGGCGGACGATGCCGAGTCCGCGTCTCAACCGGCCTCGCAGGCTGCCAACGGTCACGACGACCCGGTCACCTCCATCGAGCGGGACCATGGTTGGCAGCAATTGAACGACACGCTGTCGAAGGCTCAGGCGGCAGTAGCCGCCGCGACGAATCTCGGTGATCTGCATCCGGACAAGATTCGACTTCAAACCGAGGTCGCAAGAGTGCAGCAGCGGATTCAGGAGCTCGAAGAAACTCTCAAGCGGCGGACAGGACTCGGCGAGGGACCGGGGCCGGAATCGCCGATTGATAGACTCAAACGACGAGCCGAGGCCTTGGATGTGCTCACAGAGAAAGAAGAAAGGCAATACAGAATCGAGTTCGACGCGTCGGAGCGTGCGCTCATCGAAGAGGAGAAAATCGCACGACTCCGGGCCGAACTCCTCGTGTACGAGCGAGAGCTGAAGGATCTCCAGGATCAGGAAGTTCTTTCGGGCATCGTGGAGGTATTCGACGCCTCAGAGTCGAGCATTCCCGTCGAAGACAAGCGCATCAAATTCGGCGCCGCCGCCGTCTTCGGCGCAGCCGCCGCCGCGGTCGCCCTCGCCTTCCTTCGCGTCCGCATGACCACCCATGTCCAGGATACCGAGGTGGAGCTGGGCTTCAGCGCCGGCCGCATCCTCGGCCGTCTCCCGCTTCGCCGCGGCGAGCTATCGCGGGTGGTGAATGAACCCGAGTATGCCGAGCCGCTGCGCGTCGTCCGCACGACGCTGCTCCACGCGCTCCAGGAAGAGCACGGCCAGGTCGTCCAGATCACCAGCGCCGAGCCCAACAGCGGCAAGACGACCGTCGCCACCCAGCTCGCCCGCAGCACCGCCCTCGTCGGCAAGCGCGTCCTCCTCGTCGACGCCGACCTCTACCGCGCGTCGCTCTCGAAGCGCAGCGATGCGGCCGCGCGCGGCGGCCTGATGCTCGCGCTGGAGACGGGCGAGTGGCGCCCGGAGGTGATCCACGATCCGGATATCGAGACCCTCGCGCTGCTGCCCGTCGGCCGCTGCACGACCGATCGCCAGGCCGAGCTGCTCGCCAACGGCCGCCTGCGCCGCCTCATCGACGAGTGGCGCAAGGACTTCGACTTCATCGTCATCGACAGCCCGCCGCTTCTGGGGCCGGCGGATTCGCTGATCCTCTCCGGCGCGGTTGACGGCACGATCATGATCGTCCGTGAGCGCCACTGCCGCCTCCGCGCGGTCCGCGGCGCGATGAGCGCGATCGAGTCGGCGGGCGGCCGGCTGCTCGGTACGGTCGTCATCGGCAATCCGAAGAAGTCGCACCCCTACTACGCCAGCTACCAGTACACGTACGGCTACGGCGGCTACTACCGCCGTCACTCCGGCAGCGACGACGAATCGCCGAAGGACAAGAACTAGGCCCGGCGCTCGCCCGCAATTCGCACGTCATGTCACTGACCTGCATCCTTCTCGACACTCCGATCGACGGCTCGCCGGGCGCGAGCCGCGCTGGCGGCGTCCTTGACCTCCCGCTTCCGCGCGGCTCGCTGCTCGAGTTCCACCGCGAGCGCCTCGCGGGCCTGTCGATCGATCGGGTCGTCGTGCTCGACGGCGAAGGCTCGACGCCATTCGACCGGAACTCCGATTCACGCGTCCCGCGGCTCGATCGCAGCGCCTGGGCGGGTTTTCTCGATCGCGCCGAGCCCGCGGACCTGCTCCTCCTCGTCGACGCCCGCCGCGTTCAGCCCTACGGCGACGGCCTGCGATCGCTGCTGGCCTCCGCGGCGGATTCGCCGCCCGTCCGCTACCTGCTCACGGACGCCGCCGCCCACGGCGCGATCGAAGAGTCGGCCGAGCTGTCGGACGACGGTCAACTCCACCGCCTTCGCCGCCGGTTCCACGGCGTCACGCATCACGGCGGCAGCGCGGTTTTCGCGACGGTTCTCCCGGCCGGCATCCTCCGCGACGCCCTCGGCGCGGCGCCGCCGGATCTCGCGACGCTCCGCGGTCGCCTCTCCGCGGCCGGCGTCCCCGCGATCGACCTCCTCGCGACCGTTCCCGCCGTCGAGGTCTCGCGGCCCGCGGGCGTTCTGGAACTGCTGGAGCACCGGTTCGCCGCCGAGTCTCGCGGCGCGGCAGCGGATGCCGCGCACAAGCCCCTGGCATCGACATGGGTCGCCCCGGATGCCCGGGTGGACGCCTCCGCCCGCCTGATCGGCGCGGTCGCGGTGCACGCCGGCGCGGAGATCGGCCCCGGCTGTCGCATCATCGGTCCCGCGGTCATCGGTCCGCGCGCCCGCGTCGAGGCCGGCGCGCTCCTGTCGCGCGTCTGCGTCTGGCCGGGTTCCGGCGTCGCGTCCGGCGCGCAGCTCGCGGATCAGATCGTCGCGGGCGACGCCGTCCTGCCGCCCGAGCGCGCCTATTCGCCGTTTCTGACGACGCCCGTCGGCTGTCCGGCGGCCACGCGTCCGATGGGCCTTGTTTCGCGCGTCTGCAAGCGCACGGCCGATCTGGTCCTCAGCCTCGGCGGCCTGCTCCTGCTGTCGCCGCTGCTCGCGGGCGTGGCGGCGCTCATCAAGCTCACCTCCCCGGGGCCGGTCTTCTTCGGCCACGAGCGCGAGGGCCGCGACGGTCGACGGTTCATGTGCTGGAAGTTCCGCACGATGGTCCCCGATGCCCACGCCCGGCAGCGCGAGCTCTACGCCCAGAACAAGGTCGACGGCCCGCAGTTCAAGATGGATCGCGACCCGCGTGTCACGCCGATCGGTGACTTCCTCCGCAAGTCCAATCTCGACGAGCTGCCGCAGCTCTTCAACGTCCTCCGCGGCGACATGAGCCTCATCGGCCCGCGCCCCTCGCCCTTCCGCGAGAATCAGCTCTGCATGCCCTGGCGCAAGACGCGCCTGGCCGTCCAGCCCGGCATCACGGGCCTGTGGCAGGTCTGCCGCCACGACCGCGGCCAGAGCGATTTCTACCAGTGGATCTACTTCGATAATCTCTATGTCGAGCATCAGTCGGTCCGGCTCGACCTGGCGATCCTCTTCGTGACGCTCGTCACGCTCGGTGGTCGCTGGCCGATTCCGGTGGATTGGCTCATTCCGGCCGCCCGTCGCGGGTCGGCCGGTCGGAGGGACCTGTGCGCGTCGCGGTGATCGGTTCGCGCGGCCAGCTCGGCGTCGACCTGATGCAGGCCATCGGCGCATCCGCGGTCGGCCTCGACATGCCCGAGTTCGACGTCACCGACGCCGGCGCGGTCCTCGCGACGCTCCGCTCGCTCGCCCCGACGCACGTCGTGAACTGTGCGGCGTGGACGAATGTCGAGGAGGCTGAAGACCGCGTCCGCGACGCGCTTGCGGTCAACGCCGAGGGGGCGCTGCATGTCGCCCGGGCCTGCGCGGCGATCGAGGCCCGTCTCCTCTTCATCTCGACCGATTACGTCTTCGGCGGCGAGTCGCAGCGGTTGATTCCCTATGCGGAGTACGATCGCCCCGCTCCGCTGAATGTCTACGGCTGGTCCAAGCTCGCCGGTGAATGCGCGACGCAGTCGGCCTGCCCGGCTTCGCTCGTGGTTCGCTCGGCGAGCCTTTTTGGCCATGCCGGCGCCCGCGGCAAGGGCGGCAACTTCGTCGAGACGATGCTCCGCCTCGGCCGTGAGGCGGGCGAGGTCCGCGTCGTCCGCGACCAGTGGATGTCGCCGACGTCGACGCTGGCCCTGTCGCGGGCGCTGGTTGAGCTGCTCAGCTCCCCTGCGACGGGCGTGCTGCACGTGGCCGCGCCCGATCATTGCAGTTGGGCGGAGTTCGCCGCCGAGATTTTCCGCCTCGCCCATCTGCCCGCCCGGGTGGCGCCCGTGCCGGCCGATGAATATCCCACGAAGGCCCGCCGCCCCCGCTTCTCGGCCCTGGCGTGCCAGCGCGTCGCGGGCCTCGGCGTCGCGGCCGTGCCCGGCTGGCGTGAAATGCTGGCCGAGTATCTGGAGCGTCGCGGGGAGTCCCCCGCGGCCGCGTCGTCGGCTGCCTCCGGGGCGTCGGCATGAGTCGCGCCCACGCGTCGCCGTCGATGCCCCCCGCGATCGGCGGACATCGATCGATCTCGTCCGTCTGGCTGGCGCTCGGCGTGCTGGCGGCCGCGCTGGCGTGGAGCTACCTGCCGACGATCCTGGAGTTGAACACGTTCTGGTCGCGCAACGAGGATTACTCCGTCGGCCGCCTCGTCCCGTTCGTCGCCGCGTTCATCGTCTGGCGTCGCCGGGCGGAGCTGGCCGCGCTGCCGCGGCGCCCCGCGTGGTCGGGCATCGGCCTTCTGCTGGCGGCCGAGCTGCTGCGCTTCGCGGGCGTCTGGTTCGGCTCGGCCTCGGGCGAGCGCTACGCCTTCGTGCTCGCGATCGCCGGCCTCGTGCTGCTGGCGGGCGGTTGGGTGCTCTTTGGCCGCCTGCGCTGGGTGCTGCTCTTCCTCGTGCTCATGATTCCGCTGCCCGCCCGCGTGCACGAGTCCATCGCCGTCCCGCTCCAGAACGCCGCGACGCAGATGACCGCGTTCTCGCTGGAGCTCTTCGGCTATTACATCATTCGCGAGGGCAACATCATCCGCATGGAGGGCGGCACGCAGATCGCCGTGACCGAGGCGTGCAGTGGCCTGCGCCTGCTTTCGGCCTTCGTCTTCATCGCGGCCACGCTCGCGTTCTTCGTCCGCGGCCCGTGGTGGCGGCGGGCGATCCTCGTGGCCAGCAGCCTGCCCATCGCGGTTCTCGCGAACGCGATCCGCGGCTTCGCGACGGCCCTGTTTGTTCACTACGCCCGCGATCCGACGCTGAATCTCACGTTCCACGATTTCGCCGGCCTGGCGATGATGCCGCTGGCCCTGCTGATGCTCTGGGGCGTGCTCAGGTCGATCGACTTTGTCGAGGGGGTTTTCCATGAGCCGCAGGCTGACGCTTCGGCGTCCGCGTCGCGCCGCCGTGGCCGCGCCGCGTCCAACGGCCGCTCGTCCACGAACCGCCCCGGCGGGGGGCACTGATGCGGGGCCCGCGATGCACGTAGCGGCGGCGTCGCCGCCGGTGCGTCCGCCGCGGGCCGCCCCGCCCCGGCGGTCCGGGGTCATCGTCGCCGTGCTCCTGCTGCTGCTGGGCGGCGCGGGCTATCGTGCGGCCGTCGCGGTTTTCGGCTCCGAGGCCCTGGAGAAGATCGCGCTTCCGACGCCGCTCTCGGCCCTGCCGCTGACGCTGGGCGACTGGCAGGGCGTGGAGGTGCCCGTCTCCGAGGGCGTGCAGCGCGTCGCGGGCAACGACGATTTTCTCAGCCGCACGTATCGCAGGGCCCTCACGGGCCAGAACGTGAATGTCTACGTCGGCTACACGGCCCGGCCGCGGACGATGCTCCAACACCGTCCGACGGTCTGCTATCCGTCGGCGGGTTTTTCGCACCTCTACACGCGGAATGTTTCGCTCGACGAGTCGCACGGCCTCGTGGGGATGGTCCATTCATTCCTGAAATCCGACCTCGTCGAGACGCGTGCGATCGTGCTGAACTACTACGTGCTCGCGGGTGCGTACACGATCGACGAGAAGAGCTTCTGGAGTGCCGCGTGGCGCACGCCGAATCTCAGCGGCGATTTCGGCCGCTACGTGGCCCAGGTTCAGGTCATGGCCCCGATCGTGACCAGCGAGGAGGCGGCGATCGAAGCGGTCAAGTCCTTCGCGCTCGATTCCGCGGCCGAGCTCCGCCGCCTGCTCCCCGGCACGCCGGAGTTCACGGCCGCCGCAGCGGGGTCGGCAGCGTCGACGCCGGAAAGCGGGGCGGCAGCATCGGCGGAGGGAGTTCATTGATCGCCGGCCGACGCAAACGGTTCATCGCTCAGAACCCGCCGCGCCAGCGGGCGGTTTCTCGCGTCGCTGATGCGTCGGACCTCGGCGTCCGCCGGCCGCGCCTGGCGCCGGACCCCCGAGTCCGCGCATCTGAGATAGTGGTGTCGGACCTCCGTGTCCGACGCCTTCAGCCCCGGATGGGGCGTCAGACTGTAGCCTCCGGCGTGAGCCGGGGCGTCCGAATCCGAACCCCCGACGCAAGTCGGGTCCCCGTCGCGCAACGACGGTCGCGTGTCGGACCTCCGAGTCCGACGTATTCAGCCCCGGATGGGGCGTCAGACTGTAGCCCCCGGCGCAAGCCGGGGGTGAGGGGCGGACCGGATTCAAAGCCCGGGGGGCGACAGAATCCACGCTCCGTTCGCGCCGCCGCATCATCACTCGGCGGCCCCCCTCCACCGCCGCATCATCACCCGCCTTACCCCCTCCGCTGCCGCGATCCCCGCGGCCCCGGAGAGGATGTCCGCGAGGTCATCCATCCCCGGCCACCGCGGCCTCGCCGGGTCGAGCACGGCGACAACATCGAACGTCTCCTTCGCGATCAGGATCGCGCCGCAGATCCACGCGGACCGCGCTGCCCCGATCCGCCGCGCGAGCACCAGGTGCAGCCCGCCGAGGCTGAAAAACCGCACGATCCAGTCAACCGGCACCCCGAGCACGGCATGCTGACTGCACCACGCAAACCCGCCCTTGACTGCCCGCACGACCTCGACGACCGTCGCCGGCCATCCGTGCAGGTTCTCTCCGGCGATGAGCGTCTCCATGCGGACCAGTCTCGCCGCAGCGGCGGGCCCGTTCAACCATGACCACCGCGACCGTGGAATCTCAGGCCGTTTCAGGCGCCCCGCCGCGGCCGTCGCGCCCGCTGCGTCTCTGCTATTTCGGCGCGGCCCCCGACACGTCCAATCTCGGCGTCTCGGCCCTCTGCTATTCCGTCTTGCAGGAGCTCGCCCGCCTCGACCCCGCACCGGAGGTCACCGTCTTCGATTTCGGCCGCGGCCGCCGCCGCGATGCGATCACGTTCGCCGCCGGCCCGTTCGTCTTCGACCGCCTCGGTGCGAAATCCTCCCGCCGCATCTGGCAGCGCGAGACCTTCTGGAACATCCGCTGGTCGGCCCGCCTCGGCGGCCTGGGCAATCCCGTCGTCGAGGCGATCCGCTCGGCCGACGCAGTCCTCGACATCTCCGGCGGCGACAGCTTCACGGACCTGTACGGCCCGAAGCGGTTCGAGTCGGTGGTCGCACCCAAGCAGCTCGCGCTCGACCTGGGAGTGCCGCTGATCCTGATGCCCCAGACCTATGGCCCTTTCCGCGATCCCGCCGTCCGCCGCCGGGCTTCCGAGATTGTGAAGCGCGCGTCGATGTGCTGGGCCCGCGACCCGCGCAGCTTCGAGATCCTCCGCGACCTGCTGGGAGGTGCATTCGATCCCGACCGCCACCGCTGCGGCGTCGACGTCGCGTTCGCTCTGGAATCCCGCCCGCCGCGCGTCGCGATGCCCGAACCGATCGCAGGCTGGCTCCGCGAACGCGGCCGCGATCAGGCTGGTGGCCGGCGGACGGTGGACGGCGCCCCCTTCCCACCTTCCCACGTTCCCACCTTCCCACCCCTCGTGGGTTTGAATGTCAGCGGCCTCATCTACAACGACCCCGTCGCGATGCGTGACCGTTACGGCTTCAAAGCCGACTATCGCGAGATCGTTCACGGCTTCCTCCGCCGCGTGTTGCTGGAGACCGATTCCAACGTCCTCCTGATCCCGCACGTGGTGACGCCGCCAGGCCATTACGAGTCCGACCCGGGAGCGAATGACGCCGTCCTGGCTGCGTTGCGGGGCGACACGTCGGTCCGTGCCGCCGCCGCGACCCGTCTGGCCGCGGCCCCGCCGCTGACGGATTGCCGTGAGGCCAAGTGGCTCATCAGCCGCTGCGACTGGTTCTGCGGCACGCGCATGCACGCGACGATCGCCGGTCTTTCGAGCGGCGTGCCGACGGCTGCGGTTGCCTACAGCGACAAGACGCGCGGTGTCTTCGAGACGGCGGGGGCTGGCGGGTGCGTAGTCGATCCACGGGTTCTCGATCAAAAAGAGAGTGTTGATGCCGTTATGTCTGTCTATAACGATAACGCGTTAAATGGCGCTAAAGTACACACAAGATATGATTGTCAACCAAGTTCAACTCACGGTTTATTGTGGTGTATATCTATTGCATCGATACAATTATTGCGGGACAAAGAATGATGTTGCCAGCGGAAACGAATGGCACATCGAAGATGCAGATAACGATTGACATCGCGCCCGAGCTCTCACCGAGCCAGCGTTGTTCCTGGCTTGCTTTCTGGGAGTCGTCGCGGAACTCCCATCCGCGGCAGCACCCAGTGTTCGGAGGTGTGGCACCATCGGCCGCGCATAAAGTGTTATATGTCTCAGTGTATCGAAATGGCGTATTGGTGTGTGTAGGTCAGTTTTGGTTGCGCCCTACTCCACTGCTTGCTGGAGGCTCGATTGAGGCTGTGTGTCAGCGAGGCCCGATTGTCGACGATCCGTCGGTGCTACGTGATGTGCTACCGCGACTGGTTGGTATGTTTCGCGCCCAAAAGGTCGGGCGTCTCCGTATCGCACCCCATTGGCTTGATGCTAACGCGACCAGTGTTGAGCGCGTGATAGAGTCCCTCGGCTGGCGCGCCGTCCGAAACCGCCGAGTAGCTACGGGGGTTATTGATCTGCGCCCCGCGGAAGCTGATATCCTGCGGTCGTTCTCAGAGAAAACTCGATACCAGATTCGACTGGCGCAGCGTCGTGGAGTAATCGTCACCCCCGCTCAGTCTGAAGCGGAAGTCGGAGCGTTCTGGAGCATTCTGACTTCGATGCAGGCTGCTCGCCGGCTGCACGGGATGGGGCACTATGAGTTCCGCGCGATGGCGAAGAGTGTCCTGCTGAACCAAGAACTGGGGGTACTCCTTTTGGCCAAATACGACGACACTATTGTCAGTGGAATGAGTGTTCTGCGCGATTCAGTTACCGCCTACCCATCAAGGTACGCGCTTGCTTCGAGGATGCCGATTCCGTTGGCGACGGTTCGCGTTGGCGCAATTCTGTGGTGGGCGGCCATGCGCTGGGCTCGATCGTGCGGCTGCATATCATTTGATGTGGAGGGATACGATCAAAATACTCCAGAATCGAGTGAAGTGTACCAAATTCACGCATTTAAGGAGGGCTTCCGTCCGCGGAGCGTGGCAGTGTTGGGCGATTTTACGACCAGATGCCATCCTGGTGTCTTTGTATTGTCGAACATACAAGCGATATGTGGTCGTGTAGTGCGAGCGTCGCGTCGAATGGCCTATCGCGTTATTCAAAGGGTACGCACTCGGTCGATTTCACCAGCGCGGGCAGTTCGGCCGAGCGATGGGCGGCCGCAGGAGGCGGATTCGTCGCTGCAGTCGGATAAGCAGAGTCAAGAATGAGCCTCAGGTTGAGAGTACTTCAAAGCACCGTTTGCCTAAGCGCCGGTCAGGCGCTCGGCCAGAGTCTGTCTTTCCTTCGGAATGTCATCGTCGCCCGGCTCCTCAGCCCGGAGGATTTCGGCGTCGCCGCGACATTCGCGATCACCGTCTCGCTCTTCGAGATGCTCAGTGACCTCTCGGTCGAAATGCTCATTATTCAGGCCAAAGACGGCGACGATCCTCGGTTGCAGGCGACGGCCCAGGCGTTCCAGTCCCTCCGCGGCAGTCTCTGCGGTCTGTTCACGGCCGCGCTGGCGTGGCCGATTGCTCTTCTGTTCAGTACTCCCGAAGCGGTATGGGCCTATGTGCTGCTGGGGCTTGTCCCCGTGTTTCGCGGCCTCGCCCATCTCGATGTTGGTCGCCTCCAGCGCGAGATGCGCTTCGGCCCCGCCGTGATCACGCAGGTAGGTTCTCAGTTGGCCGCGGTCCTCGCGGCGTGGCCGCTCGCCCGTTGGCTGGGCGATTGGTCGGCGATGCTCTGGATCGTCCTGATTCAGTCTGCGGTCCTTGCGGTCCTTTCTCATATCGTCGCCCGCCGTCGGTATGTGTGGGGGTGGGATCGCACTCAACTTCGACGCCTGCTCACGTTCGGGTGGCCGTTGCTGGTCAACGGCGTGCTGATGTTCGGCGTGTTTCAGGGTGATCGTGTGATCGTCGGCGGCCTGTTTTCGAAACCCGATCTGGCCCTCTACTCTGTCGTCTTCTCAACGGCATTTGTCGTCCCCACGCTGCTGGGGAGCATCAGCCTTTCGCTCATGCTGCCCTTGTTCGCGAGCGTGCAGGACGCACCGGATCGTCTGCGGTCACGGTACGCGCTCGCGATTCAGTCGTTTGCACTCGTGGCGGGCGTGTTCGCGGTCACGTTCGTTGCACTCGGTCCTTGGCTGATTGGTCTGGTTTTCGGCCCGCCGTACGGGGACGCGCCGCTTCTCGTTGGGTGGATCGGACTCATGCAGGCGGCCCGGCTTCTTCGATTGCCTCCGACGACGGCCGCGCTGGCCTGCGGCGATACGATGAACTCGATGGTTGCGAACATCGCGCGGATTGCTGCCGTTCCCGTGTTATTGGTGGCGGTGCTCGCTGGTGCGTCGCTGGAGACGGTCGCGGCGATAGGTTTGTTGGGCGAGTTCGCCGGATTTATGATAGCAGTGATTCGTCAATCGCGACGCCAGGGACTGGCAGTGCATATCTCCCTGGTTCCCGCAGCTGCCATTGCGGGGATTGTCGCCGTAGTATGCTATCCGCCAATGTCCAGCCACCTTTCCCTTTCAACGGGGCTGAGTTTGTCCTCGGTCGGTCTACTGGCGATCGCTGTAATCTCGTTATCGTTCGCGACACTTCGATCTGAGTCTGCACGCTGGGCCGCGGCGCTGTTTGCTCGCTCGGTTGGGCGAGTCTATTAATCGACTCGCGCCGCGTGCGGCTCACGCATCGCGCGCCGAGGCCGAATTAGTCGTTGGCGGGCCGCAGCGTCGGAGACTGATTTCGTGGGCTACCGTCGATGATAGCGCCACTTAACGATTCTGCCCTCCCGATAAAGTCGAACACCACGAATGGACCAGCAGATTCCATGCTGACGGCGGAGGCAATACGCGAGGTCGCCGCTCGGCAGCTCTGCTCCGGATGCGGCGTCTGCGCGGCCTCAATGCCCCGATCCGTCAAGATGGCAGACGACATCGATCAGGGTCGCCGACCGTTGCACTACGCGCGCCCCGGATCGTCGAAGACCGAGCCCTTGTCCGCCTGCCCGGGGGCGCGACTCGCACATGCGTTCGATCGTTCGGATAACGAGCTCGATCAATCCCTGCTGCCGGATTGGGGCCCGGTCTTCGAGGTCTGGGAAGGCTTAGCTGGCGATGCGGAGATTCGAAGGGCGGGTTCAAGCGGTGGCGCGGCCAGCGCGCTGGCTCTCTACGCCGTCGAGCGCGGCGGCATGTACGCCGTTCTTCACACCGCCGCACGCAAAGACGTCCCGTATTTGAACGAGACGGTAATGAGCCGTTGTCGCGATGAGTTGCTCACTCGCACGGGTTCGCGCTACGCCCCCGCCAGCCCCGGTGATGGACTGGGGCGGATCGAGGCGGCCGCCGGGCCCTGTGTATTCATCGGTAAGCCCTGCGACGTCGCCGGCGCGACGATGGCCGCCCGCGCCAGGCCCGCTCTTGCAGAGAAGCTCGGCCTGACGGTCGCGTTCTTCTGTGCCGGCGTTCCTTCCACGCGCGGCACGCTGGATTTGCTCAAGAAAGTCGGCGTCGACGATCCCGATTCCGTCGAGTCCATCCGCTACCGCGGCAACGGCTGGCCGGGCCGTTGGACCGTTCGGTTTCGCACCCCCGCGGATGTGCTCGAAGAACGCGGCCTCTCCTACGAGGAGTCGTGGGGTTTCCTGACGAAATATGTCCAGTGGCGCTGCCGCCTCTGTCCCGATCATACGGGCGAATTTGCGGATATCGCCGTGGGCGACCCGTGGTATCGCCCGGTCCAGCCCGGCGAGCCGGGCAAGTCGCTGATCGTCGCCCGCACGCCCCGCGGCCGCGACTTTCTCCACGCGGCCGCCGCGGCGGGCTACATCGTGCTCGAAACCCGCGACGCGTCACTGCTCCCGCGCTCCCAGCCGAATCTGCTCCGCGCCCGCGGTGCTGTCTGGGGCCGCCTCCTGGCTCTCCGCCTCGCGGGCATCCCGACGCCGCGGTTCAAGGGGTTTCACCTGTTCCGGGCGTGGCTCCGCCTGCCGCTCTGGCAGAAGCTGACTTCAATCGTCGGCACATGGCGGCGCATCGACTCGCGTAGTTTGCGCCGAGTACGGCCGGTGCAGCCGTTTGAACGTGGCTCTCTCGAGAGCGCGGGTTCTCCGGCAGGTGCGGCCGTAGTTAGCGGGGATCAAGGGGGTACTGAGTGTTAGGATCTGAAAAAGGGAACGCTACCTGCTGACGCTTTTGGCCCAAGATGAACGCGTCCTTGAAGACTTTGGACGCGCCGCGTTCACTGACGAGACGAATGTCCATCCCGTTGGGCTGGCGATGTTGGTTATCGCTATGCTCGCGACGCTGGGGCTTCCGCGTCGGCATGCGCTGGTTCCGTTTCTGGCCATCATGGTGCTCGTGCCCTCGGCGCAGCGGGTCGCGATCCTCTCGCTCGATTTCCCGTTCCTTCGAATTCTGGTCGTCGTCCTGCTCGTGCGCGTCGCGGCTTGGGGCGAGGCCGCGCGCTACTTGTGGAAGCCGCTCGACACCTTGATGGTCCTTTGGATCGTCGCGACGTTTGCGGCGGAGTTGCTTCGCACCGGCGGGGCGCTGGTCGTCTACCAGTGCGGTGTGACGGTGGACGCGCTCGGCGGCTATTTCGCCGTTCGCTGCCTGATTCGCGGATGGGAAGAGCTCGGCAGCCTGGCGCGTGCGGCGTCGTGGCTGGCCGTGCCGGTTGCCCTCGCTTTCTTGTTCGAGAATGCGACGCAGCGCAACCTCTTTGCGTTTTTCGGCGGTGTTCCCGAGATCACGGTAATTCGCGAAGATCGGATGCGCTGCCAAGGGCCGTACAGTCACCCGATTCTCGCCGGCTGTTTCTGGGCGTCGCTCCTGCCGTTGATGGCGGCGCGCTGGTGGCAGGGCGGCAGTGCGAAGACGGAAGCGCTTCTCTCGTCGTGCGCGGCCCTGTCCATCGTCTATTGCTGTGCGTCCAGCACGCCCGTGTTCGGCGTCTTGGGAGCGGCGATCGGCGTCCTCTTCTATTCGCTCCGCCATCAGATGCGTCTTGTTCGCTGGAGCCTGCTCTTCGGAATCATCGCGCTGCACGTCGCGATGAAGGCGCCCGTCTGGCACCTGATCTCGCGCGTGAGTGCCGTCGGCGGTTCGACCAGCTACTTCCGCTACATGCTGATCGACAGCTTCATTCGCCGGTTCCCCGAGTGGGCGTTCGTTGGCGTGAATTCCACCGCCCACTGGTTCTGGGGCGGCCAGGATCTCACGAACCACTTTGTTGGCCAAGGTGTGACCGGCGGCTTCGCGACACTCGTGTTCTTCATCGCGATCATCTCCGTCGCCTTCGGCGGCCTCGGCCGGGCATGGCGTGAGCAGCTCGATCGCCCGTCGCAGATCTTCGCGTGGGCGCTCGGTGTCTCGCTCCTCGTCCACGTCTTCAACTTCTTCGGGGTTAGCTACTTCGGCACGATCACGGCCCTGTGGTATCTGACGCTTGGGGTGATCGGCAGCCTGACGCCCGTGCGCGTACCCGTGCCGAGCACGCGGCTTGCGAAAGTCGCTCCGCGCTGGGCTGGCCGACCGACCTGATCCCGCGGGACAGGACTTCCGATTTTGCGAAACGAACCCAACACGACGACTGGCGCTGTCCACGGCGCGCTCTTCGCGGGACTGGGACGCACCATTCGTCAGAGGTCAAGATCCCCGTTTTCGCTGTCTTCCGCGGCCGGTTCCCCGTTCACAGGTGCCTGCTTCTGCGCCGGTGCCGGCGCGGCTGCCGCCTGGTGCTGCACAGCCACGTCAATGTCGACGGCCACCGGCGGCGGCACATCCTTCCCTGCCCGCTGTGCTTGGAACCGTTGCAGTTCGTGCAGTGCCCGGTGCAGACTCCGTTCGATCGCCGCCTCGTACCGCGAGAGCTTGCTGAGCGTGTCTCGTTTCTTCATCAATTCCAGCAGGACTTCGGCGGTGCTCTCTTCGACGCCGGGTATGGTGCCGATCGGCTTCTTCATGCTGAGCGCGAGCGTGTGTTTGTATCGCCACTGCCCCTCGAGTCCCGAGCGGATGATCTCGCTCTCCGCCTTCGTCACCCGTTTCAGTCGCCACGCGGCCGCGATGACGCGTTCGGCAAAGTGCGCCTCGAGCCGGTCGGACGGTTGCAGTGCATCGAGCATCTCGGCGCGAAACTCCTCGAACTCGGTGATGTTCTCGTTCGGGAGCACCATGGCAGCGGCGGTCAGTCCGTGCTTCATCGCGTTCCGGCTGGATGCCGCCTTGCCCTCATGCGTCTTCGGCCCGGTTGATTTCTGCGCATTGGCCCGGTTCGCCTCGATCTTCGCGTCGGAGACCGGCTTCTTCTCCGATTGCCCGGCGGTCGGGTTCGTGATGTTTGGTATGCTCGAATTCGCGTCCATGTTCTCTCCTTCGGGTCCGTTGGCCACCCGAATAGTATCCGAACCAAAAACGAACGGAAATAGAACGGTTCAAAGAAAATCTAACGACGTGTCGAGCCAGCCCCGCCGCGTGCGCCCCGCGCCTCAGTGGCCCGGCCGTCCCCGGCTGTCCTCGCAACACCTGTGGCCGATCTGCCCTCGGCTGTCTCGAATCTGCGCCCTCGCGCACGCTTCAGATCACCCCGCGAGCGCCGCCGCATGACGCCCCGCCTCAGCATCATCGTCGTCAGCTACAACACCCGCGAGTTGACGCTCGAGTGCCTCCGCTCGGTCTTCGACCAGACCCTCGATACGCCATTTGAGCTCCTCGTCGTGGACAACGCCTCGACCGACGGCTCGGCCGCCGCCATCTCGGCGGAATTTCCGCAGGTCGCGCTGATCGCGAATCGGGAGAACCGCGGTTTCGCGGCGGCGAATAACCAGGGACTTTCACGGTCTCGCGGCCGCTATCTGCTTCTCCTGAATCCCGACACGCTGATTGAGGATCGAGCCATCGACCGCATGGTGGGGTTCATGGATGAGAATTCGGACGTCGGTTGCTCCGGGGGCCAGGTGTTCGAAGACGCGATCACGATTCAGCGCACGTGCTTTCGCTTTCCGTCGGTGGTGAACCTGGTACTGGATGCGACCAGACTATCGAAGTCGTTTCCGCGGTCCAGTTGGTTCGGCCGCTATTGGTACGGAGAGTGGGATCGTCGCTCCGCTCGCGACGTGGATGTCGTATCGGGCATGTTCATGCTGCTTCGGCGCGAGGTCTACGACGCGATCGGCCCGCTCGATGAAGCCTACTTCGTCTACGGTGAGGAGGCCGATTGGTGCTTTCAGATGCACCGCCGCGGGATTCGTCGTGTGTTCACGCCGATCGCGCGGATTATTCATCGCGACGGCGGCGGCAAGAGTACGAGGCTGGCCAGCCGGCGAATGTACGTGCAGATGCAGAAGAGTCTCTTGATCTTCCTCCGGAAGAACCGGGGTGTCCTCTCGTGGGCGGGTGCGAAGCTGATCCTCTGCATCGCAAATCTGGGCCGATGGGCGGTCTTTCGGCTGTTCGGCCTCGCAAGCGGTGCTGAGCTGGCGCGGGCCAAGGCGTCACAGTCCTCGGCAGCCCTGCGGTTTCACTGTCTTGGAGCGTCACCCGAATGACGGCCCTGCCGCTGGTGACGACCGCCTCGGCCCCGAGGAATCAGATTTCCGATGCGGCGCTGGAGTTCCAGGTCTTCGAGGATCTGGCGGCGACCGGGATTCCCCAGGCCCAGTGGGATGAATTCGTCGAGTCCCATCGCGGAGACATTTACTTTTCCTGGGAGTGGTTGCGCACCTGGTGGGATTTTTACGGCAAGGGCCGAATCTGCCGAATCCTGGTTTTTCGCGCCGGGGGTCGACTGGTCGGAATCGTCCCGCTGATGATCTTTCGCGTCTGGGTTGGACCGGTCCCGGTTCGCGTAGCGCGGCTTCTCGGGGCCGATTCAACCATCGTTGTCCTGAATCCCCCCGTCGTTGCCGACCTTGCAGCCGAGATCTACGCGCAGACAATCGAGCATGCGCTCATGCAGGAGCGCTGCGATGTGATCAGCCTCGCGCCGCTGTCAGGCGAAGGTCGCGCCGGTGTCTACGCACGTGCCGCCGCCGAGCGGCTTGGGTCGCATGCTTGTCTGGTCCGGGCGAGATCGATCGGCGTGCATTCGGTGTTTCACCTCCCGCCGACAGGAGATGCGTATCTCGCGAGCCTGTCAAAGAGCGAGCGAGGCAATTACCGCCGAGATGAGCGGCGATTGCAGGAATCATTCAGTCTTGACTTTCGTTCGCTGGGTGCTCTCGACCAGCTCGAGACGGAGTTCGACCGGTTTGTCGAACTGCATCAGGTACAGTGGCGAATGGCCGGGAAACTCGGGCATTTTGGTGACTGGCCGCTCTCAACTGCATTTGCGAAAACACTAGTCCGTCGCTTGGCTCCAATGGGAGGCGCAAACATAGACGTCTTCTGCGCCTCTGGACGTGCGGTCGTGTACGAGTTTGATTTCGTTTTTGGTGATGCGCACTATTGGCGGCTGACGAGCCGGGTCGTGAACGAGGAGATGGAGAAGCGCGGAATCGGCCGCGTGACCTTCGTGCGGCGCGTACTCGCGATGATCTCAAAAGGCATCCGGCGGATCGAGGGCGGTTCGGGACATTACGACTACAAACTCCGGCTGGGTGCAACCGAGTATCCCCTTGAGTCGGTCGTCGTCGCAGCGAATCGTCCGCTGTCGCTCGCGAAGTCGCGCCTCCTGCTCGCGTGGTCCGATTGGCTGAATCTCGCATACTATCGCGTCTGGTTCCAGCGAATCGCTCCGCGGCTGCCTCGGTTCTTGCGTCGGCCCCTCTGGAAATCATGGATTCGCAGTCGGCTGTAGTGCTTGGCAGACCCTATTGCGGCCCGCGCGGGGTGGGGGCCCTCGAGTGTCTTGCCGCGGCGCAGCGTGCCGGACAGATGCCGAAGTGGTCGCACTTCATGGGGCGCACCGTTCAGGCCACGCACCGAGCCCGCACGGCCCTGTGGCGGTTCATCGGCCTCGCGGACCTGCGGCCCGGCGATGAGTTGCTTGCTCCCGGCTACAGCTGCGGCTCCGAGATCGACCCCTTTGTCCGAAAGGGAATCTCCGTTCGGCTCTATCGCGTCGATGGCGCCGGGAGGATCGACCTCGGGCATGCGGCCGGGCTTTTGTCGTCCCGAACCCGGGCCATGCTCGTTGTACACTATTTCGGTTGGCCCCACCCGATGCGGGATGTGGTTTCATTCTGCACCTCGCATGGGTTGTTCCTGGTTGAAGATTGCGCACTCTCGCTGTTCAGTGAAAGCGACGAAGGGCCGGTAGGGACCATGGGCGATGCGGCCGTGTTCAGTTTTCCGAAGACCCTCTCGGTTCCCGACGGAGGTGCGCTCAGCCTCCGGGCGGGGCCCTGGTCGCCGGGCTCGTCGCTCCGGTCGCCCGGTTGGCCCATGCTGATGCGGCGCTTGCTGCCGCTTTGGAAGGCGCGGGTCCTGGGTGTTTCCGCAAATGTCCGATTGCACCGGGCGGCGCAATGGATTACCGCGCGTTTCTTTAGGAGGCGCAGCGAGGACCCTGTCGAAACAGCGCGGCCCGGGATGCCGGACGATTACTATTTTGATCTTCGTCTGGCGGACGTGGGGGTATCACGCGTGACGGCCGGCATTCTCCCGGGTGCGTCACCGGACAAGATTCGCAGCGCCCGTCAGCGCAATTACTCCCGGCTGGCGGAGTTGATCGAGGGCGTCCCGGGGATACGCCCGTTCTTCAGTCACTTGCCGTCGCGTGCCTGCCCGCTGGTGATGCCGCTGATCGTGCGTGATCGTCGGAATTGGTTGACCGGGCTTCTCGCGCGGGGAGTGCCGGCGATCGGATGGTGGGCGGGGTTTCATCGGGCGCTGCCCTGGGACGACGTTCCGGAGGCCTGTGAACTGAAGTCCCGCGTGATCGCACTGCCGATCCATCATGAAATGCGCGCCGAAGGTATCGGATACATCGGGCAGGTTGTCCGCGAGATTGGCGCGAGCATGAGGCGCACCGCTTGACCGGTCCGTACGTCAAGCGCGGCGTCCTGGTCAGGGTGGTGTACCTCGTCGTTTCGACCGTTGTGCTCCTTGCGCAGCGCCTGGTTGGCATCCGACCCGGCACAATTGTGCTTTGCTATCACGCGGTTACGCGTTCGCAGCGGCCCCGTTTTGAGCGACAGATGCATCTTGTTGCCCGCTGCCCGCGGCCTGTAGCTTCGGACTCTGCCAGCGGTTCCAGCACGAGCCAGGCGATCCTGGTGACTTTCGACGACGCATTTGACTGCCTCCGGGAAAGCGCGTTCCCCGTCATGCGCGAACTGGGCATCCCGGCGACGGTTTTCGTCGTCAGCGGCAATCTGGGGAGTGCACCGAAGTGGTCGATGCCGCCGGGGCACCCGGAAGCCGGCCTGGTGACGATGGATCGTGCCGCGATTGCGGCTCTTCGAGGCGACCCGCTCATTCAGTTCGGTTCGCACACCGTGACTCACCCCCGACTGGCCGAGATCGAACCGGCCCTGGCCGAATCCGAATTGGCTGTGTCGAAGCGTGAGCTCGAGGCCCTGACCGGACGGCCGGTTGATTTTCTGGCGCTCCCGCATGGGTCGATAAGTCCCTTCGTCGCTGGGGCCGCGCGCCGTGCCGGCTATCGGGCGGTTTTCACGCTCGAGCCCGCCGTCGTCCACGGCGTGCCTGCGGACGGGCTGATTGGCCGGTTCGGAGTTTCGCCGGACATGTGGATGGCGGAGTTTCGCTTGACGATCGCCGGTGCGTACGCGTGGCTCGGGCCGTGGCGTCGCTTCCTGCGCCGCCTGCGGGCGCTGGTTTCCGGCAGCGCGGTGCGCGGGCGATTGGCCGTGCGCGCCAGTCAATCATGACCGCTCCGCATTCCCCATCGTTGCGATTACTGGATCGCCCGCAATGGGAGGCGCTGGTTGGGCGCTTCGCCGATCAGGGCTATCGCCAGCAGTGGCAGTTCGGCCTTACCTGTGCATCACGGCTGGGCGCGACCAGCGAGCACGTGGCGATCGAACGAGGTGGCCAGGTCGTGGGCCTTGCCGATGTACGCTGCAAACGTGTCCCCCTCCTCGGCACCGGCGTGGCCTATGTCAACGGCGGTCCCCTCACGCAGCTCGACGGTGCCGCCTCGCTCATCGATTTGGAGGGGTGTCTCCGATCGCTGGTTTCGGAGTATGTGCAGCGCCGGGCCATGGTGCTTCGAATCGCTCCGCCGTTGGGAGAGGTCGCGTGGAACGATTCGGTCGCGGAAGCGTTCGAGCGCTTGGGATTCCTTGCTGTCGCTCCGTCCGTCGTCCGGCACTACCGGACGCTGCTTGTTGACATTCGCGATCCATTGCCCGCGATCCGTGCCCGCCTGGCGCAGAAATGGCGCAACTGTCTGAATCGTGCCGAACGGAACGGCCTCGAGATTCGCTGCGGCGATGACGACGACCTATTTTCGACCTTCGTGGGTCTGTACCAGGAACTGACCGAACGGAAGCGTTTTTCGACCGAGTTGGACGCTGCATTCTATCGCGCGGTTCAGCAGCGTGCGTCGCCGAGCGAGCGGCTTCATGTGGCGATTGCGAGTTTCGAGGGCCGGCCCGCCGCCGGCGTCGTCGCGAGTCTGGTTGGTCAGACGGCCGTGTACCTGCTTGGAGCGTCGAATGCGACCGGGATGGAGCAGAAAGCGGCCTACCTGCTGCAATGGCACGTGATCGAGCAGGCCCGCGCCCGCGGGTGCAGGTGGTATGACCTGGGCGGGATTGATCCGGATGGCAACGCGGGCGTCTATCACTTCAAGGAGGGGCTGGGCGGCGTCGACGTTACGGCGCCTGGGCCATTCGAGTACCGGCCGGACGGTCTGCGCGGCCGGCTGGTGGGTGTCGCGGAACGAGCGTACCGCTGGCTGAGGAAGAGCCGTCTTGGCTCCCAGGGAGATCACACGTCTGCCGCGTCGTCTCCGGTTGAGACCCCCAAGTGAAACCTGGAGGAGCCCCTGGGGTGTCGCATTCACTGTGGATCCAGTGCCCGTTCCGGGTACCGATTGTCGGACAGGTGCATTGCTTCCCGAGGTGACGTGGATATCCGCCGCGGTCGGAGTCGGCTTGGCGACCCAGTACATGGGGCCCCACGTCCTGAAGCGACTTTCGATTCTGCGGCTCGCGCGCAGATGTCGCAGCACGCGTTCGTTGGTTCTTACGTACGACGATGGTCCGAGCGAACCGGTAACGGTCCCCTTGCTCGCCATGTTGAAGTCCGCCCGGGCGCGCGCGTCCTTCTTTCCGACCGGCCGGAGCGGTGTTCCGCGCGCGGACCTGCTCGACGCAATTCGTCGTGACGGCCACGAGATCGGCTGCCATTCCATGGACCATCTGCATGCGTGGCGTTGTGGGCCGTTCGCGGCCATGCGGGACGTGTCGCGGGGGTTTGCTGCACTCGATTCGTGGCTGACCTGCCCGCGGCTGTTTCGCCCGCCGCATGGCAAACTGACGGCGCTCTCTTGGACCGCGGCGCGACCCGCCCGGCTCGCCTGGTGGACGCACGATTCGGGTGATACGGCCGCGGTTGTTCCGCCGCTCCAGCCGCTCCTTGACCGGGTCGCGAGCGCGGGTGGCGCCGTCGTCCTGTTTCACGACTTCGAGCGCACCGGCGCGGATCGGGAGCAGCGCCAAGGCTTCGTGCTGGATGCGACGCAGCGCTTGCTCCGGCTGGCGGAACGCGAGGCGCTCCGCGTCGTCCCCTTTGGTTCGATAGGATCCTTCCCGTGAGTGTCGCGAATCGGCCGCCTGTGCGTCCGCCGCGGGTCATCGCCGTGGCGTCTGGCGGCGGCCACTGGGTCCAGTTATTGCGCCTTCGACCCGCGTTCGAGGGTTGCGAGGTGACGTATGTGACCGTTTCGGACGCATACCGGGCCGATGTTCCGGGCTGCCGTTTTCGCGTCGTGAATGACGCGACTCGGTGGAACAAGTTCGCCCTGCTCCGCATGGCGCTGCGCCTGTTCTGGATCATGATGCGGGAGCGCCCGACGGTTGTGATTTCGACCGGCGCTGCGCCGGGATATTTCGCACTCCGCTTCGGCCGGTGGTTCGGCGCACGCACGATCTGGCTCGATAGCATTGCCAATGTTGAGCGACTCTCGATGGCGGGTCAACTCGCCAGACGTTACGCCGATCTCTGGTTGACCCAATGGCCGGAACTCGCTCGTCGGGAGGGTCCGCGATTCGCGGGGGCGGTCCTGTGATCTTTGTCACCGTCGGCGCGCAGATGCCCTTTGATCGGTTGATCCTCGCCGTGGATGCTTGGGCCGCGGCTCATCCAGAGATTGAAGTCTTTGCGCAGATCGGCGACCGCGCGACGCCGCCGCGGCACATGGCACACACCGTCCGCCTCGATTCTCGCGAGTTTGTCGCCAAGGTACGGTCCGCAGACATGATCGTGGCACATGCGGGGATAGGTTCGATTCTCACGGCGCTGGAACACGCTCGCGCGATTCTGGTTATGCCGCGGCGAGGTGACTTGGGCGAGACGCGCAACGATCATCAACTCGCGACGGCCCGCCGCTTCGCCGCCTCGAGTCGGGTCCAGGTGGCAAAAGACGAGCACGATTTGGCCGCACGGCTCGACGAGCTGACGTCACCGGTTTGTTCCCAGCGCTTTGCCGCGGTCCCGATCAGCGCCCAGGCCTCCCCACAACTGCTCGCCGCCCTGAACCGATTTATCATGCACGGCGAGGTCCCCCACAGCGCTCCAGCGCGAACGTCGGCGCCGCGCGCACCCGCTCCGTAGGCGCAGTTGTAATCCTATAGATTGAGAAAGCCCTCAAGTTTGAGAGAGACAATCCGGCCGTCGTTATCTAGCTCGCTAAACGGAGCTCTGTCTTGGTTGCTGAAGTGCGGGCTTGGTCCCTATCGGCACCTGCGCCGCGAGCTAATGCGTACGGAGCGTCTAAATGCCGAGCAGCTCGCGCAATACCAGCGCGCGCGGCTTCGCGTCGTCCTCCGGCATGCACTGCGATACGTTCAATTCTATCGTCGAGAATTCGGCAGACTCGGTATCGGTTCAAAAGAGATCGAAGCGGACGTCGCCCTACCACGGCTGCCAGTGCTGTCGAAGCGGGACGTCGCCGCCGCAGGGCGGGACATGTATTCTTCCCGCTTCCCCCGATGGATGACGCGTATCGCCCACACTGGCGGTACGACCGGCACCCCTTTGCATCTAAATCGGGATCTCTGGTCGATCGGAAACGAACACGCCTTTGTCCGACGACAGTGGGATTGGGCCGGGATCGGTCCGGCGGACCGCTGCGCATATTTGACTGGGGAGATCGTGGCGCCGCCCGACACTAGCAACGGGCGCCTGTATAAGTACGATGCTGTGCTAAAGAAGCTTGTACTCTCGACTTACCACCTGTCAGATTCGGTCGCGCCGCACTATTTGGACGTGATGCGCGACGCCCGCGTCGCAGCACTAGTTGCTTACCCCTCCTCGGCGTTGATTCTGGCAAGGTACGCAATCGAGAATCACCACGACGTCAGGCTGCGCGCTGTGTTGACGACATCAGAGACACTGCATCCGGACGCCAAGAAGCTAATTACGGATGCCTTCCACTGCCGGGTATTCGACTTCTATGGCTCTGCGGAGCGCGTCTGCTACATCTTCACGTGCGACCAGGACACTTACCACATTATTCCCGAGTACGGTATTACCGAGTTGCAATGCATCGCCCCGAACAACACCCGTTCTCGCATCGTCGCCACGGGCTTCTGGAACCTCGCAATGCCGTTGCTCCGCTATGATCTCGGTGACATCGTCGAGCCCGGTACAAGTGGCTGTGCTTGCGGCCGGTCCTTCCCCACCGTCGAGCGCATCTACGGGCGCCCTCAAGAGTATCTCGTGGCGCCGGACGGGAGGCGGCTCGGAGCCGCGTTGCTCACGCACCTGCTGTACGGCGCTCGCAACATTGTCGAAAGTCAACTCGTACAGGATGCCGAAGACCACGTGACATGGCTCTGCGTGCGGCGCGCGGCTTACACCGCAGAGGACGACGCCATCCTGCATGCGTTGATCCGGGCACACTTGCCCTCCAACCTGCGCGTTACAATTCGCCCCGTGGATGCCATTCCGCGCACCTCGTTAGGGAAGTTCCGGCCAATCGTGAACCAAGTGCTCGCGCAACCGGTGGACCCCAGTTGATCCGGAACAAGCACATACTCTGCTTCGGTCCCGGTGACTGGTGGCAAATGAACCCGAGCTGTACCACGCACATCATGCGACGCCTCGCCCGGAATAACGAGGTCGTTTATGTCAACCCGTATAGCGCTGATCTCGGAGGCGGCGTCCGCATGGGCGCGAGCAGCCGCATCGTCCGCAAGTTGAAAAGCTTCGCCCGAGCCGTACGGCGGGAATCGCCTGCGCTCACAACGCTCAGCCCGATCTTCCTGCCCTGGCAAGGCACGAAATTCGTTGACCAGCTCAACAATAACGGTGTTTGGTTGCAGGTCTCGACCTTGCTTAAGCTGCTGGGAACAAGACCCGATTTGCTCTGGATCGAGAATCCGCGTGCCTCGGACGCCCTGGATTGGTTTCCGAATGTCCCATCTGTCTATCATGTTAGCGACGCGTTTTGGGAGTGCCCATACACACGCGACAAGAGCGCGTTGCGCCGTCGCGACGAAGAGCTGACCAAACGATGTGGTGTGGTCATCTGTGTTTCGGACGAACTGTTCGCCATCAAGGCTCGCGTGCGCTCAAGCGCGCTCTATTACCTCGGCCACGGCGTCGACTACGAGCGTTTTGCTGCTGCAGCGGCGTCGGGCGCGCGATCGCCGCACTTGGAAGGTCTCGCACAACCCATCGTCGGCTACTTTGGCACGCTGACCAACCAGAACGACATTCCGCTGCTCGAATGGTGTGCCACCAACGCACCGGATATCTCCTTCGTCTTCGGTGGAACCGTGACCGGCGGTGACTACGGCCCGCTTCGACGGCTGCCTAATACGCGCTTTCTTGGCCAAGTTCCCTACGACGAGATTCCGGCGCTCGCCGTCGGCTTCGGCGTATGTATCCTGCCGTGGCGACAGACGGAGTGGATTCGGCACTGCAACCCGCTGAAGACCTACGAGTATTTTGCTTCTGGCCGGCCGATCGTGTCCGTGCCGATCAACGAGGTGCAGCGGATCGGCGGTGACCTAGTCTCGTTTGCCGCGACGCCTGAGGAATTCCTCAACGCGATTCGCTGGGAACTTTCCAACGACAATCCGGCGCGCGCTGACGCACGCCAACAACTCGCGGAACCGCGAAGTTGGGAACGCCACCATTCGGCCCTCGCCGACCTCCTCATGCCGCTCCTCGATTGTGTCGGAGAGCCACGACGATGAGTACGGTGCGCCTCGCCGCCGTCGGCGACATCATGTGCGGAGAGTCATTCTACCGGTACGGGCGCGGCCCCCGGACCCATCTCCGCTATGCGGGTATTGATTATTTGGCGCCGTCTGTCCGCTCGATCCTTGGGTCACACCAAGTGGTTCTCGGAAATGTCGAATGCCCGCTCTCGGATGTCGGCTATCACCGCTGGTCGCTTCGTCGTCATCACATGAGGGGGACTCCCGAGGTCGCTGCGCTCTTGGCCGACTGGGGCTTTAACGCTGTGACTCTTGCGAACAATCACATCCTAGAACACGGGCTCGCCGCGGCTCGTGACACGGCGGATAGTCTCACAGCTGCGGGAATAGCCGTCGCGGGCGCTGGTCCCAACCATGACTTCGAGTCCGGTCCCGGTCTGGCGCGACTTACCCGCGGCGGTCTGCGGATCGCGGTAATAGGTGCTTGCCTGCTGCTGGAGAAATATGCGTTCAACGGTGGACTCACACCCGACGCGCTCGTCAGAGCGGTCAGCGAACTGACCTGCGACTCCGACATTATCATCGTTATGGTCCACTGGGGCATGGAGTTTTGTAGTCTCCCGGACGAAGAGCAGCGTCACCTGGCCCGGCGGCTCGTCGCGGCGGGCGCAACCGCGATCATCGGCTCACACCCGCACGTCGTGCAAGGCGTCGAAATAATCGATGATGCCCTCGTCGCATACAGTCTCGGTAACTTTATCTTCGATCAACCACTACCCGAAACACGCATCGGCGCTATTTTATCATGTGACATCATCCAGAGACGCGTCGTGGATTGTACGCTTGTACCGGTCGTCTTGAACGAGATGCACTCTCCGGTTCTTGCGGATGGCGACGAGCAACGGCGCTTGCAGGTCGAGTTCGCCGAACTCCGCGACACGCTCGGGGAGCACTCCGAGGTGGACTATCGCCAGGCGCGCGATGTGGCAACTACCAGGGAACGGCGTTTTCGAGAACAGCTGCGCTGCTGCCTCCGACACACCATGATCCAAAGCGGGCCGCTTTTCGCTCTCCAGGCCCTCGCGCGGCCGATCGCGCGCCGGCTAAACATGTGGTGAACCATGAGCCGCTTCACTCATTTTTCGGCAGAGTCGCGACAGCGAAGTCTTGCAAGAGCTGCTGCGACATGCGCGTTTGCACAACTCCCGCGACGTTCACATCCCGACTCGCTCGATCAAGGTGAAATACTACGTATAAAGGGTACACAAAGCCCCGGTCATCGATATGCGTTCCACATGTCGCGGACGAACTGGAGCCCCGGAAGCTGCCCGTGCTGATATGACAAGCCGTACGTTCCATCGTTACATGGGCCATTGGGTGCTTGGTTTCCGATTGCTTGGAGTGCGGAAAAATAGGAGGCCTCAGACTCCTGCATCCACCTGTCGCAATATCCGAAGAATGGGAGATGATCCCATGCGTCCACGCCGCCAAGCAAACGGGCTGCAAGCGCCGTGCCGATCCACGTCCAGGAGTGAGTCGCTCGCCTGTAACTCTCCTCGCGCCAAAACGGGTTTGATCCTGGATACGTGCCGCACCAACCAACGGTGAACGGGTCGAGGTGCTCGTAATGATAATCACTGGGATTGTCGGTCTCTGACGTTGGATCAACTCGGAAAAGCCAGATTGCACCGAGTGGTTTATAGGTTGTATTGGTCCAGCCGGCCCCTGAGTAAGTGCATGCATCGGTCTTGAAGTACTGATAACCGAATAGGGGGTTGGAGTAGTTAAGTGACGTGTAGTACTGAGGCTGTCCGGAAAGCAAACCAAGAAAAACGCACGGCCACTTTGAAAGGCAACGATCTCCGCGTGAGGTGGGATTCGGGTTGGTCTGGATGCAGTAGTACGTGTCAATACCAAACTGAACAAATGCGATCAGCAGGTCGACCTTCGAACCGCCGGCCTGTCCGAAGTAACTCGAAGCGGTGCCATCGATGCAGAGCAGAAGTGCCGCATCTGATTCGATTGCGTGAGCATCGCGATAGTAGCCAGGGCAGTTATTTAGCGGCCGTACATTTTCGCCCGTGTCACCCATCACGTGCATTAGCCACGGTCGCTGAAAGAAGCGGGCGTAAGCCAGTCCGGGACTTGAACTCGTTTGGTAGACACCCGCGTAGAACACGCCCCAAGTGTGGATGTTCGCGTAGTTCGGAGGGGATAGGTTCGGCAGCCGCGCCAAATCCAGATCGCTAAACCGGAGCAGCGGCTTGGTCGTTCCGGCGTAGGGTGGGCGAAATGCATCTACGGGGGGTGCGGTCGCCAGACAGGTGAGCACGGCGGCATCCTGCAATTTGACCTTGGCGAGGCTAGTCGAGGTTCCGAGCAGATTCGGCCGATCGGCGTCACCGTCGGGGCGGCTGACGGTCGATACGAGTGACGAGTTGGCGGCGAGTGCCACGGGGAACCGCACGGCTTGGGCCGACGAGTAA
This sequence comes from Planctomycetota bacterium, assembly GCA_045863555.1. Lineage (GTDB taxonomy): Bacteria > Planctomycetota > Phycisphaerae > UBA1845 > Fen-1342 > JACRLV01. The sequence continues at coordinate 14,541 of BTUU01000005.1, read as the reverse complement.
TTGTTGCCGGAGCTGGAATAGTAGCGGCCGTCATACGGTTGATTCGTCGTCGTTGCGGTCGGATTGACGCAACTCCCGTTGCGTGCGAGTTGATCGGTGTCAGTCGTGCCGTATACTGGGACAGGTGTAACGCTCATCACCGTCACCGTCCCACTTGGCGTATCCGGGCAAACCCACCAGTCGCCATTCACAAATTGCCCCACCCGATACGGCCGGTCAAACGTCCACGTAATTCCGTATTGCGAGATTGACGACGCCATCTGCACGGTCGACACATTCAGCGTCGCGTTTCGCGTCGCGTTGCCCGCCCCGTTCGTCGCGTTCGTCAGTGACACGCTCGCGCCGTAGCTCCCCGCCGCCAGCGCGTTCGCGTTTGAATTGATCGACGCCGTCACCGTCGTCGATCCCCCCGCCGCCAGCGTCCCGCTCGTCGGCGAGACCGTCAGCCACGCCTGGTTCGCCCCCGCCGTCCAGTTCAGGCTCACCCCGCCGCTGTTGCTCAGCGTGTACGTCGTCGAGGCCGGTGAAAACGGCCCGCCCGGCGGTCCGCTCGCGGCCAGGTCCGTCCCGCTCACGTTCAGCATCGCCGGCGCGGTAACCGTCAGCGATACGCTGCGGGTGGTGTTGCCCATCCCGTTGGTCGTGTTGGCGAAGCTCACCGTGTCGCTGTGAACGCCGGCCGAGAGCGAATTCGCCTGCGAATTGAGCGACACCGTGACGGTCGCCGCTGCCCCGCCCGCCAGCGTCCCGCCCGCCGCCGAGAGCGTCACCCACGGCCGCGTTTTCGTCGCCGACCAGGTGATCGCCGTCGAACCGGTGTTCGTCAGCGTGTAGTTCCGCGACGACGGCGAGAACGGCCCGCCGACGAGGCCCGCCGAGGTCAGGCTGCCGCTCGACACGAGCAGCCCCCCGGCCGGTACGACGCTCAGCTCGACCGCCCGCGTCAGCACCGCCCCGCTGGCCGTATTCGTAAACGAGATCTGCCCGCCGTAGTTGCCGACCAGGAACGAATTCGCCGCGCTCGTAATCGACACCGTGATCGTCGTCGACGCACCGGCCGCGAGCGTCCCGCCCGCGGAGGACAGGTCGATCCAGTTCTGCCCGTGGGATGCGCTCCAGGTCAGCGGCGCGTCGCCCGAGTTCGTGATCGTGTATTCCTGCGAGGCCGGCGTGAACGGCCCGCCCATGACGCCCGAAGCGCTGAGCGGCGCATCCGGCGAGATCGCCAGGATCGCCGACGAGCCGACGACGACCCGCAGCGTGTCGCTCGCCGTCGCTCCCCCGTCGTCCATGACCGTGAGCGTGATGTTCCACGTGCCCACAGCCAGCGAGATCGCCGTGCTCGGCGTCGGGTTCGGCCCGTACGTGGCCCCGCCCTCGACCGCCCAGGTGTACGCAACGATCTGCCCATCCGGGTCGCTGCTCGCGCCGCCGCTCAGCGTGACCAGCGCGAATCCGTTGCCGTCCTCGTCGATGACGTTCTGATCGGCCCCGGCCGCCGCGCTGGGCGGCTGGTTCGTCCCCGTCCCGCCGCTGCGCTCCCGCGCGGTGAAGTTCGCCGGCCCCGGGTTCGCGTGCGTGCAGCCCAACTCGCCGCCGACGCCGCCGACCAGCAGCGCCAGCGAGACCAGGTAGACGCCGGGGCTGCTGAAAACGTGCGTCCGGTTCATGTTCGTTCCCGCGTCGGTCGCCTCACTGCCGTCGCCGAAGGCCCAGTGCAGTTCCACGTCATCCGGCAGCGTATGCCCGCTGGGGATCGTCGCGCTGGCGAGCATCCCCGCCGGCGCTTCTCCCTCGTACCGGTCCATCGCGAATTCGACCTTCGGCAGCACGCGGAAGCGGACGATCGCCGTCCCGCTGGCCGCGCCGTCGCGGATGTTCACCGTGACGAATGCGTCGCCGACAAAGTCGTCGACCGGAGTATAAACCAGCGTCACGTCCGCGCCGGGGTTGGCGAAGAGATCGGCCGTTCCCCCCGGGCTCGGCTCGCCGGCCAGTTCAAACGTCAGATCCGCCGTCCGGTCAGCCGCGGCCACGAGCACGGCCCGCAGCGGCTCATTCATCCAGCCCGCGACCACGATCTGCGGCGCGTTGATCGCGCCGGCGCCGCCTCCGCCGCTCGACGAGCCGCCCGACATGGACGTCCCGCTCCCGCTCCCGCCGGAGATGCCGCCGCTTCCCACGGACGCGTCGCCGCCGCCGTCGTTCACCGCGCTGTCGCCCGCGACCACCGTCGGCGGCAGCGTCGGGTTCGTCGCGCTGTCGGCCGGGCAGCCGCCGGAAAGGGCGGCCAGGCCGGCGGAGAGCAGGGCGGCGGCGGCGGCGAAGATTCGCAGCGTGCGACTCGGTGACATGGCAGGGCTCCAGGGTCGATAATCTCGGAGCCGGGAGGAGGGCTTCTTTCCCCTCCCGGCTGTGTCAAGTCTTCAATTCGTGGTCGACGCGTGCGGCCGGTGTCCAAGGACCAGCCGGCGGCCGCGTGGCCGCTGCCGGCCAGCGCGGCCCGGGCGATCCCCGGGAAAGCCGCTTCCGGTTTTGGATTTCCGGACCCGAACGCGCCCGTGATAGCAAAGCCCGCCGGGAAAAACCATCCGGAATTCTGTCTACTCCCTTGGTTTCAACGACTTATGAACGCGATTCCCGGCGGAGTCGCGTCCCAGCCGCCCCCGGCTTGCGAAGTGGCTCAGCCGCTCCACTGAGAAATGGCCCCGCCGCCCCCGGCTGGAGGAGTGGCCCAGCCGCCCCCCGGCTGGAGGAGTGGCCCAGCCGTCCCCGGCAGGAGGAGTGGCCCGGCCGTCCCCGGCCGTGATTTGACAAGTGGCCCCGATGTTCCCGTCTGTGACCCGCCGCTCGCGGCTGCCCCCTCCACAACAGGCCCCTCGGCCTTTGCCCTGCCGTACCCGGCCGTCCGACCCGGCCGCCGCCAGTCGAACCGCGGCCGGCGTCCCCGCGCCCGCCTCGCGCCACGCCCCGCTCGGCCCCCCGAGCCAGCCCAGCCGCAGTTCCCCGCCTCCTGTCCCCTGTGCACTGTGCACTCTGCACTGTGCACTCCCACCCCGTTCCGTGCGCCGGCGCTATCACCCCCTCTTTGCGAAAAACTCTGTGTTCACAGGCATTTTTGGCTTGACTCCGGGCCCTCCGCCCGCTGACAATACGTCAAGAGGCGTATTCTCTTGATCCTGCATGCGCGAAATCTCGCAGCCCTCTTCGCGGCCGTGTGGCTGTGCGGCGGCGCGCTCGCTTCCATGGCGACCGGCGCCGCGCCGCAGCCCGAGGAAACGGTCGTCTCCGCGGCCGCGCCGGTGCCGCTGCTCCAGCCGACGCTCTGCGGCCCTGCGCTCTCCGCAGGCGCCCAGGGCTGGCTGACGCGAGCGCCGCGCGCGTTCGACGCCGCGCTGCTCGATCAGCTCTCTCGCGCCGCGCCATCGTCTGCCGCTGCGCCGGCCGATGGCTCGGGCGTCGTGACGCTCCCGCCGGGTCCGGGCAGCGCCTCGCTCGTCGCCTGCGGCCTCGTCGTCCTCGGCGCGGTCGGCGGCGTCCGCTCGCTCCGCAAGGCGAATTTCGGCTCGCTGCCCGAGTGGTACTCGACGTCCGGCCCCAGGCAGATCGGCCACGCCACGCCGCTCGACCCCGATTTCCCCGTTTTTGCCGTCCGCGCCGTCGAAACCGTCGATACGGCGGTCACAATTAACCCCGTCGACCCGGTCCACGTCGACACTTCGCCTCAGCTTGGGTGTCTTGATGGCCTCTCTCCTCGCGGCCCTCCTTCCCGTTGAGGTCTGAATCGTGTCTTCGAAGCGTTTGGCTGGCAATTCCAGATCGAGACGGGAGAATTTGACCATGCGGACAGTGACGAGCGGAATCGCGATAGTCATGCTCGCGACGACCGCGACCGCTGATTTCACCTACAATTTCTATAATCTTACGACCAACGGGCCTCCGGACATTGGATCTCAACTTCGGATGGTCGTTAGCGAACCGGCCTCTGGTTTCGTTGACTTCACGTTTTACAACGACGTTGGTACTGAGTCGTCAATTACCGAAGTGTACTTTGACGATGGCACGCTGTTTTTGCTTCATTTTCCGCACACGCAAAGCGCTGGCGTGAGCTTCACCAACACTGGCACTGGCAGCCCAGCGAACCTGCCTGGCGGGGAGGCCATTGGTTTCGCTGCAACTTCAGGCTGGGTCGCCGATACCGGCGGCGGGGGGCCAGGTCCCGGAATCAACAATAGCGGAGAGTGGCTTACGATTCACTTTGAGCTGTTTGGTGGCCTGACGATCGCGGATACAATCGCAGCGATTGCGAGTGGTGAACTTCGCGTCGGCTTGCATGTCATTTCGATAGACGGTGGAGACAGCGATTCATACGTGAATGAGGGTATGATCCCCGTTCCCGGCGCGGCGCTTCTCGGCGTTCTCGGTCTAGGCATTGCCGGCTGGGTGAAGCGTCGAATGGCGTAACCATCGTCTCGACCAATGGGCTTTCCGAGTATTTGGGGCGGCGCGGCGGAATGCTGCGTCGCCCCCGGTCTTTGGGTAGGTCCAGCACGTCCGTCCAAGTAGCGCGTACTGTTACGGCTGCGTGAACCCTCAAGTCTCCGCCTGCGAGTGTTGCTTTGCCGGCCCGGGCCCGACAGGCTGACGAAGTCCGACGTATCGGAGCAAGCTCGGACAACCCACCTCCGCATGAATGCACGTCATGCCCCGCCTACGCGCAAGCGCGGTTCGCCACAATCTTGAGAACGTTCGGAATTTTCTTGACGTTATCAGACGGCGCGCGAACAATTCAATAGAGGGGCATCCCCGTGATAGTGCCGACGCGCACAATCGTCGGTTTGTTCGTTTCCTCGCTGCTGGCCGACAGCGTTCTGGCGGGCATCGATCCGGCGCCTGTGGCGCGCCCGTTGATCTGCAATCCAGCCGGCCAACCCACGCAGACCAGTCCGGCTTTTTCAACCTCGGATCGTTCCGCTTCCGTCGCACCGATCGTCAACGTGACGCTCTGCGGCGAGGCGCTCTCCCCGCTGATCAGTCTCGGTTCCGCGGAGGCCCCCGCGCGTCGCGCCGAGTTCGCGGTCGCGCTCGCGGATGATTCCGCGGCAGATGAGCCGGCCGTCGTCGCGCTCCCGCCGGGGCCGGGCAGTGCGGCGCTCGTCGCCTGCGGCCTGGCCCTCCTCAGCGCCGTCGGCGGTCTTCGCTCGCTCCGCAAGGCCCATTTCGGCCCGCTCCCCGAGTGGTACTCCACCTCCGGCCCGCGCCAGATCGGCCATGCCACGCCGCTCGATCTCGAATCGCCCGCCTTTCTGCAGCGCGCCTTCGAAACCGTCGATCCGGCCGTAACGCTCGACAGCGCCGGGCCGATCGATGTCGACCTTTCGTCTCAACTCTCTCGCATCACCCTCGCCCGCCCGCGCGCTCCGCCCTGCGCTGCATAGCCATTCGATATCGACCCTGATTGCGCAAGAAACGAGCGATATCAGTTTGTATGGAGGTTCTGTCATGCGTCACCTCTTCGCATTTCTAACGATCGCGATGGGTGCGGCGACATGCTCTGCGGACCTGAAGGCGACCATCAACACCGCGCATCCCGATCGAGACGGGAGCATCAGCGGTGGACCGTTCTGGGCGTTTGACGCCAGCACCGGTGGCGACCAGCTCCCGGATCCGCAGCGGCTTCAGTTCACGACGTTTTGCGTCGAAACGACCGAAACTCTCACCAATGCGACGTATTTCGTCGAGATTTCCACGTCCGCGATGAACGGCGGAGCGGGTGGGGGTACCCCCGATCCGCTCAGCGGCAAGTCGGCCTGGCTCTACTACATGTTCCGGACCAACCCGACCGGGCTGAACACGGGCGGATACGTATTCGATGGCGATCAATCGCAGCGGTACGCGGCCAACCGCGCGTTGCAGGAAGCCCTCTGGTGGATCGAGCAGGAAACCGGCGGCGTAAACAACGCGCTCGTGACCCTGGCCACGGATTTCGGCTGGGCTGACGACTACCTGGGAAATGTCCGTGTGATGCGGCTTTGGGATACGTACACGGACGGGGCGTTCTCGGGGAACCACCAGGATGTTCTGCTTCTGATCCCGGTCCCGGCCGCCGCGGTGCTCGGCCTCCTCGGCCTCGGCATCGCCGGCTGGGTGAAGCGGCGCAGCCTGTGAGCAGTGCAGCGGGCAGCGCTAGCGTACCTAGACACGCTGTTCGCGTCATGGGCAGGGTGGTGCGGGCATCCTGCCCGCACCGAGTTTTGCGCACGAGCGGGCAGAATGCCCGCTCCACCCATGATGCAGTACTTTTGACCAGCTACACTGGCCAACAATGATCGAACCTCAGCTGGAGGCATGCCCTGTGGGGCGGCGCGTTCACCCCCAGCGCGTCGCCCCCGTCCTTTGTCGTTCGCGGCCGGCGTTCGATCGTCCGAACTCGCTTGGCCAGCGGGCGTTGCGCGCTCGTGGGTGATTCCCATCTCGCATGTGCGGGTCGGGAATCCCTTCCCGCGCCGCCGCGAATGCCGGCTCGTGCGCGATTCCCATCTCGCACGGACCGTCCGGGAATCCCTTTCCGCCACGCCCCCAAAAACCCCCGTCCACCACTCCCGGCTCGTGCGTGATTCCCATCTCGCACGGACCGTCCTCGAATCCCTTCCCGCCACGCCCCCAAAAACCCCAGTCCACGATTTCCACCGGGCACGTGCCCGCCGTCCCCGTCGGACGCTATCACCGGCGCGCTCAAATCGACCGTCAGCTCGCTCACGCTCCTGAGAATTTCTCCGCAATCCGCGAATTCCGCTCAAAATGCCGTTGACTCGGCGGCTGCGAACGGCGAGAATCCACCGTAAGGCGTATAAGCTTCATGCTGCACATGCGACTCACTCTGGGCGTGGTTCTCTCGGCGCTGCTGACCGGCAGCACCGTGGCAGGCCCGTCGTCGTCGGCCTCGGGGGCGCTTTCTCCGCGGGCGGCGGATGCGGCCGCGCCGCTCGTTCACGCCACGCTCTGCGGCGAGGGGCTCTCTCCGCTAATCGGTTCGCAGTTGCACAAGGCCTGGCTCGATTCGCCCATTGATGCCGCGGCCGCTCCGGCGATCGGCGGCGGTTCGAAGTCGGGTAGCGTCGTCACGCTCCCCGGCGGCCCGAGCAGTTCGTCGCTCGTCGCGGCCGGCCTGCTCTGCCTTGGGGCGGTCGGCGGCCTGCGTTCGCTTCGCAAGGCCCATTTCGGCTCGCTGCCCGAGTGGTACTCCACCTCCGGCCCGCAGCAGATCGGCCACGCAACGCCGATCGACTTCGACTTCCCGGTTCTTGAAATCCGCCCATTTGAATCCGTCGAGCCGCTCGTACCGATTTGCGACGGCGTGCTGCCTCGCGATACAGCGAAATCTCAGCGCAATCACCTCACGCGCGTATCGCCGCGCGCACCGCCTCTCTGATCCTTCATACACGCGTTTCTCGATCGAATTGAATTCCTGTTTCGAAGATGGAGAATTGAATGCGCACGTATTTCACGATGGTGGTCGGTCTTCTCGCAGCCAGTGCTGCGTTTGCCGCCCCTGATGTCTCGAATATCTACGCGATCAGCAATGGGACCAGCTTCGGCTTCCCGAACAACGGGGGAGCCTTCCGATTCACGACGGCGGGCGGCGGCGCAAACTGGGCCAACGTCGGATATGGCACGGGCCAGAGTTTTTACACGTTTTGCACCGAACGCACGACGGCTGGCTTTGGCAATTGGGCCACGATCGATTCCGAAGTCTACTACGATGGTTCTGGTCCGATCGACATCTACGCGAACCAGGCGGGGCTTGACCTCCGCGAAGTGTTTGCCGTCTATGCAGGCGCTGGTGGATGGGATGCGGGCCTCAACGCGTTGGGCGCTGGATTCCAGGTTGGGGTTGATGGCACTCAGGCGCAAGTCAACGGCTGGGTTCAGGCCTATATTTGGAAGAAGCTGGGTTACACGGTAACGCTGGGTGAACTTCCCGCCGCCAAGGAAGCGCTGCTCGATGCTGTGACGTCGGGTGCTGCGGCAAACGTTCGGGTTCTCAACCTCTGGAACACGAACAACGCCGCCGCGATCTTGGACCCGAATAGTGGTGCCGATCGCCAATCGCAGCTAATTCTCGTCCCCCTCCCCGGCGCGCTGTTGCTGGGAGCGCTCGGATTGGGCGTTGCTGGCTGGGCGGCGCGGCGTAAGAACTGACCAATATCCCGTCAACATGGACTTGGTCGACCAAAACGCAGGGAGGTTTGAACAATGAGACAGTCACTAGCGCTCGCGCTTCTCTCGCTAGGTGCCTGCCTGACCTGCTCGGCAGATCCGGTACACGTCTTCGATCAGGAGGGCGGCAGTTGGGCGTCGAACTGGTACTGGGTTGAGCCCGGAGCCATCGACTTCTTTGCTGTCGAGATGATCACGGCGGGAGACGAATTCGCATCGCCCGCTATGGAGATCACGGGTCGCTCGGGATGGACGTCGTCGAACCTGTCAAATACCTTGGGTTACGCGACGGGTTCGACGGTCGGTGGCACGTACTATTGGACGTTCCACCTCGCCGATCCTCAGTATGGCAATCCGTTCTCGTTCCAGTTCGCCGCGTTTGCGGGTGCGACTCGAATTGCGTCATACGTGTTCAACTACGACGGTGCAGGGACTTGGAGTCTGGGCGACAGTTCCTGGAATCCGGACCGATCGAATCTTGTCGTCCCCGTTCCAAGTGCAGTGCTACTCGGTGCTTTGGGGCTTGGAATGGCCGGTTGGGCGAAGCGGCGCGCGGCGTGAACATAAGGATGGCTGGGTGGTTCTTATTGCCCAGCGTGATCTAGTTTGGGGCGCGGTGCAACAGACTGTTTCACCCCGCCCCCAGACCAAACGCCGGGCCCCAATCGCAGACCCCACACAGTGTCAAAAAGGCAAACAAAAACAAAGCAAGCGCCAGAGCCGAAAAATCGCACTGAATTTTTCCAAAGTGCGAAAGTTGGGCTAAGCTCGAACCGCCGCCCGTCCCTGATTTCAAGACGAAAGTCGACTACGCCGCCTGGCTCGAAAAGCAGTTGACCGCCGGCATGCGCGAGGAGGACAACGCCGCACCGCTCTATCGGAAGATGATCGGCGAATTCACGGCGACCGAAGACGCGTCCGCCGCGCTCGGCTTCAGCGGCCCGATGAGCGACAAGGACGAGAAATGGGACGGCGGCCCATGGAATCCCGCCGACCACGCCGCATGGGAAAAATCGTACGCCCGCACCAAGGACCTGATCGACGACTTTCTCCAGGCTTCGGCGAAGTCGCATGCCTTCTTCGGGCTCTCGTACGACGAGTCGACGCCAGAAGCCACTCGCACGTTGATCGACGTCCGCGTCGGGCCGCTCAGCTACTTCCGCGCCCTTGCAAAGGGGGCGTCAGACCACGCGTGGCGCGCGCCGGCGGGCAAGGTGGACGGGGAGCGCTTCGTGGCGCTCATGGCGGCGAACGCCGGCCTCGCGCGCCAGATCGACCGGGAACCAATGGCCATCTCGCAGCTCATCGGCCACGCGCTGCGTTCCCTGATCTGTGACGATTTCTCCCTCGCGCTCGATCGCGACATTCTGACAGCCACGCAGCGCCGAAAGTGCCTCGACATCCTCCGGAGCCCGAGTTTCGAGCCGCGCCCGTTCCGGACAGTCGCCAATGCCGAACTGGCCGTCTTCTACGATGTCACCCAGATGCTCGCGAAACGCGGACCGGTGCGCGGCGCAGCGATGGCCGCCGCACCGGCCGATCCAGCAGCCACGTGCTCCTCCGTTGCCGAGTTCTACAAGAAGCTTGCGGCGAGGTCCGAGCAGCCCTGGACGCCGTCCATCGGGAAGGACATCGAAGCCCTCGAAAACGATCTCAAGGCGAAACGAAATGAAGAGATCATCAAGATGCTGATTCCGAATCTCGGCCGCGCGATCGTTCTCCGCTTCCGATCCGAAGCGCTTTGCCGCGGGACCCGGCTCCTCTACGAACTCTCCGCCTTCCACGACAAGAACAACGCCTGGCCCGACAGCCTCGACAAACTCCCCGGCGTCCCCGTCGCCGCGAAAACCGATCCCTTCAGCGGCAAACCGTTCATCTACAGACTCGCCGGCGACTCGTTCACGCTCTACAGCGTGGGCATCAACACCCGCGACGACGGCGGCAAGCACGATCCGAAATTCGGCGAAAAAACCGGCGACGGCGACTACGTCTTCTGGCCGGTGCAGAAAGACCGGTAGGTGAGCATCTCCCCCCTGAAATCACCGACGCGTCAATCCGGAGGAATCGGGATCCGCGCATCCGCCCACGTATTTGCGTCCCCGCACTCTGGGCAACGGCCGTCTGCCAGACCTTGGAGCGAATACCCGCATCCGCCACACCGTCCATCCGCGAGCCACCGGTAGCGCCGCTGTTTGCGCGCGATTCCGCGTTCAGACGCCACCCAAAGAGCCAACATAACCCCCCAAACGGCGGCACAGCCGATCCAGCCTGCCAGGTACCAGGGGTATGCCGCGGCGGCCTCCGTCCACGCCCGTCGTGATTCCTCAAAACGCTCGCGAGTCGATTTCGGATCTGATCCCCCCAGGCTCGGCATTGATGCGAGGGACTGCAACATGCCATCGATCTGCGCGATCCACTGGCGATATTCCACCGGCCGCGTCAGCAGATTCGCCCGCCCAGCGGAAAGTGCCGCTCCCAGCAGGGCGACGACGGCAAGAACGATCTTCCCAATCCGCCGCCCCTCAAGGCCGCGCGCCCGCTCGCGAAGCTCCACGGATCGTCGATCTTCGACCTTCATCGCGCCCGCTCATGGCCCTGCTATCAATCGAGAGACGTCCCCTGCGCCGCGCCCGCGCCCGCGCAGTCGGTGAAGGGCCCCCTTGTCACATTGTCACGTTGTCACCTTGTGACCTCGTGACCCATTCGTCACTGCACCGGATTCTGCGCCCACATCAGCTTCCGCCGCAGCGCATACCACACCGACCGCCGCGGATTCCGCACCAGCAGACACTTCGCCGGATACCGCGTGATCTCCACGGAGTCTCCCGGCGAAAACCGCCGCCGCGTGAACCCGTCGATCGTCAACTGCGAGTTCTCATTCGATTTCCCCACGCGAATCCGCAGCTTCCGGTCCGCGTGCACGACCACCGGTCGGAACGTCAGCGCGTGCGGACAGATCGGCGTCACCACGAACGCCTCGGCCGTCGGCTCCAAAATCGGCCCGCCCGCGGAGAGATTGTGCGCCGTCGAACCCGACGCCGTCGAGATGATCAGCCCGTCGCCGCGGATCTCCGCCACCTCTTCGCCGTCCGCCTCGATCGACAGCTCGATCATCCGAAAAGGCGCGCCCGCGAAGAGCACGCAGTCGTTCACCGCCAGCGTGTCGCAGCCCTCGCCCGCCGTCGGCCGAAACCGCACGTCCAGCATCACGCGCGGCGTCACCGGCAGGCCGTCCGCGAAGAGAAACCCGCTCTCGCCTTCCAGCTCTTCGATCGTGAATTCCGCCAGAAATCCGAGCTTGCCGAGATTCACGCCGACGATCGGAATCTGCGCCGTCCCGAGATTCCGAACCGCCGCCAGCAGCGTCCCGTCGCCGCCCAGCACCAGCAGCATGTCCGGCCGGTGCGTGAGCGCGCGATTGCTCTCGTACGTGCGCTCGCAGAAGACGACCTCCGCCTTGCCGTCGAGCCAGCGCCGCGTCCGCTCGAGCATCGCGGGCACCGCAGGTTTCTCAGGCGAACCGATGAGCGCAACACGCATGGGGCGGCCCTGCTCTCTCCGCCGATCATCGACGTCGCCGCAGCCCGCGCGACGTCCGATCATCCGGCCCGGCCGCAGAAGTATACCCTCTGCCTCCGCCAGATTTCCCGCGCGGCCCGCGGCAAATCGCCCGCGCCGCGGAATTTCTCGGACCCCGCAAAGAAACCGACGGAAATTCGCGCCCCCGGCAAATCGTGCCGAATACTATTGAATGAACCTGCGCTCCCGGCCGTCGAGAGCGCCGGCCGTGGGGCCGAGGATCGCCATGTACGCGCGCATTCCAAAGGATCATCCGCTCCGGTTGATGTTCTCCGGACTCGTCGACCAGATCTTCACGACCGAGTTGGGCCTCTGCAATCCGCGCATCACCGAGTACCTCAGCGAACTCCTCACCGAGTTCGTCCACGTCGACCGTATCTACCGGCTCCACCGCGTCGACGGCCGGACCATTCACGAAATCTCGCAGATGGAAGCCGACGCCGTCCTCGGCGCGGAGGCTGACGGGGCCAGCCGCACGCGCATCATCAATCGCTACATCGGCGACTTCACGCTCTTCTGGACCGGCGTCTACCCCGAGCATCTGCGCCTCCGTCGCCACGGCGGCGACCGCCTGCGCGAGTACCTGCTCCGCGGAAAGCGCTCCTATACGATCGCCGGCGAGCTCACGCCGCCCGACGAGCATCCGCCCGGCGCCCTCTTCCGCGAACTCAGCGCCGAGTTCGAATCCTGCGTCCACGGCCTCAGCATCGTCCGCTCGAATTTCGACCAGGTCGGCCTCGGCCCGAATTGACCCGCCTCCGCGCCAGCGAAATGGCAAGAAAACGCCGCTGAGGCGCTTGACAATGGTTCGTATTTTGTTAGGATACGGCCGGGCGAGACCCACCGAGGAGACCGTCATGCCCGAACCGCTCGCTGCACTCGTCACGCAGACCATCGCCGCATTGCTCAACGAGTCCTACGAAGGCGTTCCCGCCGACAAGTCCACGTGGTACGCCGATTCCGGCCCCCGCGGCAGCCTGCTCGGTCTCCTCGCGACCATCCCCGCGGCCGATGCGGCCCGGGCCGCCCCCGGCCGCCGGTCGATCGCCCAGCACGCCCGCCACGTGCGCTTCCATATCGAGGTCACGCTCAAGTTCCTCGCCGGCGACAAATCCTCGAACAACTGGGATGAAAGCTGGACCGTCGACGCGCGCGACGAGGCCGCGTGGAAGCGCGAAGTGGAGGCGCTCCGGTCGGCCTACGCGGCCCTGCGCCAGAAACTCGCGTCCATCGACTGGACGGATCTGACGCTCGGTTCCGCGATCGGTTCGGTCGCGCACGCGGCTTACCATCTCGGCGCGATCAGGCAGATGCTCGCGCGCTGAGCGTCATCCGGCCGCCCGCTTCCCGAGAATCGTGCGCGTCAGCACGGCGAGCGTGTCCGCGATCTCGCGCTCGATGCCGCGCTCGCGCTCGACGACCGTCGCAGCATGCAGCACCGTCGAGTGGTCCCGGCCGCCGAAGTAGCTCCCGATCTCCTCCAGGCTCAGCGGCGTCAGCTTCCGGGCCAGGTAGATCGCGAGCTGCCGCGGATGCGCGACGGAGCGCGACCGCTTCCGCCCGATCAGGTCCGCGCTCCGCAGCCCGAAGTGCTTCGCCACCAGCTCGATGATGTCCGGCACCTGGAGCAGCCGCGGCCCGCCCCCCTCCACCTCCGCGAGGATCTGCCGCGCCGTGTCGATCGACATCGGCTTGCCCCCCAGCGTCGTCTCGCTGATCAGCTTCGTCAGCGCGCCTTCCAGCGCCCGCACGTTCGAGCTGACCTGCTCCGCCACCAGGTCCAGAATCTCGTCCGGCACCTCCACGCCCCGCAGCCGCGCCTTCTTCGCCAGGATCGCGTGCCGCGTCTCCCGGTCCGGCATCCCGACCTGCACGACCAGGCCCCACTTGAACCGGCTCACCAGCCGCTCTTCCAGCGTCGGAATCTCCGCCGGCGGAAGATCCGCCGACAGCACGATCTGCCGCCGCGACTGGTGCAGCACGTTGAACGTGTGAAACAGCTCCTCCTGGCTCGATTCGCGGCCCGCCAGGAACTGCACATCATCGATCACCAGGACTTCCGCGTGCCGGATCGAATCGCGGAACGCGGCCAGCCCGCCTGTCTCGATCGCCCGGATGAATTCATTCACAAACGTCTCGCACGTCAGGTAGATCGCCCGCGATTCGCCCCCCGTGCGCTCAAAATGCGTGCAGATCGCCTGGAGCAGGTGCGTCTTGCCCGTCCCCGACGGCCCGTGCACGAACAGCGGGTTGTACACCGCCCCCGGCTGCACGCAGACCGCCTTGCACGACGCATGCGCCAGCCGGTTCGACGGCCCCACCACGAACTGCTCAAACGTGTAGTCCGGGTTCAGCGGACCCACCCGCGCCCCCGGCTGACTCCGAACCTGCGGCCGGGCCTCCGCCGTGGACGAGATGAACCGCACCGGCATCAGCCGCCCGCTCAGCCGCATGAACGCGTTGCTGAACGCCGCCGCGCAATCATTCTGAAGGTACGCCGCCTGCACCGGGTCGCCGACCGTTACCCGAAACTCGCCCCCCTCGATCCGCCCCGACGGCAGTTCCTCGAACCACGCCCGGTAGAGCTGCGGTTGCTCCGTCCGAACCAGCGCGACGATCTCCGTCCACGACACGTCCGACATGCACCCGTTTCCTGCCAAAGCGCCGATGGACTCGCAGACGCGGCGACACCCCGGCCGCGAGGACGCCCGCGGCGTCCCCATGCCAGACCGTTCTCGTCAC
>BTUU01000004.1:0-389709 GCA_045863555.1 Planctomycetota bacterium | reverse complement strand
CCGCCGACGCGGCTGACCGAGATACCGACGTTGATCGCGGGACGCACGCCGGCGAAGAAGAGGTCGGGTTCGAGGTAGATCTGGCCGTCCGTGATCGAAATCACGTTCGTCGGGATATACGCCGAGACTTCGCCTTCGAGCGTTTCGATGATCGGCAGGGCGGTCAGGCTGCCGCCGGAGGACTTGATCTTGCGCACCTCGTGCGAATCCTTGCCGAGCTTCTCAAGATCGTGCTGCAACGCGTGCGCGTCCTGCTTGCCGACATAGACCTTGCCGTTGACGCCCGTTTCCGTGCCGGCCGGCGCGCCCTTGGCGACGATCACCTTGCGATCGGCCATCTTGCAGGAGCGCTCCAGCAGGCGGCTGTGCAGATAGAACACGTCGCCGGGGAACGCCTCGCGGCCCGGCGGGCGGCGGAGCAGCAGCGAAAGCTGGCGATAGGCGACGGCCTGCTTGGACAAGTCGTCGTAGACGCACAGCGTCGCCCGGCCGTCGTTGTACATGAAGTACTCGGCCATCGAGCAGCCGGAATACGGCGCGATGTACTGGAGCGGGGCGGGATCCGACGCGCTCGCGACGACGACGATGGTGTAGTCCATCGCGCCCTGCTCGCGGAGCTTCTCGACGATCGACGCGACGGTCGATTCCTTCTGGCCGATCGCGACGTAGACGCAGATCACGTCGCCGCCGCGCTGGTTGATGATCGTGTCGAGGGCCACCGCGGTCTTGCCGGTCTTGCGGTCGCCGATGATCAGCTCGCGCTGGCCGCGGCCGATGGGGATCATCGAGTCGACGGCCTTGATGCCGGTCTGGAGCGGCTCGGTCACGGGCTGCCGCTCGGCGATGCCGGGAGCGATGATCTCGAGGGGGCGGCGGTGGGGCGTCTGGATCGGGCCCTTGCCGTCGAGCGGGCGGCCGAGCGGATCGACGACGCGGCCGACCATGGCCGGGCCTACGGGCACGCTGAGCAGCTTGCCGGTGGTGCGGACCTCCTCGCCTTCCTTGACGTCGAGGTAGCCGCCGAGGACGACCGCGCCGATGGAGTTTTCTTCGAGGTTGAAGACGACCGCGGTCGCGCCGCTGGCGAATTCGAGCATTTCGCCGGCCATGGCCTTGGAGAGGCCGTAGATCCGCGCGACGCCGTCGCCGACTTCGATGACTTTTCCGACTTCGGCGACGTCGAGCTCGGACTTGTACTGCTTGATCTCGTCCTTGATGATCGTCGCGATTTCGCTGGCCTTGAACTTCATTTTCGTTTCCCACTTTGGGGCGGGCGAGCCCGCCGTCTTGCAGGGTGGGCACCGCCCACCATCATCGCGACCTGGCGACGCTCGGGTCACCGGGGCCGCTCGTGTATCAAGCATGGCGGGCTGAGCCCACCCTACCGCCTCACTCGGCCATTCCGACCGGCAGGCCGCGTTCGGCTCGTTCGAGAAGCCGCCGCCGCACGACGCCGAGCTTTCGTGAGACCGAGTTGTCGTAGCGCCAGTCGCCGATCTGCACGATCAGTCCGCCGAGGATCGAGGGATCCACGCGGTAGTGGACGATCGGCGACTTGCCGCTGACCTTCGCCGCGGTGTCGGTGACCGACTTCTTCTGCGAATCATCGAGTTCCACGGCGGAGGTCACGAAGGCGTCGACCTGGTTGGCCGCCGCCTGCTGACGAAGGACGTACGAGTGGTGCAACGCGGCCAGCAGGCTGCTGCGGCCGTTGTCGTTCATCACCAGCAGCGTGTTCAACACGATGTCACTGAGCTTGCCGCGGAACATCTTCTCGAGGCCGGCCGCGCGGTGGTCATCGTCGAGGGCCCGCGACGAGAGAAAACCGGCGAAGCCGATCTCCATCTCGGTGAGCTTGAGAAGTTCGTCGAGTTCGCTCCGGACCTCCTCGATACTGCCCGCGTCGCGGGCGAGGGCGAAGAGCGCGTCGGCGTAAACGTCGGCGACTTCGAGCTGTTTGTCGAAAGAGTCTGCCATGGTTACTCACGTCGGTTCGGGCGGTGCCCCTTTGCAGGGTGGGGTGGGCATTCTGCCCGCCCGGGCCGGCCCGGAAGCCTGCCCCACCCGGCTAGTTCTGTTCCGCCTTCATCCGCTCCAGCGATTCGCTGACCAGCCGCCGGTGATCATCGGCCTGCATTTCCTTGGCGATGATGCCCCGCGCGACCTGGATCGACAGTTCGACCGTCTGATCGTGGAGTTCTTTCACGGCCGCGTCGGTCGCAAGCTGAATCTCGCGCCTGGCCCGGGCGATCATCTCGTCCGATTCCCGGCGCGCCTGGTCCTGGATCCGGCGGCGGACTTCCTCAGCGTCCCGGCGGCCTTCATCGACGATCGCGGTCGCTTCGACGCGCGCCTTGTCGAGCTGCGCCTGGTAATCCTTCAGCAGCTTGGCCGCTTCTTGCCGTTCGTGCTTGGCGCTCTCGAGCGCGCCGCGGATCGACCGCTCACGTTCATCGAGCGCCTTGATCAGCACCGGCCACGCTTTCGTCCCGAGCACGTACACGACGATCGCGAAGATGATCGCGGTGAGGACGGCGTTGCCGAGATTGCCGGTGAAGAGGTTCTCTTCGCCGCCGCCGCCCGCGGCCGCCGCCAGCGGCGTCAGCAGAAAGGCGGCCAGCAGCGGGCCTGTCGCATGGATCTTCATGCCCGTCTCCTGTCGGCGGTGCGGCGGCGCGGCTGCGCTCCGCCGGCGACGCCGAGCGGCGAAAAGCCTTAGCCGACGACGAACACCGTGATGATCGCGAAGAACGCGGCGCCTTCGATCATGGCCGCGGTGATGATCATCGGCGTGAACATCGCGCCGGCGGCCTCGGGCTGACGGGCGATCGATTCGAGCGTGCTGCCGCCGATGCGGCCGATGCCGATGCCTGCGCCGATGATGGCAAGGCCGGCGCCGATGACGGCGATGCCTTTGACGCCGCCGGCGGCCGCGCCGTCCGCCGCGAGGGCGGGGTCGACAGCGGCGAGGCCGAACGTGGCCAGAGCGACAACCAGACCGAAGACTGAGCGAGCGAAGTTCATAGCAGAGCCCTTTCTCGAAAGCTGCTTTTCGACTCGCGGCCGATTCGCCTCGGCCGCCGTTAGATCAACCCCACCGCGCCGCGGCGGCGCCGAATCCAAAACTCGATATCAATGATGCCCACCCGCGTGAGCATGTTCCAGGTCGCCCTCGTCGTGATGCTCGTGTTCATCGTGATGGATGTTCACGGCCTGGCCGAGGAAGACCGCCGTGAGCGTCGTAAAGATGAACGCGTGCAGAAACGCGACGAACAGTTCGAGGAAGTTGAAGGCGACGCAGCCGAGCACGACGCCGAGCGTGATCCCGTAGCCGCCGCCCGTGC
This sequence comes from Planctomycetota bacterium, assembly GCA_045863555.1. GTDB lineage: Bacteria > Planctomycetota > Phycisphaerae > UBA1845 > Fen-1342 > JACRLV01. The sequence continues at coordinate 386,365 of BTUU01000004.1, read as the reverse complement.
CGAGGCTCTTGAACGCCAGCGGCACGAAGCTCAGCAGAACGGCCAGGATCATGTGGCCGGCCATCATGTTCGCGAAAAGACGCACGCACAGCGCCATCGCCTTGAAGAGCAGCCCGAGCACTTCGAGCAGGGCGACGAAGGCGTTGATGCCGGGCGGCCCCATGAAGAAGTGCTTCACGTAGGCCATCCCGTTCGTCGCCAGGCCGTTATAGACGACCATGACGAGCGTGATGATCGCGAACGTTCCCGTGACGAAGATGTTCGCGGTGGCCGTGCCGCCGACGAACGAGAGCCCCGGAATGCGCCCGATCCAGTCGGAGAGCGGGATCAGCCCGAGGAAGTTGCACATGAAGATGAAGAAGAACAGCGACCACAGGTACGGTGTGAAGACGTCCGTGTGGTGGCCGAGGTTGGGCTTGAAGATGTTGTCGCGCAGGCCGAGGCAGATGGCCTCGATCGCGTTGCCGAAGCGCGTCGGCAGGTGACGCCCGATGTCGTCGCTGCCACGGCGGGCCAGGACCGCCTTCGGGATGAGCCAGATCAGCAGGGCGGCCGCGACGATCTGCATGAATACGTGGTTGCTGAAGATGGTGAAGCCGAAGATGCCGCCATCCCAGAGCTTGACGACGGAATCGCCATTCTCGATTACGTGACCCAGCGGACTCCCGCTCGCCAGCAGCAACTCCGTCATGCCGTCTTCGCCTCCCGGGTCTTTGCGAGCCGTACAAGGAACGCCACGTCGCCGGCCAGAAGCGCCAGCTGCGCGACTGCCGCCCAGATCATCAGTGCGTCCGCCGGAACCACGTCGAGCGACCGCAGACCCAGCGCCAGCGACATCGTCGCGAGGAACCGGATGATCAGCCCCGCCAGCGTCGCCATCGCGAACGTCTGCGCGGAGGCCGCGATGCACCACGCCGGCGCGGCCGCGGCCATCAGGCTGCCGATCAGGGCCGCCAGCGTGCCGAAGAGCATCGCCGCGACCTGCGAATTTCCGCCGATCGCCGAGGCCGGGCCGAATGCGAGCACGGCGAACGCCGCGGCCAGGCCGAGCGAGATCGCCGCGAGCTTCGCGAAGGTGAAAGCCGGGTTAGGGGGATTCGCCGTCATCTCGTTTCTTGTCAGCAGCGTCCTCGCGGTCCATTTTCGCGACGGCCGCCTGAATCTCGTACGCCCTGCGGATCAGGTTGTACATCCCGCCCGCAAAGCCCAGCAGCGCGCCCGCGATGAGCCCGATCGGCCGGCTGCTCAGCCAACTGTCGATCGCCCAGCCGAGCAGTACAAAACCGGCCAGGCCGCCCGCGAATTCGAGACCGAGACCGGCATAGCGGAGATAGAAGCTCCGCCTGCGTAGCTCGCGCTCTGGCTCGTCTGATGGCACTCGCCGCGCCCCGCCTGCGCTCTTCTGCTCCACCGGGAGCCCTCGGTCCGTCCGCCGCGCCGGCGGAGGTGAACGGCCCCTCGGATTCAGTCTCAAGCGGGAGGGGCATGGTAGCGGCGTCGGCAAAGGACCGTCAAGGCCGGTACGGCCGTTGTTTTGGCGGCGCGCGGCCCGGCCGTCGGCGGCGACTAGAAACTGCGGTTCACAGACGCCGAAGAAGTTGATTCGCCAGCTTCGCCACGGCGGACCGCGAGCAGTTCAACTGGCGGCGGATGAAGGCGCTGACATCGGGCCTTCGGAGGACCTCGTCCCCCATCTCCTCAAGCACCTTCAGCGTCTGGCCGATGGCGACCCGTCGGCATTCGGGCGTCTCGTAGGTCGCGTTTTCGACTTCGAGGATCACCGCCAGCACGCGCTCCAGCAGGTCGGGGCGATATCGGGCGATCCGCGCGAGGCATTTGACGGCGTTCGCGGCGCTGATGAGGTTGCCCCCGTGAATGAACGAGACGTACGTATCGAGCACGGTGTCGATTTTTCGATCCGCGTCCACTTCGGCCAGCGGGGCGAGCGCAAGCATGCCGGTCCACCGCATGATCTTGCTTTCGCTCCGGAGCAGCGGTGCGATCGCGTCGAAATGCGGGTAGACGCGCTCTGGGAATTTCTCGGCCGTGGCGATCAGGGCCTTGCCGGCGCCGAATCGAGCCGTGCCCGATGGCTCGCCGATGACGGAGACGACACGGGAGAGCTGCGCCGGCGTGAGCGGCCGGACGGGAGGTTTCTTCGACGATTTGCGCGCCCGGGTGGTCGTGGTCGGTCTGGTGATCGGCATCGGGATGCCTCCTTCAGGGGTGGAAGGGTCGATTCATCGTCGCGCGCCGGGGATGAACCGTCAAAGAAGGCACCGGACTCGCCCGGCAGATTCCCTCCCTCCGTGTCGCGGGAGGCGAAAATCGTGGCATGTGACGAGGGCGGCCGGGTACACTGATTGTCTCGACCGATTTCCAACAGATTTGAGGCGGAACATGAAATATCGAACGCTGATCACCTTCGGATTCGTCGCCTCCGCCGTGCATGCGCAGACGACGCTCCGCGGCGTCGGCGATCTGCCCGGCGGGGCCGACTTGAGCGAGGTGTTCGCGCTGTCCGCGGATGGTTCGACGGCCGTTGGGCATAGTGACGTGGGCGGGTCGCTATTCGTCCGTTTCTACGCCGCGACCGCGTGGACCGAGTCTTCCCAACTGGTTGCAATCCTGGACGGCATGGAAGCGGGAATGACGGCGACCGCGTATGGCGTGAGCACGAACGGCCAGACGATCGTCGGGGCGGCGGATTACGGTCTTTTCAGCCCCTTCGGCCGGCCGGCGTTCTATCGCGACGGCGAGAGCGGCGCGGTCATCGAGTTCGGCGACCTGCCCGGGGGTGTGAGCGGCGTACCGACCGCGACCGCCCGCGGCGTCTCCGGCGATGGCCGGTTCGTTGTCGGCATCGGGCAATCGGACAACGGCACCGAGGCGTTCGAGTACGACATCGCGACGGCGCAGTTCACCCCGCTCGGTGATCTCGCGGGGGGCGATTTCGCCAGCTACGCGTACGGCATTTCGAACGACGCGTCCGTGATCTTCGGCGTGGTGACGGGGCCAGCGGGCGAGCGGCAGGCGGCGCTCTGGGGGCCGACGCGGCAGCTTCAGCCGCTCGGCTGGATGCCGACAGCCGCCGGCGTCGTGCGCTTCAGCACAGCTGAGGCGGCGTCGACGGATGGGAGCGTCATCGTCGGTGCAAGCCGCAGTCTGAATTCGCCCAACGGCGGCGAGGCGTACCGCTGGACGGTCGAGGAGGGGATGCAGGGCCTGGGCGATCTGCCGGGCGGTCACTTCCAGTCCATCGCGTACGGCGTTTCAGGCGATGGCCGCGTCGTTGTCGGTCGGGCAAACATCGAGGGCGTGCCGGGGCCGTTCGGCGGCGGCTCGGCGCCGCGGGCGTTTATCTGGACGCAGCAGACGGGCATGCGCGATCTCCAGGTCGTGCTTCAGACGGAGCACGGCGTCGACCTCGGCGATTGGACGCTCGAAGAGGCGCGCGGCATCTCCGCGGACGGCCGGGCGATCGCCGGCAACGGCCGGCATGCCGATACGGGCGTTGTCGAAGGCTGGGTCGTGCGGTTTGACGTCGCGTGTCCGGCCGGTATCGACGGCGACGGCGCGGTCGGCTTGCAGGACCTTGCCTTGCTGCTCAGCAATTTCGGGCAGTTTGCATCGACGGGCGATCTCGACGCGGACGGCGATGTGGATTTGCAGGATCTGGCGAACCTGCTTTCGGCGTTCGGGGCGACCTGCTAGGGTGACGGCATGCCGGACGGATACACACTCGAGAAGATCGACCACTGGGTCAGCGACTTCTGCACCTCGGACCGTGCCCGCGGGTTCGAAGGCGCGATGGAGGAGTACGCCGGGCCGGTGCTGAACCGTTTCCTTGCGGCGGCGTGCGACCAGCGCGGCGTCGGACCCGAAGATGTGGAAGAGCCGGACCTGAAGCCTGCGCTGCTGGACGTCGTGGCCCGGCTGGAGCTTCCGGCGTCGATCAAGCGGGCGCTGCCGGAACTCTGCGGGGATTTCCTGAGCGACCTGGAGGACCGCGGACGGCTGGGCGGCGGCCGGGTGATGGGCGCGTATGTGCGGGCGCTGCGCGGGACGTTCGAGGACGCGGCGACGGGCAAGCCGCGGCCGTTCACGAACGCGGGAACGAAGATCGGCCGCAACGACCCGTGTCCGTGCGGGAGCGGGAAGAAATACAAGAAGTGCTGTGCGAAAGAGTGAGCGTCCGGGAATTTGATTCTCGTTCCAAGGCGATCCCGATAGAATTCGTTGAGAGACTGCCGGAGTTGCCTGAATGGTCGTTCGATCGACAAGTCTGACGAATGAGGTTTGCTATCATGGCTTGCGCATGACGGCGGACGAATACCTCGCGCTGCCGGAGACAGATGGACGGTACGAACTCGTCGATGGAGTCGCCATCTTGGCACCCTCTCCCTCGTTTGAACATCAGGACATCGTTCTTGAGCTCGCCTGCCAGCTGCGCGTTTTTCTGCAGAGTCACCCGATCGGCAGTGTGGTCACCGAAGTGGACGTGCGGCTGCGGGATGATCTTGTTTATCGCCCAGATGTTGTCTACCTGAGCCAGTCGACGCGGGCCCGGATTCGTGGTGCCGTGACGGAGATTCCGCAACTGGTCGTCGAGGTCGTATCGCCGGGCGCGGCAAAGCGCGATCTGCTGGAGAAACGGCGCGACTATGAAGCCGCCGGCGTCGCCGAGTACTGGGTGATTGATGCGCAGGCGGGCGAGATGCACTTCTTCGGCATCGAGAATGGGCGCTACGTCGCGCTGCCGGTCGCGGGTGACGAATTCCGGTCGAAGGCCGTTCCGGGATTTGTGCTGCGGCTCGAACTCGTGCGCGCTCTGTTCTGACGTGGCCGGCCGTCGTGCGACTCGCCCGGTGCCGCTGGATCTCAGAATCGGGCGGCGTTTTCACGTTATCACATTTTCACATGTTCACGCGAAAATCTACCGCCGCCGCCGCTTCTTCTTGTCGCGCTTCCGCGGATCGAAGCGGGCCGAGGTCGCCGTCCCGCCCTTGAGCTTCGGAAGCTGCCCCGACTGAAGCGCGCCCATGTCGGACAGGCCCTTCATGAGCTGCATCTTCTGCCCGAGCCCCGCCCCGGACATCATCTTCATCATCGGCTTCATGCGCAGGAAGTTCTTTACCAGGGCGCTGACCTCGTCGGGGGCGACCCCGGCGCCGCGGGCGATGCGGCGGCGGCGCGAGGCTTCGATCAGGTCCGGGTTGCGGCGTTCCTTGTCCGTCATCGAGTGGATGATCCCCCGATAGCGGTCGAGTTCGTCGTCGGGGATCTCGATCTGCCCCAGCGCGCTGCCCAGGCCGGGGATCATCTTCATGATCGACTTGATCGAGCCGAGTTTCTTGAAGCTCTCCATCTGCGTGAGGAAATCGTCGAAGCCGAAATCGCCGCGGGCCATTTTCTCCTGCGCCTTGGCCGCGCTCTCCGCGTCGAATGTCTCCTGCGCCTTCTCCACCAGCGTGAGCATGTCGCCCATGTTGAGAATGCGCCCGGCAATTCGCTCGGGGTGAAACTCCTCCAGCGCGTCGAGCTTCTCGCCCACGCCGATGAACTTGATCGGCTTGCCCGTGACATGCTTGACGGAAAGCGCCGCGCCGCCGCGCGTGTCCGAGTCAAACTTCGTCAGGATGACGCCGTCGAGTTCCAGCCGCTCGTTGAAGCTCTTGGCCGTGTTGACGGCGTCCTGGCCGGTCATCGCGTCGAGCACGAGGTAGATCTGGTGCGGCTGCGTCGACGACGCGACCTGCGCGATCTCCTTCATCAGCTCTTCGTCGATGGCCAGGCGGCCGGCCGTGTCGAGGATCACGACGTCGCGGTCGACCTCGCGGGCCTTGCGGATCGCGTTGCGGCAGACGATGACGGGGTTCTGATGGCCGCGCTCGGCGTGCACGGGCACTTCGAGCTGCCGGCCGAGCACCTCAAGCTGGTCGATGGCCGCCGGCCGCTTCAGGTCGGCCGCGACGAGCATCGGCTTTTTGCCGCGCTTCAGGCAGTAGCTCGCCAGCTTGCCGCAGGTAGTCGTCTTGCCGGAGCCCTGGAGGCCGGCCATGAGGATGATGGTCGGCGGGGCGGAGACGAAGGGGATGCGGTTTTCGATCGGCCCCATGAGTGCGACCAGCTCGTCGTAGACGATCTTGACGATGAGCTGCTCGGGCTTGAGGGTCTTGATGACCTCCTGCCCGATGGCCTTCTGGAGGCAGTCGTCGCAGAACTTCCGCGCGACGTCGAGGTTCACGTCGGCTTCGAGCAGGGCGGTTCGGATCTCGCCCATGGCCTCGTGGACGTTCTCTTCCGAAATCTTGCCGCGCCCGCGAATCGAGCGCAGGACGTTGGAAAATCGCTCTGTCAGGGCTTCAAACATGGCCGAGAGTCTATCGGCGGGGGGAAACCGTGTGTAGCCGGGGTGTGGCCCGCACCCCCGGGCGGACTGCGTTTATGAATCTCCGCCGATGACAGGCGAAATGGAACGCGGATTGCTCAAAGATCAGGCTCGCCCTCGGCGGTACGCGAACGGTACGCCGTTGGGCCCACAAACGCCGCACGCCATTCCGAAGAGGGGGAAACGTATGTACAAACCGAGTTCCCGAGTCGGGGGAGCATTCCTGGCCGTTGCCGCCGCAACCCTCGCGTTCCACGCCGTGGCAGCGCCCGACGACAAGCCGGGCGGAACCGCCGCGCAGCCCCGCGGCGTCGTCGCCACGGAGATCAAACCCGGCGCGAAGGTCGACTGGCGGACCGGCCCCCTCGCCGCAACGCGCTTTCCGCTCATGTTCCTCGACAACACCTACTCGGCGAATATCGCCCCGGGGATGCCGCGGACGTTCTTCGACAACGCGGCCGGCCTGAAGACGATCAGCTACGTGACGATCAGCGGCTACTCGAACGAGGCCCCGACGCTGCAATCGTTCAACTTGCTGGACCCCTTTGCGAACATCGACAGCTACATGCTCGGCGTCTACTCCGACGTCGCCAGCTACGCCGTCACGATTGTCTCTCCCAGCGCCGTGCCGAACACGGGCGTGCTGCTCATCGGCAGCTCGCGGACGCTCGCAAAATGGGCCATGGACAACAACGGCGGCATGTACTGGAGCCCGGGACATAACCCGACTTCCGGCGTCGCGCCGCAGGTCGACGCGAATTTCGACGTCGGACTCGTCAGGACGTCGGACGGCGTCCTGAACGTCGTCGGGCCGTCCGAGTCGTCGGCCGATTTCAACGTGACCGGTGAGTGTTACGGCGCACCGGTCGTCTTCGCGTTTGGCAGCGCTTCGATCGAGCTCGTCCAGACCGCGGGCAGCGATCTCGAGACCACGGGCGGCTTCGTTCCCGGGCCCGGCGAGGGCGTGGTGATGCCCGCGGCCGGCTCGGTCGTGTTCGGATCTTGTCGGACGACCGTCTCGGCAGCGCGCGGATCGGGCGCGCTGAGCATGCGGATCCTGATCGACGACGAGGAAGATGTCGACCGCGCGTTCGACTCGGTCGAAACGCTGACGGACGGTCCGGTCTCGATGCATGGCCGCACCGCGCGGGATAAGCCCCAGTATCGGTTCCCGGCCGGGGCGCGAATTCGGGTGCAGGTGCGGGCGCTCGACGACGCCACGGCGAAGCTGACGAACACGCAGGCGATGATCGGCGTCGTATTCGACAAGCCGTGACGCACGGCGGGGAGACTGCGATACTTCCGGCCCACGCCGTCCCGGCCGCCCTCCATTGTCGGCCGATCACATGGGCTACCGACATGATTCTCCGAATTCGGTGAGCAGCAGTTCGAGATCCGCGAGATCGACCGTCTCGTCGCCGTTGAGATTCCCGTCCGTTCGCGCGGGACTATCCATGCGGCCGAAGTTGCTGAGCAGGATCGCGAGATCCGCGAGGCTGACGGCGGCATTGCAGTCGAGGTCGGCTGCGAGGTCGCAGACCCGGAGCGTCGCGGCGGCGCTGACGACCCGGCCGCAGGGGTTGGCGACGACGCAGGCATAGTGGCCGGCGTCGGATTCCGTCGTATTCACGAGGGTGAGCGTCGGCGTGGCTGCCCCGCTTATCCGATTCGGCTCATCGGCGAGTGCGACGCCGTCGCGCCGCCATTGATAGGTGAACGGCGCAGTCCCGGCGGCGTCGACGCTGAATGTCGCGGCTCCGCCCGGGCAGACGCCGCGGGGTTCGGGCTGCACGGCGATGGTCGGCACCACGCAGGAACGCGAGAGACCCCAGGTGTCGTTCGACCAGTTCCGGCCGAACACGCCCTCGCCGCCGAAGATCACGAGTTCGTCGCGTGCGGTGTCGTAAACCATTGGACCCATGCGCCCTGGTGGCGGGTCAGCCTCGATTTCGGTCCAGGTAACTCCATCCCACTCCCATGTGTCATTCAGGAATTGGTATGAATCACCGCCAAATCCGCCGAACATCACGACAGTTCCGCGTCGCGAGTCAAAGGCCATCCCGTGGCCGGCGCGCCGCGGCGGCCCCGCGTTGCCGCGATACGTCCAGGCGTTGCCATCCCATTCCCAGGTATCAGCCAGGATCTGACTCGGAGCGTCGCCCCCGAACAGAACCGAGACGCCGCGACGTGCGTCGTAGGCCATCGCGTGAAAGTCCCTCGCCGACGGTCCGGGGACGTCACGCTGAGTCCAGGCAACTCCGTTCCATTCCCACGTATCGCCGAAGGGCACGCGATCGCGATCCCGCCCGCCGAAGAGAACCGTCACGTCGCGATTCGAATCGAACGCCATCGCATGCGCCTCGCGGGGGAGCGGTCCGGTTCCGCTGCGGAGCGCCCAGAGGGTGCCAGTCCGCTCCCACGTTTCGTCGGACCGCGGCGGCGTTCCGCCGAAGAGCACGGTGCTGTTACGCAGCGAATCGAAGGACATCGCATGGTATGCCCGACCGCCCGGCCGCGGGTCCGCGTCCGTGCGTCTCCAATGGAACCCGTTCCATTCGAACGTATCAGACGCGAATCCACGCGAAACCACGCCGCCGAAAAGCACGCCCCTGCCCTCGTGGGAGTCAAACGCCATCGCATGCCCCGCACGCGCCACGGGTACGGAGCCTTCGACTTCACGCCAATCCGAACCATTCCATGCCCATAAGAATCCGTCGTTCGGCTCGTATGGACTGTATCCACCGATGAGGATCGTTTCCTCCAGCGCTTCGTCAAAGACCATCGCGGCATAAGCGCGTGCGGGGGGCCCCGACGCGGTGCGTTCCGACCAGGTCGAGCCGTCCCATTCCCAAGTATCGTCGAGTCGCGCTGTTGAACTGCGGCCACCAAAAAGCACCGTAACCCCGCGACTGGAGTCGAACGCCATCGTGTGCCGGCTTCGAGGGGCCGGTCCGGCCGTGATTCGTTGAGTCCAGGCTTGCCCATCCCACTCCCACGTTTCGCCGTTGAGTGAGGCGGTTGCCCCGCCGAAAAGGACCGTGACGCCTCGTGCCGCGTCATAGGCCATCGTCGGGAGCGTCCGCGGTGACGGACCGGTTACGGGCCGTTCCGTCCAGGAGACGCCGTCCCACTCCCAGGTGTCACCGAGGCGGCGGTCCATGTCGCTGGAGTAGCCGCCGAAAAGCACGGTTACACCACGCCGCGAGTCATACGCCATCGCGTGGTAATAGCGCGGCGGAGGTTCGTCGACAGCCCGGTGGCGCCAGCTCGCGCCGTCCCACTCCCACGTCTCGCCCAGGCCATAGCCTACATACCCGCCGAAAAGCACCGTCACTCCCCGCGCGGAATCGAAAGCCATCGCGTGAAAGCGTCGAGGCATGGGGCCGGGGATTTTTCGCTGGAACCAGGCAGTGCCGGCGCGCTCCCACGTCTCAAATGAATCAAAGCCGACATCGCCGCCGAACATCACGGTGACGCCGCGCCAACTGTCGAACACCGCCGCGTGCCCTTCCGTTGCAGCGGGGTAGAGCTGGCGCCACTCGGGTATTTGTCCGGCGCAGTGCATTGCCGGGCCGACGAGCACGACCAGAAGCGCTGAAATGGTCTGTCGAGGCATTCTGTCCCTCGAATCTGCCCCGATGACATCATAACACATCGCCGAGCGCGACCGCGCTGCCCGGGTTACCCGGCCACCGTCGGGGCCTGCGGGTTTACCTCCGGGCCGAAATATCGCAGCGTCACCAGCGGCTCCGAATGCGACGTATTCTCAAACTCGACGCCTTCGCGGGCGCGGTCGGCCGAGACGAACACCTCGTCGAGCGTGAGCTGTCCGTAGCGGATCAGCGTCGGGCATTCGAGCGGGAGTTTCGCGTGGCCGCCGCGGGCGGGGCTCGCCGATCCCGGCGCGCCGATGCGGCCGACGCCCTGCGTGACGACGAGGCCGTAGCAGCCGTTGTCGCGGATGACGACCTTGTGGCCGGGCTCGATCGTCAGCTCCTTGGCCGTGAAGAGCTGCCGGCCGTTGATCTTGCCGTAGACGACCCACCGGTCGGCGAAGTGGACCTCGGGGCCGCCGTCGGCGAGCCGGGGCGTGAGGAAGTGGTGCTTGCGGAACTCGGGGTCGGTGTTGGCCGGGAAGTCGATCAGGTCGACGATGAAGTCGAGGTCACTGCGTCGCTCGGCGGGGACATCCTTGACCAGCAGGTCCCACGGCACGAAGCGGTCCTCGACGAGATTCTGGAACATCGCGAAGACGTCGCTGGCCCACTGCGGCTCGAAGGTCAGGAGCGAGCCGGGGGCGTGGAGGATGCGTGGGCCGATGAGCCAGCCGGTGCCGGGCGTGAGGCGAACCGCCCGCGAGAGGTCGAGGATGCCGTTGTCGCCGCAGTTCCAGCGTTCGAGGCAGCGGCGGACGTCGGCCTTTGTCACGCCGGGCTCCAGGCCGAGAAACGTGTACGGGAACGAGTTGCCGACGGGGTTGAGCTGCGGCGGAAAGTAATACGCCTCGGGCTTGCCTTCGCGGCCGACGAGGGCGGCTAACACATCGTCCTGGTGGAGGTGGTGGGGGATCGGGCCCATGTTGTCGAAGAATTTTCCGAAGACGGGCCAGCGGCCGTAGCGGTTCCAGACTTCGGGGCCGAGGAGGGCCGCACCGAGATCGGCGACGGCGTCACGCAGCGTACACCGGCAACCCTCGTGGACGATGTAACTGAGGCCTTCGTCGGCCGGCGCACCGGGATTGTCGGCGACGACGCAGGAACTGAGCCAGCGTTCGTCGATTCCGCCGCGGTCGACGCCGAGGGCGTAGAGGTCCTCTTCGGCGAGACGCAGCCTCCGGCCGGGATGGAGGAACGCGCGCGGGACCCAGGCGGGGGCGAGTCGGAGGATGCCTTCGCCGGCGTCGAGGGCGGCGCGGGCGAGGTGGGAGGCGGGGACGGTCATCATCGCAGAAACCTCCGGCTGATCAGGATAGCGAGAATCGATTCGCGAGTAACGAATGGAGTCGCAGGCACAGGCAGCCAACCGGTTTCGAACCAACGTCGAGGGTAGAGCATGCCGACGGCGGCATCACGGGCGAATTGGCAAGACCGGCGCCGGTGGAAACTACGCTAGCCAATCTATGACTTGGAGGCCGTGGATCGGCGTGAAGTGGCGTGGGTTATGCGGGACGAAGTGATCGTGCTCTTATCAAGGTGAATCGTCAAGATTCACCTCTCGGCTGGATGCTTCTGATCGTCTGGATTCCAACTCGGCGAAAATCGCGTCAAGTGATGGGTCGGTCCACGAGCCGCAAAGGGCGCGGATTCGGGCGATTCGATCATTCGCGTCCGGTCCCGCAGGCTCAATATGAACGGTCACGTCCGCTCCGTCGGGAAGCCCCGTGTCGCGCTCCAGGTCGATTCGTCGACCGCGGACAACTCCTCGAATCTGGCAGTGCAATTCAGGACCTCCCATGTACGAAATTAGCGACGTCACGCGTTCAAGCGCGATTTTACCCGGATTATACCGTGACTAACCCTCGATTATGTCCTCGATTGTTGTTCGAAACCGAACCGGTGCTCGCCAATGCGTCCGGTCGGCTTGATCGCAATGCGGCAGGGTCCGAAGTGCGGCCCTTCAAACGAGCGGCCACGCGCGATCAACTTGCATACCTGCGAATCGCGTCCAGCATGAACCGGTACGAATCGAGCGAAATCGTCGGCGGTACCGAGTGGTCAATGTGGTAGATGTATCCGCCGCCCGCGGCCGCGATGGGCACTTTTTCCGCAACTTCGCGCTCGATCAACGTTTTATCGTTGGTGGCGATCACGTCCGCGTTGATGTTGCCGATGAGACAGATCCGGTCGCCGAACTGGCGCTTGTACTCGCGCACGTCGTTGCCCGCGCGGGCCTCCAGCGGGTGGATCGCGTCGCAGCCGGCTTCGATGAGCAGCGGGATGAGTTGATGCACATCGCCGTCGCAATGGAACATGAACCGCAGCCCATGCTCGCGGCACCACGCCCCGATGCGCTTCCAGTGAGGCAGCACGAGACGCCGGGCGGCCGCGGGCGAGAAGAGCATGCCGTTGCGGTAGCAGAGGTCGCTCCAGAACCAGAGCGCGTCGAAACGCTGGCCGCGCTCGACCGTGCGATCGAGCATGGCGAGGATGTAATCGGTATACGTGGCGATCATGTCGGCGACGAGGTCGGGCTGCTTTGCGATCGCGCGGAGGCCGTGCTCGAACCCCATGGTCAGGTAGACGACGAACCACATCGGCTCGGCGGGCGTGATGGCGATCATCTGGCCGGCGTCGCGGGCCGCCCGGTACTGGTTCTCCGCGGCGGGGTTGTTGAATTTCTCAGGCGCGGGCGACAGCGTGGGCTTCACGCGCCGCCAGTCGTCCCAGTCGCGGATGGCCGGTTCGAGGATGCTGGGCGGGTTGTCGGAGTGCTTCCACGACTTGACCGTTTTGCCGTAGCGATCCACGTCGATGCGGTGGTCATCGGTCTCCTCGATCGTCCGCTCCAGCAGTTGAAACGACGGATCGAAGAGATCGTTGATGCACGCGATCGGATCCAGGTCGAAGAAGCGGACCGGGTCGACGCCCGCGGGCATACCTTCGAGCTTCCAGCGCTCGAGCGTCTGCGGCCAATACTGCGTCTCGCACATCGGCAGCCGGTCGGAGGGCTGCCGATGGAGCGCGGCCAAAATGCGTTCGCGCGAGGTCATTCGCTTAGCGTTCGTCCTGTGCGGGGTGGGGCGGCACGGGCACGCCGCAATCGGACCAGTCGACGCAGGAGCCGCGCCGCGTCTCAAACGTCGAGCGGCGCTGCATGCAGTGCGGGTGATCGCACCGGCTGCAAGGATAATCCTCGGGCTGGACGAGACCCGCCGGCGCGATGCCGATGATGCCCGAGACGCTCTTCACGGGCGTCATCAGGCAGCTTGGCGAAAGGTGCACGCCGACGTCCGTCGCGGGCAGCCGCGAGAAGAGCACGTTCTGCTGCCGCACGCTCATTCCGCAATAGCCGGGACTGTAGCGCGGCGTGATGTCCATCCCGCGCTTCCGCGCCCAGTCGCGAACCTCCTGCTGCGCGAGGAACGCGGTCGACTCGGCCAACTCGGATGCGATCGCGTCGGCGGTGAGGCCGCGGACGACATTTCCCGCGCGGAGCCAGCGGCGCGAGAGCCTCTCGATGCCCGAGCCTATCGTGGCGATGAAGAGCGCGATCAGGCGCGAATGGGCGAGGAACTGACCGACCGCGCCCTCGATGACCGATCCATCGGTGAGTGTGAGCCGCCGCGCTTCGAGCGTTGCGACGGGCTCGATGCGGATGAGCGCCCGGCAGCGCGCGAGCCGCAGGAGCGGCGCTTCCAGTTCGTCGATCGCCTTCTCCCAGCGCAGGACGTTCGCCGAACCGGGTCGCAGCCCGATCGCGCGGCAGACGCCGGCGCGGTCGAGCGGCGGCGTGTCGAAGCGGCGGATCACGCACGCGCCGACGTCAGGATTCGAGGCCGTACTGTCCGGCATCGTAGATTGAGCCATAGTGGCCTCGTGTCTGATGGATGAGTGTCTCCCCGTCGCCCGGGAGCTTGTCGAATTCGCGCCGCAACCGGTCGAGCCAGCGGCGCTCGCCGGCGGGCAGAACCAGCTCGCCCGAAGCCGCGCGCTGCGCGAGCGTGTCGAGCGCGACGCGCCCCGCGGCGAGCGTCCGCCGATAGGAGTCAGTTTCCGCCGTGATCGCCCGCGCGAGTGCGATCGACACCTCGGGCGTGAGCAGCGCGGCCTGGCACGAATGCGGCCCATCGCTCGCGACGTGCAGGTCCCGCAGCATCCGCTCCTGACCCCGCGCGGTGGCCGTGTTCATCAGCCGGCAGTCGTACGCCAGCGATTCCAGCGAGGCGACCGGCGCAGGCCCGGAGAGCAGCCGCACATCCGGCACGCTCTCGTTGCTCCAGAGGTCGGCGGCCGCCGCGGCGATATTGCCGAGCGGTGAGAGATGCGCACACGCGGCCGAGCGGCCTTCCATGCTGATCGGGCAGCCGGTGATCGCCTTTAGAACGGGATTTTCATACGCACAATCCTTCGAGGGGCCGACTGCGCCGCACTCGAACGCACCCAGGCTCCGCACGGCCGATATCGTCCGCACGAGCGCTGCGAGGCAGTCGGGAAGCATGTGCTGGCCGGCGAGCTGCATGGCCGTGTTCGCGAATCCGCAGGCCGAGTCGCCGCCGCCGATGATGCCGTGCGAGTTGGCGACGCCGATGATCTCGCCCCAGAGCCAGTGCATGTCGCGCGGCGCAAGGACGCCGAGCGCGAGGACGATCCCCGCGAGGTCGCCGCGCGGGAGGGCGATATCGTGCACCTCCTTGCCGCCGGTGGACTCGATCGAGAGGACATCGGCCCCCGCGGCCGCGTTCTGCCCGAAGGATGCCAGCATCGACTGCCACGCATGGCCGGTGCGGCGCTGCGGGGGATGGGTTTCGTCGCGGAGATCGACGACGGTTGCGCGAAGTGCCGCGGCGAGGCCCCAGTCCGCGTGAGCCGCTTCAAGTTGCGTTTTCATCCGGCGCGTGAGTTCCGCGCCCCACTCGGGTTTTGCGGTCATCGGCGGCAGGTGCTCGAACTCGACCATGAGGCCGGCAAGGAGGAGGTCGCGGGCGCGGGCGAGCAGGTCGCGGAGCGTGCGATCGTAAATCTCGCACACGTCGGGCCATGTCGCCGGCGTGATGAGCATCGGCGGGAGCGTGAAGTTGATTTCGGGGTGGACGACGCCCGCGCCGATCTCGAGGTCGAGCCCGCACCGAACCGGCGACGGCGCACGCCCGAAAACGAGCGCATCCGCGGTTTCGATCGTGGGGCGCGACCAGCGTCGCAGCGGTTTCGACACGTCAGCCGTGAGCATGGGCGATCTCCGTCGTTCCGCTGGCAATTTGCGTGCCCGAGCGTCAATTCGCCGGTCCGATCGCATGCAGCGGCCGGATTGGTACGCGGCTTGCCAGTCAACTCAGGAGCCATCCGGCCCATGGGAGAATGAGATCATGCCGACCGCGACCCTGATGGAATCACTGCGAACCGCGATCATCGACGGCGATGAGCAACAGGCCCCGCAGATCGTGAAGAATGCGCTGGGTGACCGGCTGGGAGCCCGCCAGATTCTCGAAGAGGGTCTTCTCTCTGGAATGGGCGAGGTGGGCAAGCGGTTCCGCGAGGGCGAGTACTTCCTGCCGGAAGTGCTGGTCGCGGCCGAGGCGATGAAGGCCGCGATGGCCGTTCTTACGCCGCACCTGAAGCAGCAGAACGTCGCCGCACGGGCGACGGCGCTCGTCGGCACGGTCCGCGGCGATCTGCACGATATCGGCAAGAATCTGGTCTCGATCATGCTCGAAGGCGCGGGGTTCGAAGTGGTCGACCTGGGCGTGGACGTGCCGCCGGAGAAGTTCGTGCAGGCGTGCCGCGACCGCAAGGTAGACCTGGTGGCGATGAGCGCCCTGCTGACGACGACGATGCCGGAAATGGAACTGGCGATCAAGACGCTCCAGCGCGAGCTGCCGAACCCGCCGCCGGTGATCATCGGCGGCGCGCCGGTCACGCAGCAGTACGCGGACCGGATCGGCGCGGCCGGTTACGGTCGCGATGCGGCGACCGGGGCCGAGGTGGCGCGGCGGCTCTGCGCGGCGCGGGCATGAAGCAGGCGGGCAACATGGCGAGTCCGGGCGCGACATCGGCTCTTCACCGTGCGCCGGAGCGGCAGACGCTCACGCCGCGCGAACGCGTGGCGCGCTGCCTGGCGCGAAAGCCGCACGATCGCGTGCCCGTCTTCGACTGGTGGTGGATGGAGACGGAGATCGCGTACCTGCGCGAGATCAACGACCCGCGCATCGCGTACGAATTCTCGTCGCCCGGCGTGGAGGCGGCCCACATCGCCCGGCGCGGCGAGGGGCTGACGCTGTGGGAATACTTCGACATGGACCTCTTGCAGGTCGGCTGGCCGGACCAGCGCTTGCGGATGGTCGACCCCGTGGTGATCGAAGAGAGCGACGACTGGGTGATCCAGCGCGACGGCAACGAGGCGACGCTGCGCTGGTGGAAGCACCGGATGGGCACGCCGGAGCACCTCGGTTACGGCATTGATTCGCCGGAGAAGTGGCGCGCGGCGAAAGCAGCGCTCAGGCCGGCGCGGGAGCGCATCCGTTGGGCAGAATTCCTCCCCAAGTACAAGCGGGCACGGCGCGACGAACGATTCCTCTGCTACACGTCCGTCGAGATCATCGAGAGCGTCAAGGATTCGCTCGGGCATGAGCAGATGCTGCGGGCGATGATCAAGCGGCCGGAGTGGCTGCATGACGTATTCGACACGTACACGACCTTCCTGATTGAGATGTTTGATCTGGCGGTCGCCGGCGGGCTGGTCTGCGACGGCGCGTTCATCTACGGCGACATCGCCTACAAGAATGGTCCGTTCATGAGCCCGCGGCACTACCGCGAATTCGTGCAGCCCTATCATCGGCGGCTGTTCGACGCGTTTCACGCCCGCGGCATGCCCGTGATGTTCCACTCCGACGGCGACATCCGTCCGATTCTCGACGATCTCATCGCCGCGGGCGTGGACATGATCAACCCGCTCGAATCGCGGGCGGGGATGGACGTTCGCGAACTCGCGCCGCGCTACGGCGACCGCCTCGGGTTCTGCGGAAATATCGACGTCACGGTGCTGGCGACGAACGATCGCGAGCAGATTCGCGCCGAGATCGAATCGAAGATGCGGGCCGCGATGGCGCACCACGGCTACATGTATCACTCGGACCACTCGATTCCGCCCGGTGTGCGGTTGGATACGTATCGCTTTGTGCTGGATGAAGTTCGTCGGATCGGCCATTATGGCGACTGAGCAGACTCCAACGACGTTGAACGAAGCGCCGAGCATCGGTGTATTCGACCTTATTCTGTTCGCGGCACTTCCGATTGCCACGCTGCTGATCTCCGACCTCATCTGCCGCCTCGACGGACATGCTGAGCACTTCGATTCAAGTCTCTATTACACGCTTGGATTACCCGTGCTCGCGCTCTTTGCGGCACTGGCCGGCGCTCTCTGCCCAAGGTATCCGTGGCGATGGGGACTCGCGATCGCGTTTGCGCAGCCTTTTCAACCGCTTCTCCAACAGGGCTGCACTCCCGATCCTCAGTCAGGCATCTTCGCCATCACCGGCCCTGCGTGCTTCGGGGTCGTTGCTCTTGTCTGTATCCCCGCGGCATACATGGGGGCGGCGCTCAGGTCGTCCATGAACGGAGGCGTCACATGACTCGTCGTGAACTCGTGCAGCGGACGATCACGTTTCAGAATCCGCCGCGCATCGCCATGAAATTCGACATCGTCGGCGTGAACGACTGCTACGACGTCTGGACGGTCGACCCGACCGGCTGGCAGTGGAATTTCGGCCAGGAGCGGGCCGACGAGTGGGGCTGCATCTGGCGGCGCTCGGCCGTCGACAACACCGGCCAGGTCGTCGAGCATCCGCTGAAAAATCTCGACGGCCTCAAGGATTTCCGCTGGCCCGATCCCGACGACCCGCGGCGGTATGAAGGCTTCGAGAAGCAACTCGCCGGCGCGGAGGACCGGTTCGTCATGTTCTGCTTCGGTCACGGCATCTGGGAGCGGCTCTACATGCTCCGCGGCATGTCGGAAGCACTCATGGACTTCCGCCGCCGGCCAAAGGAGACGCATGAGATCATCGACCGCGTGCTGGAGCATCACATCCGCGTGCTCCGCCGGGTCGCGAAGATTGCTGACGACGCCCGACACCACGCCCAGCCGATCCGCATCGACGCGGCGGCGATGGCCGACGACTGGGGCGTGCAGGATCGCGCGTTCATTTCAGTCAAGCTCTTCCGCGAGTTCTTCAAGCCGCGCTACAAGCGCTGGTTCGACGAAATCAAGTCGCTGGGCATGCACCCGTGGATGCACTCGTGCGGCAAGATCAACGACATTCTCGAAGAGATGATCGACTGCGGCCTCCAGGTGATCAACTCGCAGCAACCCAATACGGTCGGCATCGACGACATGAGCCGGCGGTTCCGCGGCCGCGTCTGCTTCGAGTCGATCGTCGACACGCAGTCCACGCTTCCGCGCGGCTCGTTCGACGAGATCCGCGCCCAGGCGCGCCAACTGGTTGAGAAATGGAGCACGCCCGCGGGCGGCTTCATCGCCAGCGATTACAACGACGCGGCCGCGATCGGCGTCACCGATGACCGGCGCTACGTGATGTTCGAGGCGTTCGCCCGCGCCGGCGGGTATCCTGATTTCGAGGCGGTCCTGGAGCGGGCGCGCCGCTCTGCGGCCGGTCCCGGACACGGATTCGGTCGCCATACATCGGCCCTTGAACCCGCGCTCAAGGAGTAGCCATGCCGCAGGAACACAATCAGATCGAAGGGCTCCCGGAGATGCTGCGGCCGCACAATCGCGAAAAAGTGCAGCGCTTCAACCCGGAGACGCAGCAGTTCGAATGGGTCACCGTTGTTCACGACTGGCACGAGGAGACGCCCGGCGCCCGGGCCGGCGAGCCGCCGCTGATCCGCGGCGAGGATCTGTCCTGACGCGAAGGTGGAATCGACATGTCCCTGTTGATCGCGGCCCGCTATCGCGACGGCGTTGTGCTTGCGTCCGATCCGTTCGTCTTTGATAACGATCCGGCACGCCCGAGCCGGCGCGTCGATTTTGACCGGTTTGAAATCGCGCCCGACCAGAGCGCCGTCTTCGCGGCCGTCGGTGCGATGTGGGTATTTCGCACGTTTCAGCGGCAATTCGACGCCGAATCCGCGCGCGAGACGCTCTCCCCGGCCCGCATCGCAGAAATCTGGAAGAACGGCTGCGACGAGTGGCGGCGCGGCCGCGAATCCGAAACGCATGGCGCCCGCCGGGGCTCGCTGCGCGAACTCTCCGAATCGCTTCTGATCGCCGTCCGGCGTCGCCGGCCGTGGACGATCGACGCGTGCAGTTGCTCGGGGGCGTGGACGAGCAGCCGGACATGGATCGTGACGGGCTCGGCGGCCGGCTGGGTCCGCGATCACATGTCGCAGGCGTCGAATCGATTCGACGCGCGCGATTCGCTCGCGGACTGCCTCGCGAAAGTGCGGGCGTGCTTCACCGCCGGTCGGCGCGACCTGTACGTCATCGGCTTTCCCGCAGTCGTCTGCGTCTCCGACGACGGAATCCACGACTTCAGCGAGGCAAGCCGGGACGCGTGGGAAAATTCCTGCGAGGCGGCGTTCTCCCGGCTCGCGGCGCAAATTCGCCGCGAGGAACATCACCGGGGGGCGGTTCTGTCCGGCCGGCGCCGGCGGCGCGCTCTCGCTGCACACTGATCCGGCGCGCCCGAACGGCCCCGGCGTGGATTTCCCGCGGCTGTGGAGGCGCATTCCGCGCTTCCGTTACCGCCCCCGGTACTCGCAACGGCTCGTGCAGGTCTCGTGCACGACGATCTCCGCGAGCAGCGGCAGGGCGGGTTTGAGCCGGTCCCACAGCCAGACGGCGATCATCTCGGAGGTCGGATTCTCAAGGCCTGCGATGTCGTTCAGGTAGTGATGATCGAGTTGCCCGCGGAGCGGCTCGCACGCCTGCTTGATCTCGCCATAGTCGACGAGATAACCCTTCGAGGGATCGACCTCGCCCTCGACCACGACATCGACGCGGAAGCTGTGGCCGTGCAGGCGGCGGCACTTGTGGCCCTCGGGGAAGCACGGCAGCAGGTGCGCGGCCTCGAACGTGAAAGACTTGACCAGCCGCATCCGCATGATGATTCGATTCTCCGCGCTCACGCCGCGCCGAACATCGGTGCGACCCACTGCCACACTTCGGTCAGCGCCTTGATCACGACGTGCGAAAACGCGATCGCGAGCGCGACGTAGATGGCCGTGACGGCGTGGCAGAGCATGATGAGCAGGCCGTCGGATTCGAGCAGGCCGATCGCGTAGACGAGAATCGGGATCGCGAAAATCGCGTTCGTGCCCGGGATCGGAAGCGGCAGGGCCAGCGCCAGCGCGTGAAGCAGGACGCAGACGCCGCACAAGGACCAGAACGGGCCCAGCGCGAGAAACTCGAAGCGGGGCCGGATGATCTTCTCGAGCCCCTGCGTCCAGCGCGTCAGCTTTCCGCCGATCCAGTTGAGCGTGCGGAGGCTTACCTGGTAGCGGCTGACGACCGCCGGGAGCCAGGGGCGGTGCCGGCCGACGATCATCTGGATCGCGCCGAAAGCCATGGCGATGCCGAACGGCATGGACATGCCGACGGCGGGCAGCGAGAGCAGCGCCAGAAACGCGAGCATGAAGCCGAATCCGGCGTGCTGTGTCCGATCGATGATCTCGCCGACGCTGAGGTCGGATTTTTCGCGCCGCGACGGGGGAGCGCCCGGTGCGCTCTCCGCGGACGTGACGGGAGGATCCGCCGCTTCGTCCGCTCGCCGCGCCGGGCCGTGCGTCTCGCTCAGCTCGGTCAGAATCGTCGAAAGGCGGAGCACCCGGGGCGGCGGCGGGCCGGGGGGCGTCGTCGGCGCGGCGGCCGGTGCGGTGTCGGTGGGTGGGGGGGCGGCAGTCATGTCGCGGGTGCACTCACAAGGCAGACGTCCTGGATCGAGGCGCCGGTGATCCGTGCGAGCGCGGCGGTGACGCCGCGCCGGTCGGCCGCGTCGCCCGCGAGGACGATCAGGCGGTCGCGGCGATCGCTGAGTCCGACGACGATGTCATCGCCCGCCCAGGCCCGGCGGATGGGGATGGACGAATCGACGAGGCGGGTGACGACCCGCTCCTGCGGGTAAAGGCTGACAATCCCCTGAGCGCCGCCGGGCAGGACCAGTTCCACCAGGTCATTCCAGCAGCGGGCGGCGAGCGATTCGATCGGGCCGCCGGTTCGGTGCGTGACCCACACATCGTCGGGCTGGGCGAGGTCCAGTTCGAGCACTTTCCCATCGGCCGTGCTCACGTAGAGCCGCGGACCGCCGACCGCGAGCGCGTGGATCGTGGCGTCGACGCTGCTCAGCACGCGGAGCGCGCCGGTCGGGACGTCCAGCGACTGAATGCAGTCGTCGGCGGCGAAGAGGAGTTGCTGCTCGCCGACCGCGATCGGGCACCGGACGGTCCTGGGAACGCCGTTGACGATTTCGAGCACCGGGCGGGCGCTGTCAGGCTCGTCCAGCTTCCAGCGGCGGCAGCCCAGTTGCGAGTGCGTCGCGAAGAGGCTCTCTCCGACGATCGCCGCGCCGTTGAAGCCCGTGCGGATGTCGCCTGCGTCCGCGACGGCGTAGCGCGACTGGGTTTCGCCCGTGGCCGCGTCCACGACCCAGACGCCCGTGGCCGCGCCGATGAGCAGCCGATTGCCGGGCGCGTCGAAAGCAACTGACCGCAGCCCGCCGAGCGAGTCATCGAACTCGCGGCGCTGCGTGACCGTCTCGGGCCGCCGTGGATCGAGCCAGACGCACTCGTTTCCACCCACGGCCGCGATCGCCGTCGTGACGCGGTGGTCCGGCGAAATGCGCCAGAGATTCTCGAGCAGCTTGCCCCGTTCGGCCGGAGAGAGCGCCGGCAGCAGCGCGTGCCACTGCATCGATTCGTCGGCCTTCGCGGCGCTGCGAAGCGTCGCAAGCAGCCCCGACAGCCCCTCGATCCGCCGCTGTGCCGCCGCCGCCGCCGCCTGCTCGACCGCCGCGCGGGCCTTGATCTCGTGCATCCGCTGCGACGCCGATCGTTCGACCGCCCGCTCCGCGTCGAGTGCAGCGCACGTACAGCGCAGGCCGGCGACGGATTCGAGGACCATTCCGGTGTCGAACGACGCCTTCTTCAGGCGCTGGGCCAGGGCCGCCCCGAGCGCCTCGCGCGTATCGCCGTCCACGAGCGTCGCCGCGTCGTGCGCACGCACGTGGTCGCGCAGCGCATCCCGGCCGCCCGCATCGGAGATGAACCTCGCCAGACCTTCGAGCGACAGCATGCCGTCGACGAGCAGCGTCCGCCGCAGGGCCGACAGGTCGTCTTCCCGGGCGGGCCAGCGCACCAGGATGTCGGCCGCTGCGCCGACGACCCGGCCGCACGCGGCTTTCTCAGATTCGACGCGGATCGGCGTCGTGATGCGCTTGTTTCGCACGAGCACGAGCCAGTCATCCGCGTCCGGCCGCGGATCCTCTCCCGACGGGACGAACCGTCGGCGTCCGTCGCGCTTCTCCACCAGCCCGATCCACGCGTCCGGAACGACCGTCGCGGAGAGAAACGAGCGCGGCCACTGCGATCCGGCGATGCAGATCGCCGCGATCGTGGCGTCGGAGAGCTGCCTTGGCACATCCGCCATCGCCGCGCCTCCGGTCAATCCCACCGCCGCCAGCGCCGACGCCGGCGGTCTTTGCCGATGCCGATGGCGAAGATCACGAACGGGAGAAACATGAGAAACGGCGTGTGACGCCAGGCGCCCGACACCGACAGGAAGACGAAGAGCACGAACGCCGCGATGGAGAATCCGATCAGCGCTCCTCCGCCGCCGGCGGGCGCGACGCCGGCCGGCTGCTCACCGGCTGGGATCGTCAGTGCCCGGCCGCAGGTTGCGCAGTACCGCGCCTGGGGCGGGTTTTCTCCCGAGCACTCCGGATAGGGGCACGCAAGCTTGTACGCCGGTCCGGGCCGATCATGCATCGTCAGCCCTCCCCATTTTCTGCCCACCGCACGTACTTCTCGGCGTCCCGTGCCGTGACGCTCGGCGGTG
The DNA here is from genome assembly GCA_045863555.1 of Planctomycetota bacterium. Classification (GTDB taxonomy): domain Bacteria; phylum Planctomycetota; class Phycisphaerae; order UBA1845; family Fen-1342; genus JACRLV01. Next base: position 363,255 of record BTUU01000004.1, on the reverse strand, counting down.
TCGCATCCAGCACGAACACGATGTCCGCCATGTTGATTTTACGCGACGGAGAGCCCGCGACCGATTCCAAAAACGGACGACTTGCCGCACGCCCGCAGATCGCCTTGATATCCGCACCGCTGTATCCGCCCGATTTTTCGACCAGTTGCGCAAAATCGACGTCGTCGTCGAGCGGCCGCTTCGCCAAATAGATCTCGAACAGCTTGAAGCGGGCTTCGGCATCCGGCAGCGGGATATGCACCCGCGTATCGAGCCGGCCGGGCCGCATCATGGCCGGGTCGAGGCTCCAGGGCTCGTTGGTCGCACCGAGGAACATGAGCGCCCGGCCCGCCTTGCGGTCGAACCCTTCGATCTCCTGGAGGATTTGCGGCACGACCCGCTGCATGACCGTCGAGTCGTTCGTCCGGCGGCGGGGCACGAGCGACTCGACCTCGTCGATGAAGATGACGGCTTTTGACTCGGCCTTGGCGGCGTCGAACAGTTTCTTGATGTTCTGCTCCGCCTCGCCGACCCATTTGCTCATGATCTGGGCGGGCGAGATCACGAACATTGTCGCGTCCAGCTCGCAGGCGATCGCCTTCGCGAACATCGTCTTGCCCGTGCCCGGCGGGCCGTACATGAGCATCCCGCCGCCGACGTCGATGCCGTACGTTTTCGCCAGCTCGGGATGCTGGAACGGGTAGATCATTTTGAGCTGGATTTCCTGCTTCACCTCGTCCAGCCCGGCGATGTCGGTGAAGCGGACGCTGGGCTTTTCACGGACGATCCAGTCCGACGCGTCGGGGCCCTCGTCATCGCCGCCGCCGTCGCGCGAGCGGTCCCGCCGGCCCACGCCGCCCTTGCCGCCGGCCGCCTTCCGGTCGCAGTCGCGGGCGAGTTCGAGCAGTTCCTTCGCGTAGGCCTCCTTGTCGGCTTTCTCTTTTGCGTCGGGGGCCTCCTCGGAGAGTTCGATCATGCACTCGGCGGCCTGGATCAGAAACGGCCTGGCGGAGACATAGTCGCCCGCCTTCAGGGCGGCGATGCCTTTGTCCTTGAGGCGCGTGAACGTGGCGAAGGTGGCCATAGCATAAGAATAGCGAATCCCGGGCGAGGCGTGGGGGAAATCGGGCGGCGGATGGCCGGGAGCGGCACTTCCCTGCCGTCGGCCGTCACTCAATGCGGCCAGCGCCACGCGAAGATGGCCCCGGTGATGAGGCCGAAGACGATGCCGTCGAGGAGGCCGAGGACGATGGTTCGTTTGTACGCACCGAACCAGAGGGCGCTCGGGATGAACGAGAAGGCGTACGCAAGTATGCCGGCCGTGCCGACGACCTGAAAGACCCTGCCGAAGGCGGCGGGCCGCGAGAGGGTGACGGCGGCGAGGTAGGCGATGAGCGTGCTCACGACGAGGTGGACGAGGAATGTTCCCGCCAGTTTGCTGCCCATCGTGAGCGGCGGCCGCCAGAGGCTGAGGTGGCCGACCGGGCCGCGCTCCAGCGATACTTTGACCTTCTCTGAGTCCATCGCTGCGCGCGTCCGGAAATCGGGGAAGAGATAATTGCCGGGCCGGATGCCGCTCCGGCGGAGGTATTCGAGAAACGCGTCCTCGTCAGCCGGCGGGAGGCCGACCCAGTCATTCCTGTGATGCAGGAAGGGCATCCCGAAGATCGTGGAAACGAACCAGACGGCCGCGGCGGAGAGGAGGGTCGGAAGCCAGAGGGAGAGGATGAGGTCCATATCGTTCCTTCTTTCGGCGGGGGTACGAGACTTCGCCCGGGATCGTACAGGATTTCCATCCCGAGACGCTCACGCTGCGATCACGCCCGGCAACGCTGGGTCTGCGAGCGGCGCGGCGGCGAGAATGGCGATGCGTCGCCGTTAGCGTGAAAACTCCGCCCCATCCTCATCCGTCTCGTCCCCCTCGTCGCCCTCCAGCGCCCGCGGGAGCGGCGGCTGGGGCAACAGACGATCGCGGTCGTACGGCGGGTCCTCGTGCGGCGGGATCACGAGGTCGGGAAAGTCGCTGGCCCAACGCTGACGGGTTTCCTCACTGTCGTAGTAGCGCAGGCCGATTTCGATGTCCTCCTCCGAGCAGCCGCCGAGGACGTCGAGGTGCTGATTCCATCCCGAGCCGGGTGGCAGGATGGGGCCCTCCTCGCGGAGCAGTTCGTTGTAAAGAAGCTCGTAGAGGGCGCGGTCGCTGAGGTGATCGGTGTGGTAGAGATACGCACTGCGCGCGGCCAGCACGGCGATGATCTCCCACAGCTTGGCGTGCAGGGCGGCGTCATCGAGCGATGCCGGCTCGGGTAGATCGACGCCCGATTGCACGAGTGCATCGAACAGGGTCGAGATCGGCGCCGACTCCCAGTCCAGGATGTTCTGGAGGAATCCCTCGCGCACCTCGGGCGGGCAGTCCGCGTCGAAGTTCGTCGAAACCATGCCCTTCTCGTCAAGCGCCGCCTGCAACTCGTTGATGCGGATTTCCTGATCGACGGAGTCGAGGTCGAGCGGGTCGTCGGGGATCTCTGGAACGGACATTCGAGGCCTCCGGTGCCTAATCAGTGTTACATGCTGACTGCGTGGATCCCGCTATTCTTGAGAATCCGGAATCATGCGCTCCTGCACAAGGGCCTCTGGAGCGCTGAACAGCACTGCCGATGGGAATGGCGACCGATTCCAGGCGCTCCAGGTCAAGTGGACGACGGCCAGTCGGCCATCGGCCAGAGAAAAAAGGACATCGTCGTTGTCCTGCCGACGAGCGATCGGCGTTATTCGGAGCCCAGACAGCGGGTGCGCCGTGTCCAACTCGCGCTGGTGTTCGGCGAGCAGACAGCTCCGTTCGTCTTCATCGCCGACCGGATACCAGGGCGCCAACCACTCAGTGATCATGGGCAATCGGGATGACAGGATTCGAACCTGCCGCCCCTGTGAACCCGGCCGCCTGAAACCACCTGCACCCTCGAACAACGCCGCCGCGGGCCGCTCGGCTGGGGGCCTTTTGGTCCAGCTGAGTCGCACTGTATTTCGCTCCGCGCCTGATTTCGACCCCGATCTCCGGCAAGTACTCGCCGCCTGGGACGCGCTGCCACCGGCTGCGCGGGCGGCGGTTCTGTCCATTGTTCGCACGAAAGGGAACCCGCCATGCTCCATGACCTGAAACCCGCCGCCGGCCTGCCGCCCGTGACGCCCGAACTGGTGTCGCTCGCCACTGAGCGGGCGGGCCGCCGGTACAACCGCGCCGCCGAACTCCGCCGGCTGACCGAAATCGCCGACCGGATGCCCGCCTGGGAAGTGGCCTACTTCGCCGACCTGCTCGCCCTGGGTGAACGCCTCCCCGCCACGCCAGACCTCGGCGCGATCGCCGCGGCTCTCAAATACACCCACCGCGACGCCGCCCGCCGCCTGTCCGCTGTCGCCAAGCGGATGCCGTCGTGGCAAGTTGCCTACATGGCCGACCTCCTCGGCGACGCGCGCGGCAAGGGTCGCGCCCCCGACGGGGCCGCCGCCGCCGGAACCCCGCCGATTTCGAACGTGGCGCGGCCGTCCCGGGTCGATCGGCGTCCGGGCGGGTCGAACCGCGCCACGGGCCTGCAAACGCGAATTTCCCGCGGCTCTGCCAGCAAGCGACAGGCGATGACCAACACGCCGAACCGGGCGGGCGCGACGCGCTCGAACGTCCGATGACGCCGCCATCATGCACGAATGCCGACCCGGCCGCCGTCGGCATGGACTTCGCGGCGGAGCTGGCCGGGGCTCTGGCGCCTGCGCTCCCGCCCGACGCCCGGGCAGCGGCCGTGCGTCGCCTCCTGGCCGATCACCCGCCGCCCGCGGATGCCGGCGGCCTCGACGGGACGGAAGCTCGAACCGCGGAGCTGACCCTCGCCCGCATCCTTTCGCGGATCCCGCTGGCCGACGCCGGGCCCGTCGCCGGCCGGCTGGTCCGGGCTGTGCTGTTTCTGCCGCTGACGCCCGGCGAGCGGTTGCACGCCGTCTGCCTGGTGCTGGCTGATTTCCTCGAGACTCGATCGGGGGGCCGACGATGAGCGCCCAACCGATCAGGCTGAACGCGGACACGATCACCCCGCCGGCCGCGGCCGCCGGGGACGTCGCCGGATGTTCCCCCGACATCCTCACCCCGGTCGAAGTCGCGGAGCTGCTGGGCGTCGAAGTGAAGACGCTGGCGGACTGGCGGCGGATGGGCGGCGGGCCGCCATTCTTCAAGCCGGGCGGGGCGGGCCAGCGGCAAGGGCGGGTGCGGTATCGCCGCGCCGTCCTGGTCGGCTGGATCGAAGATCAGGAGCGGGCCTCGACCACGGCGGCGCGGGTCGCTCCTGCCGCCGCTGCATCGACGCCCCGGCTCGCCGCGCCGACGCCGCCGGACCCCGAACCGCCGCCGCCCGCGCCCGACTATTCCGAACTGCCCGAGTCGATCCGCCGTTGGATCCCCGCCGCGAACGCGGGCGGCGGCTCGAAACCTGAACCCCGCAAACGGAGAGTGAACCGATGACCGAACAACCGATGACCGAACAGCAGCGGGCCGCGCTCACTGCGGAATTTCTCGCCGCCGTCGAAGCGGCTCTCGCCGCGGACACCCCGGCCGACCGGGCGGCGCGGCTGCGCCAGCTCATGCCGGCCACGACCGAAGGGCGGCTCCTCGTCGTCGGGGAGTTTCTGAGGATCGTGGCGAGCTGCCCGCCGCGGCCGATCGGAACGACGCCCGAATTCAACGCCGAGCGCCAGCGTGTGGCGGATTTCAGCGATCCCCGCGTCCATGAAAAGCTCAATTGGCTGGAAGCCACGCTCGGCGGCCACGCCGATCTGCACGAACGCTGCCCCGATCGCATGACGCCCGAGCGCATCGCGCACACTGACCGGCTGGCCGCAATCTTGGGGGGCATCCGGGAAGGGCTGCCGCTTACGCGCGATGAATCGCTCTGGCTGAATGTGATGCTCACCGGCGCTGACCGTGCGCCGTTGCTTCCGCCCCTGGTCGCGAACGCGCCCGAGGCCTCGCCGTGAAACGCTGCCCGCGCTGCTCGATGCCGCTACGCCGCCGCGCCCGCTACTGCTCTCGGTGCGGGCGCGGCGTGCCGCGGCCGGCCGTGGTGCGCCTGCTGCTGGCCGGGTGCATCGGTTTCGTCGGGCTCGTCGCCGGCTACCTGGTCCTCGTCGTCGCCATGCTCGTAGTCGCCGCGCTGCGCGACTGCGGAGCTGCGGCCGGATGATCAGAACGTCCGCCACGCCCGCCGCTTCGCGTCGAAGTGGCCGCCGATCTCCTCCGGCGTCACGCCCGCCTGGCCGCGCCCGAACTGCCGCTCCTTGTTGGTGAGAATCGACCGGATGAGCGTCTGCCGCAGCTCCTCCGCCGCGGCCTGGCCGGGCTGGCTGCGCTCCTGCACGGGCTGCCCCGTCCACCATGACCGCGCGGGCGGCGGGGTTTCCGGGACGTCCCGCTCGTACATCCACGCATTCGCCTCCTCGCCGATGTCGCGGGCGATCCGCTCGCCCGCGCCCGGGTGGCTTCGCCGCGCCTGGTCCATCAGTCCGCCTACCGTGCCGGCGTATTCCTCGACGGCCTGGGCGGGATTCGACGCAAACGCCGATTCCGCCCGCTGCCGGGCCGCGGCCGCACGCCCGGCGAGCGATTCGCGGGCGCGGTCCATGATGGCCGGGGCGCTGCCCGGCTCGATCCGCTTTTCGGCGATGTCCATCGCGCCCCGCATGTCACCCGTCTTGACGGTCTCGGCCACGGCCAGCTTGCGGAGCTGGGCGGCGGTGTCGTCCTCCTCCGCCCGGTTCGCGGTCTGGGCCTTCGTCGCCGCCGTGAGGGCGCGGGTGTGTTCGAGCTGGGCCTCGTCCATCGGGCTCATCGGCTCATTCGCCTTCGCCCGCGCGGCCATCATGCGCAGGATCATCTCGGCGGGCAGCTCGCCGATCTTCTCGAAGAGCGCGGCCGCAAGGGTTTCGAGTAGCCGCTGTTGGCCGCTCGGCTGCTCCTCCTGGGCGGCGGGCCGACGCCGGCCGCGGCGCATCGCGTCGGCGAGAAACGGGTCGAGCGGTTCGTTCATGGTCATTGTCGCGGGCATGTGCGGCCTCCCTGCCGGTTGAATGGGTGTGCGCCGCGCATCCTGGCGGCGCTCTTGGCACTGGAAGGATAGCACGCCCGCGCGGCCGTCGCGGAAATCGAGCGGCCGGCGCTGCCCGTCGCGTATCATCGGGCCTGCGGTTCCCTCCGGAGGCGGCGGCGAAACCCTTGGCACTCTCCCGCCGCCCTCCACCTTTCCCCACGTCGAACCTGTCCGGGTCGCCGTCGACGTGCTGGTGGGCCGCCCGAAGCGCCTCGCGCGCGTTGAGCGCAACTTACCGCGGTGTTTTCGGTTTCGGCGGGCGAGCGGTTCCTACTTCTCCATCGACACGTCAGCGGCTACGATCCTCGCAACCGGACGGCGGGAGTAATTGCCCCGCACGGCCGCGCGGCCTCTGTCGCCTTCACCTCGACAGCGGGCCGCGCGGCGACGCCGGCCAAGGTGAATCCATGTCCAAGAAACCCACTGCGTTTCCTCCAGCGCTGGACGATTTCGACCTGCTGCTGACGGCCTGCCGTGCCCGATTGAACGCACCGCCGGCGGCTACCGCGAACGCCGACGCGGAGATTGACGCGCTCCTGGTCACGCTGAAACCGCGCTGCACGCCGGCCGCTTTCGCCGATTGCCTGGCCGCCGTCCATGCCGCCCGCACGCCGCGGTGGGAGTGGTCATTCGATCCCGTCGAGCGGCTGTCGCGGACACTCAAAGGCCAGCTTTACGCGGCCAAGCGGCTTCACCTGGTCCTCCGCGATTTCACCGTGAGGACAGCGGCTGACCCGCGCGTCGCCGCAGCGCTCGCTGAATTCATGCGGTGCATGCCGGCGAAGGTCGCCCGGGAAGTCGCGGCGGCGATCCGAGCTGAGAATCCACAACGGGCGTTCGATCTCCTGGAAGCGGCCGTGCCGTCGCTCAAGGATCGGCCGACCGCCTCTGACGCGGGCACGGGCGCTACCCGCAACCGAGGCGGCCGGCCCCGCAAGGAAAACCCGCAAGACGCCGCGATCGCCGCCGCCTGGCCGATCGCACGGGCCGCCGGCGTCCGGCTCAAGGACTTTGCCAAGGATCGGGGATGTTCCCCCGAGCGGGTCGAGAAGATCCTCAGCCGCGAAAGGCAGCGGAGACGTCGGGCGAAAAAACCGACGGCGGCTGACTGAGGCGGACTTGTCAACCCTCAGGCGGATTGTCACGAAGATTTTGCATGCTCGAATCCCCCGTAGTTTTCGCGGTCGGGCGGCACTGGGCGCGGCCGAATTCGTGACAAACTCCGTGACAAACCCCCTCCGGTCACAACGGCATGGATGATCTCCTCGACGCCGCGACTCCCGCGGCGACGGAGACTTCTGAAATGAACGCTGTGCAACGATCATCCAGTCCCGGCGACAACCTCGACGCGAAGGCCCGCGATGCGGTCGCCGCAACGATGGGCCTCCGGGAAGCCGAGGCCGACGCGCTCATCGCCGTCGACGCTGTCGCGAAGCTCTGCGACTGTAGCCCGCGGCACATCTACCGACTGTCGGCGGAAGGGCTCATGCCCCGCTCCGTTCGCCTGGGGAAGACTGCCCGCTGGCGACGGTCTGAAATCCAGCGGTGGATCGCGGCCGGCTGCCCGGCGTCGGGCGGTGCGAAATGACATCAACCCTCGCCACGGACGGCGGACCCCGCGAAGTCGAGCGGCCTCGGCGCGATCGCGAAATCGGCCGGCTCAACGGCGAGCTGGAGAAGCTGCGGGCGCAGCGCCGCCACGAAGCTCGATCGCCGCACCTGCTCCTACGGGCGCGGCGGGCGCTGCTGGAATCGCTGCTCGAATCGGCGTCCCGCACGGCCACGATTGACGACGTGCGCGACCGCTTGGGCCTGGCTGAAACCGGAAATCCTCGATGGCTCGGGGCCATGCCCGGCGTGCTGCAAGACGCGGGGATCATCCGCCGCGCCGGGTATATCGAGACGACGCGGGCGCGGGCGCACGGCCGGCCGGTTTCGGTCTGGGCCTTCACCGATGGCGGGGAGGATCGGGCGCGCCGCTGGTTGCTCGATCACCCGCTCCAGGTGGTCGCGCCGCTCGCCGCGGACTTTCCGCCAGCAACCGAAGATCCCCGCCCGGCGGCTCTGGCGCCTGCGGGGCCAGCTCGCCCCGTCGCACCGTCCCCTGGGCCGCTGTGGCCGGGCTCGATGACCGAAGAAACAAACACGCCCGCGGCTGTGTCCGGCCACGGGCGCGAATCTTGAGGATGGGAGTCCTCTGGTGTCTAGAAACTCTACCACGTCGCCCGCGGGCACGGAAGCCGCACGGGCCGACGAAATCAGCGCGGCACGCTCGAAGCCGCGGCCGCGGCCGACGCCCGAACCGCCCGACGATGACGGGTTTCTGATGGTCCCGAATCGGCTGCTCCGCCGGCCGGGCCTGACCCTCGCCGCGGCGATTGCCTGGTCGGCGATCCGCGACCTGCTCAAGCTCCACGGGCCGACACTCGGCATGCGGTCGATCTGCCGCCGCTGCGGCGGGAAGCTCACGCGCGCCCAGCTCATCCGCGCCACGGGCGAGCTGGAGGCGGCGGGCCTGGTGCATGTGGCTCGGGCGGAGCGGCGCGGGGCCGGACCCGTCCGCAACCGCCGCAACCGCTACACGCTGACCGATCCGCCGCCCGACGCCGGGCTGGTCGAACGGTGCGAAAATCGCACCGTTGCCGCTCCCGGTGAACGGTCCGAAATCCGCACCGTTGGCGAATCGGAACGGTCCGAAACTCGCACCGTATACGGTGCTGAAATCGCACCGTCGAACGGTGCGAAAATCGCACCATGTAAAGAACAGCAAGAACTCAGCAACAACGGCGCGGCCTCCCCGCCCCCGGCCGCTCCGCCGGTCGATGCCGCCTCCGCCGCCGGGTCGATGCTGCTGGCTGTCGGCGTCGATGAGCGGAGGGCGGCGCAGCTCCGCACCGAACATGGACTCGAACGGGTCGCCGCGGCCGTCGCCTGGGCTCGGGAGCGCCGCCTCGACAATCCGGCCGGGTTTGTGGTCGACGTGCTGACCGACCCCGCGAAACGTCCTGAGCTGGAGCGCCGGGCGGCGGCGGAGCGGACCCGGCGGGAGGAAGCGGCGGCGGAGAAAACCGACCTGGCACACCGGCGGGCCATGCGCGAATTCGTCGCGCGGCTGCCCGACGATCAGCGGCGCGGGCTCATCCCCGCCGCCGTCGATTCGATCGGCACAGCGAACCCGTCCGCGTCCGCGGCCTATCGCCGCCAGCTCATCCGCGACATGGAGCGGGCCACCTGGGCGGCGCTCGAAGGCGGGTCCGAACCGCCGATGCTATGGGTCGAGACGCTGGGCCGCCTCGCCCTCCAGGCGGCCGCGGCGTCGCAACTGGCGCGGCGGAACGGTTCCGCTGCCCGCCCGGCCGCCGTCCGAGATTCCGCTTGACAACGGCGACGCGATGCGTAAGACTTACTAACGCCAAGGGTAGAACCATGAAACTCGAATCCGCAACCGATGCACTCCGCCGGGCGATCCGCGAATCCGGCTGGTCCTCGTACGCGCTCGCCGCCGCGGTCGGGCTCTCTCGGCCTGCGGTTTCCGAATTCGTCGGCGGCCGCTCGTCGCTGACGCTGCGGGCCGCTGACAAGCTCTTCGCGCTGCTCAATCTGCACGTCGTCGCTGCGGGGCCGCTCCCGCCGCCGCCGACGATCGCCGCGGATGGCCGCCGCCTCCCGCCCCGGCCGGCCCGCTCGAAGAAATCCGGCAAGGCCTCGACCTCGACCGGCCGGGCGACGTCCAGCTCGAAGCGCTCGGCACGGGAGGGCTGACGGTGGCATTCGTCTACCGGCCCATAACGAAGCGTGCGAACAAAGACGGGACGCGGACGCGCGTCCGCACCGGCTTCTACTGGGCCAGCTTCACCGATCCCGTGACCGGCGAGTCGATCCGCCTGGTGCTGACGCTCCCGCTCGATGACACGCTCGCCCGCGTCGTGGATCGGACGTTGGAGCCCACTGGCGAGAAGATCAGGGACCGGGAAGTAGCCGACGCCACGCTGCGTCGCCTCCTGCTCTCCCGCCAGCGGCTTGCGGCGGGGCTATCGTCGCAGTCGATCGAAACCGCCCGGAGATCCCTGCGGACGCTCATCGCCGATTACGTCCGGCACATGCGACGCAAGCGCACCCGCCGCGGCCGGGCGCTGAGTCGCAAGCACATTCGCCAAGCCCTGCGGACGGGACGCGCCTACCTCGAACTCGTCAACCCGGCGTCGACGCGGCCGCCGGCTGAGCGAACGGGCGCGATGCCCACGCTGGCCGACCTCAAAGCCCGGCATGTCGAGCGGCTGATTTCCCGGCTGGCTGACGCCGGACGCTCGCCGAAAACGCAGAGCGAGTACCGCTCGGCGCTTCATTCTCTCGGGGCCTGGGCGGTCCGGGAGGGCCTGCTCGAATCGAACCCCGTTGCCGCTGTCGGGTCCACGGGCACGAATGCCGTCCGAAACCGCCGGGCGCTGACGCCGGATGAGGCGGCTGCGCTGCTCGAAAAGTCCGGGGCGCGGCGGACCTGGTATGAAGCGGCGCTCTTCACCGGCCTGCGCTGCGGTGAGTTGAAGTCCCTGCGCTGGGGCGATGTTGATCTCGATTCGCTCACGCCCTGCATCCGGCTACGCGCTGAGGCGACGAAGGCCGGCCGGGCCGACTCGGTTCCGCTGCGGCGCTCCCTGGCCGAATCGCTCCGGGCCGCGCGGCCGGCCGGCTGGAAGGCCGCTGACCTGGTATTCAACCCGACGCCCAAGCGGGAGACGTTCCTGCGTGACTGCCGCCGGGCCGGAATCGACACGGCGCCGCAAGGTGGGATGACGCTCGATCGCCATTCGCTCCGCAAAACGTTCATCACCTGGCTATCCGTCGCCGGAGTCGCGCCGCGCGTCGCCATGAAGCTCGCCCGGCACACGGACCTGCGGCTGACGATGCGGACGTACACCGACGATCGCCAGCTCGGCGACGCGGCGGAAGTCGAGAAGCTGCCCGACCTGACCCCGCGGCCGGACGCCGACGCGCCGATCCCGATGCGCAAGGCGGCGGGCGCAGAATCGGCGGTTTGGTCCACCGCAGTTGGACTGCCAGCCGGGCAGAACCGCGCACAGGCGGGACATTTCAACGAAAACCGCCCGGGTGGATCGCCGGGCGGCGGAGCGGTTTTATCGGAAATCGCCGCTTTCTCGGACAAAACCGCGGGTCCGCTCGAAGTGCCTGAAAATCGGGATGACAGGATTCGAACCTGCGACCTCCTGGTCCCAAACCAGGCGCTCTAGCCAGACTGAGCTACATCCCGAACGAGACCATTCTAGCGGCCGGTGCGCCCGCGTACACGGGCGTATTCGCGGGCCCGGGCGGTCGACTTCCGGCCCGGCGGCGATCGGCCGCTCGGCGCGGAAACCGGCGCGGGTGCGATGCGCGCCGCCTACTGGGCCAGCACACGCGTCAACTGGTAGTAGACGTCCGGATATTCGAGCTGCGCAGCGCCCGCGAGTTCCACGCGGTCCGAGAGCTTCGAGCCCAGCGCCACGAAGTAGTTCTTCGCCGGCTGGCCGGGGTCCTTCGACTTTACGCGGATGACGATGCCCTTCGGGTGGATCAGCACGAGATGCCCGCGGCCGTCGTCGCTGACCGCCTCGTTGAGCCGCAGCTCCGTCGGCGGATTGAGCCGGTCGTCGGCCTCGCGGACGAAGACGATCGGATCACCTGCCATGCCGGTGGTCCCCAAGACGACGCGCGTGTCGAGCTTGGGCGGCGGCGGGGGAGGCGGCGGCGGGGGCTTGTCGTCGATTGGCTCGCGCTTCGGCGTGCTGTCGACGAAAATTCGTGTCGGCACGTATTGCTTGAAAAGATTCGTCCGCGTGATCATCGCATACTCGATCGGATCCTCGCGGAGGTACTTCGGCGGATTTTCGATCGGCTGCGTGACGGGCTGCGTCGCCGGCCGCGTGGAGGGTCTGGACGTCTGCGTGGCCGCGCCCGCCGTCGCAGTCGCCGGCCCGCTCGCCGGAGCGGCCGCCGGCTCGAGGTACGTCGCCGCCTTCACCTCCGGCAAGCGCGGCAGGACCAGCGTCGCGAGATCCATGTTGATGCGCAGCTCCGGCCCGTCGGGGTCGCGCGGAGCGTCCTTTTTCTTCGAGCCGGTCAACCCCTGCTCGACCGGGTTCGGCGTGATCGTCAGCTTGTCCACGTTGACGTAGTAGGGCATCTGGTAGAGTTCGAGCAGAAAGCTCTCGAGGCTCTTGAGCGACCCGGCGCAGCTGAACGCGAGCGGCAGCTTCTTAAAACCCTTCTGCGGGCCGCGGCTGATCTCCACGACCGCGCGCTCGCCCAGCGAGTGCCCTCCGACCAGGCCGTGTTTCTTGGCCATGGCCGTGATGTCGTCGCGGAAGCGCGGGTGCGCCCGCTCGGGTTCGGTGGAGAGCGTCCGCTGCGTCTGCTTTTCCCACGACCGGCGGACCTGCCGCAGCCCGGCCTGCTCCAGGAGCAGCTTGTTCTGAAGCGCCTCCTGGGCCTCGATGTCCTTGAGGATCTGCCGACGCGGCTCCAGGTAGAACGAATTCACGACGGTCACCAGCACGTACAGCCCGACGACGGACCCGAGCAGCACCGCGAGCAGGGGAGTTCGACTGTTCACCGGCTCCCTCCCGCGAACGACTTGAATTCGTCCGCCTTGGTCATGTAGCGCTTTTCACGCGGCTTGGTGTCGTCCTCGAACGCCGAGATGTCGTTGATCCGCAGCGTCATCTGCACGTTGCCCTTGAACGGCGTTTCGGCGATCGGCGCCTGCGTCCACTTGCCCAGGTCGATCTCGTAGAGCGGTTTCTTCTTCTCGTCCGTGATCTCCAGCAGCTTCTTCCTGAAGCTGCTCGCCGTCAGCTCGTCGTCGCAGACCAGCCGCAGCGTGATCAGCCCGTTGACGCCGTCGCACGTCATGCTCGTGATCAGCAGCTTCTTCGTCGCTTCCTCCGGCCGGCTCTCGGGGGCGAACGCGGCCGCCCGGCGCGTGATATTCAGCAGGTGGTCGGGCCAGACCTGCATCTTCGAACGCACTTCCCAGTCGCGGGCGCTGTCCGCCCGGACCTCGATCGTCCGCTTCTCATGCGCGTCGCGCCCGATCGGCCGGTTCTGGGCCTTGAGATCTGCGAGCTGGCTCGCGAGCCGGTAGTAGTCCCACGTCGCCCCGCCCACGCCCGCCGTGACGAGCGCGGCCGCGGCGATGCCGATAAGCTGGGCGCGCTTCCGAATCGTCTCCTTGCGGGCGATCGGTTTCTTGGGGTTCAGGAAATCGATCGAGACGCGGTCCGGCTGGCACGCGCCCCACGCGAGGCCCAGCGCCGCCGAGAAGCCGCGCAGCTTCACCGATTCGCTCTCGGATTCGCCCAGCGCCATCGTCGGGTCATAGAGCATCGTCGGCAGGCCGAAGCGCTCGTCGGCGGCCGCCATCAGCGCGGTTTCGACGCCTGTGCTCCCCGCGATGACGATCTGGTCGATGGCCGCGTTCGTCTCCGTGGCCCGGTACGCCTGGAGCGACCGCTGCATCTCGACCACGAGATCCTCGACGGCCGCGCTCTCGACGAATTCCGCCCGCTCGATGGCCGAGAGTTCGGCCTTCGAGGAGACGCGGCTGTCGTCCGAGACCAGCTCGCCGGCCGCGAAGGGCACCGACACGCCGGCGGCCCGGGTAAAGGCGAGCACCTCTCCGCGGAAGATGTTGATTTCCGTGTTATTCGGCCCCACGTCGACGAACAGCACCCGCCGGTCGATCATCGCCGGCAGATTCAGCACGCTGATCAGGTTCGCGTACGGCCGCAGGCCCACGCGGGTGAGCGTCAGCCCGGCGGCGGCGCAGGTTTCGCGGAGCCGCGTCATCGTCTCGTTGCGGACGGCCGCGAGCAGCACTTCGACGATGTTCTTGCTCGCGTCGCGCTCGAGGATGTCGAAGTCGATCGCCGCCTGGTCGACGGGGTAGGGCAGCTCGCGCAGCGCCTGGAAGCGCACCGCGGCGGCCACTTCGGCGGGGGGCGTGGGGGCGAGTTTGAGCCGGTTGATGACGGCCTTGTCGCGCGGGACGTCAACGATGACTTTGCGCCCGCGCAGCCGCAGGCTCGCAAGCGTCTGGGCGATGAACGCGCCCATCGCCGCGGGATCGTCCACATCAACGTTATTCGGGACGCGGCGCGAATGCGCCTCGGCCAGCCTGAACTTGCCCCGGCCGATCCGGGCCGAGACCACGCGCAGGTTGCGCCGGTCCCAATCGAGGCACAGCGCCCGCTGTGAACCCATCATTCGCAATCACTCCTCAGTCACGACCGCCGACTCGCTGTCGATCGGCCAGGCCATGCCCAGCCCCGTCAGGTCGCGGAAGTATTTCACCTGCGGCATCGGACCGACCATCTCCACAATCCACTCGTACCGCTTCACCGTCTTGAGATGGTCCGCGTAGCCCAGCGCTTCCACGTGGAACTGGTAGCACTTCGTCGTAATGTACGGGGCGATCCGCTTGAAGGTCGCCGAATCGACGACGCCCGCCGTCAGCGGCCAGGCTGTCGTCAGCCGCGACTCTGCGGGAACGGTCTGCCGGCCCTGAATGATCCCCTGGATCGCTTCGGGCGTGATGTTCGGGATGAGCGCGAGCACGCGCGCCGGAGCGGTGTTAATGTTGATCAACCCCTCGATCGGACGCGACTGCTGCTGCGGACTGCGCGTCGTGAAGCGGTCCATGATGTACGGCATCTCGGCCGGCGTGATGGGGCTCTGGCGCAGCGCTTCGAACATCTGCGCCGTCATCGACGCGCTCGGCTGACTCGACGCCCCGCCCCGGCCGCCCCGGCCGGCGCGGCCGCCTGCGCCGTCGCGCGTCACCGGCGTCATTCCGCCTCCGCCGCGCCCGCCGCGCGAATTCCGTCCGCCCTCCTGCGCGCCGGCGTCCTGTCCGCCCGCGTCGCCGGTCTGGCCGCCGGCATTGCCGCCTGCTCCGCCGGTGTTGCGACCGCCGCCGCCGCGATTGCCGCGCCCGCCGCGATTTCCGCCGCCGCCCGAGCCGGGGTTCGCCGGCGGCTGCGGGTCGTCCTTCACCTGGCTGCGGCTCTCGTCCTTGCCGCCCGTGCCGGACTGTTCCTGTTCGCTCTGCCGCTTCTGTTCTTCATCGGTCGGCGAAGTGTTGAACGAGCCTTCGGCCTTCTCCTCGACCGACTGCACGGTGTCGGCCTCGGCATCGGGGTTGCCGAAGACGCTCTCGAACGTGTCGTCCGGACCGGGCGGGAAGAGATCGGCCGGGCTGCGCAGCGCGGAGGGGTTGATCCCCATGCCCTGGAGCCCGATCAGAAACGCGATTGTCTCCGGCGAGAGTTCGTTTTCCTGAAACTTGGTCGCGATCTGCGCGGCCAAAGCCTGCCCCATCGCCAGATTGAACCGCGGCGCGTTGTCGAGCGCCGTGTCGACCTCGCGGGCGTGCACGGTCAGGTAGGGGGCGATGCCGACATTGAGCGTGCCGTCGCCGTTGTCGTAGACGGGGAACGACGCGTCGCCGTCATCCTCGTTCGGGTCGAGGATGCCGTTGCGATTCACATCCTCGCCCCACAGGATCGCCGACGTGACGCCCTTGACGAGCAGCAGTTCTTCGACCGTATCAAAGCGCGTGTTCTTCGCGTTGTACGGCGGCGTCAGCGTGTTGTAATACTCGTTTTCCGCGCCGAGCTCGCGGGCCGTGTTGTCGCCGTCGCGCCAGTCGAGGATCGCGTCGACGATCTCGGGGGCGTTCTGAAGCCCCATCTCGGCGAGCAGCGGCGTCACGAGTTCGCGGATCTGCCGGTCGCTGGCGGTGTTCAGGTTGAGCTTTCCGGATTCGGGCGTGATCCCGAACCGCATCGACCCTTCCGGGCCGCCTTCGCGCGCCGCGACGAGCGAATATCGAAACGCCGGCGTCGGGTTCGGCGTGCTCTCGAAATACGCCGACCGCGAGCGCGAATCCTTGATCGGGTCGTTCTGCCGGTCGAAACCCTCGCCCCAGACGAGCACGTGCCGGAATCGATCCGGCCGGTCGAACCACTCGCCGGGGTTGTCGCGGAACTGCCGCAGGTACGCGACGATTTCCTCGAACGCGGATTCCGTGCAGAGCCGCGCCTGCTGGCCGTCGCTGGCCGCGCGGATGCCCGCGGTCTCGGCCCGGACGAAGAAGACGAAGCCGGCCATCGTGAGCGCGAGCAGACCGATGAGCACGAGCACGACGGGGAGAATCAGCCCGCGTCGCCCGCCCCGATCCCGATCGCGCTGTGTTCGGTCGTGTCGCGTCATTTGAGCGAGTCTCCTTCGACGCCCATCGATTCGGTCATCTGCTTGCCGACGCGCGAGACGCGACTCGAGAAGAACCGGTCCGCCGCCGGCAGACGGATGATCGTGCTGAAGCGGTCCTCGCGCGGCATCGGGTCGCCGAACGGGTATTCCGTGACGGGATAGGTCTGGAGATCGACGTCGTTCAGCTCGTCATCGGTGATGGATGTGAAGCCGATCGTGATCTGGATGAGCTGCGGCAACGAATTGCCGTCGGTGATGTCCCACGTAGTGTCCCATTCGACGCCGTCGAAGAAGCGGAACTCCAGGTAGCCGATTTCCGGGGCCCAGAGATCGTTGCGGACGTCGAGCGGGTCCTCCTCGTCGACCACGTACTGGTTCAGCGTGCGCTTCTGCGTGCGCATCAGGCCGCCGACGATCGGCTCGCCCTCTTCCGTCTTGTTTTCCGGGTCGATCCACAGCGAATAACTGAGCAGTTGCAGGTCGTGCCGGCCCGGCGGCGGTTCATCGTTCGCACTCGGGATGTAAAACGAATCCTTGTCCGGCAGCAGCGACGAGAGGAATGTGATGCTCCGCCGCGTGCCGGCCAGCCGCTGTTCGCCCTGCGTCGAAGGGAAGCCGATCTGCTCGGCCCCGAGCACGCCGCGCAGCTCCTTTTCCATCTCCGAGAGGATGTTCCGGGCGAGGTTGGTCCGGGCGGACATTTCCGCCGCCTGACGCCGGATCTCGCCTGTCTGCCAGTAGAACGTGAACATCGACGCCATGATCATCGCGATCAGCGCCAGCGAGATCAGCACTTCGATCAGCGTCAGGGCGCGGCGCCGCGGAGCAGCGGATCGCGCTCTCGACGACAGCCTGCGATGGTTCGGCGCAGTGCGCATCAGCCGCCGCGGCCTCCTCCGCCACCGCCCCGTCCGCCTCCGCCGCCTCGCCCGCCACCGCCACCGCCGCGACCACCGCCGCCGCCCCGATTTCCCCGGTTGCCGCGGTTGTTGCGGTTGTTGTTGAAGTCGTTGATCGTCTGGCCGCCGTTGTCGCCGCGGCCGCCGAAATCGCCCCCGCCGTTTCCGCCGCCGCCGCGATTTCCGCCGCCGCGACGGGGCGGTGGGGGGGCGAAGTCATTGCCCTGGTTGTTCTGATTGGATTCGTACGCGTCGATCAACTGGTCGAGTTCGGCATCGGAAATCTGGTCTCCGAGCCCCTGGCGCAGAATATTGCGCATCTCGTCGGCGCTGGGCCGGTTCCCGTCGCCCGGCCCGTTACCGGGAAACTGTCCCGGGCCGTTGAAGCCGCCGGGGCCGCCGCCCGCGCCGCCCCGGTTGTTGAACAGGCCGTCCAGTTGATCGCCGCTGATCCGGTCGCCGAGCTGTTGCTGAATGAAATTGCGGAGGAAGTCCTGCGACATGTTGCCCGGGCTCGACGGAATGCGCCCGCCGAACGGATTGCCCGCCATCCCGCCGCCTCCGCCGCCCTGCAACTGCCCGAGCAGGCCCGCAAGCTCCGGCGGAAGACCTCCGCCCGCACCGCCTGCGCCGCCCATGAACTGCTGAATCAGCGGCAGCAGCATCGGGATGATCTGAAGGAGCTGGTCCGGCGGCATCTGCACGATCGCGTGCGGGTCCAGCGCCGCCGGGTCGAGCCCGACCGTCCCCGCCAGGCTCGCAAACGTCTCGATCTGCGTCTCGTCCATGCCGAAATCGCGCGCCAGGTCGATCTTGCCGGGGTCGGCCTTCAGCATGTGCAGCGCCCGCACGACCTTCGCCTCTTCGATGTCCGAGCGCGGGTCGCCGCCCTCCGCGTGCAGAATCTCGACCGTCACCTGCCCCAGCCCGGCCGTCTCCGTCGGTTCGACCATGACCCGCCAGAACCAGCCGGGATTCTCCTCGCCGAAGTCGCCGTCGGTGTCCTGGTCGGCGAAGACGCGCTGCATCGTCGTCGGATCGAGTTCGAGCAGGCTCATGATCCGGTCCGCAAGCTGCGACGCCCGCGTCTTTTCCCGGCTGTACTCGACCATCTTCATCCCGCTGAGCAACTGGCTCGCGAGCACGCCCACCGCCCCGACGAAGATTGTCAGCGCGACGATCACCTCCAGCAGCATGGCGCCGCGGGTGAAACGTCTGCTTCGGCTATTGGGACTATCGCTCATCGTCCGATCTCCGCACGCTTGGACGCGGCGCTCTCCGGCAACTCCTCGGGCGGCAGTTTCTCCGGCCGCTCCAGATCCTCGGGCAGAAGCGTCTCCGCCGGCTCGCTCGCGATCCGGCCGAGCCGCCCGTCAAAGGTCATCTGCACGCCGTGACCGGAAACGTCGCGCAGAATCCAGCGCAGCGAGGAAGCCGAGCCGTCCGGCGCAAAGTCAAGCACGACAGGTTCGTCAAATTCCGTGATCGGCTCCGGCTCGGTGTCGAGGTTCGTGAATTCGATCACGTCGTCGTCGATCAGCACCGGCGCCGGTCCGTCGGGCATCCGCTGCACCCGGTCGACCCAGACCGTGTCGAGCGTGAAGTCGAGCCGGGCCCACTGCTCGGTGATCTCGACAAATTCATGCGGCGCGAGGATCGCGTCGCGCTGCGCCCGCACCTGCACGGTTCCGTCCTGGCGAATCTGCATGCGGTAGGTCCGCGACTCGTTCATCGCCTGCGCCCGGCACATCGACACCAGCGCCTCCATGCGCACCGCGCTTTCCCGCAGGTTCTCAGCGTTCGCCGTCCCGCTGAGATTCGAGAGAATCACGCCTGCGAGCACGCCCAGCAGGACGATGACGAGCAGAATCTCGACGAGCGTGAAGCCGCGGCGCATTCGCACCGCCTCACCGCCGCGCCGGTTGTTCCGCGTCATCTGCATCGCCTGCCCGCAACGCACCGGGCGGATTCAGGCGACGCCCGATTCCGCCCGGCGGAGAACCTTCGGCCGAGTGGGCCGTCGTTATTCCTTCTTCCAGTTCGTGATGTCGTCGTCGTCGCCCTCCTGGCCGTTGGGGCCGCGGCTCCAGAGGTCATAGCCGCCCTCGTTGTACTGGCCGGGCGAGCGATACTCGAGCGGATTGCTCCACGCATCGACGGCCGGCTTCTTGATGTACGGCCCGCCCCATTTCGTGGCGAGTTCCTCGGCGTCGGGCTTGGTCAGCAGGGCGGCCAGGCCCTCATCCGTCGTCGGGAACCGATCGCAGTGCATCTTGAAGCGCTCGAGGTCGTTTCCGAGCCCTTCGATCTGCGCCTTTGTGAGGTCGATCCGGGCTCGCTCGCCCGTCCCGGCGAACTGCGGAACGATCAGCGCCGCGAGCACGCCGAGAATGACGATGACCATCAGCACTTCGAGCAGGGTGAACGCCCGTCTCCGATTCCTGTTTGTGACCGCTCGCTTCATGTGTTCTCTACTCCGTACGTGTTCCGGACCGCAGGCTCAACTCTTGAGCCCCGAGGTCGCCAGCTTCAGAATCGGCAGCAACAGCGCCACCGCGATGAACATCACCATCAGACCCATGATCAGCAGCAGCAGCGGTTCGAGCAACCGCACGAACAGCTCGATCTGCCGGCCCGTCCGCTCTTCCTGTGTATTCGCGATCTCGACAAGCACCTTCTCAAGCGTATTGGATTCTTCGGCGACGGCGATCATGTCGATCATCGCCGGAGGGAAGACCTTGCTCTGTGCCAGCGGCGCCGCCAGCGACTCGCCCAGGTTCACCGACTCGGCTGCCTTGTCGACCGCGGCCGCGAGAATGCTGTTGCCGGCCGAGTCGCGGGCGATCTTCAGCGCCTGGATGATGGGAATGCCGTTGGCCAGCAGCGTGCCGAAGATGCGGCAGAACCGGCACAGCGCGACCATCGTGTAGATCCGCCCCACGCCCGGCGTCTTCAACTGGAGCCTGGCCCACAGCAGCTTGCCCGTGGCGCTCGAAAAGAACGCCGAGATGGCCGCGACCAGCAGCACGAGGCCCACACCGATATACATGTAATACTGGCCCAGCCCGTCGCTGACCGCGAAGACGATCTTCGTCGCAATCGTCAGCGACTCGTCGGTGAGCAGTCCCCGGATGCGCGGCACGACCATCAGCATCAGCAGCGTCACCGCGCCGAGGCCGCCGGCCAGCAGCACGCACGGGTAGATCAGCGCCCCGATGAACTTGTTCTTCAGCGCATCCTGCCGGGCGACGAATTCCGAGAGGCGCGTCAGCACGTCTTCGAGGAAACCGCCTTTCTCGCCCGCGCGGATCATCGAAACATGCAGCGTGATGAACGCCTGCGGATGCTTGCCGAGCGCATCCGCCAGCGTATCGCCGCCGGCCACGTCGTCGTGCACTTCGCGCAGGATCCGGGAAATGGAGGCGTTCGACGCCTGCTTGCTGAGCACCGCCAGCGCCCGCAGCACCGGCACGCCCGCCCGCAGCAGATCCGCGAGCTGCTCGTAGATGACGCCGATCTTCGAGATGCTGATCCGCCGCTGCCCGCCGGTGAGCAGCGACTTCTGCCGCTCCTTCACCTCCTCGACCTCGATCGGCATCAGCGACCGTTCGTCGAGGATCCGCGCCGCCGCGATCGGCGTCTCGGCCACGAGCGTGCCATTCACGGCGTCGCCCGTGGAGGTGTTGCGTGCTTTGTATGCGAACGTCGGCATCGCGGCCCCAGGACGCCTCTTGTGGGCGTGGTACACAGTCCCCGCACGCGGGCCGGCGAACCCGCGACACGGAATCGTCTACTTATACCCCCGATTCGGCCGCTGGATGCAGTCGAGCCCCAGCCGGCCCGGAGAACGTAACTGGATACGGTAACGTGAGTTATCGCGCCGGGCAATCGCCGCCGCACGCTGCGGACCGGGCCCCGTGACCCGCGCTGAGCGAGCGCGCCGCACGCCGTCGCCGACCGTTGCCGAAGGGCTGTGGGTTTCCGCCCGAATCCGGGTATGCTCGGGCCGCAACCGATAGAGGTTCAGCGGGGGAGCATCGGTGTCGAGAAAACGACCGGATGGACAGCCACCAACGCGGCCGGAATCGCGCCGCACCGCAACAGCCACGCGAGTGAGTCCGATTCATCGCCTCGCCCTCCCCGCGATTCTCCTGCTGGGGCTGGTGCTCCGATTGGGCTACCTCGCGGAACTGCGAACCACGCCCGACTTCGATGCGCCCCTCGCCGACGCCGCGTTCCACGACTACTGGGCGAAAGCCCTCGTCACCGGCAACTGGACGGCTCCCGATGGCAGCGATCCCGGCATCCGCTCCACGCCCTACCTCCGGCCGCCCGGCTATCCCTATTTCCTCGCGGCGATCTACTCCATCAGCGGCGGGCCGAACTACGTCCTCGTGCGGCTGGTCCAGATGGGGCTCGGGCTCGTTGGCTGCGCGCTGGCCTATTCGCTCGCGCGCCGCGCCTATGGCTTCGCCGCCGGCTGCGCAGCCGGCCTGTTCATGGCCAGTCATTGGGGCGTGGTCTATTACGAGGGCGAGCTTCAGGAGCCTGCACTCCTCGCCGTGCTCGCGCTCGCGGCCGTGTGGATGCTCCAGGGCTGGCTGCGATCGCCCGCGCTCTGGCGCATCGCCGTCGCCGGGGCGATTCTCGGCCTGTTCGCGCTGCTCCGGCCGAACATCCTCCTCGTCTGCCCGGCGATCGCGCTCTGGGCGGCATGGGTGCTCTGGAAGCGCGGCGACCGGCGGCGCGTCATCGCGCAGGTGGGGGCGCTGACGGCCGGCGCGGTGGTGATGGTCGCGCCGGCGACGATTCGAAACTGGATCGTCGCCCGAGACTTCGTGCTGATCTCGTGCAACGGCGCGGTCAATTTCTACATCGGCAACAACGAACGCGCCGACGGCTGGGCCGCCCGCATTCCCGATCTCAAGCAGCTCACCGGAGAAGACACCTGGAGCTGGTTCCTCTATCCCAAGATCGTCCGCGGCGTTGAGGCCCGGCTCGGCCGCCCCGCGACGTACTCTGACGTGTCGGCCTACTTCAACGCCCGCGCGTGGGAGTACATCCGCGCGAACCCCGGCCATTGTCTCGCGCTCGCGTTCAAACGCGTCGCGCTCTTCTGGGGGCCGCTGGAGGTCGCGAACAACAAGGAAGTGCACTTCGAGCGCTGGGAATCGGCGTGGCTGCGCTGGATGCCGGGTTTTCCGCTCGCGTTCAGCGCGGCGCTGCTGGGCCTGGGCCTGCTTGCGGCGGCGGCTTGGCGAAGGCGCGGCGACGCGACCGATGAAACCGCAGGCCGCGGTGAGATCACCGTCCTGCTCTTCGTGTTCATCCTGATCTATTTCGCCTCGTTCGTTCCCTTCCTGGCCGCGGAGCGATTTCGCGTTCCGCTGGCGCCGCTGCTCGCCGTCATCGGCGGGTTCGCCGTTGAACGGTTCATGCAGTGGGGACAGGCCCGCGACTGGCGGCCCGTGGGCTATGCGGCAGCGGGCCTCGTCGCGCTGTTCGGCCTCGCGCAGGTGCGCTGGGCGGACTACGAGCCACAGCTCGCCGGTTACTGCGTCGCCCGCGCGGATGCCTATGCGGTCAAGAAAAACTGGGCCGCGGCCGCGGTCGAATACCGCCGCGCCGTTCAGGCCAAGCCCACCTTCCTCGGCGCGCGCGATTCTCTCGCTGCCGTGCTGATCGAACTCGGCAAGCTCGACGAAGCCCTCGCGGAATACCAGGCGCGGCTCGCATTCCAGCCGGCCGACCCCGAGACGCTGGATCGCGTCGGCCGCCTCGAAATCCGTCTCGGTCGCCTCGGCGATGCCGAGAAGTCGTTCCGCGCTGCCATCGAGGCTGCCCCGCAGCACATCCCGTCGCACCTGAATCTCGGCTACGTCCTGAACCAATTGAAGCGGCACGCGGATGCCGTCGAGGCCTACCGCGCGGCCCTCGCGGCCGCGCCGAACCTCGCGGAGGCGCATTACGGCCTCGGCATCGCGCTCACCGCGCTGGGGCAGCCGGCCGACGCCGAGGCGGCCTATCGCGCCGCGATCGCAGCCCGCCCGGCGTACGCCGAGGCGCATGTGAACCTGGGCTCGCTCCTCGCCGCCCGCCGCGATTTCGACGGAGCGATCGCCGCATTCAACCGGGCACTGGAAGCCGATCCGCGCCGCTTTGAAGCGCTCTACGGCCTTTCTTCCGCGCTCTATTCAAAAGGAGATCGGCAGGGGGCCATCGACGCCATCCGCCGCGCGCTCAGCGTCCGCCCCGGCGAGCCGCGCGCACAACAGGCGCTCCAGATGATGGAATCGCAGGTCGATCCGTAGCGTCCGACTCCCGCGGCATCCGAACAAACCTGCCGCCTGGGTGGTGCGCCCTACTTCTCGAATCGCGGCGGAAGCGGACACTCC
This sequence comes from Planctomycetota bacterium, assembly GCA_045863555.1. GTDB lineage: Bacteria > Planctomycetota > Phycisphaerae > UBA1845 > Fen-1342 > JACRLV01. Next base: position 339,585 of record BTUU01000004.1, on the reverse strand, counting down.
GGCCCCAGCAGCGCCAGCACGACCATTGCGGTGCCGAAGTTGCGGGATCGCGAAAAGACGCGGTCGTTCCACGTCCCGTCGGCGTCCCGCGTTCGCAGGATCACCTCCAGCAGCCGCTTGCGTTCCGCGTCGCGCCGTCCCCTCGGCAGCAGTTCGATCGCCTGCGCGGCATAGCGGTGGCCGTAGTAGAAGTAGGAGGGGGCGATCTGAAACGGCGGAACATGCGTCCCGGTCTGCTTCCGCCGCTTCTCCAGCCACTCCCAGTGTGCATGAAACGCCTCCAGCGCATCCGCGATCTCGGCCGGCCGGTCTTCCCCGAGCAGGGCCAGCGTCGTTTCGCAAATCGCGGATCGGGCGATTGAACCCTCGATCGCCAGGGCAACCCGCCCGGCCGGACCGCTCGCCGCCGGCGCGCTGCCGGCCTGCGTCGACGCGGGCTGCGAGGCGGCGGGCTGCGAGGCGGCGCCCGTCGTCGCGGCCGGCCGACCGACCGGCGAGAGTCCGGAATAGGCGAAAGCACCGTTTTCGTACCGACTGCGACTCAAGGCCCGGCGGGCTTTCGCGAGCACCTCGTCTGGCACCTTCTCGCCTTGCGCGCGGGCCAGCAGCAATGCCTGCACGACGGGGGCTGTGACGAACGACGCATGCTGCCGCCGGTTGGCGTAATTCCAGCCGCCATCCCGCAATTGCTGCTCGACCAGGATCGTCACGAGCCTGCTGATCCAGCTTTCGATTCGGGCCGCGTCGCCCCCGAGGCGCTTCGCCTCCCGCAATCGGCAGAAAAACTCCAATGCATAGCAGTGGCCCCACACCCGAACGTCGTAGGTGTCGCGCGTGCTCGCGGCCATCAACGGGTCGTCGAGTTGTCCGAGGATGAACTCGACGCCCCGGTCGATCGCTTTCCGGGCGGAAGCGTCATCGGGCGCGGCCAGCAGCAACGCCCCTGCGACGATGGCCGTACCTCCGACGCGGTAGCCGATCGGAATTTCGCCGCGAACGCGATAGACGCCTTCGTACGGCCAGTCGCCGTCGGGTTCCTGCATCCCGACAAGTGCCGTGATCGCCGTCCTGAGCAATTCCGCGCGGTCGGGGTGCGCGATCTGCCGCGATGCGGACGGGGAGGAAGCAGGTGCCGATTGGATGAACAGCGCCAAGAAAATAGCGGTCGTTTGCATGGACCGCGATCGTAGCGGATCGCGCGATTCCGCGACATTGCGCCATTTTTCGCGCAGGTCCCCGCCCGAAGACGCCGCCGGATCATCCAAAACGCTGGATTGTGAGCGAGATTCGGGCCGGAAACGGCGATTTTTCGGAAAATTCGCGCTTTTGAAGCGACTGGCACGCAGCATGCTCTAAGAGACACTCAGAAGTAACCGCAGAGCAGGATACAGGCGGCGTCCACCTCCCTTCGGCCCGAACACCCTTGGACGCAGCCCACCTGCTCTGCTGTTTTTCTTTTTCGGCCCACCCGATGTGACCCCAATCCGAAGTCGATCCGGCTGAATCGCTGAAACTGTTACATCACGCCCGGCCGCGGAACGGGATCATTAGCCTATCGGGCCGTCAGCGCGTTCGACGGCTGACAGCGCGGACGAACCGATCGAGCGCCGGCGGGAATTCCAGAAAGAACAGCGACGGCTCGATCACCTCGAGCTCCGACAGCAGCCACTCGCCGCCCGGTCCCCGCATCAGATCGACCCGGCCATACAGAAGCTCAGCGATCGGAAACACGCCTGCCCGCCGCACCGCCTCGATAACACGCTCTCCGGCCGTCCGGAGCCCCGCATTGAATTCAGCGAGCTCGACAGATTCCTCCTGGCCGGCGAAGCGCGGGTGCTTGTGAATCGCGTGCGTGAAATCGCCGTCGATCCAGATCAGAGATCGCTCGCCCTCCGTCTCCACCGCGGGCAGAAACGGCTGGATCATCGCGTCGCGCTCCGCACTGAGGCGGTCGAGCGTCCGCTGCGCCTCCGCCGCCTGCTGCGAGGTGAACCGGTGCGTGCGAAACGAGCCGGCGGAGACGCTCGGCTTCACGACTACCGTGGACCAGCCGCGCCCCGACATCAGGTCCGCGAGGTCGAGCGTTCCGCCGCGCGGAACGAACTCGGTCGGAACGATCGGCGCGCCGCCGCGCTCCAGGTCGCGCAGATAGCCCTTGTGCATGTTCCAGTGCACGACGTGCGGCGGGTTAAAGAGCCGCGTCTTCGAAGCGACCGCGTCGATCCACGCCGCGAATTCGCCCGCCTTTCGATAGTAATTCCACGTCGAACGGATGATGCAGGCGTCGAGCGCGTCGAATCGGGCGTTCGGGTCGTCCCACGCCATCGCCGCGGCGGAATGGCCGGCCGCACGGAGCGCGGCCAGCAGCATCGGTTCATCCGGGTCCGGCTCGGGCAGGTTCACGCAGGTCGCGATCGCGGTTCGCACGCCGCAGGCTCCTCATTTCCGCGGCGGGAATCTTCAGAGCCCTTCCGCGATGCGGCGGAAATGATAGCCCATGATCGCCAGGCTCATCGCCTCGCCGAACGCCCGCGGATGCCGGATCGCGGCGTGCGTGATGAACGCCCAGAACTGTCGCCGGCCGCGCGTCAGCACGCCCATCACCCACAGCGAGCGCACGAACGCGACCATCTCGTTCCAGCGCGGCCGGAATCGCGGCCCGGCCGGCTTGTAGTCACGCAGGAATCTGCGGAGCCGGCGGTAGTACTCGGCGGGGGCGTAGAGGCGCTTGACCAGGTTTCGGTAGCCGTCCACGAGCATCTGCCGGTCGAGCCGGGGGACGAAGTTCAGCGTGGCGTCGACGTTGTCGCCCGTGGACTGGCCGACGATCCGCCCCTCGCCCAGCAGCCGCTTGAAGAGCCGCGTCTCCGGCAGGGCGGTCAGCAGGCCGACCATCGCCGTGACGACGCCCGCCCGCTGCACGAACCGGCGCTGCTGCTCGAAGATGTCGGGCTGATCGCTGTCGAAGCCGACGATGAAGCCGCCCATGACCTCGATGCCGGCGTTGTGAATCTTCCGCACGGCCGCCATCATGTCCCGTCGCGAGTTCTGCACTTTCGCGCATTCGACCAGGCTCGACGTCTGCGGGCTTTCGATCCCCACGAAGATGCGCTTGAACCCCGCCCGGACCATCAGGTCGAGCAGTTCCTCATCATCCACGAGATTCAGCGACGCCTCCGTCAGGAAGGGCACTTTGACCTTGGTCCGCGCCTTCCACGCGATCAGCGCCCGCAGCAGATCCTTCGCCCGCGCCCGGTTGCCGATGAAATTGTCGTCGACGACGAACACGCCGCCCTTCCAGCCCGCGGCGATCAGCGATTCCAGCTCGGCGATGAACTGCTCCGGCGATTTCACCCGCGGCTGCCGGCCGTACATAACGATGATGTCGCAGAATTCGCAGTCGAAGGGGCAGCCGCGCGAGTATTGCAGCGACATCGTCGCGTAATGGCGGAGATTGAGCAGATCCCACCGCGGAATCGGCGTTTTTGACACATCCGGCCGGACTGCGGACCGGTACATCCGCTTCGGCGTGCCCGCGACCAGGTCGCGGACGAGTTCCGGGATCAGGTCTTCACCCTCGCCGAGGACGAAGTGATCGACTTCGGGGAATCGCTCATGGCCGGTGGTAAAGAGCGGTCCGCCGGCAACGATCTTCTTGCCGAGGGCGTGGCTGCGGGCGATGACGGCCCGCGCCGATTCCTCGTGCACGAGCATGCCTGTGATGAATACGTAGTCGGCCCGGGCGATGTCCGCGTCGCGCAGGTTCTCCACGTTCAGATCGACGAGCTTGAGCTGCCACTCCCGCGGCAGCATGGCCGCAACGGTCGCGAGCCCCAGCGGCGGAAACGCCGCCTTCCGCGAGATGAAGGGCATCACATGGCAGAAGCTCCAGAACGTCGAGGGGGTCTTCGGGGAGACGAGCAGGATGTTCATCACGCGCCTTGCTGCGGAGATTTCGATTCTCTCCGTATAAGTATATCCGGAATTGGCTTTCGAGCGAGGGCAACGCGTCCGGGCGAAACGCAGACGTAAACACCGCCCACCGTGGCTGTCCGTTCCGACGGATCGCGTTCACGGACACGCGCCAAAGTCGCTCGCTGACCGGATCATGGGCACAGGCGAACCTCCCAAAAATTCGAGTGGCGGGTCTTGCGGTTGAAACCGGCGTTCAATATTGAGACTATAGGGTCGCGGTCTAGGCGTAGCGGGCGAATCACAATCCAGGCGAGCGAACGAATGGAAGCCGATAGCTGGCGACGGTTCCGGCCCCACCTCTTGGCGTTTGTTCTGTTGCTCGGGCTGTACGGCCTCAGCCGCGCATACGTTGTCGGCGTTTCTGTGGCACACGGTCCGAAGTATGTTGGCGGACGGGCGGTACTTCTCTCGAATGGTGAGCTTAGCTATGGGGGACTCTGGCAGACGGCAGCTGTCGACTGGTGGTTCGTTCCGCCGGCCCGGATGGTCGAATATGAACCGAGAATTCGATATCCGATCATAATATTGGCCGCAGTCGTTCTCGGACATCTGCTCATTCGAATCAGGTACGAACGGCGCTATCCAGAGGGATGCTGCGAGGCGTGCGGCTACTCGCTGACGGGAAACCAATCGGGGCGTTGTCCTGAGTGCGGAACCTCTATCGCCGGATCGCATCCGAATCGAAACCGGTGGCCGAAAAGGCTCACTACCGTTTGCGCATACGCTCTCATCCTCGGACTCATCCCAATTCTGGAGAACATGTTTGTGGTCGAACGGACCCGACTCACGATTCCATCATTCCAGAAAGAAACGTATGTCGCGATCTGCTTCGGGAACACAGAACTGATCACGTTCCGGCATACGCAACAGCCGACAGCGCTGGGGGAGTTCATGACCGGCTACCCACTTCTACTCAACGGGGCGCCCGAGACCTTTCTCAGCGATGAGAACGACGTCGCGGTTTGCCCCTATCGGTCGCGCAGGTACCGTCGGCCGACCGACCCGCGTGGATGCCGCATCTTGACAATCGTTGACGACCTTCTGCCAACAAAAGGTGACGTTGAAAAATTGCACGCGCATGTTCCGCGCCTTGCCGAGCTAATCAAACTTCATATCCTGGACCAGCCGGGACCGTCGATGTTTGAGATTGCGATTGGGGCTGCGTGCCGGACGCCCGCCGAGTGGTCGTACCGGCAATTGAATTCCTTTCTTCCTGACTAGCTCGCTGGAAGAAACGCGATGTTACGGTCATCGCTCGCGGTGATCCTTCGTGTCGAGTGTGTCGAAAGTCGTAAACGTGAGAACTCTCTGAAGTCGCTCGGTAGACGGATCGTAGCCATAGGCGATCTGCCGCATGAGTTCGAGAGCTTCCAGTCGCTCGTTCACGCTGCGCGTGCGCCAGTACGCAACGTCATTTCCCTGATCGTGGAGATCAACGACATCCAGCGCTCGCCGATCGACGCGCGCCGTTTCAATGAGCAGTCTTGATTTCGACTCCGACGCGCGCTTCGTCTTTGATTTCGTCCCGCGCGACGCCCCTGCCGGCTTCTTCATCGTCAGTTCCGACGGACACGTGGGCGGGCAGGGATGCCCGCCCCACCCTCGGTGCGGCCCGTCTCACTACGACAGATTCATCGTCATCAAAAAGATGCCGTTCGTCTCCGTCTTCTCCAGCCGGTTCCGCAGCAGCTCGACCGCCTCGACCGGGTTCATATCGCTCAGCACGCGGCGGAGCATGTAGACCTTCTCAAGCTCCTTCGGATCGAGCAGCAGCTCTTCCTTGCGCGTGCCCGACGCGGCGATGTTGATCGCCGGCCAGATGCGCTTGTCGACCAGGCGCCGGTCGAGGTGCAGTTCGCTGTTGCCCGTGCCCTTGAACTCTTCGAAGATGACTTCGTCCATCTTCGAGCCCGTGTCGACCAGCGCCGTGCCGATGATCGTCAGGCTGCCGCCCTCTTCAATGTTCCGGGCCGCGCCGAAGAACCGCTTGGGCTTCTGCAAGGCGTTCGCGTCCACACCGCCCGTCAGGATCTTGCCCGAGTGCGGCATCTCCGTGTTGTACGCCCGCGCCAGACGCGTGATCGAGTCAAGCAGGATTACGACGTCATGGCCATACTCGACCAGCCGCTTGGCCTTGTCGATCACCATCTCCGCGACCTGCACGTGCCGGCTCGCCGGCTCGTCAAACGTCGAACTGATGACCTCGGCCTTCGTGTGACGCTGCATTTCCGTCACTTCTTCCGGCCGCTCATCGATCAGCAGGATGATGACCTTCGAATCGGGGTGGTTCGTCGTCACGGCGTTGGCCATCTTCTGGAGCAGCACCGTCTTGCCCGTGCGCGGCGGGGCGACGATCAGCATGCGCTGGCCGAAGCCGATCGGCGTCACGATGTCCACGATGCGCATGTTCGTCTCGGCCTTCACCGTCTCGAGGAACAGCCGCCGGTTCGGGTGCAGCGGCGTCAGATCCTCAAAGTTCGTCTTCTCGGTGACCGCCTCGGGGCTCTGGAAGTTGATCGCCTCGACCCGCAGCAGCGCGAAGTACCGCTCGCTCTCCTTCGGCGGCCGGATCTGCCCCGCGACGACGTGGCCGTTCTTCAGGCCGAAGCGCCGGATCTGCGACGGGCTCACATAGATGTCATCCGGGCAGGGGAGGTAGTTGTACTCCGGGCTGCGCAGGAACCCGAAGCCGTCCGGCAGAATCTCCAGCACGCCCTCGCCGTAAAGCAGCCCCTCGCGGTTGATCCGCCGCTTCAGGATCTGAAAGATCAGGTCCTGCTTGGGCAGACCCGCGTATTCCTCGATGTTCTCGCCCTTTGCGAGTTCGTGCAGCTCGTGCACGGTCATCTTCTGAAGATCGGTGATGTACAGCTCGCCGCGCTTCACGCGCTCGTACTTGTCGTGCGTGTCGCGGTCGATCGCCGGCTCGACGGCCGCCTTGCCGGCCTCGTCGTCGGCGGGCGCGACCGGCGCGGCCGGGGCCTTGGCGGGCGGTGGGGCGACGGACTCGGTCTCGACGAACTTGGAGGTCGCCTCCTCGTCCCCGGCCTCGGCGGCCTCGACGGGGCTGTCGCCTTCCTCGGGGATGCTGTCGATGACGTCCTGCAACTTTTTCTTGGTGCGCGTGCGCGGCGACTGTGCCTTGGCCATGAGAACAACTCCAGAATCACGAATGACTGCGGCGAATGCGGGCAGCCTGACTCGCGTGGTTGAATGCGCCCGCCGGCGGCCACCGGCCCGACGCTGCTATGCCGACGCCGACGGAATCCGATCCATTCGACGCAGGCGGGAAACTCAGGGTGACAACTCCATGCGAATTCGATTCAAAACGTCCGCAACGGCCTTCCGGAGATCGTCCATGGTGGATTCATTCCGGATGACATACCCCGACCGCCGGCGTTTCTCGTCGACGGGAAGCTGGCTGGCCTCGCGCCGACGGAATTCCGCCTCGTCCCACCCCCGGGACCGCCGCAGGCGTTCAAAACGCTGCGCCTCGCTCGCCTCCACAAACACGACCCTGTCACATTGGGTATCGAGGCGGCTCTCGAACAGGAGCGGGGAGTCAAGAATGATGGCTACGACCGCTGGATCGTCCAAACCTGCCAGAATCATAGCCGCGCGGTGGGCCGCAATCAAGGGGTGCGTCAAGGATTCCAGCCGCCGCCGCTCCCCGGCGTCGGCGAACACGATTTCCGCAACCGCTTTCCGGTTTACCCGTCCATCCGGACCCAGCACCCGCTCACCCCACCAGCCCCGAAGCCGCCCGGCCACCTCCGGCCGGTCCAGGATCTCCCGGTTGGCCTCATCAGACGCGATGACCAGGCACCCCAGCGACGCGAACGCATCCGCCACGGCCGATTTCCCCGCGCCGATCCCGCCGACGATGCCGATGATGGGTTTCCGAGTCGCCAAGCCAGCTCCGCGCGTGGTGAAGCGCCGCACATCGTAACGGGCGAACGGAATTTGGGGGGGACTGGGAGATCGCCTGGCCGGGAGGACGGTTCTGGGGGCGGGCGCACCGCACCAGGCGTCCGGCCAGCCGCCCGCGCCCTCCAACAGAAAGTGCCGCCGCTCCGGTTGGAGCGACGGCACCCGCGATTTCCCGATCCAAACCGATTCGTTACTGAATGACGACGTTATCTCCCGGACCGCCGTCCAGCGTGTCGACGCCGGGCCCGCCGATCAGCACATCGTCGCCATTGCCGCCGAAGATCACGTCAGCCCCGTCGCCGCCGATCAGCACGTCATTGTCGTCGCCGCCGTCGATCGTCAGGCCGATCGCGTCCGCCCCGAGCCCCGAGGCGTCGACGGCGTCGTCGCCCGCCAGCGCATTGATGACAACGCGATCGTTCGCGGCTTCACTCCCGGTGATCTGCACCTGGGCAGCGAGGCCGAATACGCTCGTCCCCGCCGCATCGCCCGCGATCACGACCACGTCGTCGCCGCTGGTCGCGTTGACCGTGACCGTGTCGGGCTGGCCATCGCCGGTCCCGGAGTCCGCCGGGCTGCCGAGGTCGACGCGCACTTCGGTGACGTCGGTGCCGGAGAGATCGTTCACGATGACCTGGTCAGTGCCGCCCAGGGCATTGAAATCCATCCGCTCGACGTCGTTGCAATCCATCACGACGCTGGCGACATTCCGGGTGAAGAGGACCCGCCCGCCATTGGCGAAGATATTCACGACCTCGCTGACGTTCGCGCCGTTGAAGAGCATCGTGTCGTGCCCGCTCTGGCCTTCGATCGTGTCGTTGTCATCGCCGGGGTTCCAGGTGAACGTGTCGTCGCCGGCGCCCATCAGCCCGAGGTCCGCGCCGTCGCCGCCGAAGATCGTGTCATTGCCCTCGCTGCCGAGCATCACGTCATCGCCGAGTCCGCCGTTGATCGTGAGCGCGATCGCGTCGGCTTCAAGGCTCGACGCATCGACCACGTCGTCGCCGCCGAGCCCGTTAAGCGTCAGCCGATCACCGGCAGGTTCCGCGAACAGGATGCTGACGGCCGCCTGCACGCCGAACACCGTGACGCCGCCCGCGTCGCCGAAGGCGCCGAAGACGTCGTCGCCCTGCGTGCCGTTGACGGTGACCGTGTCGGCCGCGCCGTCGCCGGCGCCGCCCGTGCCCAGGTCGAGCGCGACGGACGTGAGGTCAGTGCCGCTCATGTCGCCGACGGTGATATTGTCAGCCCCGCCCAGCGCGTTGAAGCTCACCTGCTCGACGTCGTCGCAGTCCATGACGATGTTGCCGGGGTTACGGAAGAACCGCACCCGCGAGCCGTTCGCGGAAATCTCGACGGTCTCGGCCGCGCCCGCACCATTGAACAGCAGCGTGTCCTCGCCGGCCCCACCCTCAACGACGTCGCTGCCGTCGCCCGGGTCCCAGACCAGCGTATCGGCGCCGCCGCCGCCCGCCATGCTGTCAGCGCCCTGGTCGCCGTCGAGCCGGTCATCGCCCGAGCCCCCGACGAGCTGATCCGCCCCTTCCCCGCCGAAGATCTCGGCCCGCGGCAGCGGTCCGTTGGCCTCGTCGAGCCGCAGCTCGTCATTGCCCGCCAGGCCCAGCATCCGGATCAGCGTCGTATTGGAAATCGTCGCCGGCCCCCACGAAATCGGCACAGCCCCGCCGTTCACGAGGATGTTCCCGGCCGCGTCGCGACTGACCACGATCACGTTGTCGGCCTCGCTCCCGGTCACCGTCAGGACTCCATCCCGGAACTGCGCCGTGATCTCGAGGCACAGCGCCCCGTAGTTCGCCAGCATTGTCGCCAGATCCGGCAGGCTGACGCACCCGTCCTCGGTCAAGTCGGTCCTCGAATCGAACGCGGCGTCCCCGGCGCACGTCCCGAACGATGCCAGCAGCGTCGACAGGTCGTACAGGCCCACCTGTCCGTCCTCGTCGATGTCACCGACGCACGCCCCGCGTGGATCCGTCGGCTGCCCCCAGACAGGGGCGCTCGCGGCCCACACAACGACTCCGATCGTCAAAAACCACCTGGCGCTCATGCATAACCTCCTGGCCGATCCACTCGGCCGGCGTAACCGGCAAGCCGGCCCCCGCGCGGGACCGGCCCTTGCTCGAGGTCATATAGGCGTCAGAGGCGCGCGTTTTGGACGCGCCGGCGGGAACTTTTTTCTGTCGGAGCGGTTGGTCCGCGGCGGAACACGCGTCGGACCCTGAAAGGCTGGCTCACGTGCCGTGAAATGGCCGGGTGCCGTGGCCACGGCTGTTCGCGTGGCCACGGTTCCGCTCGGCATGTACGCAACCTCCTCCGACCGTGCCCACGGTGCATCACGTTCGCCTCGCTCCCGCAGCCCGCACCTTCTTCACCCACATCGCCCACGAACTCGCCCACGCCCAGACCGAGGCGGAACTGCCGCCGAACATGTTCATGGCCCACGACGGACTCGAGCTGGTTTCGGAGTAGACTCTGCGCCCGCCGCCGCCCTGCCGACCTGCATGGCGACATAATTCGCGAGCAATCCACGACCCGGCGTCTTAGATTGTGTGATCGGGCGTTCACATCGAGGAGACGCCCATGAGGGCAGGTGTGCCGTGGCTCGGGTGCCATGCCACCCGCCAAACCGTCGGGGTGTCGCCCACCATTAGGGAGCGCATTCCTATGTAGCGCGAACGGTGCGCTGCGCCCATTCTGCAGAACTCCGGGAAGAGGCCCCGACTTTTTTTGAGCCGGACGCATTTTTCTATTGACAGATATCACCGCGATCGAATAGCGTGCCCCTACCGGTCGTGGAGAGTGTCCTATGACGATCCGCGGTGTCCTAGTTACGATGCTACTCCTTGTCGTTTGCACCGTCGGTTTCTACGCAGGCACGCGGCGAGTCCCCCCCCCCCCCCAACGCGACTCTCACACAAGCGAAGGGCGGGTTTTTCCCCGCAACGATCGATCTCGGTCGCCATCTCTGGAACTCGGAAGTCCCCTTTCAGTTGACGTTTATCAATGGCGATTCTCCAATCACAGTTCAATCGATACAATCATCGTGTGAATGCACGGTAATCGAGGAGAGCCGATATCGGGGTGTGTCCCTCGCTCCGAACGAGCACCTGTCGCTTGAAGCGGTACTAAAGACCGAAGTGAACCCGGGCCCAAAGCGGCGACGTATCACGCTGCTTGATGATGCGTCGCGCAGCTGGTCGTCAGATGTCGATGTGTTTGTCGAGGGAACCTGGTCGCTCCTGCCCGCGGTACTTGAGCTTGGTGACGTAGTGTTTGATGCCGGCGATCCCGCGCTAACGAGTTTTGTAGTATTTTCGTCCGACGCGGACCAACTGCTTTCGGTCGATGATCCCGGCGTTCCTTGGCTCGCTACGCGCGTTTCCGGCAGCGGGGGCTCCGGTAGGTGGGACATTTTGGTTACGATCCGGAAAGATCTCTTATTAATCAGGACAGTAAATATTGAACTATTCTAAAGATCGGGTATACTGCCTGCATGCCAAGCAAGGATGCGCGCAAGTTGTCGGCCGAGGCGCAGGAAGCGCTGCGGATTCGAGTGATCGAGGCCATTCGCGGCGGCATGAAGCCGGCCGTCGCGGCGCGGACGTTCGGCGTTTCGCGGACCGCGGTGTTCTACTGGCGCCGCACGGTAGCGCTCGGCAACGTTCGCTCGCTGCGCGCGCGCAAGCGCGGTCGCCCGCCGGAACCGCGGCTGCCCGCGCATCAGGCGGCGACGATCGTCAAGATGATCAGCGACCGCACGCCGGATCAGCTCAAGCTGCCCTTTGCGCTCTGGACGCGCGAGGCGGTGCGCGACCTGATCGCGCAGCGCAGCGGCCTGCGCATTTCGGTGCGGACGGCGGGCCGCTATCTGAAACGCTGGGGCTTCACGCCGCAGAAGCCGCTGCGCCGCGCGTACGAGCGCGATCCGGCGGCAGTCAAGCGCTGGAAAGAAGAGGAATACCCGGCCATCGCCCAGCAGGCCAAGGACGAAAAGGCCGAGATTCACTGGGGCGACCAGATGGGCGCGCGCAGCGACCACCAGGCCGGCCGCAGCTACGGGCGGCGCGGCATCACGCCGGTGATTCCGGGTACGGGCCAGCGCTTCGGCTGCAACATGATGTCGAGCCTGACGAATCTGGGCGTGCTGTGCTTCATGCTCTTCAGCCGGCGCTTCACGGCCGAGGTGTTCATCCAATTCTGCCAGCGTCTGCTGCGTCAGCGGCGGCGCAAGATCTTCCTGATCGTCGATCGTCATCCGGTGCACCGCTCCGCCGCGGCGCGCCAATGGCTGGACGCCAACCGTCATCGCATCCGCCTGTTCTTCCTGCCGGGTTACAGCCCGGACCTGAACCCGGACGAGTATCTCAACAACGACGTCAAGACCAACGCCGTCGGCCGCCAGCGGCCCGCCACCCAAGCCGAGCTGATCGCCAATGTCGAAGCGTACCTACGCGGCACGCAGCGCCGCCGCAACATCGTCAAGAGCTACTTCCAGGCCCAAGCTGTGCAGTATGCCGCGGCATGAGAAGTTCAATACTTAGTGGCCGGAGTAATAACGCCGGGACTTCACAGTGCATCGGTGGCGGTTCGAACATCTAGTCCAATCAAGCCGTCCGGCGTTGTGTTCGTCAAGCTGCGGGCCGTGCACGAGCTTGAGTGCTCACCCGTCGCACCGACAATACTCGGAGCAAAAACGCAGAGGATCGAATTCTTCGACCGGACAGGCGAGCGCGTTCGGATCGTGTCGGCGACGTTCCATCCGGCAAGCATCAACGTCACCGTCGAAGCGGACGGCGCAGTTCAGTTGAGTAATCCAAGCGGAGTCGCGTTTCCAGAACCTGGGAGACTTGAAGTCTCGGATTCGCTGGGGCGGATGCGGCGGGTGCCGATATCTGTTCTCTGAACGGAGATTTTCCAGAAGGAGAAGCAAATGAAATCTGTAGCGCTGCTTGCAATCACTCTCGGTGCGATGTCGTACGTTCTCGGGCTTGTCACGCCCTCCGCGCGCGCTGTGGTCTGCTGGGGAAACTGGAGTCAGACCGGCCAACCTGGATGTAGCGGATGTTCGACCGGGCAATGCGGCGATTGTATTCAGGGCCCGCCGTTTGGGAATAACAGTTGTGGTTCCCCCGCAACAGTCTGGATTTGCTTTATCCAGCAGCAGGCGGACCAGGTTGCTTCAGGAGACAACGCAGTGAATTACGAGGTCCCGTGCTCAATCGAAGTATACTGCACGGCGGCTGACGTTTTTCCGTGCGCCGGGAACAAATGCAAGAAGGGTGCCCAAACCGGCAATGAGAGTACGACGACATTCTATCAACTGCAGCCGCGCGACATTGGTAGCTGCGTCGATATCTAACGGAAGGCGGTGTTCGGATGCTGCTGTCGTCGCAATTCCTCCCGAGGGTGTTGACGGCACTGGCGTTCTCGGCGCTTGCGCATGCCCAGCAGCGGCCGCAGGCGCTCGAGAATTTCCAGAAGGCGCGGGAAAGGTTGGAGACCGGTTCCGTCGACTACTTTTGGCGGCAGTCGGGCGTCGGCCCGCCCGCCGGTGTTTATCGCACAGCGCGGATGGCGGGGCCGGATTTGATCGACATCCTGCGGGGCGGACCAGAAGAAAACGCGCAACAGACCGCAGAGGAGGAAGGGGCGCGGGTAATTGCCTTCCTGCCCACGTTGAAGCGCGACGGGGAGCGCTGGGCATTCATGCAGAGAACGGCAAGTGCAGTCCATTCGACGAAGGACAACCCGCACTGTGATGTTCCCGATTTCCGCTCGCTCGGTGCTACCTGCTTTCTTTCCTATGCCGATATTCATGACACACTCTGGCGGGATCAGGGCGAGCAGCCGGCGGCGCGCGAATACACCGAGCGAATCGAGGACGGCCTCCACGTCGTCACGGCAAAAACCGAACACGGCGGGCTCACCTGGTGGATCGACCCAAAGCGCGATTGGAACGCCGTCCGAATCACCGCCGTTCACGACGGGAAGACCCTCCGCGAGACGCGCATCTCCCTTCGTCAGTTTGACGGCGTCTGGTATCCCGACACGGTGCTGAATTTCAACAGCGGGTACAAAAACGGGACCGAGCCCGCCGAGGTGATCCGCGTTGTCTCCGCGTCGTTCAATGATCCGAAGCATCCTCGCCGATTTACGCCGGCGGACATCGGGATTGAGCCGGGCATGACGATTCATCGTCCCTTGGAACCACCTGGGACGCCTCTGCTGTTTTTCGACGGAAAGTCCGCAATTGGGGAGGCGGAGTACCGCAAGAAGCTGAAGCGCGGCGAAGTTCAACCCGGCCCCACACTCGTTCGTTCATGGGCAAGTGCCCAGGCGGAGGCAATCCAGCGGCTGCTGGATGACACCTCGGCCGAGAAGCGACACGAGACGATCTGGGCCGAGTACGTGCGAAACTTCATTGTCCGCTACCAACTCGACGCGGAGCAGGCGGACAAGGCAATCCTGATCCTCCACGAATGCGAGGACCGGGCCCGCGAATACGTTCAGCGGAAGAAACGTGAGTTCGAGGAGCTTGAAAAGACGGCCGTCGCACGCGCTCAAGAAGAGACGGCCGATCCGGACAAGTCCAGCCGCCTCGGCCGCCGCGAAGCGGAGCTGATGTCGCCGATCCATGAAATATTCGAGCAGCAGCTCAAGCCACGGCTCGAGAAACTGCCCACGCGCGCCCAGCGACGTGCGGCAGAGGGTGACGACGAAGCAACGAAGAAGGAGCCTTGACGTTCGTCGACCTGGCCGCCGGTCACCAAGTGCCGGGCATCGTGCGGTGACGGATTTCTCGCGCCGGGTGCCGTGGCCACGGCCGTTCGCGTGGCCACGGTTCCACTCAACGTCCACGCAGTCTCCGCCGAACGTGTCTCGCGCGCATCACTCACCGCCGCCTCGCATCACCCTCGCCGCGCCGCCGCGACTCGCAAAAAACGCCGTCAAATTCCGCCAGATTCCCCTCACCCACCGCCAATCCCCGCCAAACTCCGCCAACCGCGCCCACACCACCCCCGAAATCCCGCCGCCCGCCTCATCCCGTGCAACAATCCCGCAGATGCCAGCGCTCCAATACCCATTCCCGGTCCGCCCCCATCACCCGGCCGCCGCCCCCCGGCCGTCATCCCCGTCCCTTCCCACCTTCCCACATTCCCACCTTCCCACCCCCCATACGTCTGATAACCAAGGTGATCATTCCGGCACGCGCGAAAAAAAGAAAATGATCACCTTCGGCCAGAACGCTCAAAACGCGGTTTCGGCGGCCCCGCCAACCCGGATCCAACGTCCTGATAACCAACATTGCCAAACCGTCGCGCGCAACACGAGAAGTTTGGCACCCTTCGGAGAGTTCGCTGAAAACGCGGTTTCCGAATCCCCATCCAAACCGCGAATGGCCATTCACCCCGACCCCGGCCTATTGTGCTCCTGGTGCCCCGGTCGCGGGCGCGCTCGCCGACGACGCCGGTCCGCTCGCCGCCGGCCGCAGCTTGAACAGCAGGTAATTGTCATCCTCGACGTTGATCATCTGCGCCTGCTCATACCGCGCCGCGATGAAGTCGCGCAGCCAGTAGTCCCACCCCGTCATCGGCGTGTCGTTGGGGTCGCGATCGATCAGCCGCCCGTAATCCCCGGCCGTGATGCCGAGCACCGTGGGCGGCGTCGCGCTCAGCGTGTGCTGGAGCTCTTCTTCCTGGAACCGCGCGCCCTCCTGCACCTGCCCCATCTTCTCCGTCGTCGTGTACCGGCACACGTTCAGCCGCCGCGCCCGCAAGTACACCCCCGGCTGGTAGCCGAAGCACTGGATCCGCTCGTCCGGCCGCGTCATCGCCGCCACGGCGTCGCCGACCGTCTCCCACGGCGCGTCCTTCTTGCGCTCAAATCGATCCACCCACACTCGCCCGACCTCGCCCATGTGGAACCAGACCGCATCGATCGCGAGATACCCCATCAGCACGAACGCAGCCGTCACCCACGCCCGCTGCTGAAGCCGGTCGATCAGGTTGACCTCGGTCTTGATGACGTTGATGAGATACCCGCCCGCCAGCAGCAGCGGCGGCAGCGTCGGCAGCAGGTAGTGGCGGAACGCATGTGGACTGACCGACGCGCCGTACATCGCCGCGACGTACCAGATCGCAAACAGCATCATGAAATGCGGACACGCCGGCTTGAACTCCCGCAGCGGCTGCTCGATCTCCGTCGGGCGATACTGCGGCCGCAGGAACCAGAGCGTCGAGTGGATCGCCGCGGCGATCGCCATGAGCAGCGGCAGCGTGAGGATCGGCATCATGTGGTGGCGTAGCATCGTCCACTTGAACCGCACCTCGGTCATGCTGCTCGCGCCGACGTCGAAATACGCCTGGTTGAAGCCGAAGATCGCGAAGAGCGCCCCGCGCTCCTCGAAGAGCGCGCCCTGCGAGTGCAGATACGCCGCGGCCGCACCGATCGTCGTGACCGCACCGGCGAGCAGCAGCAGGCAGCGCCGCAGGCCTGTGAGGACCGGCAGTTCGCGAATGCACACGAGGATGATCGTGTGCAGCCCCATCGCGCCCCACGCGGCCAGGCCGACCTGCTTGAACGTGAACGCGACGCCGCAGAGCAGCCCGGCGACGTACCACTTCCACCAGCGATCGCGCACGAATCCGCGGAAGTACAGCAGCACGGCCCCGAGTTCGAAGGGGATGAGAAACGTCTCGGTGCGGTTCGTGCCGCCCTGGTAGAAGCCATGCGTAATGAAGAAGCACGCGAGCACGGTCGATACGGCTGCCGCGCCGCGGAAGTAGATCGAAGCCTGGATGAGATACAGAAGCACAAGCGTGGCGATGACGGCGACAGCGCAAAGGAAGACGACGCCGCCATAGCTGTCGCCGCCGATGAGAAAGCCGATCGCATTGATCCAGTAGATGCCCGGCGGTTTATTGTCCCAGACATCCAGGTACGCGACGCCGCCATGGGCGATGCGCCACCCGTAATAGCCGAACATCTGGTCGTCGACGACGTCGAAGCGCAGGTGCGCGGCGATCTGCGACGCAATGACCAGCGGCGCACATACCGCCAGCATGGCGAGGATGACATACGTCAGCGGCAGCGGCGTCGACGGAGGCCGCGGCAGGCGAAGATCACGCGAGTAGTCGGCCGGGCGCTGGCTCACGACGCAACCTCGTCGCGATGGAACTCGGCCGTCGCCGTCGCCGGCCGAGCGTCAACTCGCGATCGCAGCGCGAAGACGGGCGTCCGCATCGGTCCAGTGAATGACGTTGAAGAACGCCTTGATGTAGTTCGATCGTTGGTTCTGGTACTGGAGATAATACGCATGCTCCCAGACGTCGAGCGCGATCAGCGGGACCACGCCCGGCCCGTGCGAATTCTGATGCTTCTCCGCCTGCAATACCAGCAGCCTCCGGGCCAGCGGCTCGTAGCCCAGGATCGCCCAGCCGCTGCCCTGCACCTGCGCCGCGGCCGCGGAGAAATGACCGGCGAACGCGTCGAACGAGCCGAAATCGCGCTTGAGCATCTTCGCGATCTCGCTGTCCGCCGGCGGCTGCCCGCCGCCCGTGCGCGACATGCTGTTCCAGTAGACGACGTGCAGCAGGTGCCCGGCCAGGTTGAAGGCGAGCGAGTCGGTGATCGCCCGGACCTGGCGAATGGCGTCGCCGCCGTCGCGGCGGACGGTCGCGAGCGCCGCGAGAGCCTCGTTGGCGCCTTTCACGTAGCCCGCGTGGTGGATGTCGTGGTGGAGCTTGAGCGTCTGCGCTCCGAGATGCGGCTCGAGGTCGCTGTAGCCGTACGGCAGCGGCGACAGCGAATAGGGGCCGTCGGAGGCGTCGGCCGCCTGCGTCGTCGGCGCGGACTGGGCGAATGCGCCGGATACCGCAAGCCACCCGCCGGCAACGGTGCCGGCGGCCAGAAGATCACGGCGGGAGAGTGCGCTCATGAAGATTGATCCTTTCCGAAGCCGTCGAGCGGCCACAGATTCTTGCCCACGGCGTAGTCACGCGCACGACTTCGGTGCGGGAATCAGGCAGATGAACTCCAGCGGCGTCGCGCCCGTGTTCCGAAACTGGTGCATCTCGTTCGCGGGGACCCAGATGACGTCGCCGGCGTGGAACATCCGCTCGCCCTGCTCGCTCTTCGCGAGCCCCTCGCCCTTCAGGATGAGGATCTCATGCTCGTAATCATGCTGATGGTGCGGCGTATAGCCGCCGGGCTCGACCTCGAAGTGGCGCATGTGAAAGTTCGGCGCGCCGTCCGGCGGGCCAACGAGCATGCGCATCTTCGCGCCGGCAGCGCCTTCCATCTGCACGGGTTTCTGTTCATGTTCCTGGATCGGTTTGACTTTCATCGTCGATCCTCCGCCGGTGCTGCCTACGCGCTCACAATCCACGCATCCGGCGCACGCGTGTACGAAACGAGCTCTTCCGGCTTGAAGAACAGGTTGATCTCGAACGCTGCCGTCTCCGGCGAGTCGCTCGCGTGCACAAGGTTGTACTGCTTGTCGATGCCGAAGTCGCCGCGAATCGTGCCCGGCGCCGCCGCCTTGCCGTCGGTCGCGCCGAGCAGGTTACGGACGACCGTGATCGCCTGTGGGCCTTCGAGGACGGCCACGATCACTGGTGCGCTGGTCATGAAGTCGCACAGCGCCTTGTAGAAGGGCCGCTCCTTGTGCACCTCGTAGTGCTTCTCGACCTGCGTCCGCGCGGTCTTCTGAAGCTTCATCGCCGCGATCCGCAGGCCCTTGTCCTCAAACCGGCAGAGGATCCGCCCAACCAGAAGCCGGTTCATCGCGTCGGGCTTGAAGATGATCAACGTCCGTTCCATGCAACCTCCAACCATGAAAAAGGGTCGAAATGTCCATGATACGACACTCAATCCGCGCCGTCACGCGACGCGCCAGCTCGGCCGGACCTTCATTGTGGATTTGACGTCCTTGCAGCAATAAACGCATCGACGGCAGGTTGACCTCTCGCGAATTGTGATTCAAACTTCAGATAGGCGCATTTCACGTCCCGCCGCGCCGACCCGCTCATCTCGCTCTTCGGCGCAGGCGAGAGAGGGGGATCCAGACATGCTACGAATGGTGCTTCGCTTCACACTCTGGGCGTGTGGGCCCGCGATTGTCTCATTGCTGCTGCTCGGCGGCTGCCCGTGGCTCAATCCCGATGGAAACGACAACACGAACGGAGCCAGCGATCCGGACGTCGAAACGCAGCGCGTCCTCGACGTGATCGAGAATGCCGCTGCGGACCTGGATGCACTCCCCGCCGGCACACCGGTCACGGACGCGCTCAATCAACTCGCCGCCGATCTGAACGCCGATCCGGCGGTCGAGTCCACGGAGATCGGCGGGCAGGGGTTGGCGGTGCAGTGCACGAACGGCATTCGGCTCTTCTACGTGACCGATCCGTTCGACGATGATCCGGACAACCCGAATCTCGAACCCGCGGACATCGAGAACGAAGGCGGGGGTGCGCCCAAGCCGCGCGACGCACTTGAGAAGGGCATGGCTCCGAAGTCGACGCGCACCCTCCTCTACAACCCGCACTACTGGGAACGCAAGAACTTCTCCGCGAAGATCGAACAGTACGGGAACGCCGCGTTTGCAGCATCGGGGCTGAACCCGTTCGAGATCTACCGGGGTGAGCAGTGCACGCTCGCGGTACTCCGCACGCTCTCCGACTACGGCGTGATTCACTTCTATTCGCACGGAATCGCGTGGCCCAGCGGATTGATCCGCAACGAGATCTACATGCTGACGGGACAGTCCATCTCGCAGGAACTGGCGTATCAGAAGCTGCCGGTCGAGGTCAGCGAGCGACGCCGGGCGATGCAGGACGGCAAGCTCGCGGCCGGGTTCATGAAGTTCCAACTCGCGACGGAAACCGCGCCGATCCGCCGGTGGATGATCCTCGTGAGCCCGACGTACCTCGCTGAGAAGAACGATCTCGGCACGAACCGGCCGCTCATTTACCGCGGTTTCTGCTGGAGCGACCTGGGAACCTGGCCGCAGATGATGACGACCGAAGGCGTGGGCGGTCACCTCGGCTTCGACTGGTGGGTGAAGACGCGCGAGAGTGCGCGCTGGGCGTGCAAGATGTACCGCGACATGGGCAGCCACGCGGTCGCTGATCCCAGGACGCTCGCGGAGTGGTACGACGGGCTGGACTACCGTTCGTACACGCTGATCGACAAACACTTCGGCAATGTCGAGCGGACGGTCACGCTGAAGAAGGGAGGCAGCGACAGCCTGACGCTGTGGGAATCGGCGGCGGCGTCGCGCATCCTGGGATCACTGACCGTGGACAACCGGATTCGCGACATCGCGGTTTACAACGACCTGGTGCTGGCGATCGATCATGACGTCGGATTGACCGCGTACGTGGGCGGGCGCGGAACGCCGGCGAAGCTCGGGTCGCTGACGCTGAGCATGCACTCCTCCGGCCGGGGAGTCACGACAGACGGGTCGATCGCGTACGTCTCGTGCGGATCGTTCCGAATGGTGGACATTTCGACCGTGTCGGCGATGCAGGCACTCGAGGGCGTGGGACTGAACTCCGACTGCAATGCGAGCGTTGTTGCGGGCGGCCTCGCGTACATCGCGGCGGGTGATCTGAGCTACTCGCAGGACGACGGTGTATTCGGGATCGTGGACGTGACTGAGCCGGCGGTGGACAAGGGCCGGGCGCGCGGCGGGCTGGACATCGGCTCGTACATCCGCGGCGTAGGGATGCTGCCCGACGGCAAGACGGTCTGCCTCGCCGACCTCTACGGATCGGTCTACTTCGTGAACGTCACCGATCCGGCCAACCCGGTGCTCCTCTCGGAGTTTGACCCGACTCACGAGGCATACAGCGGGGGTGCAGGCGCGATCCGCGTGGTCGGTACGACGGTGTATGTACTGACGACGAGCCTCGCGATCATCGACGCGAGCAATCCGTCGGCGCCGGTTGAGCTGTGGTCGGTGATGAACAGCTCGGGATACGACATCGCGGTGGCGAACAACCGCATCTACATCGTCGGCGCGGGCGAACCCTACGGCACCGGTGTCATGGGCATCTGGGATGTGACCGATCCGCGGAATCCGGTCGGCGGCGAGACGATCAATTTGCCCGGAATGGGGCAGTGCATTGAGGTGGTGGGCAACACCGCGTACGTCGGCCAGTCGACATCGGATGGCAAGGGCATCCTCACCGTCGTGGATGTGACGCCCTGACCGACTGCGCGGCGGTGACGTGTAAGAAGTATCCGCAGCGGAAGCCGCCCCGCGTGGCCGGAAATCGTTGCGCGGAAACTCTACAAGTCAGCCGCCGCGATCCGGCGCGCCGGCGATCATGGCACGGACGCTTGCGACGTCGCGGGGCCGGATTCCGGAATGCCGGCGGGCTGCGACGCGCTCGGAATCGGCGCGACATTCGTCGGCGGCGGCAGCGTCTCGAGTTCGCGCTTGGCCGCTTCGTTCTCGCGGTCGAGTTGGAGGACTCTTGCCATCACGTTCGCCGCCGCCTGGTCCTGGTAGGTATTGCGGTAGAGCATTCCGAGTTTCAGCCACGCATCCGAGTCGCCCGGCGCGATCTTCACCGCCTGTTCGGCGAAGGCGATGATCGTGAAGTACTGGATCGTGCGGTTGAGGTCGTTCAATACGATGAGGTCTTCCATGACGCGCTTGACGACCGCGGCCGCTTCGCGCTCGCGCCCTTCGACGATGCGCTCCGTCAATTCGCCGGCGGGCGTGATCTGGAAGAAAATGGTTCGCATCTCCTGAAGCACGCTGAGGCGTATATTGTGGGCGCCGTGGAGACGCACCAGCGCTTCTCGTTTGTCCGCGGCGACCCGGACCGCGTCCCGATTCAGGTCCACCAGTGCATCCGCCTCGACGAGCGCCTGGTCGTACTTGCGATCACTCGTGAGCAGCGCGATCTTGACTTCGCGGGCGTCGCGGCCGGAAGGGTCCGCCGCGATGGCCTTCTCCACGGCAGCGTACGCTTCCGGTTTCAGCCCGTTCGCGCGGTAGCACTGCGCGAGCATGGCGTTCAGCTCGGCGACCTTGTCTGACGGCGCCGTTCTGGCTGCGGTCTCCAGGTAGATCTGGGCCTGTCGCCAGCTTCGCGTGCGGAACCAGGTCTGGGCGAGGCCGTAGTTCGCACGGAACTCGGCAGGCTGGATCTTCAGCGCCGCGAGGAAGGACAACCGTGCCCCCTGGACGTCCGAAGGAGTGGTCTTCAGGGCGTATTCGCCGTCCCGCTGAAGGGCCTCGAGGTTTCGGTCATTCCGGCCGAGCACGATTCGGAGCGCGGCGCGGGCTTCCGCAAACCGGCCGATGTCGGCATAGCGGGCGGCGAGATCGAGGAGCTCGTCGTCGCTCATGGCCATGACCGGCTTGTCGCCGGAGGCCTGGCTGTCGGCGGGGGGAGTCTCCTGGCCGACGGCAGGCGCGCCGAACAGCACGAAACCAATTGTCAGCAATACGATTACGCGCATCTGCGACTCCGATCCGGCGGCCGGACAGCAAACCCGGGGCGGTCGGCCGCAGCCGACCACGTCCAGTCTGTACGTTATGAGTTATCGGTGGTTTGCGAAAGTCGCCTTCTGCCGGATGCGATCTCCCGGCCCGGGCAGGTCGGCTGTACCGAACGAGGGCAATCCGGCCGGTTCGATCGCGCGGCGGCCGGTCTCGTTACGCGTCCATCAGGTTCAGCCGGAGCCAGTTGAGCGCCCCTCGTGCGGCCCGCTCCCGGACTGCCGTCCGACCCTGTTCGCCGCCGAGGCGCAACTCCCGCGCCTGGACGCCGTCCGGACCGGCAAGGCCGATGCAGACGAGGCCGACCGGCTTGGCGTCTGTGCCCCCGTCCGGGCCGGCGATGCCGGTCGCCGAGAGGGCGAACGCGGCCCCCAGCCGAGCGGCGGCGCCGGCGGCCATCTCGCGGGCGGTTTCGATGCTGACGGCGCCGTGCGCGACGAGCGTTTCGTGTCTCACGCCGAGCAGCGATTCCTTCACGTCGTTCGAATAGGCGAGGATGCCGCCGCGGAAATAGCGGCTGCTGCCGGGTACGTCGGTGATGAGCGCGCCGATGAGCCCGCCGGTGCACGACTCCGCGACCGCCAGCGTCGCGCCCCGGCCGACGAGCAGCGCACCGACGGCTCCCGCCAGCGTTTCCTCGTCGCGGCCGTAGACGTACTTGCCAAGGCGGCGGTGCACCTCGGCCTCCGTTTCGTCGAGCAGTGCATTGACCGCCCCGGCGCCGGCCGCGCGGGCGTTGATGCGGACGCCGATGTCGCCGTAGCTGGCGGTGGTACCGACTTCGGGGTTTCGGCCGCGCGTCATCAGGTCGCGAATCGCGTGGCCGAGTTCCGATTCGGGCATTCCGTACGTGCGGATGATTCGGCTGCGGAGAATCTGCCCGGACGATGCGGCCGCGAGCGCGGGAGCCACGGACGCGTCGAACATCGCCTTCATCTCCGCGGGGACGCCGGGCAGGGCGTATATGGGCGTTCCGTGAATCTCGATGGAGACGCCCGGCGCGGTGCCCCAGTGATTCGGCAGCGGCCGCGCGCCGACGGGAAGCAGCGCCTGGACCTTGTTACGCTCCGGCATCTCCCGCGCACGGCGGGTGAAGAACGCCCGAATCTGCTCCAGGCTGGCGGCGCAGGGTTCGAGCGTTGTGCCGGCGGCTTCGGCGAGGGCCTGACGCGTCAGGTCGTCGTCGGTCGGGCCGAGTCCGCCGGTGATGAGCACAAGCTCCGCAGCCCGGGCGGCTTCATCCACGCCCCGGCGGATGTCGTCGAGGTCATCGCCGATCGTCACGTGGCGGCTGCAACGGATTCCGTGTTCGGCCAGGCGCTGGGCGAGCCAGGCGCTGTTGGTGTCGATGGACTGGCCCAGCGTGAGTTCCGTGCCGAGCGAGAGAATCCAGGCCGAGTTCATGAACAGCGTCTCCCCGCGGAATTGCCAGTGCGCGTCCGACTGAATAGGCTGATTGTATGCGGGGGCGGGCCGCGGCGGCCGCGAGGGAACAATGGCGAGTGAACCGATTCGAAGTCCGTTCGCGTCGGCGGCAAGCTACGCGGCCGCGTGTGAGTGGATCGATTATCGCGGCGTGCGCTTCGCCGCGCGTTTTTCCGACCTCGCGGCAGAGCTCGCCGCCGTCGAAGCGGGGCCGGTGCTCGTCGATCGCACCGATCGCGGACTGATCGAGGTCACCGGCAAGGATCGCAAGACGTGGCTGCATAACCTCGTGACCAACGCGGTCAAGACGCTCGATGACGGCGCGGGCAATTACGCCTTCGCGATCGATGTGCGCGGGCGGACGATCTTCGACGTGAACATCCTCGTGCTGACCGACTCCCTCTGGCTCGACGTCGACCGGTCGATGGCCGGAGCGGCGATCGCCCACCTGAACAAGTTCCTCATTACCGAAGATGCGAAGATGGTCGACCGCAGCGCGGAATTCGCGCGGCTCGGCGTGACCGGGGCGGGGGTGGATCTGATCGCGCCGGCGCTGGGCGCGGGGAACTTCGTCGCCATGCCTTCGCTGGCGAGCACCTGGACGGCGGATGGTGGGACGCGGTTCGTGCGGCACGACTTCGCGGGGCGGCCGGGGTTTGAACTGATCATCCCCGTCGACGCGGCGGCGGGTGTCTGGGAGCGGCTCGTCGGGCTGGGCGTGCGGCCGATCGGATTCGAGGCGCTGGATGTGCTCCGAATCGGCGCTGGGATACCGTGGATCGGGCGCGACATCGACGAGAAGACGATCCCGCCGGAGACCGGGCAGATCGAGCGGGGGATCAGCTATCACAAGGGCTGTTACCTCGGGCAGGAAGTGATCGAGCGGATGCGGTCGCACGGGACGGTCGCGCGGCGGCTCGTGAAGATCGACATCGCGGGGCGGCCGACGATCGAGGTGCCCACGGACATCAGGCAGGGCGAGGCGGTGGTCGGGCGTCTGACGTCGCTGGCGTTCGAGCCGGTGGCTGGGAAGTCGATCGGGCTGGGGTATGTGCGGACGGCGCTCAAGGACCTGACCGGCCTGCGTGCGGATGACTCGCCGCTTGAGGTAGCGGGAGCGTAGGTCCGCCCGAGAACGTGGCCTCGCGAACAGCGGTGGCCAAGGTACCCAACCGGGGTTGGGGTGAATGGCCGTTCGCGGCTTGAGGGGCGAGCCCGAAACCCCGTTTTCAGCGAACTGGCCGAAGGGTGCCAAACTTTTCTTTTTTTGCGCGCGGGGTTGGCACCCTTGGTTATCAGGACGTTGGATTCGGGTTGGCGGGGCCGCCGAAACCGCGTTTTGAGCGTTCTGGCCGAAGGTGATCATTTTCTTTTTTTCGCGCGTGCCGGAATGATCACCTTGGTTATCAGACGTATGGGGGGTGGGAAGGTGGGAATGTGGGAAGGTGGGAAGGGACGGGGATGACGGCCGGGGGGCGGCGGCCGGGTGATGGGGGCGGACCGGGAATGGGTATTGGAGCGCTGGCATCTGCGGGATTGTTGCACGGGATGAGGCGGGCGGCGGGATTTCGGGGGTGGTGTGCGCGCGGTTGGCGGAGTTTGGCGGGGATTGGCGGCGGGTGAGGGGAATCTGGCGGGATTTGGCGGCGTTTTTTGCGAGTCGCGGCGGCGCGGCGAGGGTCGATGCGTGGCGGCGGTGAGTGATGCGCCTGAGAGAAGTTCGGCAGAGGCTCCGTGGATGCTGACCGGAAACGTGGCCACGCGAAAAGCCGTGGCCACGGCACCCGGCACCCGGCAATCAATACGTCATCGTATTTATGGAATCGGGTACTTAGGGCCGTTCAGCCAGAACCACGAGCGATGTAGAAAAGCCAAACCCGCGATCCTGCCAGACCGGAGCATCGGGGGGCAGATTGTTGGGAATTCCAGAGAATTTACCGACTTCGTACACCACCAGGCGCGTTACCTTTCCGACGTAGTCCCTTCGAAGCTCGTCGATCTGCGATGAATTGAGCGTGCCGGCCTCTGAGCCGGTCTTTAACTCGTAAAGGTCGAGATTATTGCTGGCAAGGTTGACTCGCACGAATCCGGGGACGCGGAATTCCATTACAGGAGCCGGCGCGAGCGAGCGTCCATCAACTTCTGTTACGCGCAGGAGGTAGATGTCCTGGATTCCCTTCCCGCCGCTGCCCGCGACCACGCGGGCGCGTATCTCCGCGACCGTTCCGAGCGGAATTCCGAGTTCTCCGATGACGGGGTGATCGATCAGTTTCGATCTTGTCGGTTCAGTCACTGATTCCCCGGGTTGAATATCCGGCCTCGCAGCGACCGCGTCGGGCTCCGAGTCGGGTGGCGCGATTGCGGACTTCGAGCTACCCGGCGACACAGGCACCACATTTGCTTCATTGGCCTCTGTCGAGCGGTCGCTTTATTTTTCCGGATCGCATCCGACAGAACACATCACGCATACGAGGACCGCCCACCAAAAGTGCCTTATGACCACGACGGTCTCCCGGAAGCTCCGACCATTCCATGCCCGCGATCGAAGGTGGTGCGCCGGAACTCGATGAACGCGCATTACGGAACTTCGGGCCGGACTCGAGAACGCTCCATTGTGCCGGTCAGCGTTCTCACGCGAGACAAATTCTCACTTTAGCTTCATCGCACTCAAGTGCTCATCCAGATCCTTCCAGAGGACCATCCCTGCGGGAAAGAGTTCGCGTTTCTTTTTGCATACACGCTGCGCCACGACAGCAACGCGATCCGCGGGAAGGTCACGCGAGGGGAAGAGGATGGTGGAGTTATCCGCCGGGAACTTTTTGAGCACACCCGTTCTCGGCGCCGATCGCGTCTTCATCCTGCCGATCTGGGCGGCGGTTGGAAT
This sequence comes from Planctomycetota bacterium, assembly GCA_045863555.1. GTDB lineage: Bacteria > Planctomycetota > Phycisphaerae > UBA1845 > Fen-1342 > JACRLV01. The sequence goes on along the minus strand of BTUU01000004.1, from coordinate 312,835 downwards.
TTCTCGGCCCGTCCAGTCGCACACTTCGATGTGCGGCATGACTCCGCCACGGTCTCCGTACAATCCGATCACGCGCAGGATCGCCAGTCGCCCCGAGTTGAGGCGGTATGAAACGGCATCGCCGATCTTCCACTCGGTGGTTTGTTTCTGCGCGAGTCGAAGCTTCATTGGCTTTCGCTGCGGCCCGAGCAGTTTCGTGCGCAATCGCGCCAGTGCTCGCTGGCGGGCAGCCCGGTCCTTCGGATCGACACCTTCGTCCTCCCATCGGTGCAGGTCGCCGCCGCGATCAATGAGCTTCACTGCGCGATCGCGCACCGTCGTCATGAGTCGTCCGCACCCGGATTGCGTCGCAGCCAGCGCGAGCCAAAACGTGGGCTCTTCGTCTGGGTCTCCAATTGAGTCTTCGAACTCCGCCTTCACCTTCCGCGTAGCAACCTCCGGTGGGTCGCCCTCCGCGATGAACTCGCGGAATATCTCGCGCACGTCCAACGCAAGGTCATCGTCGAATATTCCGGCACCGAATGTACCCATGTCGTCGTCCTCAGTTTGGTAGGATGCGTCCCTTGACCACTGCTGTAAACATGTTCCGGGCTTTCTTTTTCTGCGTCCAGCGGTCAGATTACGACTGTGGGCGTTGGAGAAGGTGGCCATGGACGGCCTGTTGGCGCCTGCCGCGGCACGGATGCCGCTCGCGGATGGTGCGCTTCACATCTGGCGTTGGGCGATCGAGCCGGCGTATCTCGACGAGCTTTACGAGCGACATCGCCAGCGCGGTTACCCGCGCGTTCTCGAGTTTTCCACGCTCGTGCACTTGATCGCGGATGCGCTGCTTGTGCACGGCGGCAGCGGGCGCGAAGCATTTGAGACGGCGCGGGACCAGCGCGTCCTTCTGGCGTCGGTTCAGGCCGCGTACGGCAAGCTGCGCCGATTCCCGGGCGGGTGGCGTGGCGACGAAATTGGGTGCCATGCCGACACGACCGGCGTGAGAGACCGTCGGTAGCGGCGCCACCCTCGATTGGAATGGTCGCACCGATGGCCGAATGCAGCCGGGCGGGTCGGCATGCCTCGCCGGGGCGGCCAGCGCCGCCCGGCCATGTCGACCCGAGCGGAGGCTGTACGAATTCGTCGCCGCCACGGCGATCCAAGCCCCTCCACGGCGTGTGCCGCATCGCGAACCGCTCGTGTCGACATGGCACCCGAGCGGCGGCCACGGTACACCACCCCTCATGGACGTCTCCTCGATGTGAACGCCCCATCACACAATCTAACGCGCCGGGTCGGGGAATGCTCGCGAATTATGGCACCGTGCACGTCGGCAGGGCGGCGGCGGGCGCAGAGTCTACTCCGAAATCAGCTCGAGTCCGTCGTGAGCCATGAACATGTTCGGCGGCAGTTCCGCCTGCGTCTGGGCGTGGCCGAGTTCGTGGGCGATGTGGGTGAAGAACGTGCGGGCCGCGCCGATGTGGCGGGCCTCGTCGATGGCCTGCTCCAGGTTGAAGTGCGTCGGGTGCGGGCGGCGGCGGAGGGCGTCGAGGATGAGGACGTCGAGGCCGGCCAGGAGCGGGCGCGAGTCGTCGGGGATGCGGCTGCAATCGGGGACGTAGGCGATGTCGCCGATGCGCAGGCCGAGGACCGGCAGCGGGCCGTGGAAGTAGGGGATCGGCGTGACGGTCCGGCCGGCGATCTCGAAGGGGCCGCGGATGGGCGTGGGGACTAGCTCGGGCTTGGCGCTGGGGTAGTCGGGGTCCTGCACGAAGGCGTAGCGGAACATCGTGCGGAGGTGGTCGAGCGTGGCGTCGCTGGCGTGGACGGGCAGCGGGCCGCGGATCAGCCAGTTGAAGCGGCGGACGTCGTCGAGGCCGGCGACGTGGTCGGCGTGGTGGTGGGTGAAGTAGAGGGCGTCGACGTGGCGGACATTCGCGGCGAGGCACTGGAGGCGGAGCTCGGGGGCGGTGTCGACCAGGAGCGCGTGGTCGTCGAAGCGGAAGAGGGCGCTGGCGCGGGTGCGGCGGTCGCGGGGGTCGGGGGAGGTGCAGACGGGGCAGTCGCAGGCGATCATGGGGATGCCGTGCGAGGTTCCGGAGCCGAGGATGGTGATGGAGACGGACATGGGGGGATTGTAGAGGGGCGGGAGATGGCGCGGGGCACGGAAGAGGGGTGAACGCTCTGGAGGTGGAGTCTGGACGTTGCACCATGTGGATCCGATCCTGAGCGGGCTGCGACAAGCCTGGTTGTTCACCACGCTCGATCACGTCGACATTCGCGGCTCGCTTACCTGCAACTCGACCAGGGCCGTGATCGCGTCCACCGTCAACAACCGAGGCAGATCAGACGGCTTCGGATTTGGCGGAAGGCGATCGAACGGGAGAAACGGATAGCGGAGGCGGAGCGTTTGGAGGTACGCCGCGCTCAACTCGCCGCCGGGTTCGGTCGCAAAGTCGGCCGTTAGGGGTTTTCCAAGTTCGATCGGGGTGCGGAGCGCCTTGCCGAGTCGAAACTCGAGGTCCAACAACTCGAGCGAGTTGTCATCGGTAAGATCGAAGAGCAGCGCATCGGGACGGATCACGTCCATATTGCAGCCGCAGGTTTCCGAAATCGCTTGCCGGACGATCCCGGCGACTGTCTCGCGTTGCTCGATCATGACGTCGCCGCCGGTTGGTTTACCTGCATCTCCACGAACCGCGTGATCACGTCGACGGTCAGAAGTTGCTTGAGGTCTTCGGCGTTTGGTTCCGCGGGCAGCCGTCCCAGTGGCAGGAACGGAAAGTCGGCGGCGAGCTTTTCAAGAAAGGCGATGCTCACCACGCCGCGGGTATCGGTGTTGATTTCGCCGCTGAGCTGGCGGCCGATTTCGATTGGCCGGCCGTAGATCTTGCCGAGGCGGAAACCGAGATCGAGCAGGTCGATGGACTCGCCGTCGAGGTCTTCGAACCAGCGGGCGTCGGGCGTGGCGGCGTCGGGTTCGACGCAGAGGACGTCGCAGATCTGGTCGCGGACAACTTCGGCGATGGTTGCGGTGGGCATCTGGTTCTCCTTTTTTGCGAAACGAGCCGCGGCGGCGGTTCTGCTCCGAGGTTGGGGGAGTCGTGCTTACGCTACGGGGTCCGAGTTCGTGCGCGTTTTGGCTTGACCGGGACCTGTCGGGGTTGGCCTCCCCTGGGCTTGCGCTGCACGGCCTCGCCGGCCACGCGGTCGGCGAGTGCGGCGTAGTCTTCTTCGACGAACTGGGCGTAGACGCTGGTGATCATCGGGTGGGCGTGGCCGAGCTGACGCTGGACGAAGAGCAGGTTGCCGCCGGTGCGCAGGTACGCGAGGTAGCCGTAGGTGTGCCGCAGGAGCTGGACCTTGGCCTTCGCGGCGAGGCCGGCGGCCGTGAGGATCGCGACGACGCGGCGGTAGAGGCCGGTGCGTTCGTAGGGGCGGCCGCGCTCGTTGACGATCAGGGCGGTGCAGCCGCGCTCGGCGAGGGCGGGGCGGACGTCGCGGACGTAGTCGGTGAGCAGTTCGGCGATCGACCGGGGGAGCACGACCGTTCGGCGGGACTCCTCGCCGCCGCGGACCTCGAAGGCGGGGCTTGCGAGTTTTGGCGGGGAGTCGGCGAGCTGGAGGCGGCAGAACTCGGAGCATCGCAGGCCGCTCAGGAGCAGCGATTCGATGATGACGCGGTCGACGAAGCTGGCGGCCTTTTCGGGTTCCGCTGCTTCCGCGTCGCGTCGGCGGACGAAGGCGAGGAGGCGGTCGGTCTCGTCGACGGAGAGGAACAATTCTCGGGTAAGCGTCCAGGGAGCCTTCGTCATGCATCATCTCCGATCATCTATGTTGCGTTCAAGTGTACGCAACAGAAATGATCTGTCAAGATGCGTTGAATGCGATCGTTGACCTATCCGGCGCGGTTTACCCGGAGGAGCATCCCCTTGAGGGCTGCTTCATTGGATATGGCGGCATCGATGCGACGAGCCTGCCCGACGAAGTCGGCGTCGACCGAGCAGACCACGATGCCGGCGTGATCGGGAAATTCCTCGTGCAGCCGAATGAAATGTCGCCGGTTCAACGTCAGCAGCGTGCGCCGTTCCGTGGCCGCGAAGCGGAGTACTTCGATATCCGGCATTGCCTGATTTGCACGACCGGTCTCATGGATTGTCAGCACATCGTGACCGAGCCGGCGCAGTTCCTCAACCGCCGGGAAGGGGAAGTTCTCGTTCGCGTAGAGTCGAGCCACGCTACGCGGCCTCGTTGTCAGCGATCTGCCGGTCGATCTCGGCGCGGTGAGCCCGGACGAAAGCCCACGCTTCGACCAGGTCTTCGGAGCGGAGCGAGGGGTAGCTGGTAAGGATCTGCGCCTCGGTCACGCCCTGACGGCGCAGCGATTCGAGCACCCAGACCGGGATGCGGGTGCGCACGATGCAGGGTTCCGATCCGCAAACGTCAGGGCGCGAGTCGATTCCGGGGAATGAATCGCCCAGGTCGCGGACGAGTGCTTGCAGGAGGCGCGCTTTTTCCGCGCGAGTCAGCCCGGCGAGATGTTGCTCGAGTTCTGCGGTGCTCATCGACGGCTCCTGATCAATGAGAGTATACCGTCAGCCGGTCGCGGGTTTGCTGTGGGACTCGGCGGATTCCGCTGTTCATGGCACGAGCTTATGTTCAACGGTTGAGGCGGTTTTCCACACGTGAACTCCTGTTAGTAGCGGGCTCCGAAGTTTTGTTTTCGTCTACCACGCGGTCGATCGCCGCAACCCGCCAGCCACCACTTGGTATCAGGAATCAGTCGGGTTGTGCGGTGTTGGAGATTGACGGTGCGATTTTCCGCGCGACTTATGCCGCGGCCGCTGGTTCTCGACGAGGCGGCGAAGTTGGCGCTGCTCCGGGCGGCGGTGCTGCGGTGCACGCGGTGCGGAGAGCCGCTCGGGCCCGAGGTTGTCGAGGCGTGTTCGGCGTGTCGGCTTCCGGTTGCGGAGACGCTGGATCCTGCCCGGTTGCTCTTCGCGGATGTGCAGTGCCTCCGGGTGATTCAGCGATCGGTGCTGGCGGGAATCGGCTGTGACGCCGCGATCGTCGCGGGGCACGCAATTCAGTGGCTGGACCCGTACAGCCCGGCGGGCGTCGTGGTGCTTGGGTTGTCGTATGTGTTTTTCGGCCTGATCCCGATCTATCTCAGCCTCGGGCTGGCGCTGTTCGGACCGTGGGTCAGCATGCGGACGATTGGAGTCCTGGTGCTGGTCGCTGTGCTCGTCGCGGCGCTGCGTGTTCCATTCATGGTGGATTTTACGGCGTTGTTGGCGCTGAACGGGGGCGTGACGCTGCTGTTATGCGTTTCGATGGCGATCGTTGGGCGGAAGCTGGCGGCGGCAGGGCTCGCCGCCGGGTTTGTCATGGCGGGCTTCTTCGCGGTTTATCAGTTCATCGGCGCGGTCATCGAGTTCGGTTGGCCTCGCTACTGGGATGAATCGTGGTTATCGCGATACGTACTGGATGAGTGTGTCGTGCGACTCCTGCTCGTCGCGCTCTTTGCCAGTGCGCTCCGGCCGCTGACGGCGCTGGTGCGGGCGCGGCGGGAGATTGATCGGGTAATCGGAGAACTTCGACGAAGTTGACGGCGAGCGGGAAGGGATCGCCGCAGACGAGGTGCGAGAAAAACTCTCGCCCCCGCGGCAGCGGAACTCACATCAGCGGGTTCACATGCGTCGGTTTCGTGGCGGCGGGGACTCGCCCTTGCTAGCGCAGCGGGCTCGGATTTTGGATCGCGCAGAGACTTACTGCCGGTAACTGCGAACCCAAAACCGCTACGCCGGCGAGTGATGCTTCAGCGCCGGCACCGCCTGCGCGAGGCGCACGCGGCCGTTTTCGAACTGGTTCTTGTCGAATGCGTCGTTTACCGGAATCGGGTAGTCGCCGCTGAAGCAGGCCGTGCAGTAGTCGCCGCGGTGCTCGGCGACGGCGGCGAGCATGCCGTCGAGCGACAGGTACGCGAGCGAGTCGACGCCGAGGTAGTCGCGGATCTGCTCGATCGTGCGCTGGTTGGCGATGAGTTCGCCGCGGCTGGGGAAGTCGATGCCGTAGTAGCAGGGGTGGCGGATCGGCGGGCTGGCGGCGCGGAGGTGGATTTCCTTCGCGCCGGCCTCGCGCAGCGACTGCACCTTCGCCCGCGTGGTTGTGCCGCGGACGACCGAGTCCTCGACGACGATGAGCCGCTTGCCCTCGACGCTGCTGCGGATCGGGTTCAGCTTCAGCCGGACGGTGAGGTCGCGGATCGCCTGCGTCGGCTGGATGAACGAGCGGCCGACGTAGTGATTGGTCGTAAAGCCGCGGCCGATGGGGATGCCGGATTCCTCGTGATAGCCGAGGGCGGCGCAGCGGGCGCAATTCGGAATCGCGATGACGAGGTCGGCGTCGACCGGGGCCTCGCGGGCCATGGCCGCGCCGAAGGCTTTTCGGACGGCGTGGACATTTTCGCCGAAGACGTGGCTCGATGGGTCGGCGAAATAGACCAGTTCGAAGATGCAGTGTGCTTTTTTGGCGGTTTTAGGCGCGAAGCGGCGCGAGCTGATGCCGTCGACGCGCATCGTGACGATCTCGCCGGGCTCGACGTCGCGGACATACTCGGCCTGCACGATGTCGAGGGCGCAGGTCTCGCTCGCGACGATCCACGCGCCGTCCTTGCGGCCGAGGGCGAGCGGGCGGTTGCCGGTCGAGTCGCGGACGGCCTCGATGCGGTCAGGGTAAAGCAGCAGCAGGGAGAACGAGCCGCTGAGCCGGCGCATCACGGCCGCGAGGGGGTCGGGCTGCTGGCGGCGGGATTCGTCGGCGAGCATGTGGAGGATGACCTCGGTGTCCGAGGTCGTGGAGAAGATGTGCCCGCTTTCCTCGTATTCTGCGCGGATCTGCGAGGCGTTGACGAGATTTCCGTTGTGGGCGATGGCGACCTGTCCCATGGCCGCGGTGACGAGCAGCGGCTGGGCGTTGGACTGGCTGCAGGAGCCGGTGGTGCTGTAGCGGACGTGGCCGATGGCGATGTTGGCCTTGAGGTCGAGGAGGTCCTGGTCGTGGATGGCGTCGGTGACGAGGCCCATGCCGGCGCGGCGGATGATGGTCTTGCCGTCGGTCGTGCAGATGCCCGCGGCTTCCTGGCCGCGGTGCTGCTGGGCGTAGAGGCCGTAGAAGGTGAACTCGGCGGCGTCGGGGTGGTTTACGATGCCGAAGAGGCCGCAATAGTGGCGGATTGAGGTCACACGTGATCCTGCGGTTCGCCGGGGGGCGGCTGGACGGGGGACTCTCCCGCGGCCCGCGAGCCCAAAGCATGAGTTTAGCGGAAAGGGGGGGCGCAAGCGCGGGAGGGGGTTGGGGACAGGCGTGTTACGATGCCTGATGAAGCGGTCCATCTGGGATCGCTGTTCCGGAATTGAGCGGAGGCTGGGGTGTCCATTCTGCTTCACCGCCCGACGTTGATCGCGGCCGGCGTCGGCGTCGTCTGCCTCGCCGTCGGTTTCTGGGTTGGCCGGTTGTTCGGCGGGGCGGCGTATTACGAAGTGGATTACTTCGCCGACGGGACGCTTGAGTCGCTTACGCCGACGCCGATGGAGGATCGCGTGCGGTGGGGGACGACGTGGTATCCCGCGGGGGAGGTGCTGACGCAGATCGAGATGGAGGGGTCGAGGAAGACCGGGCGGGCGCGGATGTGGGACTCCACCGGGCATCTGATGAGTGAATCGAGCGTCGCCGGGTCGAATGGGATTTCGAGGTTCACGTCGTATTACACCGAGCCGCTTCGATACTGCGAGGGTTTCTCGAAGGATGGCAAGTCGCATGGCCACTTCCGGTATTACGACCGGGACGGGCTTGTGCGGGCGGAGATCGACTTCGTCGACGGGGCGCGGAGCGGGATGGCGGTCGAGTATTACCCGTCAGGGGCCGTGCGGATGGTCGCGGAATACGACGCGGGCCGCCAGATCGGAGAGGCGAGCTATTTTGACCCGTCGGGGAACCCGATCACGGCGTTTGACCTGGAGAAGTTTCAGGATGATCTCTTCTACGTCTGGGGGCCGCCGACGAGTCGGCCGAGCCAGCGAGCGGCGCGGTACGATGACCGTTGATCGGAACCGGAGTAGAGGTTCCGGCACGCCGACGCCGGCTGGAAACCGGCGTCACGCAGTCACACGCTCGCGAAAGGGGAAACGCGATGATTCGGATGACAGCACTCCTGACGTTGATCGCGGCCTTTGAAGTTGCCGCCGCGGACGGGCCCTATCTCAAGATGGACGAGCACACGCTCATTCCCGCCCGGGCTTCGGCTGCGTGGGTGGGGGATGACTGGGTGCGGCCGCGTGGCGATGGTTGCTGCGATGCGCCGGATGCGTTTTCGGGGGCCGCGATGGCCTGGACGCCGCAGGCTGTTCCCGGCGGCGGGACGCTCAATACGCTTGCGTTCATGAACCCGGCCGTGATCAATAACGCGGGCGAGATTGCGTTCATTTCGCGGGTGAACGGCAGTACGCGGAACCAGGGGGTGTTCGTGGCCGGTCCGGCGGGGCTGCGGGTGATTGCCCGCGGCTGCGGTGACGGCGGCGGGGGGACGAACCCGGGAAGCTGCGGCGATGCGTCGCCGATCGGCGGGACGTTCAGCGGCTTCTACGACGGCACCGTGTTCGCGCCGGTTATCAATGACAACGGCGACGTACTCTTCTACTGCGACGTCTTCGGCGGGTCTGCCCTGCGAGGGCTGTTCCTCTATCGGGCGGCGACGCAGGACATCATCAAGGTCGTCGCGCTGGGCGATGCGAGCCCGCTGGGCGGCGTGTTTGAGAACGTCAGCCCCGGCTCGATGAACAACAGCCGCGTGGTCGTGTTCGCCGGCCGGCGACCGGGGCAGGGCGAGTTTCAGGCGGATTTCTACAAGTGGGAGAGCGGCGTCATCACAAAGGTCGCGGCGCTGGGCGATCCTGCGCCGGGCGGCGGTGTTTTCTCGTTCCTAAATCGCGAGTGGTTCGGGTTTGTTGACGGGACGTCGATCCCGATCGGTCCGATCCCCGCGATCAACAACTTCGGCCAGATCGCGTTTGCGGCCGTCGTTTCGGGCGGACCCGTGGAGCGCGGACTGATTCTCTCGGACGGCGTGACGCACCAGTGGGCGGCGCGCAACACGGATACGACGCCGCTCGGTGGGAACTTTGTCGATCTCGCCGGCCCGAACCTGACGGACAGCGGCAAGATCGCGTTCTACGCGGATGTGCGCCTGGCCAATGGAAGCTTCACCGGCGGCTGGTTCTCGGGCGAGCCGGGGAGCCTTCGCACGGCGCTGTCGTTCTTCCAGCCGGTCGGCGGCGGCGAGTGCTTCGGCCTGGCGTGGTGCCGGAATCCGATGCGCGCGATCGACGATTGCGGCAATGTGCTGCTGTGGACGAATATCCGCTTTCCCAACCTGACCGAGCGCGAGGCGGTGGTGCTCTCGAGCGTGGACGGCGAGGTGACGGTGCTCGCGCAGCAGGGCCTGCCCACGCCGATCGGCGGCAGCTTCGGGAGCATGAACGGCTGGATCACGATGAACAACGAGCGGCAGATGGTCGTCAGCGCGGGTACGCCGGGAGCATCCGGTGGGCGGAGCAGTGTTCATTTCGTTTATGACGGACTGCGCATCGGTGACCTGGACAATGATGGGACCGTGGGGATCGCGGACCTGGCGATTCTGCTGTCGAACTTCGGGACGGGCGGAAACACGTTCGCAGACGGTGATGCGAACGGGGACGGCTTCGTAAACCTGGAGGACCTTGCGCAGCTCCTGGGGGCCTTCGGAACGAGCTGCTGAGGCGGTCGCGCGACGATTGCGGGCGGCGGGGCCGGGGCGGTTGACCGCGCGCGGCCGCGTGGGGATCATCCAAGCTTGAGGTTTGGGTGTTCGGCACTCGCGGCGGGTCGCCGCGGGGCATGCGGCATATCGGCACTTCGAAGGAGACCCTCGTGAAGAATCGGATGATCCTCGCGCCCGCGCTGGGCATCGCAGGCGCAGCGGTGACGGTCCACGCCCAGGTGAGCTACAAGTCCGCGGACAACGTATCTACGGGGCCGAATCCGGCCGCCATCGTGGTTGCTGATCTGAACGGTGACGGGAAGGCGGACATCCTGACGGCCAACCGGGGCGGCTCGGCGGCCGCGGATGACGGCACGCTGACGGTGCAGTTCAACGTTCTGGGGGCGGTGTTCGCGCCGCCCGTGCAGATCAACTCGGCGAAGCTTGTGCGGCCGACGGCGCTGGCCGTCGCGGACTTTGACGGAGACGGGAACCAAGACATCGCGGCGGTGATCCTGGGCTCGGACAACGTGACGTTCTTCCTGGGGCAGGGCCTCGGAACGTTCGACACGGGCACGGCGTTTGCCGTGGGCAACGCGCCGCAGGCGATCGCGGTGGGCGATCTCGACGGGGCGAACGGGCTCGATGTCGTGGTGTCGAACGACCAGGACGACACGTTGAGCGTGCTCCTGAGCGACGACGGCGGCGCGTTCGCGGCGGCGCTGACGATCGACGTCGGCATCGAGGGCGAACGGACGCAGCCGCGCGGCGTGGCGATCGGGGACTTCGACGGCGACGGCAACGCGGATCTCGCGGCGGTGCTGCTGGCGCAGAATCAGATCGCGATCGTGGCAGGCAATGGCGACGGAACGTTCGAGGCAACGCCGACGTTCGTCGACGTGGGCAATGACCCGACGGCGCTGGCGGCGGCGGACATCGACGGCGACGGCGACCTGGACTTGCTCGCGTGCAACACGGTCGGGGACAGCGTGGCGGTGGCGATCAACAACGGTTCCGGCGTTTTTTCGGCAAACGACTTCGACGCCGGGAACGGGCCGGCGGCGCTGGCCGTGCTCGACCTCGATGGCGACGGCGAACTGGACATCGCCACGGCGAACGCCGAGGGAGACGATGTTTCCGTGCTGCTGGGCAACGGCGACGGGACGTTTGACGCGGCGAAGTCGTTCGACGCCGACGGCGGACCGGCCGGGATCGCCGCGGGCGACCTCGACGGCAGCGGGAAGCTGGACCTCGTGAGCGCCAACAGCGAGGCGGGCACGGTGAGCCTGCTCTTCGCGGGCACCTCCACCACGACGGACGACACGATCGATGACGTGACGGATGCGCTGGGCGACTGCGCGCCGGGCTGCGGCCCGCTGGGGCTTTCGCCGCTGGCGCTGACGCTGCTGGGCATCGTGGGCATGAAGCGGCCGCGCCGCCGCTGAACACGGCGCTGACTACGGCGCTGAACGCAAATTCGTGTGACGGCTCCCGGACACGCTGCGGGCGTGGATTATGGGAGCCGTCGCCCGTTTTTGCGGGGGAGCGCGGACGAAACCGCCACGGGTACGGGCGGATGGCTGGTGAAATTCCGATGATTCCTGCGGGGCTGTGAACAAGCTGCCCCGCGTCGGAGTCATCTGTGGTGCATTGGATCGAATCGCAATCGGATCTGGCGGTATTCGCGGCGGTGGTTGTGATCGTGGCCGCGGGGGTCACGGTCTGGCGTCTACGGCGGGGCTGCCCCGGCGTGACGGTGTGGGTGTGCGCGGCCGGGCTGATCGGGCTGGCCCAGTGGCACGTGAATCGATCGGCCCAGCTGGAATCGGACCGGTTCGCGCGGGAAGCGGCGGGCGCGGCGGCGATCTGCGCTGCCGAACTGCGTGCCATGGGCCATGCATCGATCTCGCTCGAGACCAGCGCGGATGATCCGGACTATCTCGCGATGGTCGGCGCCCAGCGGCGATGGCAGGCGGCGAGCCCGGACATTCACGACATCTATACGCTGAGGCCGACGAGTGACGGCCGGTGGGTAGTCCTGATCGACTCGGAATCGGATCTGGACCGTGACGGGCGGTACCTGGGGGGCCGGGAATCTCGGCCGGCGATCGGCGAGGAACTGGTGGGCGATCCGGCGTTTTCCTCGGCGTGGGCCGGCGGCGTGGGATTCAATCCGCGGCCGGTGAACGGGAGGCTGCTGCCGTCGGTGACGGTGACGCAGCCGATCGTGGATGGGTACGGCGGCGTCGATGGGGTGCTGGCGATCGATTACGCGGCTCGGCGCTGGGAATCCGTGGTCGCGGGGGCCCGCGCGGATGCGTTGCGGGCGGTTTCGATTCTGGGCCTGATCGCGTTTGGAGCGCTGATCGGCTTTCTGGCGATGCGTGACGCGGCGGAGGAGCGGCGTCGGGTTGCGGAGTCGCTACGGCGCACGCAGCTCGATCTGACGCGGGCCCGCGAAGCGAGCGAGCAGGCGGCGCGGGTAAAGACGGAGTTTCTCGGCAACCTGAGCCGCGAGATGCGAACGACGGTCGTGGATCTGCTCGGTGCGCTGGATGCGGGAGCGGAGGCTTCGGGCGCCGAGACGGCCCGGGCCAATGGCCGACAACTGGTGTCGCTGCTTGACAATATCGCGGAGCTGTCGCGAATCGAATCCGGGCGGATGAGCGTCGAGGAGGTCGAGTGCTCGCCGATCGCGATCGTCCGGCAGGTGGAGACGATGATGCGGCCGGTTGCGGAGGCGGCCGGGGTGGGGTTCGGCGTTGAATTCGCGGGTCGGCTGCCGGGCGCGATGCACAGCGATCCGGCGCGGCTGACGCAGGCGCTGGCGAGTGTCTGCCGGCATGCGATCTCGGTGAGCCGGGCCGGGGACGTGAAGCTCGTGGTCGGATTTTCCTCGGGTTCTGGGGCGCTGCAATTCGACGTCGTCGACACCGGTCCGGGACTGGCACCGGACCAGGCCGCGGACCTGCTGCGGCCGCTGGGACAGGCTTCGGCGGTCAGTGCAGGCGGCGGGCGATTGAACCTGTGCATCGCGCTGCACCTGGCGCGGCTGCTGGGAGGGGATCTGCGCGTCGTCGAATCGCGGCCGGCTGCGGGGACGCGCGTGCGGCTGGTCGTTGCGGCCGGGACGTTTGGCGCGAAGCTGGCAGAGGCGACGTCGAAGCCCGCGGAACGGCGCGCGGACTCGGCCGGCGAGCGGACGAAGCGCGGCGCGATCCTCGTTGCGGGCGACGGACCGGATCGCGAGCGGCATTTCCGATATATCCTCGCCCGCGCAGGGTATGAGGTGTCGGTGGTCGACAACGGGCGCGCGGCGATTGATTCCTTTACGGCCGCGAGCGCGAGCGGAAAGACGTTTGACGTCGTGTTTCTGGACATTGAGCTGCCGGTGATCAACGGGTACGGGACGGCGCGGTCGCTGCGGCGACTGGGGTTCGCCGGGGCGATCGTCGGTCTCGCGTCACAATTCGAAGAGGAAGAACCAGACCAGGCGCTGGCCGCGGGGTGCGACCTGACGCTCGTCAAACCCGTGGCGCACCGGTTGCTGCTGGAGACGGTCGAGCGGCTGACGGCGGGACGGGCGGTCGCGAGCACCGCGCTGTCGTGAGACGCCGGTGCGGCGTTCACACGCGGGTGTGCTTCCAGCGGCCGCCGGCGAATCGCATCAGGCCCAGCGCGAACTTGACGACGTTGTCCGCCCACATTCCGAGCCAGGCGCCGAACAGACCCCATTGCAGAATGATCGCGCCGAGGTAGGCGACCGGGACGCGCACGCCGAGCCCGCCGACGAGGGCGAAGACCATGGTGGTGCGGGTGTCGCCGGCGCCGCGCAGGGCGCCGATATAGACGATGGCCATCGCGAGGATGGGCTGGACGATGCCCAGATATTTGAAGGTCGTACCGCCGACGCGCTGCACTTCCGGGTCCTGCGACATCTGGGCGTAGATCTGGTTCGACGCCAGGAAGAAGACCGCGCCGATGACGGTGCAGAGCGAGGCGGCCTGAAGGGCGGCGAGATGGCCTGCGCGCATGGCGCGGCGGGCATCGCCCGCGCCGAGATACTGGCCGACGAGGGTTGCGGCGGCGGTCATCCAGGCGACGGCGGGGAGAAACGAGATCGCTTCAACGCGCATGGCGATCATGTGGGCGGCGGAGTTGACGGTGGCGGCGTCGCCGGAGGCGGAGTGCGCGACGATCGCGAGAAACGCCATCTGCGCGAGCCACATCATGCCGGCGTCGATGCCCGCGGGCACGCCGACGCGCAGGATGCGGCGGATGATCTCGGGGTCGGGCCGGAGGCCGGCGCGGGTGATGCGCATTCCGCGAAGGCCGCGTGTGAGCACGAGGAAGACGATGAGTCCGCCGAGGGAACGTGCGATGGCCGTCGACGCGGCGATGCCCTCGATGCCGAGGCCGAGGATGAAGACGGCCGAATAGACGAGCGCGATGTTGACGACGTTGACGCCGGCCTGGATGACGAGCGGGGTGCGCGTGTCACCGGCGGCGCGCATCGCGCCGCCGCAGACGAGGGCCACGCTGAAGAGCGTGTAGCCGAAGCAGTCGATGCGTAGAAACTTCAGGACCATCGCCTCGGCCTCGGGGGTCTGCGTGAAGAGTGCGGCCAGGGGCGGGGCGATCGAGTAGACGGTGACGGTCATGGCTGCGCCGAAGGCGAGCGCGAGGATCAGCGACTGGTTGGCGGCGCGGTCGGCGGTGCGGATGTCGCGGGCGCCGAAGGAGCGGCTGACGAGTGCGGCCGAACCGGTTCCGACGAGCGAGCCGATGAGGCCGACGAACCAGCCCATGTAGGCGCCGGTGCCGACGGCGTTGGTCGCCTCCATGCCGAGGAATTTCGCGATCCAGGTATCGAAGAGGGCGACGAGGAAGTTGAGATACTGCTCGCCGAGCATTGGAAGGGCGAGCAGGAAGACCTGCCGGCCGATGGAGTCGGATCTAGCGCCGGGGAGGTGGACAGCGACGGGTGTCGGCTGCCGACTGTCGGCGTCAACCGCGGAATCCGAATCGGCGGCGGCCTGGTGCGTTTCCGCGGCGTCATTCATTCCATCCAGCCTCCGGCCACTGCGCGAGTTCAGCGGGAATGGTCATATTCTATGTTGCGGGAGCGGATTGTGGCGGTGGAGCGCAGCGGACCGGAGCGTGTATGATAGGGTGGACCTGTGCCGCTCGTCGCGCGCGGTCCGGTGCGAGGGGCGCAGGGTCTGGGAGAGTGCTTGCGCCTGGTTCTGCCCGCGCGTCCCGAGACGTTGCTCGTCCTTTCGTTCGGCGGCCTGATCGCGGCGGGGACGATTCTGCTTGGCCTGCCATTCAGCCAGACGCACGGAGCGGTGAGCTGGATCGATTGCCTGTTCGTCGCCACGTCGGCGGTCTGCGTGACGGGGCTGTCGACCGTCGACGTTTCGAGCGCATTCACGCGGACCGGGCACACCGTGATCCTGCTGCTGATCCAGTTCGGCGGCCTCGGAATCATGACATTCGCGGCGGCTGCGTTTCAATTCTTCAACGCGCGCATTTCCGTGTCGTCGCACGGCGCTCTTCAGGAGTCGTTTTTTCAGCCGGAGGCGCGGCATCGGCTGCGGGTCGCGTTCCGGGGGATTCTGGTTGCGACGCTGGCGGCGGAGGCGATCGGGGCGCTGTTGATCTATGCGTCGATCCCCGCCGACCGCGGCGGCCTGTTCGAAGCGGTGTTTCACTCGGTCTCGGCGTTCTGCAACGCGGGGTTCGCCCTGTATTCGGGGAATCTGGTGGACGTGCGCGAGCATCAACTGGCCGTCTGGACGATCGCCGGGCTGATCGTGCTGGGCGGAATCGGGTATTCGGTGATCTTCGAGGCCGGGTATCGTGCGGCAATGTGGCTGCGGAAGAAGCGGCCGACGCCGATGGTCTGGTCGTTGAACGCGAAGGTGGTGATCCGGGTGTCGGTGCTGCTGATCCTGGGCGGCACGGCGGCGCTGTTCTTTGCGGGGACGGGCGCGGACGACGGCATCGGCCCGGGGCTCTGGCATTCGCTCTTTCAGTCGATCTCGGCGCGGACGGCGGGCTTCAACACGCTCGACATCGGGAAACTGCCGGTGACGGCGCTGCTGGTGCTGGTTGCGCTGATGTTCATCGGCGGTTCGCCGGGCTCGTGCGCGGGCGGCATCAAGACGACGTCGCTGGCGGTCGGCGCGGCGGGGGCGTACGCGGGAATGGTCGGGCATGAGCACATTTCGCTGTTCGGGCGGCGCGTGCCGCAGGACGTGCTTCAGCGGACGGGCCTGGTCATCGGCCTGGCGATGTTCTGGCAGGTGCTGGGTGTTTTTATTCTCGTACTGACGGAGTCGGTGGGCAGCGCGGGAGCGCCGCGGCTGGAGGAAGTGATCTTCGAGCAGGTATCGGCGTTCAACACGGTGGGGCTGTCGGCGAACCTGACGCCCGAGCTTTCGACCGCCGGGAAGCTGTGGATCACGCTGTCGATGTTCGCCGGCCGCCTCGGGCCGCTGACGATGGCGCTGGCGGTGTTCAAGCGCCCGGCGCCGCGGTACCAGTACCCGGTCGAGCGGGTGATGATCGGATGAGGGCCTACGCATGAGACAGGTTGTGGTCATCGGCCTCGGGCAGTTCGGGATGCAGCTGGCGCGGTCGCTGGTGAAGATGAACTGCGAGGTGGTGGCGATCGACATGAACGAATCGCGCGTGAACCAGGTGCGCGACGACGTGCAGCGGGCGATCATCGGGGATGCGCGCGATTTCGACATGCTGGCAAGCATCGTCTCGGCCAGCGTGGACGAGGCGGTCGTCGGCCTGGGCGAGAGCAGCATCGAGCCGAGCATCCTGTGCACGCTGCACCTGAAGCGGATCGGCGTCAAGGTGATCCTGTCGACCGCGCGGAACGATGATCATGCCAACATCCTGCGCGCGGTCGGCGCGAACGAGATCATCTTTCCCGAGCGCGAGACGGCCGAGCGGACGGCGCGGCGGATCGCGAACCCCGATCTGCGCGACATGTTCAGCCTCGCCGATGATTACCGGATCATGGAGATCGTGGCGCCGAAGGTGCTGCACGGAAAATCGCTGGCCAGCGCGCAGCTGCGGCGCGACTATGACCTGCTGGTGCTGGCGATCCGGCCGGCGGACCAGGAGCGGTTCAACTTCCTGCCGGGGGCGGACGCGGTCATTCACCCGAACGAGACGCTGATGGTGCTGGGGCGGGAGCTGGACCTGGCGCGGTTCGCGGGGCTGGACTGAAGTCGGTCGGCCGGCTTGCGTCGACCGAACGTTCTGTTCTCGGGCCCCGGCGCCGTCGCCGTCGCCGTGAACGCTCGATCCGGCTGTCGAGCATATGTATTCTGTGAATCGAGGGTGAGATCATGATGCCGAACACGCTGAAAGCCGTCGCCATCGTCGCTTGCAGCCTGTGCGCCGCTGCCCGTGGGCAGGTGACCTGGAGCACCGACGAGCAGGCAAGCATTCGTCGGGCGACGAAGGAAGATCGCCTGCTCATCTTTTTCTTCACCTCCGACGAGGAACGGCGTGAAAAGCAGGAAGGAAACCGCGTCGATCGGACGCGTGAAGACATGCGCCGCGCGTTCAGCAATCCGCGGATCGCGCCGCTGGTAAACCGCGCGTTTGTTCCCGTTGCCGCGGATTTCAAGACCAATGCCGCCCTGAAGCAGCGGCTCGGCGGTCGAATCACCCCGAACGACGTGATCATCGCGAGGCCGGATCTGACGGTCCTGGGACGGATCGAGGCCGGTCGGCAGGCGACCGTCGAGAACATTCGCGCTGCCCTTCAGAAAGCCCTCGATGCGTGGATCTCGCAGGCCTACAACGAGACGGTCAAGCCGGTCCTCCGCGATCCCGCCGCCAAGCCCGGCGCCCAGAAGAAGGCCCTGAACATGGCCCGGAAAATGAGCCTCGATTCCAGCGATGCCGACGTGATCGCACTGCTCGATCACCCGAAGCTCGATGGGTCGGTTCGAATCCTCGCTTATGCGGCGCTTGCCGACCTTTCGACCGAGTCCGCGGCGAAACGCCTGGTCAAAGACGCGACCGAATTCAAGGACGCCGAGAAAGCGCTCCGCCGCTGCGACCCCGCGGCGCTTCCCGCCATCGTCGAGTTCCTGTCGGATCCGGCGAGACCCGAATTCCCCATCGCCTATCGAGCGGTCGTCGCGATTACCCGATCGGTCGGGAAGGACGACGGGTTCTGGAAATCCGCGACCGACGCCGAACGTGCGAAGGAAGTGGAGAGGATCAAGGAAATCGCCGCGAGGCAGAAGTGACGCCGCCTGCATCCCGGGCTTTCCTCGCCGCGGCGGCGTCTTCCGAGTGAGCTGCAGGCTCCGTCGCCGATCCGCCGGCGCCGAATGATCCACGCGGCGGTTGGCGGGCCGGCGGCCGGCTCGCTTACACTGAGACATGTGAATCGATTCCTCCTGCTGATCCCGCTCGCCCTGATCGCGGTGGCCGCGTTGGCGCTGAGCCAGCGCAGCGGCGGGCCGCCGACTGTTTCCGGCATCATCGAGGCGCACGACATCCGGCTCGGTTCGCGCGTCGGCGGCCGGGTGCGGGAAGTGGGCGTCGAGGAAGGACAGGCGGTCGCGCGCGGGGATGCGCTGGTCGTCCTCGAACCTTACGACCTGAACGAACGGCTGGCGGGCGCGGAGGCGGCGCTTGGTGCGGCGCGGGCGCGGCTCGCGCGGCTGGAGGCCGGATTCCGCGACGAGGAGAAGGCGCAGGCCCGCGCGGCGCGGGATCGCTACAAGTCGGTGCTGGAGAAGCTGCGGGCGGGGCTGCGGCCGCTGGAGCTTCAGATCTACCGGGACAAGCTGGCGGTCGCGGAGGCGGATCTGTCGAAGGCGCAGTTTGACTACGAGAAGATCAAGCACCTCGACGAGCAGGGAAATGCCGCGCCGGACGAGATGGTCGAGCGGACGCGGGCCCTGGAGGTCGCCCGGGCGCGGCTTGCGCAGGCCCGGGATGAACTGGCCCTCGCCGAGGAGGGCACTCGGGCGGAGGAGGTCGCCGAGGCGGCGGCGCTGCTGGCGGGTGCGGAAGCGGCGCTGCAACTGGCGGAGACCGGGTCGCGGCCGGAGGAGATTGCCGAGGCGCGGGCGAATGTCGATGCGGCCGACGCGAGCGTGGCGGCGGTGCGGCGGCAATTGGAGGAGCTGACAATCGTCGCGCCGGGGGCGGGGGTCGTGGAAGCGGTCGAGCTGCGGCCCGGGGATCTGATTCCCGCGAATGCGCCGGTGGTGACGCTGCTGGACCTGTCGGACCTGTGGGTGCGGGCGTACGTACCGGAGCGATCGAAGCTGGCCGTGGGGGCGGAGGTGGAGGTGCGTGTCGATGCCCTCGGCGCGCGGACGCTCAAGGGGCGCGTGTCGTTCATCGCGCGGGAGGCGGAGTTCATGCCGTCGAACGTGCAGACGCCGGAGGAGCGCAGCAAGCAGGTCTTCCGCATCAAGGTCGAGCTGCGCGACGAGAAGGGCGAGCTGCGGCCGGGGATGGCGGTGGATGTGATCCTGCCACAGCCATGACCAGCGGCGACATCGTCATCTCGGCCGATCGCATCACCCGCCGCTTCGGTAAGCTCGTGGCCGTCGACAACGTCAGCTTCGAAGTGCCACGGGCGGCCATCTTCGGATTTCTCGGCCCCAACGGCAGCGGCAAATCGACCATCATCCGCATGCTCTGCGGCGTGCTGCGGCCGAGCGGGGGTGGGGGGCGCGTGCTGGGGGCGGATGTCGAGCGCGAAGCGGAGACCGTGAAGCGCTCGATCGGCTACATGTCGCAGAAATTCAGCCTCTACAGCGATCTGACGGTCGAGGAAAACCTGGATTTCTACGGCCGCATCTACGGCCTGGTGCCGGCGAGGCTGCGCGAGCGGAAGGCGGCCGTGCTGGACATGGTGTCGATGCATGACCGGCTCGGGCAGTTCGCGGGGACGCTGTCCGGCGGGTGGAAACAGCGGCTGGCGCTGGCGTGTGCGCTGATCCACGAGCCGCGGGTGCTGTTTCTGGATGAGCCGACGGCGGGGATCGACCCGGTGGCGCGGCGCGACTTGTGGGACCTGCTCTTTGACCTGTCCGCCCACGGCGTGACGATGTTCGTGACGACGCATTACATGGACGAGGCGGAGCGCTGCTCGCTGGTGGGTTACATCTACAACTCGCGGCTGATCGCGTTCGGCCGGCCGGATGAACTCAAAAAGCTGGAGCAGGTGACGCCGCGGGGGACGCGGCGGGTGGAAGTGACGTGTCCTGCGCCGACAGCGGCGCTGCGAACTCTCAAGTCGATGCGCGGCGTGCGGGATGCCACCCTGTTCGGCGAGGCGATTCACCTGCTGATCGAGAAGGACCTGCCGGACGCGAGCCTGGTCGCGGCGCTGGGGGGCGCAATGACGCACGCCGCCGTACGGGAAATCCCGCCGTCGCTGGAGGATGTGTTCGTTACGCTGAGCCGCAGCGCCGTCATGGCTCGCAGCGGCGCGGCGGCGGCAGCACCGGTCGGCGGCGCAACAGGGGGCGGTGGGTGAACGGTTTCCTCGCCATCCTGCTCAAGGAGTTCTCGCACATCCGGCGGGAGCGGGGGACGCTTTTCTTTGCGTTTCTGATTCCCGTGCTTCAACTGACGATATTCGGTTATGCGATCGACACGAAGGTCGAGTTCATCCGCACGGCTGTGCTGAATCTCGACGGCCGCGTGGACAGCCAGACGCTCGTCGAGGCGTTCGAGAACTCGCGGACGTTTCGTGTCGTGGAGCACGTCGCGGATTTCGAGTCGCTGCGGCATGCCCTGAGCGCCGGGCGGGTGAAGGTGGGGCTGGTCATACCCGCGGACTTTACCAACAACCTGCGCGGCCGCGAGCAGGCGACAGTGCAGGTGCTGATCGACGGGAGCGATTCGCAGGCGGCGCGGTCGGCGCTGAACACGGCGGCGCTGCTGGGGATCAGCGAGTCGCTGGCGATCGGCCGGCCGTACGCGGAGGCGCTCCAGGCGGCGGCGGCGCGGGATGCGTGGGGGCAGTGGGCGATGCCGGTGCAGATTCGCTCGCGGCTGTTGTTCAACCCCGACCTGAAGAGCGCGCATTTCTTCGTGCCGGCGCTCGTGGGGATCATCATGCAGCTCGTGACGCTGTTCCTGACGGCGTTCACGATCGTCCGTGAGCGCGAGCTGGGGACGCTGGAGCAGCTTTTCGTGACGCCGGTGGGGCGGCTGGGGCTGCTGCTGGGCAAGCTGGTTCCGTACGCGATTCTGGGCTTCTTCGAGACGCTGATCGTGCTGAACGTGATGGTCTGGGTCTTCGGCGTGCCGATCCAGGGGAGCCTGGTGCTGCTGCTGGCGCTGTGCCTGCTGTTCCTGGTGACGGCGCTGGGGCTGGGGCTGCTGGTGTCGACGCTGGCGCGGACGCAGCTCCACGCGATGCAGGTGGCGTTCATCATCATGCTGCCGTCGATCCTGCTGAGCGGGTTCATGTTCCCGCGCGAGTCGATGCCGACGCCCATCTACTGGATCACGTTCGCGATCCCGGTGACGTACTTCCTCGAAATCCTGCGGGGGATCATCCTGCGCTCGGCAGATTTCGCGGATTTGCTGCCGCATATCGCGGGATTGGCGGCGTGCTGCATCGTGGTGCTGACGCTGGCGGTGGCGCGGTTCCAGAAACAGCTGGATTGACGACGGATGAACATGGCATGGGGGGTGGCCAACTTTGACACACTGACCGCTTGCGTGGCATGCTCTCGCTGTACTCAGCGTGAGCATGCTTACGCCGAGGAGGCGGCCCGCGTGCGCGTCGCACTTTTGCGGGAGTTGGTGGCGAACCGCGAGTCGCTGGTGGCCACGCACCTGTCGCTGCCGTCCTGTCTGCCATGTGGCGGTCGACGGCGACGCGTTTCGCTGGGTGCCGGGGCCGTGGGAGTATTGAGCGCGAGTTGGGCCGCGGAGGCTAAATAGGGGTGCATCCCTGATGCACCACCCGTGATTCGCACCCAAAGATGGTGCATCAAGGGATGCATCCGACGTTACTACGTTACTCTTACGGAATCGAGGGCGAGGGCTTGGAAGTGTTCTTATCCTCGTAGTATCGACCAACCTTGAGCAGTTCGTGCATCGTGTCCTCCAGGTTGGCGGCGTTGTCCGGCTCGTCCTTCATGCGCTCGTCGAATCGCCGGACGGTTCGCCTGAGCTGCTCACAGTCGTCCTGATCAGCCAAGTGCGTCAAATGGGTCGAGTACTCTCGAATCCAGTACACGTATGAGCTATAGAACAGGACGGACTTGTATGCGACACCCTGGTTGAAACTAAGTATGGCGACAACGACAATCGCGCCGATGGCGACGACAACACGAATCGGTCCGGGCGCCTTTGCGGCCACCACGCCTACCACAACGATGATTGCGATCGCAAGAATTAGGAGCACCATCGGTCTTCTCCCGCCCATGCCTTAGGGAATTCGACCACCATTACTGCATCTTATCAGGAAGGGCCGTTGGTCCGTTTGAGCGTACAGACGAGCCCGCGGGACGCGTGGACGAAACGACGTGCTCCGGGGGGGAAGGGGGACAGTGCCGGGTGCCATGCCGACGGCCGTTCGCGTCGGCATGTCTGAGCGCATCCGCATCGCGACGCCACAGCCGTCGCGATGTCATCCGCCGGTAATTGTCCTGGCGTTCGGCGTGAGACGTGGTTATTCCTGTGCCGCATGAAACCGGTGGCGGAGGGTGGCCAACATTGACACCCGCCTGCTGAATTGCTATCCTCTGGATATGCCCGCAAAAAACGGCCGAAATGTCGCGCTCACCGACGAACAGGACGACTTGATCGCCCGATTGGTCAAGTCCGGCCGCTACGCCTCCGCGAGCGAAGTCGTTCGCGACGGGTTGCGGCTGCTGCAACGGGAAGAAGAAGTCCGGCTGCTCGACAAATGGCTCGTTGAGGGGCTCACGCCGGACGAAGAGGCGAGCCTTCCGGCTGAGTGGTTCCGACGGGCGCGCGAGACGATTCGCGCGAAAGTTCGCGAGGGTCTTGATGAGGCGCGGCGCGGCGATCTGGTGGATGGCGAAGCGTTTTTTGCCGCTTGGCAAAAGCGGATCGAGGATGCGGCGGCTCCGAAGCGCGTCAGGACTCGTGTGAATCGAAAGGCATGAGCCGCTTCTTCCTGCTCACGCCGTCCGCCGGCCGTGACATCAACGCCATCCTTACGTACGTGATGGAAAACAGCGGGCCTGCTCGGGCGGAACATGTTCGCGGCAAATTGCTGGACGGGTTCAGAAGAATTAGCGCCCAACCGAACCTCGTGGGCCACGTCCGGGACGATCTGGCGGATGAATCGCTTCGCGTGCATGTCGTATTCTCATACCTGGTCATCTATCGGCTCGATACCGATCCCGTTCAGATCATTCGCGTGATTCATGGGGCGCGCGATCTGACGAAGGCGCTCGAGGAAGACGCGTAGCCGACTGGGGAACACTGCTCACGCTGCTTCCATTCGGATCGCATTAAGCCGCGGGCCCCTTATCGCGACACGATTCCCGAAACGGCCCCGCCGATCCGGCACGCCGCTTGCTTGCGATTGATCGGCCTTGCGTCCAAGATGCGGCCATGCACTTTGGACGACGGGGTTTACCGCGCGCGATGGTTCGCTCTGGCGGCCGGGCCGCGGGATTCGTGCTGCTGGCAGTGGCGCTGGCCGGCAGCGGCTGCGCAAAGCTGACCTATGACCGGCTCAACCTTGGCGAACCGCCTTCGAAGTACGAACGGATGCTTCCCGCGTCCGAATCGCGGCGGACGGCCGTCGGGCTCTGTCAGCTCAAGAAATCGGCCGGCGGGAAGGTCGAATCGATCCTGCTCGTCCTCAGCGACGACCGCCGGCTCGCCGGAAAGGTCCGGGTACGCCGCGTGCAGCGCAGCAGCGGCCTATTGGGGTCGACGACCTATGAGCTTTACGGCTCCGTCGATCCCGTCCTCTATGGCGCGGCCGAGGCGGGGCCGGCGGATGTCCTGCGATCGCTCGTGCGGTCGCTCGTCGACTACCGGGGCGAAAAGCTGGCCATGGAGGCCCATCGCCTCGTCGCGGCCGGGTTGCTGCGGCTGCTGGAGCGCTGGCCGGAGGCGGCCGACCTTGGACTATCGGCGGACCTGCTGGCGGATATGGCGGAGATCGCGCCGAGCGGCGGGACTTCGCGCATCGACGTTCGAGCCTCGGGAGTCATCGATTTTCAGTATCGTTGACGCCCAGTGGTGGAATTTGGCGCACACGGGCTACCAGCGATGAACAGCGACTATCCACGAACCGCACCTTTCGTCCCCTGGGAACCCCGGCCGGCCGGGCGGTTTACCGGCCTGAACGGGCTGATCGCCGGCCTTGCGGTCGGGCTGTATCGCGTTGCGAAGCCGATCGTGGTGCGGTTGCCGGGGGTGATTGCGCTGGTCGTTACCGTGGCGATCTGCTTCGGGGCGTGGATCGTCTCGGATGCGTGCCGGGCCGTGCATGATGTGCGGTCGGCGATGGCGGCGGCGGGGCTGCCGGCGACGGATTCGCTGACGTTCGAGATGATCGGAAAGCATCTGCCCGCGGGAGTCGCGTCGCCGGTGGCGCTGGTGTGGCTGATGCAGGCGTCGCTGGTGCGCGACCTGTTCGCGATCGTGGGCATCCTCGGGCTCGTCAGCGTCGTCGCGGTCTATTCGATCTGGGGCGAGCGAAAGGTCTCGGCGTTTCTGCAATCGCGGCTCGGGCCGATGCGCGTCGGCGGGTGGAACGGCTGGGCGCAGACATTCGCCGACGGGTTGAAGCTCGTCGCGAAGGAAGACCTTATCCCCGACAGCGCGGACAAGTTCCTGTTCCGCCTCGCGCCCTATCTTTCGTTTGTGCCGGCGCTGGCGGCGCTGATCGCGGTGCCCTTCGGGTTCTACTGGATCTTTCGCGATTTCGACGCGGGGCTGCTGATCGTCCTGGCGCTGCTGGCGGTCGACATCATCGGCGTGCTGCTGGGCGGCTGGGCGAGCAACAACAAGTGGAGCGTGTTCGGGGCATTACGCGAGGCGTGCCAGGTGGTCAGCTATGAGATCCCGATGGGGCTCGCGCTGCTCGTGCCGATCATGATCGTCGGCTCGCTGCGGTTCCATGATTACGCGGAGGCGCAGGCGGGCGGCTGGTTCAACTGGCTCGTGTTTCACAGCCCGTGGGCGTTCTCGGCGGCGCTGATCTACTTCATCGCCTCGCTGGCCTCGTGCAAGCGGGCCCCGTTCGACCTGCCCGAGGCGGAGAGCGAGCTGGTGGCCGGTTTTCACACGGAGTACAGCG
Organism: Planctomycetota bacterium; assembly: GCA_045863555.1. Lineage (GTDB taxonomy): Bacteria > Planctomycetota > Phycisphaerae > UBA1845 > Fen-1342 > JACRLV01. The sequence goes on along the minus strand of BTUU01000004.1, from coordinate 287,747 downwards.
GATACCGCTGGTCGATCTTCTTCTTCGCCGAGTACGCGGCGATGTTCGTGGTCTCCGCGGTGATGGTCATGCTCTTCCTCGGCGGGTGGGATTCGCCGTGGGCAGGGCTGATGCCCAAGTCGTGGGAGACGGATCGCTCGCCGCTAATCGCGATCGCGGCCGGCGTAATCTTCACCGGGCCGCTGTGGTTCATGCTCAAGTGCGTGCTGCTCATCTTCACGCACATGTGGCTGCGCTGGACGCTGCCGCGGCTGCGCATCGACCAGGTGCTCTACGCGGGGCTCCAGGTGATGCTGCCGCTGACGATCGTGATCCTGCTGCTGTCGGCCGTCTGGGAACTCGCGGTCGGAACGCGGGCCGAGCCTTCGATTCTCGCGTGGGCATCGCGGATCATCCTGGGTGGTCTGGGTCTTGCTTGTGTGATCGCTGCGGTCGCTACGCTGGTGTTGGGGTACCTTCGCGGACGCGAAATCGTCGGCAAGCTGGCCGTCGACCGCCCGCTGCGCGGGGCTTGAACGAGCAATGCTGGAAACCGTTGCATTTTATGGACTTGCCGCAGTCATCCTGGGCGGCGCGCTGACCTGCGTGATCGCGGGGAACATCGTCCGGGCGGCCGTCGGGCTGCTCGCGGCGCTCGGCGGCGTGGCGGGGCTCTTCGTGCTGCTGGCCGCAAACTTCCTGGCGGCCGTGCAGCTCATCGTCTACGCGGGCGGCGTGCTCGTGCTGATCATCTTTGGAATCATGCTGACGGCCCGTGGCAGCGGGGCGGCCTTCGCACCGCGCTGGAATGAGCGCGTCGGCGTGGGTTTGACACTCGTTGCGCTGGTCTGTGCGATTCTGTACGCGATCTTCAATACACCGATGCCGTCGCTCGGAACGCAGGCTGAGGGCGTTGCCGGTGTGCGCACGATCGGGGAGTCGCTGCTGACAACGTGGCTGCTGCCGTTTGAACTGATTTCGGTGCTGCTGCTCGCCGTGCTCATCGGGGCGGCGCACCTGGCCCGGCCGGCGCGGAGTGCATAGATGCTGACGATCGGACTGGGTCACTATCTCGTGCTTTCCACGCTGGTCTTCGCGCTGGGCGTGGCGGTGATGCTGCTGCGGCGGAATGCGGTGGGCATTCTCATCGGCGTCGAGCTGATTCTGAATTCCGCGCTGATCAACTTCGTCGCGGCCGATCGTTACCGCGTGGGCGGTGTCGACGGCCAGATCGCGGCGGTTTTTGTCATCGTTCTCGCCGCGGCCGGCGCGGCGATCACGCTGGCGATCTTTCTCGGATTCGCGGCGCGGCACGGGACGATCGACGTGGACCAGGGCGATTCTCTGCGAGGGTAACAGGTCCAGATGGCTGCCATCCTCCAATACTGCCTGATCGCCGGGGTTTTCATCCCGCTGCTGAGCTTTTTCGTGATCGCGCTCTTCGGGCGGCGGCTGCCGGTGAAGGCTGCGGCGGCGCGGCATGCGCCAAATCACGCACATGCTGGGGACTCTCACCATCACGGTGCGGATTCTCACCCTGAGGACGAGGTACCGAACGGCGACGATCCGGCGCGGACGCGGGTGGCCGGATGGATCGCGACGAGCGCGATCGGGCTGTCGCTGCTGCTGAGCGTCTTCGTGCTGCTGGGCTGGACGGGTTACCCGGAGTACCAGACGGCGTGGTCGCGCGAGGCGGTTGAGCAGGCGCCCGTGTGGATCATGCTGGGTTCGGTGCCCGTCGAGTTCGGCGTGAAGCTCGACTCGCTCACCGTGATCATGTTCCTGATGGTGACGGGCGTCGCGACGTGCGTGCATGTCTTCAGCCTCGGGTACATGAAGACGGATGCGGGCGGCGTGCGGTTCTTCGCGTTTCTGTCCGCGTTCTCGTTTGCGATGCTCGGGCTGGTGATCAGTTCGAACCTGCTGCTGCTGTTCATTTTCTGGGAACTCGTCGGGGCGTGCAGCTACTTCCTGATCGGCCACTGGTTCCACAAGCCGGCGCCGCAGCGGGCGGCGCTCCAGGCGTTCGTCGTCAACCGGATCGGCGATGCGGCGTTCATCGCGGCGATGGGCCTGCTGCTCGGATATCTGGGCACGCTCTCCCTCGACAAGCTGCCGGCATTGATGGAAGCCGGCGCTGCGCGGGCGAGCGTGCTCCACACGGGCGTGTCTCCCGCGGCACAGGCGGTCGGCGAAACGATCGCCGAGCGGGCGGCGCAGCTCTTCACGACGGAGTGGCTGGGGATCTCGCTGGCGACGTGGCTGGGAATCGGCCTACTCATGGGTGCGATGGGCAAGAGCGCCCAGGTGCCGATGCACGTGTGGCTGCCGGACGCGATGGAAGGTCCGACGCCGGTCTCCGCGCTGATTCACGCGGCCACGATGGTGGCGGCCGGCGTGTACATGCTCGCCCGGGTCTACAGCCTGCTGACGCATGAGACGCTGATGGCGATCGCGGTCATCGGCTGCCTGACGATCACGGTCGGGGCGCTGCTGGCGCTGGTGCAGAACGATCTGAAGCGCGTACTGGCGTACTCGACGCTTTCGCAGCTCGGCTACATGGTCTTTGCGATCGGCATCGGCGCGTGGATCGCGGCGCTGTTCCACCTGCTGACGCACGCATTCTTCAAGGCCCTGCTCTTCCTCGGTTCCGGGCAGGTCATCGCCGCGTGTCACCATGAACAGGACATGCGGAAGATGGGCGGGCTGATGAAATCGCTGCCGCAGACGGCGATCTGCTTCCTGGTGGCGATTCTCGCGATCTCGGGCTTCGGCATTCCGATGACGTCGTTCGGGATCGGCGGCTTCTTCAGCAAGGACGAGATCCTGCTGGTCGGCTGGCACCATGGGACGCACGGCGAGCTGGCGCCATGGCTGGTGGCGCTGCCGCTGATCGTGGCGTACCTGACGCCGTTCTACATGGGCCGCTGCTTCATGCTGACGTTCCTCGGCCCGTCGCGGATCGACCCGCATCATGTCGCGCCCGAGAGCCCGGTGATGGTGCGGCCGCTGCTGGCGCTGGCGTTCATGACGCTCGTGTGCGGCATTCCGGTGTTCTTCTTCCGCAATCTGGTCGCAGCGGCGGCGCCGACGGCGGCACTGGTGCCGCCATCTGACGCGCATGCGATGCACGAGGGGCACGGGACGCTGGCGCTGCTGGTCGGGTTCGCGTGGATCATCGGGCTGGGCACGGCGTATCTGCTCTATCGCAAGGGCAACACACGGCTGGAGCAGGTGGATCGGATGCCGCTGCTGAAGGCGGTCCGGACGGCGCTGGAAAACAGGCTCTACTTCGACCGGTTCTACGCGGCGGCGATCATCCCGGCGTTCCGGGCGGTCGTGTTCGTGTCGCGGCTTTTCGACGAGTGGGTCATCGACGCGGTCTCCAGTCACCTGACGTATGTGATGATGCGCGTGTCGCGGTTCAGCGGGCTCGTCATGGACGACCGCGGCGTGGACGGCGCGGTGCGGGCGGTCGGCGGCGGGCTCAACCGCGTCGGCGGCGCGCTGCGCGGCGTGCAGACCGGCATGATCCGCAATTACATGCTCCTGGCGATGCTCGGCGCCACGGGCTTCATCGTCTTTGTCATCACCGGCGACGGCGGCTGGACGCTGCTGCTCGTCGCCATCACGGCCGGCCTGGTCTTCGCGCCGTGGCGCGACATCGGCCGGCGCCTCGCGAGTGAGCCCTGACCATGTTTGAAAGCTCGCTACTCTCCTGGATTGTGTTCCTGCCGACGATCGGCGCGGTCGCCCTGTTCTTCCTGGACGGGGCGGAGCGGCTGAAACGGACGGCGCTGTTCTTCTCCATCGTCGTGTTTGCGCTGAGCCTTTTCCTGCTCGGCCCGGGCGCGGGGGACGCCGGCGCCGGGTACGGCGACATCCGCTTTCAGCAGCGGTTCACGTGGATCTCGTCGACGGACGGGGCGTTCAAGATCGAGTATTTCATGGGCGTCGACGGGCTGAGCACGCCGCTGGTGGTGCTCACGGCGCTGATCTGCCTGCTCTCGGTCGCCGCAAGCTGGAACTTTGAGGAGTGGAAACGCGGCGGCGGCCTGAAGGGGTACCTGGCGCTGATGCTGCTGCTGGAGACGGGCCTGCTGGGCGTGTTCTGCGCGCTGGACTTCTTCCTGTTCTACATCTTCTGGGAGGTCGTGCTGCTGCCGATGTTCTTCCTCATCGGCATCTGGGGCGGGCCGAAGCGCGAGTACGCGGCGATCAAGTTCTTCCTGTATACGCTGGCCGGCTCGGTGCTGATGCTGGTCGCGATGCTGGCGTTCTACTTCTACGCCCCGGTCGGGCTGCGGACGTTCAACCTGCTGGAGCTGGCGCGGAACCAGGAAATCCAGGCGGCCTTCCGGGATGCGACGTTCCTGGGCTGGTCGTTCGGGCCGGCGATGTTCGTGATGCTCTTCATCGGCTTCGCGATCAAGGTGCCCGTCGTGCCGTTCCACACGTGGTTGCCCGACGCGCACGTCGAAGCCCCGACGCCGATCTCGATGATCCTTGCCGGCGTGCTGCTGAAGATGGGCGGCTACGGCATCCTCCGCATCTGTTACCCGATTCTCCCGGCGGCGGGCGAGACGCTGGCCGTGTCGCTCGGGGCGCTGGGGGTCATCAGCATCATCTACGGCGCCCTGTGCGCGATGGCGCAGGATGACTTCAAGCGGCTGGTCGCGTACAGCTCGATCTCGCACATGGGCTACGTCCTGCTGGGCTGCGCCTCGATGACGGAGGCCGGATTCCAGGGCGCGATGTTCCAGATGATCGCCCACGGCATTTCCTCACCGATGTGCTTCTTCCTCGTTGGCGTGCTTTACGACCGAGCGCACCACCGGCAGATCGACCGCTTCGGCGGCATCTGGCTGAAGATGCCGGTGTACGGGTCGATGGCCACGCTCGGCTTCTTTGCGTCGCTGGGCCTGCCGGCGCTGTGCGGGTTCATCGGCGAGGTGTACACGATTTTCGGTGCGTTCGACTCGCGCGTCCTGCGCGAGGCGGGCAACTACCACCTCACGTATGGCGTGCTCGCGGCGACGGGGGCGATCCTCTCGGCGGCGTACGTGCTGTGGATGGTCCGCCGCGTCTATCTCGGCCCGGTGAACAAAGAAACGGCGGGCCTGGCGGACATCACGCGCCGCGAAACGTGGATCCTGGCGCCGCTGGGCGTGCTGTGCGTCGTCCTGGGTGTGCTGCCGAAGCAGACGGTGCTCGACTTCGTCTCCGGGACGCTGTCGCAGATTCTGGCGCTGGCGGGGTGACGCGGGGAGGGTAGGCGTGAAAACGTGATCACGTGAGAACGTGAAAACGTGCCGCGCGCCACGTGCCAAGGCTGTGTCAGCCGTGATTGGACGACGAAGAGGCCCCAGCTGGCGGCCGCACTGTTCGCAGAACAGTGGCACCCGGCTGCCCCGAATGTGGCCGGCCGTTCGACCCAGTACTGGTCGCGGAGGCGATCCGCATCCTAGACGAGTCGTCGTCTCGATGCTCGCCGATCCCGCGTGCGCCGCGCGCGTTGCCCAACGGCTTCGGTGGCCGTGGCAGACTCATGAGCGCGGAATTGACCTAGAAACTCTTCCCGCACTCCGGACAGCGGCGCTCCAGAAGACCGCGGAGGTCGTACCCGCAGTGACTGCAGCGACCTTGTAGAGCGCATTTGGCGCGCGCCCGAATGACAGCGATCCCAATTAATCCTCCAAGGATGCCCCCGATGCCTCCAAACTGGAACGCGCTCAGTCCGAGCAGGGCCCACGAAAGTTCTTGGCCCGGCACCCCAGGCGAGGGCGCGGGGAAGGTGCCTCTAGCTGCGTAGGTACAGGACGCCAAACCAAAAACCCATCCCGGCAGGCCCCCGATCAGCACGCCGATCGTGGCGGCCCGCGCGACGCGAAAGCGCCCGGTGACAACTGCTATCAAAGGAATCCATAAGGGCGCGAACGGGAAGACAAGGTATAGAACTGGCGACATTTCCTTGATAATAACAGCGGGTGGCCGTGTCGACCATGATTGAAGGGGAGCCAGGCCGGACTTCGGCGGGTGCTCGGGGCAGATTTTGGGTGGCATGGGCAGGTTGTACTCAACCTGCCCGTGCGGCTCGCGCGGGGCGACGGCATCACGCAGGGAGCGCCCAGGCTGAGACGGCCGGCCTGCCCTTGCCACCGAACCGCGCAGAGTAGCGGCCGTGTCTAGTGGCACTCGGGCAGTTAGCATACCCCGATGCCTGAGCCTCTGCTCCTCGATTTCTCGATGAAAGCCTGGTTCGCATGCGCGATTCCGCCGGCGATCGGCGGGGCGTTGCTCGTCGCTGCCCTGCATGCAGCCGCTGAGTTCTGGGATCCGAAGGATCGATTGCGATACTGGCTGCACGGCCTCGTTCCGTTTCTCAGGTATCCGAGCCTTTACAGCCTTTTGCGTCCCGTCGAAGCGGCCCGCGGCTCGGCATTCGCGATCGCACTGTACGCGGCGCTTGCGCTCGGGACGATCGTCATCTGGGGCGGCGGCATGTTTGGATTTGTACTGACCTGGGTGGGCGAGTGGAGGTTTCTCACCGTCTGGGCCGGCGGCGCGCTGGCCGGCGGCGTCTTGATCTCCATCCCGCTGGTCTGCTCACCGAAGCGGCGTGCGTAACGCGGCGCACGGTGTCGCGCCGAACTCATTTACGGGCTCTCCAGCCGAGTGCCGGCATTGTCAAACATCATTGATAGCAGAAATCCCGCCGATTCCGGATCGTTCTGCGGCAATGACTCGACGACCCGGGTCACGAACGTTGGGTCTTCCGCCTGTCGTTGGCGCAGGGCTGCGAGCAGTTCTTCGTCATCTCCCCAGACCAGGTAAAAGTCCGCCGGATTGCCGTAGTGACACGATCGGGTCCAGAGGCCGTCGGTGTATCCGGGCGTCCAGTGGTGCGTGCAGGGTCCGGTCTCGGCTTCGATCCATAGCGAGAGGGCGGTGCTGCGAGTCGTTTCGGTGCCGAAGTTCATTCCGAGAATCGTGAAGCGGCGCGTGTCGCGGAGCGCGGCGCAGCGATCGCAGAACAACCGTGTTCTCGCGCCGCCCGACGTCCAGACGACGCCGACGAGCGCGAGCGCCGCGAACGACAGGGCGAGGGCGCTGCGGCGGCCAAACCACGGCCGGGTGGTGCCGCGCTGCGTTTCGGCGGGCTCCGGATCAGACATGATGTCACCATCCTGAGGTCAAGCCGTGACGCTACGAATCCCGCTGTGTCAGGGTCACGATGCGCTGCTCGCCGCGGCCGCCGCTGTGGCCGCGAGTTGTGCCGCCGCGATCGCCGCGCCCATGCTCGAGACGACGCCCGCCGCGGCCATCATCACCGGGTTGTAGCCCGTGCGCGGCAGGCCGTTCGTCCATTCGATCGCCCCGGTCTGGGCGCTGAGGCGGTAGATGCTCCCGGAGTGGCCGACGTACAGGCTCGGGCCGTCGAGCATCAGGCTCACGATGCTGGACATCGACGAGGGCAGCTTGGTCCGCCACAACTCCGAACCCGTCTCCGCATCCAGTGCGAGCACGAACCGGCCGGTGCCGGCGTAGATCACGTTTGTCCGCTTTGCCATGGGAAGACTCCTCGCGGGGAACCGCTCACATCGCTGGACATTCTACGTCCGACCCGGGTGAGGCGAGAGGCCCGTCGGGCGCGGCGTGCGGAAAGAGGCGAGCGCGCGGAACGACGGCGGGTGGCATCAGGACGATTTCGGGTGCTATGACGACACGACCGGCGCGAAAACCGCTCGTTGCCGAAAACATCCGCGTCGAAACGGCCGCTCCGCCGGACGAATGCAGCCGGTCGGGTCGGCATGGTTCGCCACGGCGGCCACGTTCGCAGAAAGCATGTCGACCCGAGCGGAGGTTATTCGCGTTCGCAGCCGCCGTGGCGATCCCAGGTCTCTCCGACTTCGCGTGCGGCACCGCGAACCGCTCGCGTCGACAGGGCACCGGGCGCACAGTCGGCGCTGTCAACCCCGCGCGAACGCAAGCGCGGCCCCGCCCTCGGCCGGGCTGCCCGACTTCCGAACGAACCCCGCTATGATCCACGGCCGCACCTGCGTCCCGGAGGAACTGAATGAGCAGTCACGGCGTGATTTTCGATATGGATGGAGTGATCGTGGCGTCCGGCCCGGCTCACGCGGCCAGTTGGCGGATCGTGGCGAAGAAGGCCGGCTACGAGGTCTCACAGGCCGACTTCCTCAAGCACTTCGGTCGGCCCAGCCGCGACATCGTCCGCGAGATCTGGGGTGCGGACATCTCCGACGATGAAGTCCGCCGGATCGACGACGCCAAGGAACTCGCCTATCGCCAGCTCGTCACGGGCATGGTGCCCCTGACCATCGGCATCCGCGAAACGCTCGCCAGCCTGCGCGAAGCCGGGATCAGGATCGCGATCGGCACGTCCGGCCCGCGTGAAAATGTCGAACTCGTTCTGCGCGAGTCGCGCCTCGAGCCGCTCTTCGACGCCGTCGTGACGGGCTTCGACGTCAGGCACGGCAAGCCCGCGCCCGACTGCTTCCTCCTCGCCGCCGATCGCCTCGGCCTGCCCCCGAAGGCGTGCGTCGTCGTCGAAGACGCGCCCGTCGGCATCCAGGCCGCCCGCGCGGCCGGCATCAAGTGCATCGGCCTCATCGGCACGCACCCGGCCCAGGCGCTCGAATCCGCCGGCTGCGACGCGCTCGTCGGAAAGCTCACCGAGATCACGCCGACCCTCGTCGGCCGTCTCGTCGAGGGGGATTGACTGACGTCAGGGGCCATCGAACCATGTCGTCCCCGACGCCCGCGTGTCGTCAGCACTCGCGCCCGAAGTTCGCGAGCATCGTCGCCAGATCCGACAGGTCGATGTCCGCGTCGCCGTCCAGATCGCCCTCCGCCGCCGTCGCCGAGCCATCGCCGAAGTGCGCGAGCAGCGCCGACAGATCCGCCAGCGACACGCTGCCGTCGCCGTTGAGGTCGCCCGTGCACCCGCCAACCGGACAGCCCGCCAGCGCGTGCCAAACCGGCCCGTTTACGAGCGTGCCGTTGTTTCCATTGGCCGTGGAGTCGCTCGCGACCGTGCCCGAGCCTTCGTCGAGCCGCCAGTACCCGACCAGTCCCGGCTCGCCGCCGGTCAGCGCTTGACCGAGGTTCGCCGCAATCTCCGCGCCGCTCCGCGCGACATTCCACAGCCGCACGTCATCGATCTGCCCGTCAAAAACGCGATCGGCCGTCGTCGGCCGCGATCCGAGCCCCCACTCGGCGCTGGTTGTCAGTGCGCCGCCCGCGCTCGCGCTCTCGGCCGCGAGCACGCCGTTGCGATAGAGCCGCCACGTCGCGCCGTCGTACGTCCCCGCGAGGTGCACCCAGCGCCCGATGTCGCTCGTCTCGACCGGCGCGGCCGCGCCGCGCGTCGTCCCGTCGAAGCTGTACACCTGGTACGCGTTGCCATTAATCCGCAATCCCGTCTCGCGCGGCGGGACACTCGTGACGCCGTGGACGAGGATGTTCCGTGTCCCGCTTGTCGAATCGGGCCGTATCCACGCTTCGATCGTGATCGCGCCGGCGAAGTTCATCGACGGCGGATTGCCGAGGCGCACCCGGTCATTGACGCCATCGAATTCCAGCGCCGCACCCTCGATCGGCCCGACGGCGTCACACGACGTGCCCTCGCCCGCAAACGACCCGCCGGCTGCGAGACAGTCGTTTTCAAAGAGCAACGCGCACAGGCCGTCACTGCTCGGAAGACAGCACGCTCCCGGCTGCGGGTAGGGCCCGCCGTCGCACGTGAGCCCGTCGCCCTGGTAGCTGCCGCCGAAGGGGCCGCAGGCAGCGCGGGTCGTAACGAGGCAGGTGCCGTCGAAGAAGAGGCACTGGCCGAGGTCGTTGAGGCAGTCGTCGGTGGCCGACCAGCTCGGGCCGTTGAGCGTGAGCACCCGGCCGGACGCGGAGTCGGTCGCGGTGGCGCCGCCGGCTTCCTCGAAGTTCCAGGCGTACAGAAGACCCGGCTGCGGAGCACTGATGACCTGGTCGAAGCTCCCTGCGATTTGCGATTCGGTGCGGGCGACGTTCCAGATGCGGAACTCGTCGAGTCGGCCGCGGAAGAAGGTGCCGGGGCCGAGTGCGCCGAGCCGGAACTCGAAATTCCCGCCGATGAACGCCCGCATGCCGGTCTTCTGCGCCTCGAGCACGCCGTTCCGGTAGATCCGCATGTAGTTCCCGGATTGACTCGCAACGAAGGCGAAGTGATGCCAGCGGCCGGCGAGCGAGACCGGCGGTGTGTAGGCGAGCCGGCCGCCGAGGTTGATGTTGCCGAGATCCCAGTAGACCCGGCCGTCGCTCCAGGGGACGTGGGCCTGAAAGCGGTTGATCGCCGAGTCGGGATTCAGGCCGAACGCAGAGCGTGTGGCGGTATCGTCCGGGTAGATCCAGAACTCGACGGTCACTTCATTGCGCGGAAGCGAATCGCCGAACGCGGGGACGCCGGCGTAGTCGTTGACGCCGTCGAACCAGAGGGACGTACCGTCGAACGGCGCTCCGGTGAGCGAGCAGGCGGCGTTCAGATGTGGCAGCATGGTTTCGTTGATGCTGCGGGGGTGAAACTCCATGCGCACGTCGCCGAGGCCGTTGGGACAGAAGTGGCAGTAGCTCATGATGGTGCCGTTGGGCGCGACGGAGCAGTCGCCGTTGGCGCAGTTGTCGACCTGTGGCGTCATGTCGTGGGTATGCGGCGCGCCGAAGTTGTGGCCGAGCTCGTGCGCGGTGACCATCAGATCCCAGTTTGCGCCGTGGTTCATGACGATCGGATGCGGGAAGTAGCCGTTGAGCGACGACAGCGCGTATCCGTAGGTTGGATGGCACATGACGCCGACCCACGCCAGGCCGCCGCCGAGGCCGCGCCCGCTCATGTAATGGGCGAGGTTGCGCTGCACGCCGGTCATGTTGGCGTTCCAGTAGGCCTGGAATTCGCCGAGCTGCGCGTTCATGTCGGCGCCGGTCCAGGGGTCGGCGGGAGTTTCCCAGAGGCGGAGATAGCTGACTTGAATGCGGACATTCAGGTCGCGGGTATAGATCGCCGAGACAGAGCCGACGAGCGTCGCGACATACGCCGCCGCGGCTTCGGCGTTGCCCTGGAAGAGCGACGCCGTGAATTCGGCGTCGGTTTCGACGGCCAGGAGCGCGGTGCGACAGGGGGGCGTGTCACGCGGCTGCGGTCCGGGCGGCGCGGGGGCATCGATGATCATCGAGGCGTCGACGGCGCAGTGGAACGGTTCGCCGTCGAGCGGCAGGGCGGCGAGGTTCGCGATCATCGCGGGCAGGCGTTCGCTGGCCGGGCCGGTGGAGATGATGTGCGTGCCATCCGCGCCGCCGATAAAGCCGTAGACGGCGTCGGGAGAGATGGAGAGGAAGGCGGTCGAGCCGGGTTCATCGGCGATGCTGCCGGAGAATGTCGCGACGCGGGGGGCGGCCATTTCGCGCTGACCGGTTTCGGTCACCGTGACGAGGCGGGCGGTTCGTGCGAAGACTTCCATCCGGCGCAGATCGAGGAGGCGCGTCCGGTCGGCGATCGTCACGGGCAGGAGCAACTCGGACTGCGAAACGACGTCCGAGAATTGCGGCATGTCGACGGAAGCGGTGATCGGCAACGGCTGAGCGACGGCGGCGGTTCCGGCGAGTGCGGACAAAGTGGCGATAATCGGAAAAACCATCGAGGAATGCAGCGGCATCTCCGCCTCCCGACTCGATCGAGCCTTGCGCTGAACGCGCCGTTCGACCGCCCCCCGGCCGCGGCGTTCCATTTCATCTTAGGGCGGCGGGAGTTCGATTCCAAACGGCGATTGGGGCCGCGATGCGGTCCGGGCGGAGGGCTTCTGCCCACGGCTGTCGCCGCGAACAACGGCGAGGCACTTCTCGTCAAGCGTGGACCTCGCGAGACCATCCGCGCCGTCGAGGCGACCCCAGGCCTGCGTATTCGCGGGGGAGAACCGAGACGATGCACGGGCGCCGACGATCTGAAGTCGAAGCGTGCGGTGCGTGAACACGTGCTCGACGCGGCCGATCGGACCAGTGATCTGGAGCCGGTTGTCGAACCGGGAGGCGGCGATCTGGCGGGCGGCGCTGTCCGGTTCGACGTCGGCGTCGACCGGAAGTTGGGGCAGTCCCCACAAACCCGCCAAAAGGCCGGAGTCGGCGCGTTTCTCCAGCAGAATGCGCCGGCGGTCGACAATCGCGAGGGCCACCGCATGAACGATGGGTGAGGACTTCTTCCTTCGCCGCACGGGCAGCGAATCCTGCAATCCGTCGCGGGCGGCAAGGCAATCGCGGTTTACGGGACAGTCGGCGCAGGCCGGGTTGCGCGGCACGCAGATCGTTGCGCCGAGTTCCATCATGGCCTGGTTGAAGTCGCCGGGCGAGCGCGGATCCATCATCGCCTGCGCGATCGACCAGATGCGCTCGACGACCGCGGGCGTGTCGATCGAGTCGACGAGTGCGCGGAGGCGGGCGATCACGCGTTTCACGTTTCCATCGACGACTGCGATCGGTTCTCCGGCGGCGATACTGGCGACGGCGGCGGCGGTATACCGGCCGACGCCGGGCAGAGCGCCGAGCGCCTCGTGGTCCGTGGGAAAGCGGCCGGCATGGTCGCGCACGACCTGCCGCGCGGCCGCGTGAAGATTGCGGGCGCGCGAGTAGTAGCCCAGCCCGGCCCAGAGGCGCAGGACGTCGTCGAGCGGCGCGGAGGCGAGATCGGCGACCGTCGGGAATCGATCGAGGAAGCGCGCGTAATAGGGCAGCACGGTTTCGACGCGCGTCTGCTGGAGCATGATCTCGGAGAGCCAGATGCGGTACGGGTCGCGCGAGGATCGCCACGGGAGCGATCGGTGATTGGCGCGATACCAGCGTAGCAGCCGCGTACGGAACCTTGAGAGTCCGGCGATCGGAAGTTGGCCGGCGGCCGCGTTGATCGCTGGAGCCGGTCGAGCTTTGGCGGATTGCCCGCGTCGCTTTCCCGGAGTGTTCATGCCGTGACCAGCCGGCAGAACAGCTCGCCGCGACGGCGGAAGTCCTCAAACATGCCCCAGGACGCACAGGCGGGCGAGAGAAGCACCGCATCGCCGGACCGCGCGCGGCTGCGGCACGCGCGTACCGCGTCTTCGAACGTCTCAAACAGCTCGGCCGCGCCGCCGGAGGCGACGATCGTGTCACGAAGGCCCGGGCCGGTCTTGCCGAGGCAGGCGGAGAACCTCGCCCGGGCGGCGGCGAGCCGGGCGACGGGCGTCAGGTCGCTGCCCTTGTCATAGCCGCCCAGGATCAGCAGGAGCGGGGCGTCGATGGCATTGATGGCGGTGATGGCGGATTCGGGTGTCGTGGACTTCGAGTCGTTGTAATACGCGACGCCCGCGCGGACGCAGACGCGCTGAAGGCGGTGTTCAAGGCCGGCGAAATCGGCCAGCGCCGCAGCGGCCGCCGGGGCGTCGACGCCGAGCACGTGCGCGACGGACAGCGCGGCGGCGGCGTTCTCTCGGTTGTGGCGGCCGGGCGTAATGAGCTGAAGATCCGGCCAGGCCAGCCGCTGGTCGTCGCAATCGACGGCCGGGGTGGATTGCCGCCGGGCGACGGGGGTATCGCCGTCGAGCGAATATCGCCAGATTCCCGCAACATCGCCGAAAAGCTGGTCAAAATAGCCGCGCAGTTCCGGCGAGTCGTGGATGATGATCGCGTCGCGCGCCGGGTCCTGGTAGCGGACGATGTTGAGCTTGGCGGCGGCGTAGGCCGCGAATCCGCCGTGCCAGTCGAGGTGGTTGGGAGTGATGTTCGTGACGACGGCGATATTCGGGCTCCAGCGGACGGCGGGCGTGCGCTCAAGCTGGAAACTGGAGAGTTCGAGGACGACGACGTCTTCCGCGGCGATCCGATCCAGCGAATCGAGCAGCGATTTCCCGAGGTTGCCGCCGACCCAGACGCGCCGGCCGGAGAACGTGCGCTCCAGCGCGTGCGCGATCATCGCGGTGGTGGTGCTCTTGCCGACGGAGCCCGTGATTCCGACGGTTTGAGCGCGGCACCGTTCGACGAACAGGTTGATCTCGGTTGTTACGGGCACCCCCGCGGCCGCCGCGGCCTGCAGGAACGGCGAGGTGGGGGGGACGGCCGGATTCACAACGATGAGATCGGCCTCGCGGAAATCGCGCTCCTCGTGGCCGCCGAGGCGGAGTTCGACGGGCAGGTCCGCGATCTGTTGCACGGACCCGGCGAGTTTTTCCGCCGGTTCCTGGTCGGTCACGAGCACGCGCGCGCCGCGCCGGGCGAGCCAGCGCGTCACGCCGACGCCGCCCTCGAAACGACCCAGGCCCATGACCGTGACGCGGACGCCGTGAAAATCGCTGATCATCAGACGGTTCCAGAAGCCCGACGCGGGCCCAGCCGGCGCCGTTGCGGCATCGTAACACGGGCGGCGTGCGAACCAAGGCGGCCGCGATCACCATCGCCAGGCTTCGAAAGCGCGGGCATGTCGCGGCGCGGTACGATTCCGCCATGTCACAGATCGGCCGCTTTGCAGAATGCACCGTCGCGCGTTTTCTGGATGACCTCGGATCCGATGCTCCCTGCCCCGGCGGCGGGGCGGCGGCCGCGCTGGCCGGGGCGCTCGCGGCATCGCTGGGGAAGATGGTCTGCGCGCTGACGGTCGGCAAGCCGCGCTATGCGGACGTCGAGGCGGAGGTGCGGGAGCTGCACTCGCGGTTTGGGCGGGCCGACCGGCTTCTTCGCGGCCTGATGGACGAAGATGCGTCGGCGTATGGCGAACTTTCGGCGGCGTTCAAGCTGGAGAAGTCGAATCCCGATCGGCCGGTGCGAGTTTCGAGCGCTGCGGAAATTGCATGCATGGTTCCGATCGAGACGGCGAGCTTCTGCCGGAGCACGCTGGTCGACCTGGCGCGGCTGGCGCAGATCGGCAATAAAAACCTCGCGGCGGACATCGAGTCGGCGATCGCCCTGGCGAAGGCCGGGAAGGCGGCAGCGCTGGCGAATGCGCGGGCGAATCTGCCGCTCATCCGCTCGGACCGCGGGCCGAGCCTCGCGGGCCAGGTGAGCGCACTTGCGTCGGACGGATAATTTGCAAGGCGAGCGCGGCCGCCTGCCCAACTTCGACGCCCGGCCATACAATCGCAGCGGCATCAAACTTCGCCCCCGGCTCGTCGGCGACGGGCACGGGCTTGCAGGCCTCGATTCAAAGGGAGAGCAACATGGCACGCACGGTGACTTTGAAGGGAAATCCGCTGACGCTGGCCGGGCCGCAGATCAAGGTGGGGGACAAGGCCCCGGACGCGACGCTCAAGAAAGACCTCGTGACCGACCTCAAGCTGAGTGCGACTTCGGGCAAGGCGCGAATCATCAGCGTCGTGCCCTCGCTCGATACGCCGGTCTGTGCGCTGCAGACGAAGCGGTTCAACGAAGAGGCGGCCAAGCTGACAACCGTGGAGTTCTACACGATCAGTGCGGATCTCCCGACCGCACAGAAGCGGTTTTGCGGCGCGGAAGGCATCAACCCCGAGCGCCTGCACACGCTCAGCGATCACAAGGACACGTCTTTCGGCCTGGCGTGGGGCACGCTGATTCCGGACCTGCGCATCGAATGTCGCGCGGTGTTCGTGGTCGACAAGGGTGACGTTGTCCGGTACTCCGAGTACGTGCCCGAGATCGCGGAGCACCCGAACTACGACGCGGTGCTGGCGTGCGCGAAGGCGCTTTGACGGGCGCTCCGCTGAACGGGTTGATTCCGGCAGCGGTTGACGGCTGATATTTCGGGCGGCCCGGCGTTGTTCGCCGTGCCGCCCGCGTGCTGTCAGGGCGTGCGGCGCGGCGCCGAGGGGCCGCGTGCGGGTTTCGACGCGGGCAGCGGCTGAAAGGCCGGCGGTTGCGGCGACTCCGGCGGGGCCAGCGGGGCGACCTCCGCCGCGAGGGGCATGACAAAGACGCTGGCGAGCAGTCCGCCGTACGCCAGGTTCCAGATCGACAGCCCCGAGCCGACCTGGCAGTAGAGGATTCCATCGTCGTCGAGCGCGGCGCCGCCCACGACGGAGTGGCAATCGGCCAGCGTCTCGTCGAGCGTGGGAAACTCGGCGAGATTCACGCCCGCGCCCCCGACCGACGCCATCGAGCCGAGGGCCAGGGCGTAGTGATTCACGAACGGGTAGAGCAACGAGGCCAGGTGGCGCGCATTTGTGAACGAAATGCTCGACGCCCCCGGTGGAATCGCGCTCCGGCCGGACCGGAATTCCGGGTTGTCGAGAAGGCTGTTGCGTCGAGTGGCGGCATCGACCTGCGCCGCGGCGGCGCGAACGGCCTGGGGCGTCAGGCCGATGATGATCTTCCGGTCGACAAAGGTCCACGTGAGGGCGACGGGGGCGGGCAGCCCTCCGATCACGGCCGAGCGGAACTGGCGACCGTCGGCCGGGAAATCGCGCACGGCGATATTCACTCCCGGAAGGGCGGGCTCGGCGATCGAAGTGAAGAGCCCGATGAACTTGCGATAGACGCGGTCGATGGCGTCGGGATCCTTCGCATCGATGACGAAGACCGTTCCTGAGAGCAGAAATCCCCCGTTGGCGGGGGCGTCGTAAACCGCCCAGGTCTCCCCGAACGCGGCGAGCCAGTCGTCGGCGACCGACATTCCGAGCAGCGTATCGAGCAGCGAGAGCGAGCTTTCGAGCTGGGCGGCGAAGGCGGGATCGACGTCACCCGCCGTGTCGATGAGCTGACCCCAGGCGCGGGCGAAGTCAAAGTTGAACGCCATTGCCCAGTAGGCATCCGCGGGAATGACGCGGAGGTCGTCATCGGTCAGGGGCGCTTGCTGCCAGAGTCTGAGCACGCCGCCGGGCGAGCCGGGCGAGTGCAGGAAGAAGCGGCTGAGCTGTCCACGGGGCGTGTCGTGCGAGCGATAGTAGATCGCGCGCGTGTTCGCGAGTCCCAGGCCGCGCAGCGCGTCCGCCAGTCCGGCGGCGCCGCCCGGGGCGATCGCGTCGACGAAGGGCCGAAGGCGGGCGGCGAGTGCGGGGATATCCGCTCGGAACTCGAGATGCAGACTCCGCGTCGGATCGGCGGCGTCGAGGCCGCTGCTCGTTCTTGCCCGGCAGAAGCGAAGTCCCTCGGATTCCGCGAGCGAGGAAGCCGCGCGGCCGCGGGCGGAGGCGATTGCCGCAGCCATTGCGGGCTCGCCCAGGCTTGCGAGCCACAGGTCGCCGTCGCGACACCAGAAGAGCACCAGAGGAGAATCACCCAGTCGGACGGACCGACACGGCACGCCGCCAATCTCGCGAGATTCCATCGTCGCAGTTGCGGCGACGCCGCGAATCAGTCGTTCGAGCCGCTCCGAGAGGTGATCGCCATCGGATCCCGCGAAGCTCACGAGGAGTGCGCTGAATCGCGGGTCTCCATCCGCCCAGTCGATCTCGGTGAGACAGACTCCGCCCGCGTGCGAAAAGAGCCGGTCGGCGAGGTCGAGCAGCGGAGGGAGGATCGGAGCCTCCGCGGCGCGTGAGCGGCTCGCCAGCGCACTGACAAGCGACCGGCCGACCCGGAATAGCACCGAGGGATGTTCGTCAGCGCCCCATCCGCAGTACACCAGGGCGTCCGCCGGCGCGATGCGGGCGGCGTCGGGCGATTGGGCATGCGACACGCCCGGCAACAGGGCGATTAGGGTGGTGAGCTGAATAACCCATCGGGCGGACATGGCGGTTACGGCCCGTGCCGCTTGGGCATCGCGCGGGCGCGGACGAAGCTCCGATTTACGCAGGCCGCCGCGCCGAGGTCGCGATCGAAAAAGCTGACCAGCAGGCTGTAGAAGTAGTTCTTGGAATAGGGGGCGAAGCCGCAGTGGCCGCCGCCGGGGAGAATCACACCCGCGACCATGGGATTTTGCGTCTGGCTCAGGAGGTCGGCGACGGACTGGGCGGACGCGACCGGATCGTCGATGCCATAGACAACGAGCGTCGGCACGCGAATCGACTCCAGCTTGTTGGTCACGTCAAGGCCGCGGTAGGGCATGAGGCGAACATAGCGCATACCCTCGTCGAAGAAGTCCGGATCGTCGGGGCAGGCTCGCGCGGCCTCGAGACGCGTCAGGGCCCGAAGGTCGCCGTCGAGTTCGGGGTAACCCTTCTGTCGGGCACGGGCGTCGACGATGTCATTGAGCGCGGCGAAGACGGGGTTGCTGAACCACGTGGCCCGATTCTCGAGGCGGTCGAGGAGTCGTTCGAACTCTAGCGGGGGGGAAAACGCCACGATCCCGGCCGTGAACACCCGTTCGCCCGAACGGGTGCGGAGGTGATCCTTGAGGCCGGCCGCGACGTCAGGGTGATTTTCGTCGCGGCCATCTTCCCAGGCGGTCAGGAGGGCTTCCGTCGCGCCCCAGCAGAAACCGATGAGTCCGGTGCTGCGGACCTCCGGGCGTTTCTGGAGCCATTCGCCGGCGGCGATGATGTCGCCGACCTCGAGCACTCCGAAGGTATAGGGGTGGTCGGGGTAACGTGACTCGGTCCAGCCGTGGCCCCGCTGTTCCAGCGAGAGGACGTGGAATCCGGCTTCGCGGAGCGCGACGCCGAGGTCGCGCGAGCGCACCGTTGAATTATCGCCGAAGAGCCCCGCGAGGATCACGATGCAGTCGGTGATGATCGGATTGCCGGCTTCATCGCACGCGAGGCCGAGTCGTCCCGCGACCTCGAGGCCGGGGGCAACGGGAATCCAGACGTCATCGAACTCGGGCCAGTCGGAGGGGTAGGCCGGCCCGAAGCGTGAGCCGGTTGCCTGCACGGTGCCGAGCAGCCCGCCGAGGTTGCTGAAGATCGAGTTCATCCCGCGCGGGTCGCGGTCAAAGTACTTATAGACACTTACGGGCGCACCACCGGGAAGCCCCATCGCTTCGGTCAGCAGCGGAGGCGTGTGCCCCGGGGGAAGGAAGCTGTTCAGGCGATGGTGAGCGAGCGCCAGCCACTCGCGCGTCGTTGCCGCCATCGCCCGATCCGGGTCGGAAACGCGGACGACTTCGGTGGCGGAAATGGGGAAGGACTGCTCGGAGGCACATCCGAACAGAACCACGAGCGGGAATATACCCGTGAAAACGCGCCAAGGAACTGACATCGGCCGAATGATACTCCGAACGACGCCGAAACTCAAAATGCTCATGTGCGTGGGGCGATCGCGCTGCGACGGCGCGGTGCGGGCGGGCTCGTGGGGAGTTGTATGACCTCCGCATCCGGGTTACGCTTCGTCGCTCGGGGCGCGACCTCGCAGGGGTCCGCCCCGGTTTCGGAGCCGCTATTCGTGGGCAATCGACGCGACGCGCGAGGGTTTCGGCTGCGTATGGGCATTGCGACGGCGGTCATGCTTCTGGCCGCGGCCGGGACGGCCGCACAGACGTCCTTGCCCGCCGTGAAGCTGGTGGAGCCCGTCAGCATTCTCGTCCTCAGTTCCTATTCGGCCGACACGCCGTACTCGATGCGTCAAATGACCGGCATTCGAAACGGCTTGCGAAATCACCAGCGCACGGGTCACGCGCTGCATTTTGAGTTTCTTGACATTGATCGGCGGCCGAGCCGGCAGATCGAGACCCGCCTGCTGGAGCTATTGCGGGAGAAATACGCGACCAGTCCGCCAAAGGTGGTGATTACCCTTGATACGCCCGCGCTGCTCTTCATCGATCGGCACCTGGAGGCCGTCGCGCCCGGCGCGTCCATCGTGTTCTGCGCGGCGACGGATGTTCCGGACGGCCTCAGCTCGCGGCATCCCGCCACCGGCATCATCGAGCGGATCGACATCGGCGGTGCGGTCAGGATGATCGGGCAACTGATGCCCGAACTCGAGCGACTGGTCGTCGTAACGAGTCCGTCCGGTTTCGCGGCTGGCCTGCGCGACCTTGCGAAAGAGACTCTCGCCGGTGATCCGCTGCCTTTTTCCGTGGAGCACATCGTCGAGCCGAGCCGCCGCGTGCTCAAGGACCGCGTCGCGCGGCTGGGACCGAACACAGCCATTCTTCTGCTCGCACATGACCAGCTCACGCCGGACCCGCTGCCGAGTGCGGATGACCCGCTCAAGGATTTCTGCCAGACGGCGGCGGCGCCCGTCTTCGGGCTGTTTGACACCATGCTCGACCACGGGGTCATCGGCGGACGGATGACGAGCGGGCTGCGCCAGGGCGAGAAGGCCGGCGAATACGCGGCGAGGATCGCAGCCGGGGAGCCCGCGTCGAGCCTCCCGATCGAACGGGAACTGAGCGTCGCGTCGCTCTTCGACGGACGGGAACTCAAACGCTGGAGAATCGACCGCTCCCGCCTGCCGATCGGCAGCCTGGTCCAGATCGAGCCCGATTCGATCTGGAGCACGCGGCGGCGCGAGATCACGGCGGTCGCGATCGGGCTGGCCGCGCTTCAGGCGATCATCATCTGGCAACTCGTTCGACATCGGCGTCGAAGCCGGGAGAGCGAGGACCGCTATCGCGACCTTGTCGAACTCTGCCCGGATGCGATTCTCGTCCACGACGGCGTGCATTTTTCCTTCGCGAATCCCGCGGCCGTGGCGATGCTGGGGGCGAAAGATCTCAGCGATCTCTCCGCACGGCCGGTCTCGGAAATCGTCGCGCCCGAGTCGCGGGAAGCGCTGCGGCGACGGTTTCGAATGGTGCTGGACGAGCAGCTCCCCGCACCACCGGCGGATGCGAAGCTGATCCGGCTCGACAAGCGTCCGATCACCGTGGAGGCGACGGGGCGGCCGTGCATCTTCGCGGGGCGGCGCCATATCCAGGTCATGCTTCGCGACGTCACCGAACGACGGCGATTTGATCTCCAGATGCAGAATCTCCAGAAAATGGAGACGATCGGTCTTCTCGCGGGCGGCGTGGCCCACGACTTCAACAACATCCTGACCGCGATGCGAATCAGCGTCGAGGAGGCCCGCCGGGCGCTCGGGCACGCGCCGGATGTCGCCGAACGGCTGCTCGTTGTCGTGAGCGATGCCGTGGATCGAGCCGCAAACCTCGTCCGACAGCTCCTCGCAATCGGCGGCCGGGACGTCCCGACGCCCGCATCCGCCGTGCTCGACGCCGCCATCCTGGCGGCCCGTCCGCTGATCGACCGGATTCTGGGGCCCAACGTCACCGCGGAATACGATCTTCACGCGGGCGGGGCGATGGTCGCCATCGACGTCGGCCGGATCGAGCAGATCATCGTGAACTTCGCGGCGAACGCGGCTGATGCGATGGATCGTCGCGGGACGTTTGCGATCCGGACGCGGAGCCTTGAACTGAGCGAAGAAGAGGCGGCCTTATTCCGCGGGCAACCGGGGACGTATTCCGAGATCGAAGTGCGCGATTCCGGCTCCGGCATCGCAGCGGAGCACCTTCCCCGCGTCTTCGAGCCGTTTTTCACGACAAAGTCGTCGGACCGTGGAACGGGCCTTGGGCTCGCGACGGTGTATGGCATCGCGCGGCGGGCGGGCGGAACGGCAACGGTCGAGAGCCGCCCGGGCGACGGCGCGACCTTCCGCGTACTGCTTCCGTCCGCGACGCCCGTCGCTGAACAGCCGGCCGCGCCCCCGGCCCTCCCGGTCGGCGAGGACATCCTTGTCGTGGACGATGAACCGCAGATCCGTACGCTGGCGGCCGAACTGCTGCGGTCCGCGGGGTACCGGCCGCACCTGGCGGCCGACTGCGCCGGGGCGCTCGAGATCGCGAAGTCGACGCCGCTCGCGGCGGCGGTGCTCGATGTCCGGCTGGGGACCGAGCGGGGGGATGCACTGGCGGCGGATCTGCGGCGGATCCACCCGGAGCTGCCGATTCTGTTCATCACCGGATACGCGACGGAAGAAGAACTGGAGCGGCTGCGCGGGTTTGACTGGGCGACCTGCCTCGCCAAGCCGTTCGTCCCCGACGAGCTTCTTGCCGCGGTGAGTGACGCCGCGAGCCGCGGGCCGGCGACGGTTTCCCGGCGCTGAGCGCCGTCACGCCGAGCGGTGAGCCTGCTGGCCGCATGGATGCGGATTGACTACCATACCTGCCTCTGATTCTTCCGCCGGAACGGCTGCGGCCCATTCGGGTCTTCGGTTTGACGCTTCTGCGCCGGCGTGAATCTCGCTCAAAGTGCTGACTGCAAGGACGCGCATGAGGCTGGTGATACAGGCACGCGGCAAAGCGACCGAAGAGGTCAACTGCGGAGCCGACGCGCTCCTGATCGGGAGCGACGCCGCGTGTGCGGTCGTGGTGACCGGCCCGGGCGTACTCGGGCGTCACGCGACGATTTTTCCGGATGAGACGGGCGGCTGGGTCGTCGAACCGCTCGACCAGAACGTCGGTGTCGAACTCAACGGCGTGATGATCCGCGAGCCGGTGCAGATCCGCGGCCGCGACGAGATTCGGGTCGGCGAGACGACGATCCGGGCGGTCGACGACCAGCAGCCCGCGGTCGCGCTGAAAGGCAGCGGCATCTCGGTCGCCCAGATGGCGAAGTTCGTGCAGGCGCAGCTTCCGCAGGGATCGTTCCTGAAGAAGAGCGATGACCCGATCACGCTGACCGCGACGCAGGTGGCGCGACTGGGACGGCTGAATGTCGTCCTGGGCGGCTGCAACATGGTCGAGGAGCTGATGACCGTCGTGCTTCAGACGCTCCACGAATCGTTCGCGGCGGTGCGGGCGTGGATCGGAATTCGCCGCGTCAATTACGGCGCGATGGAGTACGTCGAGGGCCGGACGCTGGCGGGGCATACGTTCGATCTGCCGGAGCTGGGCGACCATCTGAAGCCGCGCGCCCTGGACCGGAGCCAATACGTCTACATTCCCCCGGCGTCGCTTGGGATGACGGTCATGCTCGGCCCGATCGCGGGCCCCGAGCACCCCCTCGGGATGGTCTACGTCGACACGGGCGACTCCGGGCGGCACCTGGAATCGACGGACATCGACTTCTTCATCGCGTTCATGAACGTGATCGGAGCGCAGCTCGACGCCATCTTCCGCAGCCAGGCGAAGACCCGCGCGGCGACGCTGGACGGCGAGGTCGTCGTCGCGCACGCGATCCAGTCGCGCCTGACGCCGCGAAAGCTCCCGCAATGGGACGGCCTGACCTTCGGCGCGTTCCGAACGCCCGGACGCGAGCGGACGAGCGACGTCTACGACGTCGTCAAGATGGCCAGCGGCGCGGCCGCGATCATGATCGCCCACAGCCACGCCGTCGGGCCGCTCCCGGGCATGGTGATGACCCAGGCGCAGGCGGCGTTCCGGTCGGCGATCATGCACAATGACCCTCCCCACGTCTTCATGCGCATGCTCAACATCCTGCTCTACGATCCGAATCAGGACTACAAGCTCGACTGCTTCATGGGCATCGTCGATCCGGCGAGCGGGCAACTGCGGTATGCGCTCGCGGGCCGGGTCGGGGCGTTCATCATCGGCGGGCGCGGCGAGGAGCGGAGGCTCGAGGGCGAGACGGTCCCGCTGGGCGTGAACAAGACGGCGACGTACAACCCGCTCTCCGAGCAGCTCGACGGCGGCGAAACGATGGTGCTCTTCACGCCGGGCGTCATTTCGACGAAGAACAGCCGGGGCGAGACGTTCGGCGAGGACCGCTTCGTGAACATCCTGTGCGATGGATTTGGTCAGGGAGCGAGCGGGCTGCTCAAGGATATGTACTCGGATCTCCAGCACTTCGCCGAGGGCGGTCAGCAGCCCGAGGACATCACCGTCATTCTGGCCCACAAGGTCGGCTAGGCCGGCAGCGACTCGACGATCGCGACGCTCGAGGAGAGGCCGAGGCGGTCCGCGCCCGCGTCGAGCATCGCCAGGGCGGTCGGCAGGTCGCGAATCCCGCCCGAGGCCTTCACGCGGATCGGCGCGGCGTGTTTTCGGAGCAGCGCCACGTGCTCGACCGTGGCGCCGCCCGCGGGGTGGAAACCCGTCGATGTCTTCACGAAATCGGCCTGGGCTTCCGCGGTGCAGCGGCAGCCGAGGATGATCTGATCGTCGGTGAGAGCGCGGGTTTCGAGGATGACCTTGACGAGCGCGTCACCATTGACCCGCCGGACCGCATCAAC
Organism: Planctomycetota bacterium; assembly: GCA_045863555.1. Lineage (GTDB taxonomy): Bacteria > Planctomycetota > Phycisphaerae > UBA1845 > Fen-1342 > JACRLV01. The sequence continues at coordinate 263,720 of BTUU01000004.1, read as the reverse complement.
GACGCCGCCGATGTCCGCTGAAACGCCCGCCCGGTCGCCGGCCATCAGGGCGGCGAGGTTGACGACCATGTCCACCTCGTGCGCGCCTTGTTCCACCGCCCGCTGCGCCTCGTGGGCCTTGATTTCCGTCCGCGACGCACCGAGGGGGAAACCGGCGACCGAGCAGACGCGGACCGGCGAGCCCGCCAGGCGCGCTGCACAACGTTCAACCCAGACAGGATTCACGCAAACCGCGCAAAAACCGTACATCCGCGCCTCGTCGCAGAGGCGATCGACCTGCGCCGGCGTGGTTTCGGGCTTCAGAACGGTGTGGTCGATTCGGGCTGCGAGCTGACTGCGCGAAATCACGGAGGTCTCCACGTTCCAGGACCTGGGGGCGACGGAACCGGGCGCGGCCGGCCCGCATCATTCGAGCGTACTACGCCGCAGTCGATTGCGTTGACGGCCGGTCCGGCCGACCGGTAGCATTATAACCTTCTCGGAAGTGCTGGCTGCGACCCTTCGGACTCGAGGTTTGCCGGGACATGTCAATCGTGCCGTCGGAGAAGTCGTTGGAAACGCTGCGCGACGCGGTCCTCGCTTCGCAGCGGCAGCTGTACCTGGGTTCGATCGCGGCGGTCATGGCGCACGAATTCAGCAACCTGATGACGCCGATCCTCGCGCGCGCGGAGGATGCGCTCGAACGGGATGACGTACCAGCGATGCGGAAGGCGCTGAGCGTCACTGTGGCGCAGTCTCAGCGCGCCGTTTCGGTCGTCCGGCGGCTCCTGGAACTGGCGGAACCGACCCCGCCGGACGTCGAGGAATTCGCCGTGTCGGACGCCATCGACGACGCGGTTACGGCCTGCGTTCGCGGATTCAACAAGGATGGTATCGAGTTCACGCGGGCCGCGCCCCCCGAGCTGCGCGTGCGCGCGAACCGCGTCCTTTTCGAGCAGGCGATCGTGAACGTCCTCGCCCACGCCCGCGGCTCGATCATCGATCGCACCGGGCGGATTTCCCTGGCGGCGGCGAACGGTGACCACCGCATCCGGATCACCGTCACCGACAACGGCCGAAAGAACACGCCCGCACGCGTCAACGGAGATCTTCAGACGATCTTCTCGGATGTCGATGTGGTCGAGCACATCGCGGCCGACCCGTCCCTGCTCGCGCTGCGGGCCTGCCGACTCATCGTCGAGGGCCATGGCGGAGCGATCGGAATCGCGGCCGGCGAGGGCTGCGGGTCGACGGTCACGCTCGAGTGGCCGGCGCTCTGAGTCCCTTCCGCGGTCCCCCCTCAGCCCGGCGGCTATTTCATTCCCCTGCGTACCGCCCCGTAGTCGACCGGCCGCTTCTCGTTAAACGCCGCGATCCCCTCGCGGACTTCGTGGCTGAGGTTGTTGACGGCCAGCCAGTCGCGGGCGTGGCCGATGGTCATCGACCAGGAGAAATCGCGCCAGAAGTTGAGCTGCTGCTTGGTGTAGCGGATGCAGCCGGGGAGTTTGTTGATGAGCGTCGTGCACATCGCATCGACCGTTGCATCCAGCTCGGCGCGGGGCACCGCGCGGTTGATGAGACCCCATTCGAGCGCCCTGGCCGCGGGAATTTCCTCGCACAGGAAAAGAATCTCGCGGGCGCGGCGGTCTCCGACAATGAGCGGGAGCCACTGCGTCGCGCCGCCGGCGGGGACGCTGCCGCGGGCGGTGCCGACCTGACGGATGTAGATGTCGTCGGCGGCGACGGCGAGATCGCAGGCCATGTTGAATTCATTTCCGCCGCCGACGGTCATGCCGTTGAGTCGCGCGACGGTGGGCTTGCCGATGTTGCGGAGTCGATCATGGGCGTCGATGAACGCGCCCATCCACTTCCAGTAAGTCTGCGGCGCGCCGACGCAGTGTTCATGCTGTTCCTTGAGGTCCGCGCCGGTGCAGAAGGCCTTGTCGCCCGCGCCGGTGAGCACGAGCACGGCTACTGAGTCGTCGTGAGCGACGTCAAGAAATGCCGCGGCCATCTCGTTGAGCGTGTCGAAGTCGAGCGCGTTGAGGACGTCGGGACGATTGATGGTGACGGTTGCGCGGCCTCTCTGCCGCTGATGCTTCTCGTAAACGATGGTCTTGAAGCCGAAGGAGGCGGGGTCTTTGCCGTCGATATAGGCCATGGGCGAATCCTCGGGGTCAAACGGACACGGTAACCAGGCGACAAGAGTACAAGCCGGCGTGGAAACGTGAAAATGTGAAAAGCGTGAAAAACGGGACGAATCGGTGTCAATGGTCCGGCGAGACCCGATCGCGTTTCATGATCCACATGCCGTTGATCAACTCGACGCGCTCGTATTCGCTGTCGAACCACTCCGCGAATTCGTCGCGCGGGGCGTGGAGCAGTCCGTCCAGATCGTTGGGAGAGATCAGAAATACGGCCGGCGGGTTGCACCGCAGCGCGGCCGCGACTTCGTCGAGAATGAACCGGGCCCGGCCGCGAAGCTGGCCGACCTTTTCGATCGTGGCGAAGCGGCTGGGGCAGCGGCGGTAGGCATATCGATAAGATCCAGGACTCCAACCCCAGACGTAGATCGTCTCAGCGGGACGGGCGAGCCGCTGAATCAGTGCGGCCTGCTCCTCGAAACCCACCGGGACCTGCGCGGCCGCCTGGATCCATGCACTGCCGGAAAACGTCGCCCCGTCCCGCAAGGGTGAGCCCGCTGCGAATCGCGCACCCTCGCGAATGCTGTCCGCGAACGCACTCGCCGCGATCGCCAGGCCGATTGTCGCGGCGGTTGTGCTGCGCGGGCTGCGGACGAGCCTGGCCGTGAAGTTTGTCGCCCCCTCGTCGCGTCGCGCGATGCCGACGACGACGGCGAGCCCCTGTACCGCGAGGAGGGCCAGCGGGGGGAGGATGACCATCAGGTGATACGCAAGCCGGCCAACGCCGATCGCGACCAGGAGGAGATTGACCAGCAGCCAGACGGCGAAGAGCGCGGTCGCGCCGCGAAACCGCGTGTCCGTTCGGGTGCTGTCGGAATGCCCGGGGCCTGGCGAGCCGATCCCTGCATCGAGCGGCGTTTCGCGGTAGTTCCTGCCGCGAGTTGCAGCCCACCCGACCCTGACGATACTCGCAGTGACCGCCACCGCGCCGAGCAGAAAATACCACGACACGGGTGACAGGTGGGGCCCGACCGAATCGGCCGTGATGCGTAACCCGTGCCAGCCGGCGTCGTCGATATCGAAATAGAGTCGATTGAACTGAACGACCGCGTACCAGGCTTCGCCGAGCGCACCCTGTCGGGCGAGAATCGCCGCGAAGACAATTGTCGGCAGGCAGAGACCGACAACCAGCGTCGCGAAACTGGCGATTCGCCCGGAGCGGATCGCGAAGAGGAGGTGAAGTCCGCAGGCGACGATCGCTCCGAGGCCCGACTGTTTGCACCAGGGCGCGACGCCGAGGAGCACTCCGGCAGTAACGAGCCACGCTCGACGCTGCGAGGCAAGCCAGCGGAAGTACGCGAACACGCCCAGCAGTTCCGCTGCGTTCACAAGCGTTTCGGTGCGATCCGCGCCGCACTCGAAGGCCAGGTGCGTCAGGAGCGCGGTTGCGAGTGGCAGCGCGACGGCCAGGAATGTGCCGCACCAGAGCGTCGCGAGGATGCCCGCAGCCGCGATGAGCCCGGCGAGCAATGCTGCCCCGCCGACCGCGGTTTCGACGCCCGGCGAGTCGCCGAGTATTCGGAACGCGAGGGCGTTCGCCCACCAGATTCCCGGCGGCTTGTTGTCCCAGGTATCGAGGTATGGGCGTGCGCCATCGGCGATGAGCCAGCCGTAGTATGCGAAGAGGTGGCTGTCGGCGGTGTTTTCCCGCCGGTGCACGACCGATTGATTCAGCAGCATCGCGGCGACGGCGAACAACGCGACCGCGAATGGCCCGAGCCGCCCGCTCAGCGAAGCCGGCGGACTTTCCTTCCTGTAGATTCGCACGGCGGCGCCTCAGTCAGGTGGCCGGAATCATTCGCGGCCGCGCCCAATCCGCGATTCTGGCCAGCATCGCGCGCAGGGCGATGCCCCGATGGCTGACGGCGTTCTTCTCGCCTGGCGAAAGCTCGGCCGTCGTGCGGCCGAGCGACGGCACGAAGAAGTGGGGGTCATATCCGAAGCCGTTTGAGCCGAGTGGAACGTCGACGATCCGCCCCTCGATCGTGCCTTCCGAGGACGCGATTACACGGCCGCCATCGGAGAAGACCATGACGCATCGGAATCGCGCGGTGCGGCGCTCGGCGGGTACGGCGCGGAGGAGTTCGATCAGCCGGGCGTTGTTGCGGGCGTCATCGCGGGGATGGCCGGCGAAATAGGCGGAATCCACGCCGGGCCGGCCGTCGAGGGCGTCGACTTCGAGCCCGGAGTCATCCGCGAGCGCGGGCAGGTTCGCAGCCCGGCCGTAATACAACGACTTCTGCGTCGCGTTTTCGAGAAACGTCAGGCCGGTTTCGGGGGCATCGGGAACGTCGGGGAAGTCGTCGAGGCCGTGCCAGCGGAGGTCGAGACCGGCGGTGATTTCGCGTATTTCGCGGATCTTGCCGGCGCTGCGCGTCGCGAGAAGCAGCTCGATCATCCGCCTCTCCGTCGCGCGGGGGGCGACTCCGGAGCGGGCTTGGGGATGCGGACGGCGAAGGACGGATGCGGGTCGCGCTTCTTGCCGCCGGTCGCCGGGTCGGCGGTGATCTCGTAGAAAATCGAGCCATTGTGGGTGTTATGCGGGAACCGCTTCGAGACGGCGAGCATTTTCTCGTCCACGATCCGGGCGCTCACCTCCGAGACGCCCGTTAGGGGATTCTTGCGAGTGAAGCTCTGGATCGCCTCGCGCGGGAACGAGCCGACGCAGACGGAGGAATTCACCGGTCCGTGGTCGAACCACGCCTCCTCACCCTCCTCGCGCAGCAGCCGGCAGTATTCCTCGGCCGCGAAGCGACGCTGCTGCATCGTCTCGGTGTTGTAAAAGACGCCGACCTGGAGCGACCAGTATCCCGGGGCCTTCACGAGCTGCCACTCCGGGTGCGAGCTGGGCTTGGACGGCAAAGGGCCAAGCGCGGCAAGGCGGAACGGCCAGATGATCTGCTCCCGGCCGGTCAGCGAGTCCTTCACCGGCATCGAGAGATCGCGAATCAGGTTCAGGTCAGGCTGCGCGTCGGGTTCGAATTTCTCCCTGCCCGTTCCCTCTTCAAACGTGCGGACATAGCGGCCGTAGAAAACGACGGTCTGCCCCGTTTCGGCGCGGACCTGCACGCGATCTGCGCGCAGACCGCGGACGGCCTTGAGCTGCCTGGCGGCGTTCTCGGCGCGGCGCGCCTGATCCGGTCCGGAGAAGGCGATGCAGCGGACGGCCCACAGGTCTTCGGGCTCACCGCCGCCGCCGCCGCCGAAGTCGCCGCCGCTGCTGGAGAGCGAGCCGTTCTGATTGGCGCAGCCCGCCAGAAGAATACCGAGCAGCGCGATGGACAAGGTTCTCATGGTTTATTCCGATCGAAAGCTCACATTGCGATTGTACCACCCCGGCGGACGCTGGCCGACGACCGGTTCAGGCGGTCGGCGCCTCACGATTGACCTGGATCCGCAGCCGGTTGATTTTCCGCGGCTCGGCGTCCACGACGCGGAATTCGATGTTCCCGTGCGTGAATGTCTCGCCGCGGGCGGGAATCTTGCCGACCGTCGTGAAAAGAAACCCGCCGATTGTCTCGTACTCGCCGTCCTCCGGGATGCTCACGTCAAGTTCGGCGTTGATCTCCGAGACGCTGACGCGGGCGTCGACCTCCAGCACGTCCTGTGAGATGCGCCGGATCTGCGGCGCCTCGGGCTGGTCGTACTCGTCGTCGATTTCGCCGACGAGTTCTTCGAGAATGTCCTCGATCGTCGCGAGGCCCGCCGTGCCGCCGTACTCGTCGAGCACGATGGCGATCTGGATGCGGCGGCGGCGGAATTCGTCGAGCAGCTCGGCGAGCGTCTTGGTTTCAGGGACGTAGGGCACGACCCGCATCACCTTCCGGGCGTCGAAGGGGTCGCCGGGCCGGAGCCGAAGCAGATCCTTCGCGTAGAGCACGCCGATGATGTGGTCGACGGTCTTCTCGTACACGGGGATGCGCGAGTGTCCGACGCGCAGGATCGACTCGCGGACGTCTTCGTAGCTCGCGTCGGCGCGGACCGCTTCGATTTCGGTTCGCGGCGTCATGATGGCGCTGACCGTTGTTTCGTGCAGCTCGAAAACGGATTCGATGATCCCCTTCTGCTCCTCGTCGACCGCGCCGTGCATTTCGCCTTCGCTGACGGCGTTTCGGATTTCCTCCTCGATGAGCAGCGTCGCATCGTCCCCGCTGATTTCCGGCTTGCCCGCGAGGCGGCGGACGATGAAGTCGACGAACGCCAAGACGCGCTCGACCGGGTACAGCACGTACCACAACCCCCAGATCAGCGGGAGGTTGCGCGCCAGCAGGCTCTCGCCCGCGTGCGAGGCGATCGAGTGCGGCAGGCCGACCGCCGTCAGCAGCAGCAGGGCGAGGACGATCCCGGCCGGCTTGAGCAGCGCCAGGGTGTCGATCGGGCCGACCTCACCCCGCAATTCCGCGTAGAAGACCCATGCGGCCATGCTGACGAGGGAAATGGTGCGAACGATGCTTGTGACGGTCTGCAGGCCCCGTTCATTCCGGTCGAGCCGATCCAGCCACAGCCGCTGCCGCTCGGGCGTGAGTTTCTCGGCGAGGCGGGCCCGATAATAGCCGCGCAGGGCGTAGCTCAGCGACGAAAAATACGCCGTCAGGACAACGAGGCCGATGCCAATGGCCAGTTCCAAGCGGAACCTCGGAAACGCCCGCGGCCGGCCGCCTCCTCCGGCGGGTCGCTCGCGGGCGGACCTTCACCCCAGCTTCACTATATCGACAGGGCGGGCCCGATCACAAGCCGCACTGTGAATCGGAATTCACGGTTGTTGGATCGACTCGCTGCGCGCGTCAGCCGCCGCGTCGCTCACCGCCCTGACGCTGCTCGACGCTGCCGGGCAGGCGCTCAAGCGGGACGTTGCGCTGGAGGATGTCGAGGCGCTTGTTCCCGACGTTCAGTGCGTAGAGGCTCATCCGTTTCGAAGCCGCGTCGATCACGACGATGCCTTCGACGGAATTGCTGAGCTGCTGTGTCAGCATGATGTAGTCGCCGCCGCGGTCGTTCTGGCCGGTGGCGAAGGCGGGCCGCGGCGTCGAAAGCACGAGGACGAGCCCGACAAAGAGGATGCAGGCCGTGACGCTCAGGATTCCGATGGCGAACGTCCTGGCATCCAGGGTCGCCGCGGGGGCCGCTTGCGGGGCGGGGTTTGAGTCTTGCATGGCTTGAAAATCCCTTTTCCGGTCGCTCCAGGGCGAGCGGGCCTAGTCTCGGTCGTTTCGGAAATCGCGGCGAAGATCGCGCGACGCGACGTAGTCGAGTTCCCGGCGCCCGCGGTCGTAGACGAGGGCGTGCAGGACATAGGAGCGCATGTCGATGAGATACAGGGCGTCGTAGCTGTCCTGTACCTCGCCGGAGACGGCCAGGTAGTTGCCCGCGAGGCCGGTCCCCTGGGCGAAGGCAGGCTTGTCAGGCTGGGCCATGACAAAGAGCCCGGCTGCGAGGGCCACGTTTGCGACGATCAGAAACGCGATCCAGGCGTTTTTCTTTTTCATGGCTAATCCAGGTGAGAGCGGTGAGGGTTCTTGAACGCCAGCCCGAGGCAGCCGGCGGCGAACAGAAACGCAAAGACCCAGGGCACCCAGCGGTAGCCCTCTTCCATAGGAGAGACGTCCCAGGGCCCTTCGGTCTGCTCTTTCTTCTGGGCCAGTGACGGGGAGACGGCGAAAAGCAGGGTCAGTCCCAGCACCGCCACACGAAGCGATTTTCTGATGCGACTCATCCAGGTTTTCTCCGGCGAATTCGACTCTGAGATGAATGCTACAACGCGATTACACGGGCGGCAAGGATTTTGGCCAGAATCGTCGAAACCGGGCGGATCCGCATGGCTCCGGCTTGGCCGGGCCGCGGGATGGCCTTATGATCCGCCGTTTCGAATGGTTTCGCGGCGTGCGGTGTGCGCCTGCGACAGGCGTGCCGGGGCGGCGGACGCTCCCAGGCGGCGGCGGTCCGCCGGCTTGCCTGTGCAAATTCTCCTGGCTCCGTGGTGTAGCTCGACATGACGAAGTTCTTTCGCAGTTACGGTCGCACGACCCTGATGTACGTGATGGCAGCGCTGCTGCTCATCTGGCTGCTCGAAGGCGTGATGATGCGCGGCGGCGGCCGCGGCGGCGGCATGTCGGCGACGGACGAAGTGATCGGAACGGCGTTCGGCGAACCGATTCGACAGGGCATGCTGCGGCGGGCGAAGGCCGACCTGGAAATCGCGCAGATGTTCTCCGGCCAGGAGCCCGCGCTCTACCCTGCGATGGGGGCCGAAAACCGACTGGATAACGAGATTGCCACCGCCCTCATGCTCGAGGAAGCCGGGCGGATGGGCTTCCGTTCGAGCCGTGACCGGATCCGCCAGGAACTCTCGGGCATTCCGGAAATCGGCGAGCTGATGAACGAGCTGATGACGCGGTACCAGACGACCGAGGACGCGATCATCGAAGCGATCGCCCGCGTCTCCGCCGCGAAGGGCCTCCAGGGCCTGCAGGTCGGCGGCGTCGAGAGCCTTCCGCGGCTGGAACAGGAGTACCTGAAGCGCAGCCAGCAGCTCGAAGCAAAGATCAGCGCGATCGAGGCCGAGGCGTTCATGCGCCAGGTCCCCGATCCGACCGACGCCGAACTCGAGGCGCTCTTTAACGAAGGCAAGGACCGGCTCGACGCCCACACGGAAGAAGAGCTTGTCTTCGGCTATCAGTCTCCGGACAAGGTTCAGATCGAGTGGCTGACTGTCGATCCCGCGCTGCTCGTCGAGAGAATCCGGGTCAGCGCGAAGGAAGCCCGGCCATACTTCGAGGCGAACCAAACCAGGTTTACCAAGCCGAGCGAGGGGCCGATCCTCGACCCCGCCCGGCCCGCGATGGTGCAGATGACCTTCGAGGAAGCCGAGAAGCAGGTCAAGGAAGAACTTCGCCAGATCAAGGCCGGCGATGAGGCGGCCCGCGTGATCAACATGGTCATCGAGGAACTGCGCAAGCCCTGGGATTCGGTCCCGCCGGACGCCGAGGGCAAGCGGCCGCCGCCCGATCCTTCCACGATCGGTTCGCTGGAGGAGTTGGCGAAGAAGTTCTCGATCGATGCGCAGGTGATCTACCACAAGACGGAGCTGATCGACCTCACCACGCTCAGGAATGACGTGAAATTCGGCCGCGCGACCATCGCCGAGGGGCGGCAGCGCATCCAGGCGCCGAACCTCGCGTTTCACGTCGTCGGCCTGCCGGAGCAGCCGACGGTGCAGAACGCGGGGCGCGCGCAACTGCGGCTCAACGAGCCCAGCCCGATCTCCATGGCGCCCGTCGTCGGCATGAAAGGCCAGCAGCCGTTCGTCTTCCGTGTCGTGGCGGTCGCGCCGAAGGCCCCGCCGGCGTCGTGGACCGAGGTGCGCGAGAAGCTCGCCAGCGATTTCAAGACCAAGCGGGCGTACGAGATGGCCGGCGAGCATGCCCGAAAGCTGGCCGAGGCCGCGGCGACCGAGGGCCTGGATGCCGCGGTGGAGCAGGCGATTGAACTCCGCGAGGTCCTCCAGGCGGCGGAATCCGCGGCCGCGACGCAGCCTGTCGTCGAAGGCACGCCGCCGAAGAAGTACCTGGAGAACCTGAAACCGGTCGCCGCGACGCAGGTCACGCGGCAGTTCACGTCCGCACCGAACATCGGCTTCTCGCAGAAGATCGGCGACGCCGCCTTCGCGGTCACGACGCAACCCGTGGAAAAACCGCATCGCGTGCTCGCGCGGCCGATGGCGACGACGCGCAAGTGGGCCGTCGTCGAAGTGCTCAAGGTCAAGCCGCTCTACCAGGATGATTTCATCAACGCGCTTCAGCAGATCCGGCCGATGACGAACCAGATCAGCGCCCTTACGCGGCTCCAGGAGTGGTGCAAGACGGAGAATGTCTTCAAGCGCACGGGCTTCACGCCCGTGATGGCGCAATAGCAGCGGAGTCGGCTCCCTCATGAGCGAAACGTACGATTACGGCCGAATCGAGCCCGAGTGGCAGCGACGGTGGGCGGAGGCGGACTGTTTCCGCGCGGCGGCGCCGGGCGAGGCGGGGAGCGAAAAGCCGCCTTTCTATGTCCTGGACATGTTCCCGTATCCGTCGGGTGCGGGCCTGCACGTCGGCCACCCCCTCGGCTATATCGCGAGCGACATCGTCTCGCGCTACAAGCGGATGCGCGGCTTCAACGTGCTCCATCCGATGGGCTGGGACGCTTTCGGCTTGCCCGCCGAGCAGTACGCGATCGAAACCGGCATCCACCCGGCCATCACGACGCGGAAGAACATCGAAACATACAAGCGGCAGCTCAAGATCATCGGTCTCTCGTACGACTGGAGCCGCGAGGTCGCGACGTGCGATGAGCGTTATTACCGCTGGACGCAGTGGATCTTTCTGAAGATCTACAACTCGTGGTACGACCCGGAATATCGCTGGACCGACGCCGGCGGACGGGAAGTCACCGGGGCGGCGCGGCCGATCGAGCAGCTTCCGATCCCGCAGCACGTCAAGGCCGAGGGCGATGCCGCGGTCGCGCAATTCCGCGATGAGCACCGGCTCGCCTATTTGGCCGAGGTGCCGGTGAACTGGTGCCCGGCGCTCGGGACCGTGCTGTCGAACGAGGAAGTCACGGCGGACGGCCGCAGCGAGCGGGGCAATCACCCCGTCTATCGCCGGCCGATGAAGCAGTGGATGCTCCGCATTACCGAGTACGCGGACCGGCTCCTGGCGGATCTCGACGGCCTGGAGTGGCCGGAGCCCATCAAACTGATGCAGCGGGCATGGATCGGCCGCAGCGAAGGCGCGTACATCGATTTCAAGCTGGACGGCGCTGAGGACGTCATCCGCGTGTACAGCACGCGGCCGGACACGCTCTATGGGGCCACGTACCTGGTGCTCGCGCCGGAGCATCGGCTGGTCAACGTGATCACGACCGACGCGCAGCGGGGCGCGGTCGAGGCGTACGTCCGCGAGGCCCGGCAGAAGAGCGATCTGGCACGGACGGCCGAGTCAAAGGTGAAGACCGGCGTCTTCACGGGCGGCTACGCGATCAACCCGGTGAACCACGCCCGCCTGCCGATCTGGGTCGCGGATTACGTGCTGGGCGGATACGGAACCGGTTCGATCATGGCCGTGCCGGGCTCCGACCGCCGCGATCTCGAGTTCGCGGACACGTTCGGCCTGCCGGTGTTGCAGGTCGTACAGCCGCCGGCCGGCGTGGCCTGGCGCGGCTTTGAGGACCTCGGCGTCGCCGTCAACTCGCCTCCGCTCCAGACGGAACCCGGGCATCCGGAGCAGGGCGAGCGGTTCGCCGGCCAGTGCGATCTCAACGGCCTGCCGACGCCCGAGGCCAAGGCGAAGATCACGAAGTGGCTCGAGGAGCGCGACCTCGGCGAGGGCACGGTGCAGTACAAGCTGCGCGACTGGCTCTTCAGCCGGCAGCGCTACTGGGGCGAGCCGTTCCCGATCGTTTACGACGAACGCGGACTCAGTGAGGCTGTGCCGGAGAATGACCTGCCCGTTGTGCTGCCGGCGATGGATGATTTCAAGCCGACGGCCAGCGACAACCCGGACGCCGAGCCGCAGACCCCGCTCAGCCGCGCGGTGGAGTGGACGACGCTGGAGCGCGGCGGCCGGAAACTGCGGCGCGAGCTGAACACGATGCCCCAGTGGGCGGGTTCGTGCTGGTACTACCTGCGCTTCACCGACGCGTCGAATGACAAGGCGATGATCGACCCGGGGGTGGAGCGATACTGGGCGCAGCAGAAGCCCGGTGGCGGGGCGGTGAAATCCGGGTTCGTCGATCTCTACCTGGGCGGGGCCGAGCATGCCGTGCTGCACCTGCTCTACGCGCGCTTCTGGCACAAGGTGCTCTACGACCTGCACGTCGTCTCGACGCCCGAGCCGTTCCAGAAACTGTTCAACCAGGGCATGATCGGCGCGCCCTCCTATCGGGACGAACGTGGCGTCTATGCGCCGGCCGCCGAGGTGACCGAGGGGCCCGAAACGGAGATGTTCCACCCCGAGGAAGTCGACTCCCGGGCGCTTCAGGCGGCGCTGGCGCGCGGCCTCTCCGCGGTCGAGGCCGGCAAGACCGCGCGGGTTCGGGTGAAGACGAAGTTCTACTACGCCGGGCAACCCGTGCTCCAGACCTTCGACAAGATGTCGAAGACGAAGAAGAACGTCGTCAATCCGGACGAGATCATCGGCGAGTACGGGGCGGACACCCTGCGGCTCTACGAGATGTACATGGGGCCGCTCGACGCGAGCAAGCCGTGGAACACGCGCGACATCGTCGGCGTGCACCGGTTCCTCCAGCGCGTCTGGCGGCTGGTCGTCGTCGGAGACGGCGGCGAGGGCTGGAAGCTCAACCCGCGGCTGGGCGCGGGGCGAAACGAGTCGCTCGAAAAGCTGCTGCACAAGACAATCAAAAAGGTTGAAACCGACATCGAGGCGTTCGCCTTCAACACCGCCATCGCGCAGATGATCGTGTGGGTAAACGAGGCCACGGGCGCCGAAACGATCGGGCGCGACCAGATCGAGCGATTCCTGCGGGTGCTGTGCCCCTTCGCGCCGCACATGTGCGAGGAGCTGTTCGCGCGCCTGGGCGGGACTACACTCCTGTCGGCCGCCGCCTGGCCGGCGTACGAGGAAGCGCTGACGCGCGACGACACGGTCGAGATCGCCGTGCAGGTCAAGGGCAAGGTCCGCGGGCGCGTGACGGTGCCGACCGATGCGACGGACGACGAGATCGTGGCGGCAGCGAGAGCGGTGGACGCGGTGGCGAAGGACATCGCGGGCAGGACGATCCAGCGTGCGATCGTCGTGAAGGGCCGGCTGGTCAACCTGATCGTGCAGTAGGGAGCGACGATGGCGGCGGTGGTTGGGGCGGCGGGACGGATCGTGATCGATCCGACACTGGAACCGATCCGCGAGAAGGTCATCGCGGGCGAGCGGCTGTCGCGCGAGGATGGCCTCGCGCTCTTCCGCACGCGCGATATTTTCACCGTCGGCGAGCTCGCCAACTTCGTCCGCGAGCGCCGGCACGGGCGCATCGCCTATTTCAACATCAACCGGCACATCAACTACACGAATTACTGCGTGCTGCGCTGCAAGTTCTGTGCGTTCTACCGGGCTCCCGACGGAAAGACGGGCGGCACGCCGCTGGCTAACACGCCGGGTTATGAGTACTCGCTCGAAGAGATTGTCCGAACGGCCCGCGAGGCCCATGAGCAGGGCGCGACCGAGGTGCACATCGTCGGCGGGTTGCATCCAAAGCTGCCCTTCAGCTTCTACGTCGACATGTGCCGCGAGATCAAGCGGGCCTGTCCGACGCTGCATATCAAGGCGTTCACGGCCATCGAGATCGTGCACTTCACGCGGATCAGCAGGCCGCGGTTGAGCATCGATGAAGTGCTGATCGCGCTCAAGGAGGCCGGCCTCGACAGCCTGCCCGGCGGCGGGGCGGAGATCTTCGACGACCGCGTGCACGACGAGGCGTTCCGTGCGAAGGTGGGCGAAAAGCACTGGTTCGACGTGCACGCGGCCGCGCACGCCCTCGGTATCCCGACGAATGCGACCATGCTCTACGGCCATATCGAGGGCGTCGACGAGCGCTTGACGCACATGATCAAGCTGCGCGAGCACCAGGATCGATCGCTGGAGAGAATCGCCGCTTACGAGCGGGAAACAGCGGCGATTGGCGAAAAGGGCGAAAAACGGGTCCGCCCGGCCGCGTTTCAGTGCTGCATTCCGCTCTCGTTCGTGCCCGACGGCAGCGCGTTCGAGCATCTGCCCGGTCCGACGGGGCTGGACGACCTCCGCACGCTCGCCGTTTCGCGGCTGATGCTCGACAATTTCGACCACATCAAGGCGTTCTGGATCATGCAGACGCCCAAGCTGTCGCAGGTCGCACTGAACTGGGGCGTGGACGATTTCGACGGAACGGTCGTCTGGTACGACATTACGAAGCGCGAGGGCCGCGGGACAAATCATCAGGAGCTGACGGCCCCGCAGATCCACGACCTGATCCGCGAAGCGGGCTGCATCCCCGTCGAGCGGGATACGCTCTACCGGCCGGTCGTGCGGCGAAGCGGTGCGGCCGGGTGATTTTGTGAGGGGAATGGGCGGCGGCAAGGGTCTAGTCTGACGGTCGCACGCAGGCGGCCGCGAATTCGGCTCCGACACATCCGATCCGCGAGAAGTCCCGGTAATGTGTTTTTCGGCTCGACGGGTTCACTGGGCCCGGTGCGGCGAGTCCGCAGGCCGAATCGCCCTGGCAGGACGAAGCTGTCGAAGAGGAGCAGGAAATGACGTTCGAGGTTCTCAGGAGGGTGATGTTCGTGATGCTGGTGCTGTCGTTGCCGGCGGGCGCGTTCGGGCAATCCGCAAAACGCGAACCGGGGCCGGCGGCCGGCGATCTGCTGCCGCGCCGGGTGCTCTTCGGCAATCCCGACCGGGCGGCGCCGGCGATCAGCCCGTACGGCGGCAAGCTCGCCTGGCTCGCGCCGCGCGACGGCGTCATGAACATCTGGGTAGCACCCGTGAGCGACATCGCCGCGGCCAAGCCCGTGACCGGCGACCGCGGCCGGGGCATCCGCCGTTTCGTATGGACCTTCCGCAACGATCAGATCGTCTATCTCCAGGACGAGGGCGGAAATGAGGACTGGCGCCTGTTCGCCGTCAATGTCGAGACGCTGGAGACCCGCGCCCTGACGCCCGCGAAGGGCGTGGCCGCGCGCATCCAGCATCTCAGCCCGCAATTTCCCGATGAGATCCTGGTCGCGCTCAACAGCCGCGATCCGAAGTTCCACGATCTCCACCGCATCACGCTCGAATCCGGCGAGTCGACGCTGCTGGTGAAGAATGAGCGCGGTTTTACCGGTTTTGTCACGGATGACGCCTTTCAGGTGCGGTTCGGCGAGCTCGCCACGCGCGACGGCGGGTCCGAGGTCTACCGCTACCACGCGGAAGACGGCAGTTGGACGCTCGAAACGCAGATCCCCATGGAGGATGCCCTTACGACCGAGCCGGTCGGATTCGACGAGTCCGGCACCGTGCTTTACCTGAAGGATTCGCGGAAGCGCGACACGGCCGGTCTCTTCGCGGTCAATCTCGCGGACGGATCGCGCACGCTTTTCGCGGAGGATGCACGGGCGGACGCGGGCATGGTGCTGGTCAGTCCGGCGAATAAGACCGTTCAGGCCGTTGCGTTCGAGTACGATCGTCGCCGCTGGGAGATTCTCGACGCCGATTTCAAGGCCGACTTTGGCGCCCTGGGCGAAAAACTGCCGGGCGATCTGAACATCGTCAGTCGCACGCAGGATGACCAGGTCTGGATCCTTGCGATCGATGAGGACGCCCGGCCGCAGCGGTACGCGATGTATGAACGCGGCGAGAAGAAGGTCACGCCGCTGTTCTCGAGCCGTTCCGAACTGGAGACAGCGAAGCTGGCGGCAATGAAACCGGTCATCATCCCGGCTCGCGACGGCCTGAGCCTCGTCAGCTATCTGACGCTGCCGAAAGCAGCCGCCGGCAAACGCGGCCGGCAGCCCGGCCCCATGGTGCTGCTCGTGCATGGGGGTCCCTGGGCGCGTGACGGCTGGGGCTTCAATCCGCTGCACCAGTGGCTGGCCGATCGCGGCTATGCCGTGCTCAGCGTGAACTTCCGCGGCTCGACGGGCTTCGGGAAGAAATTCATCAACGCCGGCAATCGCGAGTGGGCATCCAGGATGCACGATGATCTGCTGGACGCGGTTGACTGGGCGATCGCCGAAAAAATCGCCGACCCGGCGAAAATCGCCATCATGGGCGGCAGCTACGGCGGCTACGCCACGCTGGTCGGGCTGACGTTTACGCCCGACAAATTCGCCTGCGGCGTCTCGATCGTCGGTCCTTCAAACCTCGTGACACTCCTGGAATCCGTGCCGCCGTACTGGCAGCCGATGCTCGAGATGCTCGTGACCCGCGTCGGAGACCATCGTACGGAGGAAGGCCGCAAGTTCCTGACCGAACGCTCCCCGCTGTCGCGCGTCGACCGGATCGTCCGGCCGCTGCTGATCGGGCAGGGGGCCAACGACCCGCGGGTGAAGCAGGCGGAGTCGGATCAGATCGTGCAGGCGATGAAGCAGCGGAAGATCCCCGTCACATATGCACTCTATTCCGACGAGGGGCACGGATTCGCCCGTCCGGAGAACCGGATGTCGTTCTACGCCGTTGCCGAGCAGTTTCTCGCGAGGAATCTCGGCGGGCGGTCTGAACCGATCGGGGACGACCTGCGCGGCTCGAGCCTGGCGGTACCGGAGGGGGCGGAGGCGATTCCGGGTCTGCCCGCGGCCCTTCGTTGATCGCCGGGAGCGGTGATCAGGCGTCGATGATGCCCGCGCGAATCGCGAACCGGGCGAGCTGGATCCGATCGCGGATCCCCAGCTTGCGCAGCATGTTCGAGCGATAGGAGTCGGCGGTTTTGTATGTGATGCCGAGCTTCCGGGCGGCCGCCTGGAGCGTTTGCCCCGCCGCAAGCAGGGGGAGCAGCTCCATCTCGCGGGGGGAGAGCGCATCCAGCTTCTCCCCGGTTCCATTGCTGGATTCGATCGTCCGGATCGCCGGTTGAAGTGTGGCGACGACGGCGACGAATTCGTCGATCGGAGCACTCCGCCGGAGCGGCGCAAAAGCGGGCAACTGGCCAATGCGAGCAGCGGCGGCGGGCTCCGAAAAGATCCCGATGAGCGGAATTCGCGGATGGCACGCGCGAAAACGGCGCACTTCGGCCAGCGTTGCCGCATCTTCGAAGAGGTCGACGATCATGACGTCGGCCTCGGCATCGATGACGCCGATTCCCTCCGCGCTGACGTCGCAATCCCAGACTAGTGAAAGCGCTTTACATAGTCCAAAACCGTAGAGTTCGCCGGCCGTGATGAGACCGATCGTGCGGCGGATTGGCGGGACGGCGGTCTTTGGTTCCAAGAGCGGCTCACAGACGGGTCGAAACCCCATGCTGGATTATCGACATTCGGGCCGCTCAGTCGATGTAGTGAATTACCTAGAAGGCGGGGCGATTGACTCACGTCCCGATGAGCCCCTCCCGGATCGCGAAGTGCGTCAGTTTGACGCGGTCGTGGATATCCAGCTTCCGCATCAGGTTGGCCGCGTGGTTGTTGATCGTGCCGATGCTCAGGTCGAGCTTGTCGGCGATCTCCTTCTTTGACAAGCCCGTCGCCAGGTAGCGAAGCACCTCGAGCTCGCGCGGTGTGAGCATCGACGTCCGTGTCTGCGCCGTATCGACCAGCCGCGGGCCCGAGACGTCGATGACGATGCGCGCCTGAACGTCCGGCGAGAAATAGACCCCGCCCGACGCAACCGCGCGGATCGCCCGTTCAAGCGTCTCCGGCGATTCGCCCTTCGTGACATACCCCAGCGCGCCGGCCGCGAGCGCCTGCTCGATGTAGCGGTCGAGGTGGAACGCGCTCAGGAAGATGATCTTCGATTTCGGGCTGCGGATGCGGATGATCCGCGCGGCCTCGAAGACATCCGCCCCGGGCATGTTGATGTCGAGCACGACGATATCCGGCTCCTCGCGGGCCGCGATCGTGATCGCGTCGTCGGAGTTCGATACCTGCGCGATGACGGTGATCGAGTCGGAGCTGGCGAGCCAGCGCCCGAGGGTCTCCCGGACCAGCGTGTGGTCATCGGCAAGCAGGATTCGCAGGGCCGCCATGCTTAACTCCCTCCGGTTGCCATCCGCACATCAGATTCCGCGATCCGCTCCGCAACGCGGCGGATCAGGTCCTTCACCTGGAACGGTTTCCGCACGATCTCCGTGCACGGGTCGGGCTGCTCGAAGTCCCCGGCGGCGTGCCCGCTCATGAGGATGACCGGCAGCTCCGGCCGCACCGCGCGGATCGCCGCCAGGCACTCCAGCCCGGATCGGCCGGGGAGTTCGATGTCGAGCAGGGCGGCGCGAATCCGTCCGCGGTTCTGCTCGAATCCGCGGATCGCGCTCTCGCCGTCCACGTAGGCGAGCGGCTCAAAGCCCGCCCCGCGCAGGTGCGAGACGATCAGCCCGGAGATTAGATGATAATCCTCGGCGACGAGCACGACCTCGCCGCGGCCGGTCGCGTGCGACACCAGGTTTTTTGCCGGCGGCGGGGCATCGGTCACCGGCAGGTCGATCATCACCCGCGTGCCCCGGCGGGCCTCCGATTCCACCTCCACCACGCCGCCCATGCGCTGAACGATGCCCATGACGATCTTCAAACCCACGCCATGGCCGAGGCCGCGCGGCTTGGTCGTGAAGAAGGGCTCGAACACGCGCGCCCGCACGTCGGGCGACATTCCCACGCCCGTGTCCGAGACCGTGAGACGGCAGCGATCGGGGCGCGCCGCCGCGACGACGACGTCCAGCTCGATCGCAAGGCGGCCGCCGGAGGGCATCGCATCGCGCGCGTTGGAAACGAGGTGAAACGCGATGTCACGGAACGACTCGACGTCGCCCAGCACCCAGACCGGCCAGTCGGGCAACTGTGCGACGACGTCGACCGCCGCCGGGAGCCACTGGCGGAATTTCTCACATTCGGCGCGGAGCACCGCGGCCAGATCCGTTGGGACCGGCGCGGTCATCACGCCGGACGGAATGGGCCCGAGCGACCGCGTGACCAGCGCGATGTTTCGCGCGGCCGTCTCGATCGCGTCGATCGACGGGACCGCAGGGCAGTCTTCGCCCGCGGCGGACCGGGCCAGCTTCGCGTGGCCGAGGATCGCCGTGACCAGATTCCGGACCTCGTGCGTCAGACCGGCCGCAACCTGGCCCACGGCCTCCATTCGGTGCGCGTTCCGGATCTCGGCTTCGTGGTGCTTGCGGTCGCCGATTTCCCGGATCGCCAGGCAGGTCCGCGGCGGATCGGCGCTGATGCGCCGGCCGAGGACCTCGACGTCGAGCCGGCCGCCGTCCAGCCGGTGGAGCACGGTCTCGACCGCTTCGGCGGATTTCCCGTCCTCGCGGGCGAGCAGGTCGTCGAGGTCGTCGCCGAACAGGTCGCGAAGGTCGCGTTCGATCAGCGCCGCCTCCGACGGCACACCGATGATGGAACACGCACGCGGATTGGCCGCGCGAATGCGTCGTCGCTCGATGACGAGGAGTCCCTCGAACGCAAGATCGCCCCAGCGGCAGTCGACTTTCGTCTCGCCGCTACCGTCGGCCGTCCAATTCATGCCGGCCATTCTAGGTCCGCGTCGAGAAACGTCCACCTGCGCGAATCGCGGTTCGCGGGAACAACTTCCGCGTCAATACACGCCTTCGATCAGCGGCGTCGCAAAGCCGCTGAACGGCCGCACATCCGCCGCGCCGTCCCACGGGTATTTCTCGCAGGGCGGCGTGCGGCGGGCTTCGTCGCGTTCGAGGAAGCGCGGCACGAAGAACTCCTTGGTCAGCGTCGTCAGCCGGACGCGGCCGACTTGGCCATAGTCGACGAGCTTGTGACGCACGCCGGGCTTCCCGTCGACGGGGGGGCTGTGCCAGACGGCCGCCGCTTCGGTCGAGGCCGGATCGACGACTTCGATCATGGCTCGCGGCAGCGGCGGGTGATAGATGATGCTGTAGTTGTCGGCCGGGTCGAAGGGCTTGTGCGTCGCCAGGCCCATGAGCGTGTTGCCGTACGTCGGCACGAAATCGATCTTCTTTTTGCCCGGCCGGTGCCAGTCGCGGCCGCCTTCGAGCAGCTCCTCGGCCGCAAAGCGGTAGAACTGCGCGGTCATCGACGTCCCGCCGCAGAAGATCCCCGTGACGCCCGCCTTCACGAGCGAGACTTTCTCGCATAGCGCTTCGAGCAGCTTGGGCGTCGTGAAGATGCACCGCACGTTCGGATGCGCCCGCAGGATCGTCAGCCCCTGCTGGATGACGTGGTCCTTGTACTCGTTCATCAGGTCCATGCGGCCGGACTTGATCAGCTTCGTGACCCAGCGTGGGTCGAGGTCGACGCCGAAGGCGATGCCGCCGCGGTGCTGGGCGAGGTGCTCGATCGCCAGCCGCAGTCGCCGCGGTCCGGAAGGGCCGAGCATGAGCCAGTCTCCGCCCTTGGGGAAGTACGCATCGTCGAGCGTCTCGCTGAAGAGCTCGTAATCGATACGATAGTCCTCGATATTCACGCGGCTCTTGGGCACGCCCGTCGTCCCGCCGGTCTCGAACGTCGTCACCGGCCGTCCCTCATACGCCCGCGGCACCCAGCGCCGCACGGGCCCGCCGCGGAGCCATTCGTCCTGAAACGGCGGGAACTGGTCGAGGTCGGCGTAGCTTTTGATCTCCCGCCGCGGATCCCAGCCGAGCGTCTTGGCATACTCGAGCCAGAAAGGGCAACCCGATTTCGGGTCAAAATGCCAGTCGACGATCTCGCGCGTATGGGCGTCGAGCCGGGTCATGGCGGCGGTGTTCGCGGTTTGGATATCGCTCATTCGGGGGAGTTTACGCGAACGAGCGTGAAAACGTGACAGCGTGACATCGTGATGACGTGAAAAGGTGAAAACGGAGAAAAACCGGGAGCGGGCGCCGCTCGGGCCGCCGCCCTCCGGGACGCTAGGATCGCCGCTTGCGTCGCGTCGCTTTGCCGTTGGCAACCGTCTCGACCGTGACGACGTGCAGGAATGGAATGTAGGTGCGCCGGTCCGTCTGCGGCTGGGCGATGAATACCTGCGACTTCATCAGCGCTACGGTGTGAGGATCGCGAATCACGAATGACTCGCCGCTGGACGTGACGATCCGAAAGTCCTCGAAGGGCTCGTGCGAGAGCATTTCCCGAATCACGTCGGCAATCATGATTCGAGCGTATCGATTCAGCGTGGATGGTTCAAGTTCGCAGAGCAGTGGCACACAATGCACTACGCATCGTTGCCGTGTGCCGCCCCGCCCGATTTGCGGGTACAACTCGGCACTCGCGCGGCTCCGCAAGCGGATGAACACCCATGGCCCGACCCCGCATTCTCCGTCGCGCCGACCTGCGCAAGAAGGTGCGCGCACCGGCCCCGAAGCGCTCTCGAAAAAAACCGTCGCTCCACGTCGAGGATGTACTGGCCTGGGCGGACGCACACTTCCGCCGGACCGGCGATTGGCCGCAGATCTATTCGGGCAGGGTCCATGGCGCGCCCGAGGAGAACTGGGCCGCCATCAACTACGCGCTGGTCAGCGGGTACCGTGGCCTGCCGAAAGGGCTCACGCTCGCGAAGCTGCTGTGGAAGCGGCGCGGCGTACGCAACCTCAAGCGGCCGCCGCCGTTGACCCTTCGGCAGATTCTCGAATGGGCCGACGCGCACTTTGCCGCCACGGGTCGCTGGCCGACCGGGGAGTCGGGCGCGATTCGAGGTGTGCCGCGCGAGAGCTGGGGCGCCATCAACAAATCCCTTCAGGACGGGAAGCGCGGGTTGCCCCGGGGGATGACGATCGTGCGGCTGCTGACCCGGCACCGCAGCGTGCGGAATATGCGCCGCCCCGCGCCGCTGACCGTCAAGCAGATTCTGAGCTGGGCGGACCGGCACCACGCCGCAACGGGGCAGTGGCCGCTGCGCTCCTCCGGGGCGATCGCGGGTGCGCCGGGCGAGACGTGGCTGCTCGTGGACGGCGCGCTGCTGGCCGGTCTGCGCGGGCTGCCGGGCGGGGATTCGCTGCTCCGGCTGCTGAAGCGGCGGCGCGGCGTGCGCAGCGCCTTTCGGCCGCCGCGGCTCTCCATGGCGAAGGTGCTGCGCTGGATCGACGAGCACCATGCCCGAACCGGCCGCTGGCCCACCTACAAATCCGGCCCGGTGCGCGAAGCGCCCAGCGAGACGTGGCTGGCGATCCATAAGGCGCTCGAGGCCGGCCGGCGCGGGCTTCCGGGCGACCTGACGCTGGCGCGGGTGCTCGCCACAAAGCGGGGCGTTCGCCACCGGACGCGGCCGCCGGCGCTCTCGATTCCGCGGATTCGCACCTGGATAGAACAGCACCACGCTCGGACGGGCGAGTGGCCGCACGCGCACGCGGGGGCGATCGCCGACGCGGGCGGCGAGACCTGGTCGGGTGTGGACCACGCGCTGGGCCGCGGGACGCGCGGCTTGTCGGGCTGCGGCGTGGGCTCGCTGGCGAAGCTGATCGGGCGAATGCGGCTGAAGCAGAGGGTGAGAGCCGGGCGCGACGACGGGAGGTAGAGCAAATCGAGCGAGGCGAGGGTTCGGCCCGGCAGGGCACCCGGCGTGGTCCGGTAGAGTGGGCGCTGCTGCCGTTCAGGGCCCAACTGTGCATTCCCTGATCGGCGTATGCGCATCGCTCCACGCGTGTTATGATCTTGTCATGGTTCGCCGCGTTGATGCCATCTTCAGCCAGGGTGCCTTCCGGCCGCTTGAACCGCTCTCGTTTCCCGAGGGGACCCGCGTTCATCTGAGCGTCGAGGCGAATGACGACGCCGGCCCCGGCCCGACCGTCCCCCGGATTCGGTCTCCCAAACTCGCCCGTCCGGAAGACGCCGCCGATTTCATAATGGAAGTTCGGGACGGCGGCGATGCAGGCGTATGACTCCGCACGGTTTGAACCGCCCGCGCCCCTTGCGCTGGTGACCGTGGTATCGCCGGATCGGGGCAACACGATTCCGCAAGTGCCAATGCTGCTCGACACCGGCGCGGATGTGTCGCTGCTCCCGCTCGCACTCTTCGAGTCGCTTGTTTCCCCTGATGCGACGCAATATGAGCTCGAAGCATTCGACGGAACGAGGAGCACCGCGCCCGCCGTCGTCGCAGAATTGGAATTCCTCGGCAAGACCTTTCGCGGGCAGTTTCTGCTCACGAGCAGTTGGTACGGCGTCCTGGGCCGAAACGTACTGAACAATCTCACACTTCTGTTCGACGGCCCGTCGCGGAAATGGATGGAAGAGCGGTAGGCTCCTTGCACGTCGCGACGCATTTTGGGCACAGAAAAGTCCACGGACCTCGGCAAATCCAACCCGCGGCTTGCGCTCGCTCCGCAACCTCGACGCAGGCCGAGAGAAACGCCGCGTCTCCACTCTCACCCGGCCAATTCATCTCAATCCGCGCGCTGCAATTGTCGCAACCAAACCCGAATACCAGGTTGGCGTTCGAGTGCCAGGGATCGTCAGCGTTGAATGAGGCGAACATGCTGCTTACATCTCCGGCCCGCCGTCATACGGCCCGTACACGCTCTTGAGCGTTTCCATCATCTCGCCGACCGTCGCCAGCGCCTCGGCCGCCTCGACCAGCGCCGGCATGACGTTCGCCCCGTCCATTGCCGCCTGGCGGAGAGACGCCAGTGCGGCCGTGTGGCGGGATTTGTCGCGGCGTTTCTTCATGTCGCGGAGTTTGGCGACCTGCTCGCGTTCGACCCATTCCTCGATCCGCAGGATCGGGATATCGTGCGTTTCGGTGTCGGCGTATTTGTTCACGCCGACCATCACCCGCTGGCCGGCGTCGAATTCCTGGCCGAAGACGTGCGAGCTGTCGGCGATCGCCCGGCGGAAGTAGCCGGCCTCAGTAGCGGTGAGGACGCCGCCGTAGTTGTCGTAGATGTGGTCGATGATCTCGACGGCCCGCCGCTCGACTTCGCTGGTCAGGGCCTCGACGAAGTACGACCCGCCGAGCGGATCGACGGTGCGCGTGACGCCGGTCTCGTCGGCGAGGATCTGCTGCGTGCGCAGGGCGACGGTCACGGCCTGCTCGGTGGGCAGGGCGAGCGTCTCGTCCATGCTGTTCGTGTGCAGACTCTGCGTGCCGCCGAGGACCGCGGCCATGGCCTGGTACGCGACGCGGACGATGTTGTTCAGCGGCTGCTGCTCGGTGAGGCTCACGCCGGCCGTCTGGGCGTGGCAGCGCATCCACCAGCTGCGCTCGTTCTTCGAGCCGTAGCGGTCGCGCATGATCCGCGACCAGATGCGGCGGGCGGCCCGCATCTTCGCGATTTCCTCGAAGAACTCGTTGTGCACATCCCAGAAGAAGCTCAGCCGCGGGGCGAAGGCGTCGATGTCCAGGCCGCGGCGCATCGACTCCTCGACGTAGCACATGCCGTCGGCGATCGTGAAGGCGAGTTCCTGATGGGCGGTCGCGCCGGCCTCGCGGATGTGGTAGCCGCTGATCGAGACGGTGTTCCATTGCGGCATGTTCTGCGTGCAGTATTCGATCGTGTCGACGACGAGTTTCACGCTCGGCGTCGGCGGGAAGACGTACTCGTTCTGAGCGTGGAACTCCTTGAGGATGTCGTTCTGGAGCGTGCCGCGCAGGTCTTTCAGCGCGACGCCCTGCTCACGGGCGACGCAGATGTAGAAGGCCAGCAGAATCGCGGCGGGGGCGTTGATGGTCATGCTGGTGGAGACGTCGGCGAGGTTGATGCCGTCGAAGAGCACCTTCATGTCTTCGAGCGAGCTGACCGCGACGCCGCACTTGCCGACTTCGCCGAGGGCCAGCGGATCGTCGGAGTCGCGGCCCATGAGCGTGGGCAGGTCGAAGGCGGTCGAGAGGCCGGTCTGGCCCTGTTCGAGGAGGTACTTGAAGCGTTCATTCGTCTGGCGGGCGGTGCCGAAGCCCGCGAACTGCCGCATCGTCCATACCTTGTGGCGGTACATGTCAGCGTGAACGCCGCGCGTGTACGGAAAGACGCCCGGGGCGGCGATGTCTTTCGCCAGATCGACGTTTTTGACGTCTTCCGGCGTGTAGACCTGCTTGACGGGGATTCCCGAGAGCGTCGTCGGGCCGCCGCTGCGCCGGGCGGGGGCGGAAGGGGAAAACGGACTGGCGATCACGCTCATCGACGCGTCTCCTCGTGCATTCACGGGGCGGGCGGCCCGAATTCGATCGAATGCCTGATCTTAGCGGCGGAACCGGCCGGAACGAAGCGCATCGGCGTGCCGGGACGACGCGGCCGGATTTGTGGCCGCGCCGGCGGGCGGAATGCGCTAACAGGGACGGGCCGGGGCGGGACTCCCGGCGGATCATCGACAGTCCGAAGGGAGTGGCACCATGACCCGTCTGCGCATCCTCATTCTGACGCTCGTGCTGGCCGTGGGCGGCCGGTCCGTGTCGGCCCAGATTCCGGACATCCCGCGGCTGCCCGGTGCGAAGAAGGCGCTCGGCGAGGCGCTGGGGGGCAAATCCGAGCCGAAGAGCGGAGAGGCGAAGCCCGGCGAGCCGGCCCGCGCGGAGCCGGCGGCGGGCTACGATCGCACGACCGACGTTCCCGTCGGTACCGAGCCGCTGGTCTGCAAGGACACGCTCCACGTCACGGCGTTCACGTTCAGTTCGTACAAGGGTGACTCGGCCGTCTGGAGCTGGGTGCCGAAGATCGAGTTTCGCGTGAACGGCCCGATCGCGAGCGGAAGCGTGCTCTGGGCCGAGTTCTCGCTGCCGTCGGGTGCGTGGCTGAAGCTCGACTTCAAGACCGAGCAGGTTCAGGCGGGCAAGTACTGGGACGCGAAGGGCGGCGGCCGGGATTTCGCCGAGGACAAGGGCGTGACGCACACGGGGCCGGTGGATTTCACGATCAATCTTCGCAATGAGCTGGAAGGGAAGGACGCGGTCCTGTTCAAGGGCAGGTTCGACGTCGAGAAGGTGCATTCGAACGAGACGGCGCCAAATGCGGCCCAGCATTTCGTCTATTACGTCGACCAGGACTGGAACCTGCCGATCGGGTACGTCTTCCTGAAGCCGGATTCGTCGAGCGGCTGGAAGAAGCCGGGGCTGCGCGTGGCGTTCTGGGTGCGCGGGGATTCATCGCTCACCGACTTTGAGCCGCATCTTTTCTACCAGGGCAAGGAGGTCGGAAAGGTGTTCCTCGACGGGAACGAGCGGGGCCGGGCGAGCACGGACCGGGAGGTCGAGCTGACGCCGAACCAGCAGGTGGACGACTCGCTGCCGCAGAAAGGGCAATGGTCGCGCATGGTCTGCGATTTCCCAAACGTGCTCGGCTGGGACAAGACGGGCGAGAAACCGGCCGACATCCCCGGGCAGACGGGCTCCGTGCATCTCCTGGCGAACCATCCGGGCGATTATGAGTTCAAGCTGCTGCGCAAGGGACGGCTGGCACGGATAATCAAATTCACGGTGCGGCCGGACGGGCGGTTTGACAATGGTCTGGCGGGGGAGAACAAGCTGGGCAGCGACCGGGTGATCGTTCCGGCAAAGATCATGGGCGAGGAAGACGGCGCGTGGAAGAAGGATGCGTGGAAGACGGCGGCGTTCTACGGAAATCCGCTGACGGGGTTCACGCCGGTCGAATGAACAGCGCACCCGCCGGGGTCCCGAGAGCCGTTCGGTCGAACGAGAATCGCGGGTAAGGCGATCGGGAGAATTGGGCGCGGCTGGATTCGAACCAGCGTAGGCGTAAAGCCAACGGGTTTACAGCCCGTCACCATTGGCCACTCGGTCACACGCCCTTAATCGGATCGATGAAAATACCGCACCCAGGGGTACGCGCCAAGCGCGGCGTGATCCCCGCGATCGGCAAAAGGGGGGGAGGCGCCTTGGCCGACGGATCACGCGTTTGCGTACCGGGTCTCGCGCAGCATGCGGCGGGTGCGGAGCAGCGACAGGAGCAGACCGATCGCCGTCGGGGCGTGGAGAATGCACGCGACGATCGCGACCTTGTCGATCGCGCCGAATTCGGGAATGAAAATCGCGCTGGGCCGCGGTCGATACCAGGTCGAGACCCAGTAGGAGCCCAGCGTGCCGAACACGCCCAGGACGGCGATCAGCGGCGCGATCGCCGACGCGTAGCAGATCACGATGCCGCGTCGAAGGCTCTCCGTGAATCCCGCTCGACACGCGATCAGGCCCATCAGCATCATCCACGCGGGCACCGTCGCGAAGCCGATCGCGAACGCAATGACGCCGGTCGCGGCGAACTCAAAATACTGGTGTGATAGGTCGCGGCCGGGCATCGGAAGCTGGTTATCCGACCAGAGCGTCGCGCCGAGCGCCAGCCCGCCGAATCCCACGATCAGCCCGACCAGCGTGGCCACGCCGATGGCGAAACGGCGGGCGGCGCGTTCGTCGCTCCAGACCCGGATGTACCGCGCAAAGTCTCGCTGGAACGCGGCCGCCCGCCACATCGTGAAGAACGCGCGGATGAATGCCCCAGGTCCGGCAGTGGCGAGCAACGGCCGCGTTCGGCGGCTGGGGAGCGAATCTCCGACGGGGGAGGCGCATTCGGGGCAGCGGCCGTCGAGCGGCTGATTCGCCAGGGAATAGCCGCACGATTCGCAATAGATCGGCATGTCATCCCAGCGCGGCCCTTCGGCCGGGCCGCCGTAGCGTGCGCCGAGGCGAACGATCACGGAGAGGCTCCAGAGGCCCCAGAGGAGAAGCAGGGAGAATGCCGTGAAGGGCATGTCGCGCGTCTCCATGTACACGATCACGCGCGCGCCGAGCATCCCGATCGGGATCAGGAGCAGCGTGGACCAGAGCAGGAGCTTCACGGTTCGCAGGTAAAGCGGAAGCCTACGTTCCCCCGCCGCGAAGAAAGGCAGAAAAGCGGTCGCCGCGATCCAGATGCCGATATGGCCGATCAAAATGCCGAGGCAGGTCGCGACGGCGTCGCCCGGATTCCGGGCGGCTTCCCCGACGAACCCCTGGAACAGGACGGCGACTGCTGCGGCCGCGCGGCGGAGTTCCTCGATCGGCGACAGCGAGCCGAAGAGGGCGGCCGATCGCGGGTCGCGTGCGCCGATCAACTGGCCCATGAGGAAGCCCATCGCGAGCAGTACGCCAAACACGTGCGCGGCGTATGCGCTCCGCCAGCTCGAGGCGGCGAGGCGGGGGCCAATCGTGCGGGGGAAAAACCACACGAGCGGGGCCGCTGGCAGGGCGAGCAACCAGTGGATGCCGGATGCCCTTTCGGGCCGTTCGTTCGTCGGATCGCGCGCTTCGGGGACGAGCGGCCCCGGCGGCGCGCCGGGTGGCAGAACAGGAGCGCTGAGCGGCTCGATCATCGGCCGCCTCCGAAGAACTCCGCCTTGCGGACTGGGACGAGGTCCGGCCACCAGTTCGCCGTGTAGTAGTAGCTGTAGTCGCCGGGGGAGACTTCGATCGGCGTGCTCGAATCGAGATTGACTCCGCCGGCCTCGAATGCGTAGCGGAACGGGCCGCCGGTGTACGGATCGCGCGGTACCTCATTGATGTACGTCGGGGCGAGCGCGTCGAGCGATTCGGGGTACTCGCCCCGGTCGTGCCTGTGCGCGGAAAGGGCGAGGAAAATGACGGTGGCGCGGCGGCGGCGCACGAGATCGGCCATGGATCGATAGGCGTCGGTGCTCAGCCGGAGGCCCGTTCGCAGGAGCGGTCCGTCGAGCACGGTGCGCCGGGCCACCATCGCTTCTTCCGTGCGTTGCAGGCCGGCGGAAAAATCGAGGCTGTCGAGATCTTCGAGCGTCCTGATCAGATCGGCGACCTGCTGGCGGATCTCCCGGCGACTGTGAAAGAGCGGCGAGAACACATTCCAGAGTGGGCTCGGCGAGAGTCGGCTGTGGAGGGGTTCCAGCCAGGGCACGTCGGCCGCGGCGCTGAGCACGAGCCAGCCGTCGCCGCGGCCGTCGTCGGTATAGAAGCGATCGAGCATGGCGTCGACGTCGCCCGAGAGGCCGCTGCCCGCGAGCGCGGCGCTGACGAGCAGCCCCCGGTCGCGGGAGATCAGGTCGATGAGCATGCGCGCATCCGCCGGCGCGAGCGGCTCGTCGAGCGCCAGGCGGCCGACCTCGAAGAGCGGCGGCAGCGTCGCGGGACGTGTCCAGTAGTACGCCGGTTCGGCGGCCCAGCGCAGCTCGGCGTACTGGCCGACCTGCAGGGCGGCGGAGAGGTGGGCGATGCTGTCCCCGATCGAGCCCTCGGCGTCGCGGTTCAGACGCGAGCGGAGAATCAAAGCGCCGGCCGCCAGCGTCTCGGACGAATTCCACCAGTATGTGGCGGAACGCCGGTCGCGCACCTGCCCCGGACGCGCGGCCTCGCGGTGGCGGGTGGCGGCTTCAATCAGCTCGTCGAGCCGGGGGCGGAGTTTTGGGTCTGTTACGGCCTTGACGAGCTTGTCGTACCGCGAGCGCACCATCCCGAGGGGCAGGCCGCAGGTTAGCTCGATTTCGCGGCCCGCCGTCCAGGCGTCTCCGCTCCACGCCGGGTGCGTCCCGATTTCCTCGATCGCTGTTTCCAGGCGTTCGTCTTCCGGATTGGGGGACGGGGCGGGAGCCGAGTACTCTCCGCGGAGGGCGATCGCGGGCGGCGTCGTGTAGCGGACGTACGCAAACTGTGCGAACCAGAGCCAGAAGACGCTCCACGCCGCCAGTTTCAGCCAGAATCGCCGCCGACGCGCAGCCGGCGCGGCGCCGGGGCGGCCGGTGTCGTTCGGGGCGGTCGAGCGGGTCTCACGGTCCATGGGCGAAGAGTCCCGGGAAACGGGGTCGCGCATCGGCGGATTCAGCCTGCGGGCCTGGAGTCACTGCCGGCCGCGGCGTCGCGCCGCCAGTCGCCCGACTTGCCGCCGGTCTTTTCCTCGAGCCGGATCGGGCCGATGGCGATGTCCTTGGTCACGGCTTTGCACATGTCGTAGATCGTGAGCGCGGCGACGGAGACGGCGGTCAGGGCCTCCATCTCGACGCCGGTCTTCGATTCAACCCGCGCCTCCCCGACGATCCGTACGCGGTCGGGCAGGAGGAGTTCGCAGCGGACGTCGACATATTCGGGGGCCAGGCCGTGGCAGAGGGGAATCAGATCGGCCGTTCGCTTGGCGGCGAGGATTCCGGCGAGCTGGGCTGTGACGAGGGCGTCGCCCTTTTGGATGAGGCCGGCTGAGAGCTGGCGGAAGGCCTCCTCGCCGACCGTGACGATGGCGGATGCGACCGCGCGCCGCGCGGTGGGCGTCTTCGCGGTGACGTCGACCATTCTGACGCGACCCTCGGTGTCAACGTGCGTCAGACGCTTCGTATCGGCCATGCGTGCGATACCTCGCGGAGTCCGTCGGGCGAGCCGGCCTGCCCTGGGCCGTTCGGCGTGCCCGCCAGATGCGCACAGCGGCCACGATCGAAGTTTGGTCGCTTCCGGCCGACGTCGCAAGGCGGTGAAACGCTGGTAGCGCACCTCGCCGGCCGATCAGTGGTACTGCGGCGGGGGGATACTGAACCAGTAGAGCCGTTTCGCGAGCGAATTCGGCCAGCCGACGTCCATCTTCGAATGGCGCATCGTGGCCGCATGGCCGTCGAAGAACATGGCGCTGATTCCTCCGGGGTGACGGAGGTCGTTGGCGATTCTGGGGTGGAGGCCGAAGGGCAACTGGGAGGTGAGGAACACGTGATAAAAGCGGAGCTGGGTCCCAAGCGACTGGTGCGCTTCGGTCGCGAGGATGAGGCGCGACGCGCTGGCGGACCCCTCAAACTCGGTCATCTTGTAAGTCGCACGGTAGGCGACGCCGGAATTCCCGGGGACGCCCTGGTATGAATCACCGGCCTGCCCGCCGCCGGCGACGTCCCAGCGGATGCTTTCCATCGGATATTCGACGGGAAAGGCGCTGGAGACGTAGCTCATCGTCATGGTCTCGACGGGGGCCGTCGGGCACTGGAGTTTCTTGGTGCTCTTGAGGATTCCGGGAGTCGGCCAGCCCGGGGGCGATATCCCTCCGCCCTGCCAGATGCCGAGCTTCTTTCCGTCGTACTGGCCCAGGTAGGGCAGCAGCGAAGTCGCGTAGATCTGATATTCAGGGATGCCCGCGGTGTTGAACCGCTCGATTCCCCGGATCCCCCAGTCCTTGTTGTCGTCGCGGTAGAGCGCGGCGGCTTCCCCCTGCGTCTTCAGGTTGGTGTTGCAGAGCAGTTGCTTCGCCTGATCGCGGGCGCCCTTGAGCGACGGCAGCAGGATCGAAATCAGCAGCGCGATGATCGCGACCACGACGAGCAACTCGATGAGCGTGAATGCGGCCGGCCGTCGAATCATGGTTGGGTCCGTTTCGTCCTATTTGTGGCTCTCGGGAACAGGGGCCATGTACTTCATCCGGAGTCCAAGCGACCGCGGGTAGCCGACGTCGAATTTGTCGTGCCGCATCGTCGCGACATGGCCATCGAAGAACAGCGAGTTGATCCCGCCGGGGTGGCGCAGGTCGTTCGCGATCCGCGGGTGCAGACCGAAAGGCAGGTGCGACGCCAGGAAGAAGTGCAGGAAGCGGAAGTTGCCGTTCGCGTTCCGGGTAACGGACGTGTTGGTAATCGTGGCGTGTGCCTCGGTGACGAATACGATCCGCGCCGAATCGCCCTGGCCGGTGAATTCCTCGAGCTTGTACGTGCCGCGGTACGACTGTCGCGGCGCGTTGTAGACGGGCGCCCACGCATCGCCGGCGGGGCCGCCGCCCGCCTCGTCGAATTGGATGCTCTCGATCGGGTACTCGCGCGGGGCGGCGTTCGAAACGTAGTCGACGACGCGGGCATCCTCCCGGCGCGTGCCCACCGGATCGGTCGGGCATTGAAGCTGGCGGGTTTTTTCGAACTCGAAGGGAAGCTGCCACTCATACATGAGCGGCACGACGCTGCGCCAGAGGCCCGTGCGAGGACCTTCGAAATTGCCCAGATACGGGAGGATAGAATACGCGTAGACCGTGTATTCGGTGCTGTACAAGTCGGTGATGCCGCTTACCCCGACGCCGCGATGGTCGTCGCGGTAGAAGGCGGCCGCTTCACCCTGCGTCTTGAGGTTGGTGTTGCAGACGAGCTGCTTGGCTTGTTCCCGCGCGCTCCGGAGGGCGGGCAGGAGGATGCTGATGAGGACCGCGATAATCGCGACGACAACGAGCAGCTCGATCAGCGTAAAGCCGCGACTACCCGCCCTGGGCGCTGATTTCATCCGGTGTCACCTCGCGAATCGCAGCCCCGTTGCACTTCACGCACTTGAAGATCGACTGTCCGCCTTCCTTGACAATCGGGATCACCCGGTTGCACTTCGTACAGAATGCCGCCCGCCACGCGGTCGGCTGTCCGCAGTGCTTGCATTCCACCGGCGGGTCGCCCGCCTCCGCGATGAAGGCCTTTTCACACGCCGTACAGCACAGCGGCTGCGTGTGCCTGACCGTCTCGCCCGGCTTCGGCTGGCTCTTGAAGAAATAAACCAGGTACCCGCCTGCACCGGCCAGCGCGATCAGCGCGACCGCCAGCTTCACCTTGTCATTCACGCGGACCCCGAATTCTGCGAATATGCCTGTCCCACGAAGTCTAGCCCATCGATCCCCGCCGAACAACCGAAATCCGCTCTCCTGCGCGCATCGCGGCCGATCGCCCGGCCGGAGCAGGGCCCCGGCGGACGAGGGCGAGCTCCAACTGACCCGACCGCGGCGCCCGCTCCACGAATCCCCCGGTGTCATTGATATCCCAGCGGTCTCGGGCCACCGGATGCCCCGCCGAATCCGTCAATGCCGCCCCGTATTGATCCACCAGCACCGCCGTGGCGAATCGATCGCACATCGATTCCTTCCGCCGCGGATTCCGGCCGGCCGCCTTCACGAGGAAGTGGAAAAGCTCGTGGAGGTAGACAAAAAGCGCGAGCTGATACCCGTCGGCCACGGTCAACTGGTAGACCTCGCGCCACCAGTGCGTCCGATTCGACTGAGCCCGGGCAACGTTGGTTCCGAACGAGTAGGGGTATCGGTTTTCACGCCCGATATTCACGAAGATCCGCGAATCGCGGTAGTAGCACGAGCCCGAGAACGGGCTCCCGCGGCTGTGGCGGAATCGGACCGTCAGCCGGTCATGCCGGTACGGAGCCGTGTGTCGGAGCACCAATTCGTACAGCCTTGCATCGTCGAGATGCGTCGAATTTCGAAAGTCCAAGCGCCGACCCCGCACCCTTTTTTTGTTTGACCCTGCCGCCGGAACGGCTAACGTAATGATAGCAGGCGGGAGAACATCCGCCGCAGCATGTCCGTCGCCGGCCGGGAGAGCCAGACCATGACGTTTCGTCGGAAGCGGGATACCCGCTCAGGCTTCACGCTGATCGAACTGCTCGTCGTCGTTGCGATCATCGCGCTGCTCATCAGTATCCTGCTGCCCAGCCTCGGCCGCGCCCGCGAACAGGCGCGGCAGACCAAGTGCCTGGCGAACCTGAAGACCATCGGCGGCGCGATGATGATGTACTTCGGCGACCATCGCGACTGGTTCCCCTTCGAAAAACAGAATACGGCGCCGCCGCCGGAGTACCCGGTCTCGGCGTTCTACTATGGCGGCCACCCGGGTCGGGCGACCTGGGGCGCCTGGTACACGAGCCCGCTCTACCGAACGACACCGAAGGGCCGGCCCTTCAACCCGTACATCTTCGACAACCTTCCGGACTACGACTACGCCGAAACCGACCCGATGTACAACGAGGTCCGCAAGCAGTTCGAGCCGGTCTTCGGTTGTCCGAGCGATTCGGGGGGATTCTGGAATACGAGCACGACGGACCTCGAGATCAACCCGACGCCGCTGCACTACGACACGGGCGCCAGCTACGACATGAACTGGCAGTTCCTGACGCGCTGGGCGATTCGCTTCGGCCCCGCGTTCGACCGCAACCGCTGGCTCTGGCGCGGCAACAACTTCCTCAAGAAACAGCGCATCAAGAACATTTCGACGTTCGTCATTCTCTACGAGGATCCGTTCGACTCCGCGCTCTGGAACGGCTGGCCGCGCATCGGCTGGCACCGCAACATGAACCGCCACAGCGTGCTCATCCTCGACGGCCACGCCGCCAACCTGCACATGGACACGATCGGCGTGAACACCACCAACAGCCTGCCCAAGAACCGCGGCCCGGGCTGGTCGACGGCGGCCGGTTATTTCTACGTGAACCAGCAGGATCCCGAATACGAGCACCGCAACACCGGCTCCTGAGGAGGTCCGATGCTCGAACCGACCTTCTCGCCCGAACCCGCGGAACGGGAAGCGGGCTACCAAGCCTGCGTCGCCGAAATTCGCGAGCACCTAGAGAAGGTGCGCGACCTGCCCGAACTGCCGGCCTTTCGGGAGACCCGCTCGCTGCCGCAGGCGTTCTTCACGCACTTCAACGCGGCCCTGGCAGCCTATGACCGGCTGATCGACTTTGCGCTGGGGTTCGACGGCTCCGACAAGCAGATCAAGTGCACCAAGGGCTGCTCGAACTGCTGCATCGACCTCGTCCGGGGCATGACCACGCCGGAGATCGCGAACATCTACCACCACGTCCGCCCGTGGCCCGATGCCAAGCAGCTCTTCGAATATCACAAGGAATCGGCCGAGCTGTTCATCAACATCCTCGCGACCAAGATGAACCCCAACGAGCCGACGATCACCGGGCGCGACGACCGCGTGGCCGAGGCGCACATCGAGTACAACCGGCTGGACCGTCCGTGCGGGTTTCTGGACCGCGAGACGGGGTGCTGCCGGATTTACCCTGTGCGGCCGCTTGCGTGCCGGTATTTCTTCAGCATCTCGCCGCCGGAGACGTGCTCCCCGCTGCACGTGCTCTATCTCGAGCGGCAGACGCGGACGGTGCATCTGCCGGAGGAGATTCACGCGCTGATCCGCGAGATCGACCACCGCTTCGGCTTCCGGCCGCTCAACTACCTCTCCGGAGCCTTCTGCCAGTTTGCGGCCGAGATCATGCGCATCAAGATGATCCAGGTGACGTGACGCCGCGCCGGGTCATTCGGTGTCGTCTTCACCCGTGTACCCGCCGAAATTCCGCTGCATCTGGACGTCGGGGCTGATCGTCGGTATCCGCTGGCCGGTCGATTTGAACGGCGTCAGGAGCCGCAGGTGGGCTTCGAGCTGTTCGTGGAGCCGTTTTGCGATTTCCGGCTGCCCGGCGATGAGATTTTGCAGCTCGCCGGGGTCGAGTTTCAGGTTGTACAGTTCGTCGCGCTTGTCCGTGCCCGCGATGAGCTTGAATTCGCCGCTCTGGAAGGCGCGCAGGCCGCGATTCCACGGTTTGAAGTCGAAATCCTTGTTTCGCCGTTTGACCAGCGACAATCCTTCCGTAAATGGCGTCGGGTACCCGGCCAGCCGGTCGCGGGCCTCGGCCGGGTGCAGCAGGCTGATCGCGGACGCGGTTTTTGCCTGCGCGGGGAGCCCGATGATCTCCAGGAGCGTCGGGAAGAGGTCGTGCGTCATGACCGGCCGGCTCTCGCGGCCGGGGGCGAATTTCGCCGGGTAATGAACGATGAGCGGCACGCGGAGGAGCACGTCGTACACGGAGAACTGGTGGTCGAGCATGTGGTGCTCGCCGAGGTGCTCGCCGTGGTCGCTGGTGACGATGACGATCGTATTCTCTAGCGCGCCTGCCGCCCGGAGCCGCGTCAGCAGCAGGTCGAAGAGTTCGTCGAGTTCGAGCAGCGCGGCGTCGTACGTCAGCCGGGTTAGTTCGATGTCCTCGTCGGACATCTCGCGCACGCCGAGCGTGTATTCCCACGTCGACGTCCACGACCGATCAACCTTGAAGGATTTTTCGACCTGAGCGGGCGTCATGAAGCGCTCGCGCAGCCGCCGTGGCGGGATCAACTGCCGATGGGCCTCCATCCAGTTGACGAAGACGAAGTACGGCGTGCGGGAATCGGTCGCCTTCAGCCAATCCTCCACGGCCGGGACCGCCAGTTCGCCCGACGCCTTCACATCCTGCTTGTTCGGCGCGAGCTGGCGCAGCTTGCCGCCCAGCTCGCTCGAATCGTCGCCCTCGGTCTTCTTCCGCACGATCTCGATGGCCCGCTCGATGTACTTGGGCGACCACGGGTGCTCGACGAGTTCGAAGCCCTGCGTCAGGTTGAGGTCGCGGCTGACGTTCGCGTTGGCGGAATAGCAGTACGTGCGATAGCCCGCCCGGGCGAGAATCTCGGCGATCGTCTCGAACTGGTCTTCAAGGAAAATACGGGCGTTGTTCGCGCCGTGCTCCGACGTCGACAGACCCGTGAACATCGACGCATGCGAGCAGATCGTGATGCTCGACGGCGAGATGCAGTCGTCATAGACGCGCGCGGTCTTCGCCCATTCGTCGAGATTCGGTGTCGTCGGCCGGGCGTGGCCGTGGAGGCTCATGTGGTCTGCGCGGACGGTGTCCCAGACGACCCACAGGATGTTCGGCGCATCGGCCGCGGTCCGCGTGGCCGCGGGGGGCTGCGAATCGGAGCTTGGAGGGCGGTCGCAGCCCGAAATCAGGGCCAGTGCGCACAGCCACGCAGCGAAGGTTCTCAACTCAGCAACTGCTCCATTTCCTGGATGAACGGCGGCACCCGGCGATCCCAGCCGCCCAGCAGCCGGCACCCGGCCGCGCGGACATGCCCGCCGCCCCCGAACCGACGCGCAATTTCGGCCACGTCGATCCGCTCCTTGCTGCGCAGGTTCACCCGCACTTCGCCGCTCGTTTCTTCGGTAAAGAGGATCATGCACTCCACGCCCGCGAGCCGCCCGGCCTCGTTCACGAGATCCTCCGTCATCGTCCGGTCGGCGCCCACCCGCGCGAAATCCGCGTCGCGAAGCGTCATCACGGCCAGCCGGCCGCCCGCGAGGAGTTCCATCGACGAGAGGATATGCGCAACGAGGCGGAGCTTGCCCGCAGGCTCCTGTTGGTAGAGCCGGTTGTAGATCGCGTTCACATCCGCGCCCGCACCCGCCAGCGTGGCCGCGGCCGACATCATCCGCGAGTCGGTGTTCGAAAACCGGAACCAGCCGCAGTCGGTCGCGATGCCCGTAAAGAGCGCCGTGGCGATTGCGGGCGTAAGCGCGATGCCGGCCCGCTGCGTCCATTCCGTCAGAATCAGGGCGCACGCCCCGGCCGTCTCGTCGAACAGGCGATGGTCCCGGTCGCGCGTGCCGATGGCGTCACGGGTGACGTGATGATCGATCACAAGCGTCGGCGGGGCCTGCTGAAGGAAGAATGCGGCCGGGTCGAGCTGCGGGATCGAGCAGGTATCAAGGATGATCAGCGAGTCGCATTCCGTGGTAAGAACCTCGTGCGATTCCTCCCAGTGATACGGGGTGAAGCCGTCGCGGAGGAAGTCATACCGGGCCGGGTAGGGCTCAAAGAACGCGGCCAGCGGTTCTTTTCCGAGCGACTTCAGGGCCAGCGCCATTGCCGCGACCGAGCCGATCGCGTCGCCGTCCGGACGGCGGTGCGTCAGGAGCAGCGGCCGGTGAAATTCGCCCAGCCACGCGTGCGCGGTGTCGATGTCGTGGATGAATGGCATGCGGCGGATTATACGACCCGGCGCGACGCGGCGTGATCCCGCGATCCGCATCGCCGCGGTATAGTCCCGGCTCGCGTTTCAGGGTTGCTCCGGCCGCTGGCGATAAAAGGTACATGAAGCGAACCGCTCAGGGTGGCTATTCCGCGTCGTCGGGCCCGCTCGGGCCGCTCGATCGGCTCCTGGCCGACCGGCCCGACTACGTCCTGATGGGGCCATACCTGCTCTACCTGGGGCTGCTGGCGCTGCTTCAGTTTCGAGAGTCGATCGGCGAGGAATGGGTCTGGGTGCTGCATGTCGTCCGCGGGGCGGTGACGCTCGCGGTCGTGTGGGCGATCCGGAAGCACTTCCCGCCGTGGGGCAAGGCGCACGTGCTGCTCGCATTGGTCGCAGGAGTTGCGTGCGCGGCGCTGTGGGTGGGGGGGCAGCATCTCTTCGATTCGCTCGGCGTGCCGCGGCGGATTCCGCTGCCCCTGTTCCCGGGCGAGCCCGATCCGCCGGAGAAGATCAACCCCTTCAATACGCTCGGCGACGGCTGGGTCGTCTGGGCAACGATCGTCTCGCGAATCGCGACGGCGTGCACGGCTGTGCCGATCGTCGAGGAACTGTTCTGGCGCTCGTTCCTGCTGCGGGCGATGATCGACTGGCACTCATTCGAGAAGGTGCCGCTTGGGAAGTTCACCTGGCTGTCATTCCTCGGCACGTCGCTGATTTCGACCATCCAGCACCCGGACAATTGGCTCGTCAGCATTTTCTGCTGGTTCGCGTTCAACGGGTTGATGTATTGGAAGAAGAGCGTGCTCTTCCTCGTCTTCGTTCACGGATTCACCAACCTCGTTCTGTACATCTACGTCGTCTGGCGGGGCGACTGGATCTTTTGGTAAGCCGCCGAACTTCCCGCGTCGTGAAAAAATCGTTGCCTTGTACGAATTCCTTCGTATAATACCGGCTGGAGGTTCGACAATGGCCCGGCCGGCAACGCCGCATCCGACGGACGCTGAACTCGCGATTCTGCGCGTGCTCTGGGCGCGCGGCTCGGCGACGGTGCGCGCGGTCCACGATGCGCTGGCGGCCAGGGGAGGCGCCAGCTACACCAGCGTCCTCAAGCTCATGCAGATCATGCACGAGAAGGGCCTGGTCCGGCGTGACGAGCGCGAGCGATCGCACGTGTATTACCCGGCGGTGCGGCGGGAAGATACGCAGAAGCGCCTGGTCCGGCATCTGGTCGATCGTGCGTTTGACGGTTCAGCGGCCCGACTGGTCATCGGCGCGCTTTCGGCAAAGCCGGCGTCCGCCGACGAAATCGCGGAGATCCGCCGGTTTCTCGACGAGGCGGAGAAGGGAGCAAGGCCATGATGCTCCTGGGTGTCGCGTCGGGCCTTCAGGTGCTTGGCTGGTCGCTGCTGGCGACCCTCCTCGGATCGACCCTGATTGCCGCCGGCGTCGGGCTGGCACAGCGCCGCATCCGGAAACCGGAAACGCGCTACCGGTCCACGGTCGCGGGGCTTCTCGTGCTCGCGCTGCTGCCGGTGGCCATCTTCCTCGCCCTGCGGTTCGGCGCGGTCTCGCCTGCGGCCGTCTGGCGGGCGTCGCACGCGGAGCCATCGCGGACCGTGCTGGTGGCCGCGGTCAGCGCCTGGGCGGGCGGGGCGGCGGTGCTCGCGGCGATTCACGTCGGCGGGTGGCTTCGCCTGCGGAAGCTGATTCGATCAAGCGGTTCGGTGCGGCCGGATGTTCACGAGGGCGTCGTTGCGCCGCTGGTGCGACAGACGGGGATCTCGCCGGCGATTCGCGTGACCCGCGACCCCCTGTTGACGTCTCCGGTTGCGCTCGGGGCGTTTCGCCCGGCCGTGCTTGTGCCCGCCGCGGTGATGGACGCTTCCGACGCCGATCCGCTTCGCCATCTGCTCGCACACGAATTCGGGCACGTCGCGCGGCGCGACTATGCGATGAACATCATCCAGATCGCGATCGAGACCCTGCTCTGGTTCGTGCCCGCAGTCTGGTGGATGTCGCGCCGCGTCCGGCTGGAGCGCGAGTGCTGCTGCGACGATTTCGCGGTTCGCGTCTGCGGAGATCCGCCGCTGCGCTACGCGCGGACGCTGGTCTCGCTCGATGAGCGGCGGACCGGCGTGCCGCGCCTCGCTCCCGCATCGAGCGGCGGAGAACTCTCGCTCCGCGTGCTGCGGCTCATCAACGGCGGTGCTCCCCGCCCTGCGCGGTCAGCCTGGGCGAGCTGGGCAATGATGTTGGTCAGTCTGATGCTGGGGACCGCCGCGGTCCGCCCGATCGTCGCTGAAGTCGCAGGTATCGCGCCTCCGACGTCAGATTCGGGCGTCGCTGCGGGCGATGGCTGCACGGCGGAACCGCCGCCCGTTCCACTGAATCTGTCTTCAAGTGCCTGCAGATAGGTAGTCCCGAACGAGCCGAACCAGACCAGGAGATTCGACATGATGCTCGCACGCCGCGGAGTACGAAGGAATTCGGAGATCGCGATTGCCTTTGTCGTGATGACCGGTCTCTGCCACGCGGCCGCCGCCGACGAACTCAAGCCGACGGATGAAACCCTCAAGGCGCTGCTCGCGGCCGCGCGGCAGGCGAACAATGCCTACGACTGGCAGAACAGGGAGAACCCGCTGCCCCGGCCGCACGCCGCCCTGATCCCGGCATTCCTGGCCTACGCCGATCTCCGCCGCGAGGGCACGGACGCGATCATCGCGCTCGACTGGGTCGCCGAGAATGCGGGACACGCTGAACGCGATCCCGTGAAGGCGGCGACGATCATCGCGGGCGTTACCGATCGGCTGGAGAAGATGGACAAGGCGAACAAGACCGTGCGCGAGTCGATCGCGTTCGCCGAGTACCTGCGCGGCAATCTGCTTTATCTCGAACAGCCGGCAACGGGCTTCCGCTCGCACGACGCCGTTCAGTCCTCCGTGACGGAAGAGAAGCGGGTGGGCGAGGCACTCGCGGCGTTCAGGAAGGCCGCCGCGGCCAATCCCGACGGCGAGTACGGAAAGCGAGCGGCCGAGTTCATCCCGGAGATCGAGCATCAGCGGCCGGGGCGGAAGGCCCCCGAGCGCATCGGGGCGGATCCCGCTGGGAAGCCGGTCCGCGTCGGGGATTTCAAGGGCCAGGTGGTCGTGCTGAAATTCTGGGGATCATGGTACGGAACGGCCGGCGATCAATTCGAAAGCGAGCGGGAAGCGCTTCGGCGCTGGCGCGATCGGGGCGTGGTGGTCGTCCTCGCCGAGACGATGGGCCTCGGAGCCCCCGTGAGGGTCACGCTGCTCTCTCAGCCGGACGGCAAGGTCGATTCCGCCGCCGTCGCCTCGAAGGAGGGCGAACGAAACACGGACTGGTCGCTTCGCGGACTGCCGCAGACGTACGTCATCGATGGTGACGGCGTCGTCCGGTTCGTTTCGTTTTCGCAGAAGGACGAGAAACTCGTCGACGCAGTCGGGGCATTGCTGAAGAAATGACGGCTGCCGCGGATTACAGATCGAATTCCTTGAGCTTGCGGTAGAGCGTGCGGATGCCGATGCCCAGCATCTTCGCCGCCTGCTCGCGATTGCCGCCCGTGGCCTCCAGCGCGCGGACGATTGCCATTTTTTCGATCTGTGCCATGCTCAGGCCCACAAGTCCGCCGGCCGAGGCGGGGACGATGTCGCGGGTGCCGCGGATGATTTCCGGCAGATCGTCCGCCTCGATCTGCCGGTCGACGACTTCGCACGCGACCGACGCGATGACGTTTTCCAGCTCGCGTACGTTGCCCGGCCAGACGTACTTCACCAGGAGCTGCATGGCCTCGCCCGAGATGCTCGGTACGTTCGTTCCGTGCGTGTTGTTGGCTTTCTCGAGCAGATGCTGGGCGAGGATCGGCACATCGCCCCGGCGCTCGCGGAGCGGAGGCACGAGGATCTCCCACTGATGCAGTCGATAGAAGAGATCCTCGCGGAATTTCTTGTCGTCGACGGCCCGGCGCAGGTCGACATTCGTCGCGGCGATCACCCGCACGTCGACTTTCCGGACTTCCGTCGAGCCGACCGGCGTGATCTCGCGCTGTTCGAGCGCCCGCAGCAGTTTCGCCTGCATGTTCGTCGGCATGTCGCCGATCTCGTCCAGAAACAGCGTGCCCCCGTCCGCCGCGACGAAGTAGCCCTTCCGGTCGCTGACCGCACCGGTGTAGGCCCCGCGGACGTGGCCGAAGAGTTCGCTCTCGAGCAGATTCTCATTCAGACCCGCGCAATTGAGCCACTTGAACGGCTTCTTCGCGCGGTCGGACTGGTTATGGATGGCCCGGGCGATGAGCTCCTTGCCCGTCCCGGTTTCGCCGAGGATCAGCACCGTCAGCTTATTCCTCGCGGCCTTGCGGATGCGGTCGGTGATGCGCTGAATCGCCGGCGAACTGCCGACGATGCCCTCAAACGCCTCGATCGGCCGCTCCGCCAGCGACTGCTTGAGCAGTCGGTCCTCGCGGCGGGCAACAGCCTTGTCGGCGAGTCGGCCGAGCGTCGAGACGATCTCGCGGTCATCAGTGGCGTCGATCGCGACGAAATGAACGTGGCGCTTCTTCGCAGGCGCGGCAGCCTGGCCGAGGGAAACGAGCGTTGAATCGCGGGCCAGGCCGTCGAGCAACTCGACAAGGGGCTCAAGCGCCGGAGCGCCGCCGATTTCCGGGTCGGCGACCACGACATCCGGAGTCCGTTCCCGGATGGAGTCGAGGGCGGAATTCAGGTCGGTTACGAGCAGGCACGGGTATCCCAGCCCCGTGCGCAGTGCTTCGCGCAGCCGGTGGCCGCGCTCTTCATCGCCGACCAGGATGAGGATAAACGCCGATTTCGCCATGGCTCGCGCCCGCCGCTCCTTTCAACGACGAACGCAAGAGTGTATCGCGGCGAGCACGGTTCATCGACGCTGCACGCGGGCTGCCGAGACGCGTCCTGCGATCGGGGTCAATCTCACCGCCTGGAGAAGGCGAGGAGCGACCGGCTGAAGCTCGACGATCGTGGAAACGCCGCCGCCGCCGCCTCGAAACCCGCGGCCACCTGCGGGTTGATGGTCTCCGCGCGCCAAGCCGCCGTCGACGGTTCGAACACGATCGGCGCCGGAGCTTCTCCGCCGCTCGCGGGTGACGGCCCGCCCGCGGCGTCGCCCCGGTACCACCAGCCGATGTAAAACGCGAACAGGATCACGGCCGCGTAGCGCAGGGCGGCGGTGAACAGGCGGATCGACGGGGTCTGGGGATCGGCGCCCGGCGCTTGCCACTGGTGACGACTGCTGGGTTCGGGCGCGATTCGCGACAGCTCCGCGACCGACTCCAGCGGCAGCCGCGTCGCATCGAGCGTGGCCACGACTCCCCGCAGCCCATGGACCTCGGCCGCGCAGGCCGGGCAATCCCGCAGGTGCGTTTCGATCGACTCGACGGCGGCGGGTTCGAGCTCACCGGTGAGATAGTCAACGAGATAGGCTTCGAGATCGTTGCAGTTCATGTGAAATCTCCCGGGCTGCCTGCGAGGGCGGTGCGAAGCTGCTGAAGCGCCCGCAGGTAGTGCGTCTTGGCGGTCGGCACGCTCAGGCCGAACTCATCGGCGATCTGTGAGAACGAAAGCTCGTCGTAGTGCTTTGCGATGAGCACGAGTCGCTGCTGGGCGCTGAGGCCCTGGATCGCACGCATCAGCCGCTCCCGCTGCGCGTCCTCGATCGGGTCCGTCGCCGGTTCCGCGGCATGAATCAGCGTCTGTCTTCCGTGATCCAGATCGCGCCGGGCGGCCGCCGAAGCGCTGCGCCAGCGGTCGATCAGGACGCGGTCCGTCGCCCGGCGCAGCCAGGCGATCGTCGCACCCGCCGTTTCAAAGTGCGGCCGGCTCTGCACGAGTCGCAGGAAGACCTCCTGCACGACATCGCCGGCGTCGGCATGCCGGCGGGACATGCCGAACGCCCAGCGATACACCCGATCGCGATAGGCTTCAAAGACCGCGGCGAATTCGGATGGCGCCGGTGCGCTGAGCATCGTGCAGTTACTTTCGCGAAATCCGGCTCGTCGCCATGATCACGTGATCGCGGTCCGCCAGCGACTTGCCGGGAAATTCCCAGATCAGCTTGCCGTCCTCGACCGACGTCGCGTTATGGGCGACGACGTCGCCGGGCAGTTCGAGCTCGACACGGAACGTCTCGTCCATCAGGTCCTCGGTCGCGCTTCGGCGGGCTTCCTCGGCGGCGTACGCGTCGAAGAAGCGCTCCGCGTCTCCGCTCGAGACATGCAGCTCGCGCAGTTCCTTTCGCATCCGCTCGCCGACCTTCTCAACCAGTTCAGCGCCGAACGCGTTGATCGCCGTGTCGCGGTCTTCGCCGGCCGGGCTGCCCATCAGCGTAACGATG
Source organism: Planctomycetota bacterium (assembly GCA_045863555.1). GTDB lineage: Bacteria > Planctomycetota > Phycisphaerae > UBA1845 > Fen-1342 > JACRLV01. The sequence goes on along the minus strand of BTUU01000004.1, from coordinate 220,023 downwards.
TCGTCCATGTTAACGTTTTCGTACGTATCCAGGACGACGCGGCGCAGCCGCAGGCCGTAATCCTGCGGCCATTTCTGCTCCTCTTCCATCGTTTCCACGGCGCCCAGCACCATCTCGGCGCGTTTCATCGATTCGGCCGCGCGCAGCGTGCCGACAAGTTCGCGGCGCTCTTCGTCGGTCATGTCCGCCGGATCCTTCCCCGCAAACTTGTCGATCGACTGCTTCAGCGGCTCGTTCCAGATCGCGTAGCGGGCCTCCTGCCGCGCGAGGTAGCGTCGGTTGAAATGGAAGTACTCGCCGTCTGAACGCCGTTCCACGTTGACGGTCGTCGGAAAGCGGAGGCAGGTTTCGTAGTTCGGATCCCGCTCGTCGACGAACGAATCGGGGATTGGCTCACCCTTGCGGCCGTCAAACGACGCGACGCGAACGCGGACGTCGTTCTTGTCCGGCTCCGATTCGATCCGATCCTCCTCGACCTTCCACGGGCTGCCGCGCTGCGGCAGCGCGTCCCCCGATTCGAAGTCCGAGGGTTCCCCCTTGATCGTCATGAGCATCTTCACCGAGCCGTCGCGGCCGACGCGAATCGTCTCTTTCCGCTCCAGGCAGCCCGTCGCGAGCAGGGCGGCCGTCGCTGCGACCAGCACCAGCGCGGTTCGAACCGCGGTATTCGGCTTGTTCATGGGCAGGCTCCTCAATTTCATCTTCCGGCGGCCGCGCATCGACCGCCCGAAATATGGAAACGGAGTCCGCAACCCCCCGGACGACACTGTGCGTATTCCGGACGGGAGCAGTAGAGGTGTGGCTGCGGCAGTCCCCAAGGGCGACGTCTGAGGGATTTTCCACGACCGGAGCGTCTGTCGCGGCGGCTGAGGGTGAGTCGGGCTAATTCAGTTCGACGAGCATCGTTCGGAGCTGCCGGATTTCGCGCACGACCGGCGGTTGTTCATCGCCCGCCGTCACCACGCTCGCCGCTCCGGCGAGATCCAGGCGCGCCCGGCGGACATCTCCCCGCCGGTAGCGGATGGTGGCGAGCTCCAGGCGATGACGTCCGTCAGACCGGTCGATGGCCGCGAGGCGTGCCAGCACGTCTTCCAGCCGCGCCCAGTCGTGGTGGACCAGGTAGATGGATCGCAGGTTATTGAGCGCCCGGACGAGAATCGTGCGGCTGTCGACCGGGTCGAGCAGGGCGGGTGCGAATTTCATCTTGCCTTCGAACTGCTCGTCGAGAAGCTGGTGGCAGTCGTCGAGCGAAAGCGGCCTGCCGTCGCTGAAGGGATCCGCCAGGACAAAGCGTTCCGGGTCGTCGAAGCGGACGAGGAACCGCCCCGGGAAGCTGACGCCGGACACCGGCCAGTTCAGCCGCCGTCCGACCTCGATCCAGAGCATGGAGAGGCTGATCGGGATTCCCAGTTTCCGGTCGAGCACGCGATTCAGGTAGCTGTTGTCCGGTTCGTAGTAGTCGTCGGCGTTTCCGGTGTAGCCATGCCGTTCGACGATCACCTCGCGCATCGCCTCGAATCGCAGGTTGGCCGCGATGCCAGGGCGGCACTCCCGTACCTCTTCCGCGAGCGTATCGATGCGGCCGAGGTACGTGAGGATGTTCAGGTCCGGATAAACGTCGCGGGCGAAGTGAAGCGCCGCGCAGTCCAGACGGATGTCCTCCGTCGGGAGTTCCGCGAGCGAATCAAATGGGTGATGAACCGACATCACGACGCTCCAGGGCCACGCTGCGGAACATTCTAGGCAGTCCAAGCGGACCTTGGGCCAATCCGCACGGAAAAATCGGCGTTGCCTCGGGACTTTCGGCGGCGAATAATAATGAGACGCTTCGAAGATCGATTCCATTGAACGGACCGGTCCAGCCAAGCCTGTCGAGGGGGTTCGAATGAGCGCTGTTTTCGCGGGAACCGTCCCGTGCGCACTGTCCCGCGTTGCCATCATCCTCGCCGCCGCCCTCACGGGCGCGGCATCTGCCCAGATCCCGGGCGATCCCGCGGCCGGCCGCGAGGGCATCCCCGTCTTTGTCGACCAGCTGTCGACGCTTCGAGTGACGCCGCGCGGCGTCATCGACGAGCTGCCGCCGCGTCCCCGGGCGTGCAACTTTCTTTCCTCGCACACCGACGCGAACTTTGCCGGCGGCAGCTATGTGGCCCAGGGCGGTTTCGCCCAGGGGGAAATCCTCGCCACCTCGTTCGTGATCTCGGCTGCCGATTTTCCGATCAAGATCGACCTCGTCGAGTGCATCTTCGTTACGAACGGCGCGACCGTTCAGACGACGACGGAGTGGTCGATTCTCTTCTGGGAAGGCGTGCCGGATGGCTCGCCGACGTACGTCTTCTCGTCCGACGATCTCATTCTCCCGCACCTGAGAATCGGTCCGGGCACGGCGGGCACGAACATCCAGTTCTCCGTCGATCCCGGCGATCCCGAGCAGATCATCCTCAATAACGACGGCTCGAGTACGTTCTCCGTCGGTTTCCGGATCGACCGGCACAACAGTCCGCCGGCGAATCCGTGCCTGACCGCGCCGCCCACCTGCTGCAATGCGTTTCCAGTGACTGACACGTCGGGCCTCGCCCAGGCCGCGAATAACTGGCTCTTTGGGCTTGATTGCGGCGTGTTTGGATGTCCGCCCAACGGCGGCTGGGCCCGGTTTTCGAATCTCTCGCAGGCGTGCCGGCCCTCCGGCGACTGGGTCACGCGGACCACCTGGTCATCCGTGAGTTGCCAGCCCGGCATCGGCCCGTGCTGTCTGAACGGCGCCTGCGAAGTCCGAACGCAGGCGGAGTGCCAATCGCTCGGCGGTACCTACATGGGCGACGGCACCTCGTGCAGCGGCGTCAATTGTCCCCCGCCCTCGACCCAGGCCTGCTGCTTCCCGAACGGAAGCTGTCTGAATCTTGCCCCGGCGGACTGTACTGCGGCCGGAGGCACGTCGGGCGGTGTCGGGACCGCGTGCGCGACGTTCAACTGCAATCCGCAGGGCGCCTGCTGCCTTCCGGACGGCACCTGCATCGGCCCGGTCTCGCCGTCGCAGTGCAGCAGTCAGGGCGGGATCTACCAGGGCAACGATACGAGCTGCGCGACGGTCAACTGTCCGGAACCGACCGGTGCCTGCTGCTTCTCGACAGGGTTCTGCCTCGTTCTCACGGCCGCCGACTGCGCCAGCGTCGGCGCGACCTGGGCCGGCGCAGGAACCACCTGCGCCGATGGAAACAGCAACGGCACGGCTGATGCTTGCGAAGCGCCCGCGTGTCCCGGCGATCTCGACGGAAACAGCCAGGTGAATATCTCCGATCTTTCGATCCTGCTGTCGAGCTTCGGCCTTCCCGGCGGAGCGAGTTACGAGCAGGGCGATCTCGATGGTGACGGCGATGTGGATATCAGCGATCTGACGCTGATGCTGTCCAGTTTCGGGAGCACTTGCTGAACAGGGTTCGCGTCGACGCCTTGTCCGTCGCCGCCGCCGAAAGAAAACGCGCCGCACGGGTCTCGCACCCGCGCGGCGCGTCTCGTTTCTGCCCCCCGCAAGCGAGCATATAATCCCAACTCGTTTCCCGTGCCGCGGCCGCACGCCGCCGCGAGGCGGGATCACGTTCGGGTTTTTTCATCGCGGAGCCGCGATGGCAGACGCTGCGTCGCTCCAAGTTGACAAACCGCGGCCGCGCAGGAGTCGGCGGCCGCGCGCCACGCGGCCGCGCCATGTCCTTGAGGATGTCTGGACGCATGCCGATCCTCGATCCCGCGTCCGCGCGGTGCTGCTGCTGCTCGTCAATTTCATCCTGTTCTGCGGGTTGTGTGTTTTCACGCACTGGCTCCACGTGGCCCGGCTCTTCGACTTCTCCTGGGAGTCCTACGCCGCGCCGGGGCGATTCTGGACCAGCGCATCGCCCAACCTGAACGACTTCATTCTCTACCCGATCAACGTCACGCGCGCCCCCGTGCACGGGATCGTCCTCGGGCTCACCCTCGCGGCGATCATCGCCACGCCGCTCGTCGTGGCGATCCTCTACCGGCTCCCGAGCGCCGTTCCCTTCGCGCTCGCCGTGATCGTCTTCGCCCACATGCCGTGGATGGGCGTGACCCTGATGCTGAGCTGCATCGTCGCCACGGTTCCGCCTTTCCGCTGGCGATTCCGATTCGGTTCCGCGCTCGTCGCGATGCTCCCCGTGCTGCTCTATCTCTACCTCGCCACGCGCGGGCCCTCGGACGCGCTCGACGAGGGCTCGCCCACCCAGCGCGCGCTCATGGCCGCGCCCTGGATTCTCGCCATCCTCGCCGCCGCCGCGATGACCGCCATCGTGCTCATCATCTCGCGGTTCATGCGCTACCGGCCCGGCGCGATCGCACCCGTCCAGGCGATCATGTTCGCCACGCCCGTCGTCCTCTTTCACATGCGCGTCGGGTCCGATGAACTCGCCTACCGGACGCTGGAGGTCGAACACGGGCCGCGGTCCGCCGCTTTCGCCCCGCTCCTCAACGCCCGGCCGGTGATTCGCGAGATGATCGCCCGCTGGTCCGCGGAACAGGCCGCCTTCGACCGTTTCTATGACGATGCCCTCGTCGCGGTCCGCGGCGACATGGTGCTGCTCAAGCGGCTGATTCTCAATCAGATGCTCTTCGACTTTCTCGCCGACCGCGCCCGCGCCCACGAAGCCTGCAAGCGGTTTACGCTCGACTATCCGACGAGCCGTTACATCCCGGAAGTCCTCTATATCCACGCCCGCATCATGGACATGCGGCTCGACGAGCGCGATTTCGATCTCCGCAACCCGCGCCGCGAACTCTACACCGACTATCCCCATCCGCAGTCGGAACCCTTCTGGGCCGCCCTCGTGCGCGAGCACGCCGCATCGCCGCTCGCGGCCGTCGCCGGGCTGCGGCTCGGCCAGATCCACCTCCGGCGCGGGAATCTCGACGAAGCCCTGGCGACGCTCGAAATCGCGATCCACCGGCCGGTCGGCACGCGGCCGGGCGTGCCCGGCAGCCCGTCGCCGCCGGACGAAGCGGTCGAGCCGGGGCTCGATTTCGATCCCCGCCCGTATCGCGGCGAGGCCTGCCGCCTGCGCGAGCTGATCCTGGCAAACCGCGACGATCCGCAATTCGGCGATGAGCCGCTTCGGGCGCTTGCGGCGCTCGATCCGCGGCGTGAGCAGTACGCGCAGCAGCTCGGCCACCTCGCGGTCGTCTACCGTGAAAGCCGTCTGTACGACAACCTGCTCGTCCGCTGGGCCGATGCGATCCCCGGTTCCGAGCAGCGCGTTTCGACGTTGAAACGCGTGCTGGCGCTCATCGGCGACTCGGATGCGACCCCCGAGGCGCTGTTCCGGCTCGCCGAGCTGGAGCTTCGCTCGCGCGATCCGGCGCGGATCGCCGACGGAACGCGTTATTTCCGCACGATCGCTGAGCGGTACCCTCAATCGTGCTGGGCGGCGGAGGCCGCGGCGCGCATCCGACCGGATGGCGAGACGACCGCGGAGGCGGTGAATCCATGAAGCAGCTCATCCTCGGCATCAGCGGGGCGAGCGGCGCTCCCTACGCGCGCCGCCTCGCTCAGTGCCTCGCCGAGCAGGATCTCCATCTGCATCTCGTGGTCAGCCCCGCCGCGCGGGAGGTGATGGCCGACGAACTCGGTCTCACGCGCGTGACGGTCGAGTCGCTGCTGGAACGGCCCGCCCCGAATGTCACGCTCTACCAGCACCGCAACATCGGCGCGAAAATCGCCAGCGGCTCCTTTCTCACCGCCGGCATGGTCATCTGCCCGTGCAGCAGCCACACGCTCGCCGCGGTCGCCGGTGGCCTCGGCGACAATCTGATCTCCCGCGCGGCGATGGTCACGCTGAAGGAATCGCGAAAGCTCATCCTCGTACCCCGCGAGATGCCCCTGAGCGCGATAGAAATCGAGAACATGCTCAAGCTGAGCCGCGCGGGCGCGGTCGTCTGTCCCGCCTGCCCCGGCTTCTACATGCGGCCGACTGGCGTGGGAGAACTCGTCGATTTTGTCGTCGGGCGCGTGCTCGATCTGCTGGGCCTTCCGCACACGCTGCGAACGCGCTGGGAACCCGAACGCGGACCGGCCGCGCGGCGCGGCGGAGCGGGTGACGTGGAGGAAGTCTGAGATGGCCGAGGCTGCGAATCCTCCGACCGCCGCCGCGCGGACCCCGGTCGCGGCGCTCCGGACCTGGGCGGAGATGATCAAGCTCAGCCACTCGGTCTTCGCGCTTCCGTTTGCCGTGCTCTCGACGTTCCTCGCCGCCCGGTCGATGACGCCGCCGCGGCTGCCGGGCCTCGCCGATCTCGCGCTGATCGTCGTCTGCATGGTGGGGGCCCGCAGCGCCGCCATGACCTTCAACCGGATCGTCGACGCGGCCATCGACGCCCGGAATCCGCGAACGGCGATCCGCGCCCTGCCGCGCGGCCTCATCAGTCCGCGCGCCGCCTGGCTGTTCTTCCTGGCGTCGTGCGGCGTGTTCCTGCTGGGGTGCGCCGGGTTCCTGTACGTCGACGGAAACGCCTGGCCGATCGCGCTCGCGATCCCCGTGCTGCTCGTGCTGTGTGCGTATTCCTGGACGAAGCGATTCACCCGGTGCTCGCACCTCTTTCTGGGTGCGGCGATCGCGATGGCGCCGGTCGCCGCGTGGATCGCGATCTCACCGCAGACGCTCGGCGCGCCGGCCGGGTTTCTGATGCTCGCCGTCGCCTGCTGGATTGCGGGCTTCGACGTGATCTACGCCTGCCAGGACGCCGACTTTGACCGGTCGGCCGGGCTCTTCAGCATTCCCTCGCGCGTCGGCGTCGGTCGAGCCCTGTGGATCGCTCGCGGCCTGCACGTCGTGACGACCGCGGCGCTCGTCGCGACGGGGCTGACCGCCGGGTTGACGGCTCCGTACTGGATCGGCGTCGGCTGCGTGGTGCTTCTGCTGGTGATCGAAAATGCGATCGTGAGCCCGACCGACCTGAGCCGCGTCAATCTGGCGTTCTTCACCGTGAACGGGGTCGTCGGGCTCGTCCTCGGCGGCCTCGGGGTTCTCGACGTGTGCCTCCAGGTGCTCAACCCGTGACTGCGACCCACGGCCCTGATCGCGCTGCCTCGCAGTCGGTGTCCGCGCCCGGCGGAGCGCGCTCCTGGCTGGTCTGGGCGGCCGCGGTTCTCTGGGCCGCGACCGTGATGCCACTCTGCCTCTGGGGACTGCCGAGCCGGGCGAACGACGACCTGCTCTTCGGCGGAACGCCGGCGTGGGATGCGGCCCGGTTCGATGCCGACGCGGCGATCCGCGAGCTTCGCGATCGGCAGGCGGGGGCCGACACGGACGCCGATCCCCTCGGCGAACGAGCATCGCTGCTCGATCTCACGTCCGATGACGCCGCGCGGGCCGCGATTCTGCTTCGGTACCGCCTCTACTCCCACCAGCCGGATGAGATGATCACGTTTCGCGCGCTGCAGCGCATGAAGCCGCGGCAGGGCGATTTCGATCCGAAGCTCTACCAGTACGGCGGCGCGTACATCTACGGCGTCGGAGGGGCGGTCGGTGCGGCGTCGCTCGTGGGTGCGGCCCACCTCACGCGCGACCTCAACCACTACCTCGATCATCCCGCCGATTTCGGCCGGTTCTACTTCATCGCCCGCCTGATCTCCGTTGCCTTCGGGGCGATCGGCCTCGTCGCCTGCTTCCGGATCGCCGCGCGCACCGGCCGCGCGGGCGCCGGCTGGCTGGCGATGGGGCTGGTAGGGCTCTCGCCCGTTTTTCTCTCGGGAGCGGTCGAGGCGAAACCGCACATCCCGTCCGCCTGCATGGCGCTGCTCGCGATCGAGCGCACTCTTGTATTCCTCGACCGTCGAACGCTGCGCAATGCGATTATCCTGGGCATCGCCGCCGGGCTCTCCGCCGGACTCGTGCTCACCGGAGTCGCGGCGTGGTTCCTGATTCCCGCCGCGTGGCTCGCGGCCGGCCAGGATCGCCGCACCGCGACGCGGCCGCTCCTCGTCGCCGCAGCAATCGCGGTCGCCGTGTATGCGCTCACGAATCCATACGTCGTCGTAAACCTCGTGGCCGCACCCGAGTCCCTTCGGAGCAACATCGGCAACAGCACCGCGATGTACTCCATCTCCCGCTTCGGAGAGGGCGCCCTGCGCGTCGCCGACCTCCTTCATCAGGCGATGGGAGGCTGGATGCTCGTCGTCGGGCTGGCCGGTTGTCTGCTCGCGGCCGCGAAATGGCGTGCCCGTCTGATCGTACCCGCCGCGCCGGCCGCCGCGATGCTGCTGCTGTGTGCGGCCATCGGCGCGGGAAAGCCCGCCGAGTTCGCCCGATTTCTGGCGCTGCCCTCCGCAGTTCTCGGCTGCGCGGCCGGCATCTGCCTGCGCCGCTTCAGCGAGACGCGGATCGGCCTCGCGGCGACCGTCGGGATGCTGGGACTCTGGAGCATCGGCGTCGGCGGATACGTCTCCGCGTTCTGGGCCGATGGATGGGGCGGCGGATCGACGCGCAGGCTGGCGGGCGAGTGGCTCGCCGCGCGGATCGCACCGGGCGAGGCGGTCGGCGTTTTTCAGGAGCCGGCGCCGTACAGCATTCCGCCGCTCGATTTCGCGACGCGACGGGTCGTATTGCTGCCGCCGTCTCCGCCGCCGGCGATTTCCGAAGGCAATACAACTCAACCGAGCGAGCCGCAGTGGGTGGTCATGACGGTCGACGGGCCGAGCGACCTGCGCCGCTACCGGGCGTGGATGGACCGATACGAGGTGGCGAAGCGGACGAGCCTCGACCTGCCGACGCCGATTACCTGGGCCAACAAGCCGGTCATCATCCTGCGCCGCCGGCCGTGATCATTCGTCCGAAGCGGGTTTCTCCGCCGGTTTCGGCTCGGCCGGTTTGGCGGGGCTTCGTTGACCGAGGCCCGCGAGCTCCTCGAAGTACTTCTTCGTGACGTTGTGGTATTGCCGCGGAATCCGCTCGTTTTCGATGGCATTCGTCGCGTCGCGCACCGCCGAATTGACTGCGTCGCGCGCCTCCGCCGTCGCCTCGCCCTTGAGCTGCGGCCCGTCGATCAGCATCCGGCCGATGATCTGGCCGCCCTTGCCGCGCGACTCCAGCCGCTCCTTCTTGTACCCGTGCGCGCCGGTCTGTTTGCCGATGCGCGAGCCGTAGCCGAGGCCCGCGTTCGGACCCTGATTACCGATCTTGTCGCTGTCGGGCTGATTCCCGCCGGGGTTGTTCCCCTCGCACTGACCGCCGCCCTTGCAGACGCCGTCGCGGAAGTCCTTCAGCTCCTGAAGCTGGGCTTCCAGCTCGTCCATCATCTGCTCGGACATTTCCGATTCGGACATCATCCCCTGCGCCTCGGCCAGCGCGCCGGAAGCCGCCTGTCCGTCCTGCTGTGAATTCTCGCCCTGCTTGTCGCAGGCGTTCTGGCACGATTTCGACGCCTTCTTCATCGCCTCGGCCATCTTCTGCATCTGTTTCTTGGCCTCGGCGTTCTGCTGCAGCTTCTTTGCCAGTTCCTGCATCTGCTGCTGGTTCAGGCCCTTGTCGCCGAGCGCCTTCTTGAGTTCCTGCTTCATCTGCTCGGGGTCCATCTTGGAGAGCTTGTCCATCAGCTTCTGGGCCTCCTCGGCTGACAGACCGGCCTTGTTCTCCAGTTCCTTCTTCATGCGGCTGTCGTCGCCCGCCTGCTTTTCCAGTTCCTTCGACAGGTCGGCGAGCTTCTTGGCCATCTCCTCCAGCGTCTTCTGGGCTTCCGGATCCTTCGCATTTTCCGCGGCCTTTTCGATCTCCTTGCGCATTTCGGAGATCGACTGCTCCGCTTCCTTCATGCTCCCCTGGGCCATCGCCTCCGACAGCCGCGAGACCGGGTCATCGCCGTTCTTCGGCTCCAGCTTGGCCAGCCGCCGCTTGAGTTCCTCGACGCCCCGCATTTGCTCGTCGCTCAGCTTCTGCTCGAGCTTGTCGCTCACCTTGTCGACGCTCTTGAGAACGTCGCGCCGCACATCCTCCGGCTTCGCGTCCGGCACCTCCGCCAGCTTCAGCGGTTCGATCACCTCGTTCAGATCCTTGAGCGATGCGTTCTGCTCCGCCATCTTGCGGACCTGTTCCATCTGCTGCTCGTACGCCGTGGAAACCTGTTTCTTCTCCACCTGCAGCGCCGCCTTCGCCTCGATCGACTCCGGCGACTTCGATTCGCTCGCGAGCAGGTTGAGTTGCGGCATAAAGGCGTACAGGAGCCCCGCGACGGCCAGCGTCGCGACGGACCACGGCAGCGACGGCGGGGCCTTCAGCGGGACGTGGCTCGGGACATGGACCCGGCCCGCCGCCGATTCCGCGTCCGCGCACGCCGCCCGGGCGAACGGATCATCGCTCCGCCCGATCACCAGCGCCGTGCTGCACCGCTCCTTGAGGCCCGCGGCCCGATCGACCGTGAGCGCCGCGGCCAGCTCGCTCACCCGGTTCGCGACCATCAACCCGATCGTCAGCAGCAGCGCGATTCCCGCCGCGGCCGCGAGCGAGATCCCCAGCGGCATCCCCAGCACGAACGCCCGTTCAACAGCCCACGCCGCGGACCAGGCGGCCGCGCCGATCGCGAGCGCCCGTGCGCCCTGCTCGAGAAGGACGTTCGTATTCAGCCGATTTTGCGCGGTGCGGACCTGCCGGCGGACGTTCGACATCGCGGACTCCTCGTGGGCGGACCCTCTCCGCCTTTCCATAGAGGATAGTAAGACCGATCGGCCGGAATGCCAACGAAAATCCGGAAAGTCGGGGAGGGGAAAGCGCTACGGCTTGGCCGCCGCGCCGTCGAACCGCTTGGGGGTCGGTCCCTCGACGTCCAGCAGCGTGATCGAGCTGATCCAGACCGGCTGCCGGGGCCGTCCGTCCTTGTCGACGGCCTGGCTGCTCAGGAGGTTGAGCGTGCGCATGCTCTCTTCATCGGAGGCCTGTCCGATCACCGTGTATTTGCCGTCGAGTTCCGGCAGCCGCGTCAGGCCGATGAAGAACTGGCAACTGGCCGAGTCGTGGATCACGCCCTTCGTCTCCGGATCGTGCCGGAGCGACATCGCGAGCGTTCCCGTCGAGAAGGGGACGTTCGCCAGTTCATCCGCGACCGTCTTGCCGTCCGGCCGCACGCCCGCGCCCGACCCGTCCGCCGACCCGCCCTGGATCACAAATCCCGGCTGAATGCGGTGAAACGTCTTGCCGTCGTAGAACCGCGATCGAACGAGTTCCAGGAAGTTGTCGACGTTGACGGGGGCCGTCTCGTAGGCCAGATCGAACGTGATCTTGCCGAAATCCGTCACCAGCACCGCCCGCTTGCGCCCTTCGACCCGAAACTCGATCTCGGCCCGCGCCACCCCCTCGATCGGCGGACGCCACTCGAGCCGATAAACCCCCGAATAGCGGAGATACTTCGTATGCGCGCGAAGGTCGATTTCTGTTCCGACCACGGCCCGCGGACCGATGACCAGTTCCCCCTGCCGATCGGCCCGGGGGGCCTCGCTCGATCGGAGCGCGTCGGGCGGCTGCGTTTCAAAGAACAGCTTCAGCGCCGCTCCGCCATCCGGACCGCCGAAAATCAACTCCGGCGCCAGACGCACGCCCTCGCTGCCCTCGGCCTGCGGAATGGGGATCCGGATCGGTTCGCTGGTCCGATTTCGAAGCAGAAAGGTCACGGGAACCGGGTCGCCCGGCCGGATCAGCCCGGGCGGAACGCGCAGTTCCGCGATGAGCCCCTCGGACGGCGCGCTCTGGGGCTGCCCGGCGGCCGCAGCCGTTATCAGACAAGCCAGTATTGCGCCCGACCGGGCACAGATAGAGTATCGATTTCGCATGCGATCCGTGTTCTTGTACCCGCGGCCCGCGGTCTGGTTTCACCAACCGGCGTGTTTCGTGTCTCGTTCCCAGCCGTCGTCATGAAAGTGACGGATCGCCGTCGTCGCCCGAAGGGGCGACCGCCTGCCCCGCCTCGTCGCTAAACGACGGCGCGAAGTTCCAAGTGTAGCACGCCCGGCAGCGCCCGGATAGCGGCCAGCGCTTCCGTCGACGGCCTCTCGTCGACCGCGATCGTGCACCACGCCGCCCGCGCCCCGACAAACACGCGCGTGCCGATCTCCTCCGCGTTGATCCCGTCGGAGCGGATGGCGTCCATGATCCCCGCCATGACGCCGACCGCGTCGCGCAGGCGGAGCACGAGCTGCCACGTCGCCGGGCTGCGCGACAGCAGGTTGATGCAGTTCTCCACCGCGCCCGAGACGAAGAACTGTCGCAGCACGCGCACCGCTTCCGCCGCGACCGCGACCCGCGCCTGCATCGTCCGCTCGGCCAGCCCGACCGTCATCAGCACCGTCGGCAGGTCGGCCAGTCGCGAACGACTCCGCGCCGTTTCGCGGGCCCGCTCGGCCCCGATCCAGTCGATCGCCACGCGCAGCCGCCGCGACTTGATCGCGCTCTCCAGCGCGGATTCGTCTAGTCCACCGGGGTGCCCCACGAAGACGACGTCCGCCCCTTCACGGATGCCCTGGATGAACTCCGCGTCCAGCAGCATGTCCTCGCCGTCCGCCGGGTCGGCGTGCACCGCGATCACGTCCGACTGCCGGGCCACGTCGCGCGACCACGTGCACAGCGAGACCGGCTCGCCGCGCAGCGATTCCGGCGTTTCCGTGGGAGACCAGGCCAGAACGTTCATCTCGAGAGCCGCGGCCCGCCGCGCCAGCGCCCTACCCGCATGCGAATACCCCAGCAGGCCGAGCGTGCGGCCCGCGAGACCGTGCGGCAGCGTTGTCGGACCCGACTCACCCTTCTTCCAGACAAGCTGCCGGTCGAGCGTCAGCATCATCCCGAGCATCATCTCGGCCACCGCCAGCGCGGTCCGATGCGGCGTCGTGCACACGAACACGCCCTGCGTCGAGGCCTCGTCGATCGCGATGTTCGAGGCCTCCGACCCGCACCGCACAATGATCTGCAGCGACTTCGCGGCCGCGATCGCATCGGCGGGCAGGGGGGTGCGGCCGATCACCAGCGCCGTCGCCTCCCGCAGCTCGTGCAGAAACGCGGCGCCGGCCGCATCCGGGATGCTCACGACATCGCACCCGAGCGTGCGCAGATCGTCGAGCGCCGCATCCGGCATTTCCCAGGCGACAAGGATCTTCACGGGCGCCTCACAATCACGCCGAGCAGCCGACCGGCGATGTCCCGAACGAATTAGAACGGCAACCGCGCCGAGACTCAAACGCAATTCCGAAATTCACGCCGCGATCGGCGGCGCTACGGTCGTCGCGCAACCGCGCGGGCCGTATGGACGCCGTCGCGCCAGCCCTCGTCGAGTTGCTCGACGCGGTAGTCCCGCAGCAGATCGGCAAGCTTGCCGGGCTCAAGAACGTGTCCATCGCGCGCCGGCCGGCCGTGCCGCGCGCGGTGCACCGTCGTGAATGTCTCAAAAACGAGCGTGCCTCCCGGGCGAAGCCACTCGACCATCCGTACAAACAGGGGCCGGTGCAGGAACCGGAACATCGTGATCAGGTCGAATCGCTCGCTCCAGGCCGGCGGCTCCCGCTCCAGATCGACGATCGACCACTCCATCGGCTCGATCGCGGCCGCGCACCGCGCCGCGAGCGCCTGCGCCCGTTCGAGGGCGTCGGGCAGTACGTCGACGCCCAGGACTCGCCAGCCCAGCGACGCGAGAAAGACCGCGTCGCGCCCGCTCCCGCACGCGGCATCCAGCGCGCGGCATCCGCTGGCCGGCCGCAGCGACGGAGCCAGCTCGGCCAGGAATGCGTTCGGAGTCCACAGCCGGCCGATGCAGGCGGCTTCGCCCGCTCTGGCGGGAAGCGCCGGCGTGCGGATCGCCTCGCGGCCGATCGAGCGCAGGCAGTCACAGGCGAGATCGGTCGGCGGGCCCGCTTCCGCGACCAGGACGGCCAGCCCGGAGGGCGGCAGTTCATGCGGACGGGCGGGAATTTCCGCGGCGGGGATATTGACCGAATCCACCAAGGGCGATTCGGCCGCGGTGTGGACATCGCGCGGGTCGAGCACGCGTTTCGCAGCCAGCGGCAGGCGCATCATCGCGCTTCGTCTGATTCGCCCGCGAGTTTCAGGATCCGTCTCCAGTGTGCCGGGCTGACGGGCATCACGGACAGGCGGCTGATCCGCACGAGATCGAACTGCGCGAACGCCGGATCCGCCTTGATATCGCTGAGCGGAACAGGCTTCGCGAGCCACCGGCCGAATTCGACGTCCACGACCGTTGCCTTGCCGCTCTTGTCCCTGGGGTCCGGGCGGGGTCTTGATCCGATGGTCGCCGTCGCGACGATCGCCCGCTCGTCGCCCGTGTGGTAGACCAGCACGGCGTCGCCGGTCGTCATCGCCCGCAGGTGTTTCAGCGCCGTGGGGTTCGAGACGCCGGTCCATTCCGTTTTCTTGTCCCGCGCCAGATCGTGCGCAGAGTATTCGCCGGGGTCGCTCTTGATCAGCCAGTGGTGCATGCCGCCATTCTATCCTCGCGCGCGGCCGCCCGCGGTCAGGCTCGTCGCCGCAGCACCGTCGCGAGAAGCACGAGACCCAGCAGCGTCGCCGGCTCCGGCACGATCGAATCGACGTGGGCGATCAGTTCGCGCAGCGTGATCTCCGTCGCGGCTCGGCCCTGTGCGACCGAGACCGGGATGCCGACGTGAATGTGCCCGGCCGCGACGTTCCACCACGGATCCGCCTCGTCCGCGTGCAGATCGTGGTACCAGTTTCCGTGGTAGCCGATGAACTCCGAGAGGAAGTTGCCGCCGAAGTTGTTGCTCGTATCGATCGTCGAGAAAATGCCGAGGCCCGCGGCGTTGATCGCCGATCGGATGTTGTTCATCGGCAGGCTCGAGTGCCGGATCAGGTTGTCCGGCTCGTCAGCGATCGGCAGATCCTCGGTCGGCCGGAAGGGGGCCGTGTAGTCGGGCGACCATTGATTCAGCGGCAGCTTTCGATTGCGCGATTCGATCTCCCAGCTCAGGTTCGCCGCGCCCCGGCTGAACGTGATGATCGCTACCGGCCGCAGCTCTTCCGTGATCCGCCACCAGTCGGCCGACGTATCCTGGTAATCGACCTCGAAATCGCCCACGCCCTGGCCGACGCCGTTCGGGAATTCGGGGAAGAACGAGTGGATGTTGTACCCGCGCCCTTCCCAGTTCTCCCCGACCCATCCATCCGGGTTCTGCTCCGAGTTCGAACTCCACGGCCGCAGCATTTCGTTCGTCGGCGGCCAGTAACCTGTCAGGAGAATGTTGTTCGAGAAGCCGGCCAGCGCGGACGGCGCGGTGGCCGCGATCACGGCCAGCAATGCAGGGAGCCTCATTTCGCTCACTCCAGGTTGGCAGAATTCGCTCAGTGATTGGAGGCGGATGGCGCTGAGAAACCTCCGCCAGCCATGCTAGGCCGCGAAAATGCGGTTTTTCAAGCGTCAAATTCGAGTTCTTTTCGGCCGTGGCTCGGCTTGAGCACCGATCCGGGGCGTGGGCCAAGGTCTCGATTCGCGTATCTTGTTTATGGGATGACAGTACTACGTCCGTATCAGGAGCCAGTCCATGTGGATGCGTCAATTTCGCGCGGCGGCGGCCGCGCTGCTCGTGACGTTTGCTTCAACAGCAGTTGCGCAGGCGACTTCGGAGGCGGCCGGAATCGCGGAGAGTCGCTGGAACGCCGGGCAACTGGCGGATGCCGAGAAAGACCTGGAAGCGCTGCTCAAGAAGAACGAGCGGGACGACGTCGCGCGTTTTGCGATCGGCGTGACCCGCCTCTTTCGGGCCATCGAACGCGTGACGCAGTCGATGCAGCGGTACGGTCTTCGGCCGGGGGAGGCGTTCGGCGTGCTGAACATGCTCGGAGCGCCGATTCCGACCACAGCGACGCCGACGCGCCCGCCGGAGCCGATCCGCTATGAGGATCTGCGGAAGGTCGTCGAGACATTTCTGGCGGACATCGAGGGCGTCGATCGCATCCTGGCGGAAATCAAGGACGAAAACGTCAAGCTGCCCCTGAAAATCGGGCTCGTCCGGCTCGATTTCGACGGCGACGGCACGGCCACGGTCGACGAAGCGTTCTGGATGATTTATTCGCGTCTGAACCGCGAGGTGCAGGACCTCGACCAGGCGACCGTGGAGCAGTTCGTCATCATGCTCGACCGCGGCGACGTTGAATGGCTGCGCGGCTACTCGAACGTCCTCTGTGCGCTCTCGGAATTCGTCCTGGCGATGGATTTTCGCGAACTGTTCGAGCGCACGGCGCACCTGTTCTTCGCCAACCCGCAGACGCCGTACCCGTTTCTCCGGAACTCGACGGGCCGTGACGAATTCTTCGAGAACATCCTCGACCTGATCGCCTACATCCACCTGATCAACTTCGAAGTCGATTCGAAACGTCTCTCGTCGGCGCTGCACCGGTTCGAGGCGATGACCAGGCACAGCCGGGAAATGTGGAAATTCGTCCTGGCCGAGACGGATGACGACCGCGAGTGGATTCCCTCGCCGAAGCAGAAGGCCGGCGTTCTCGGCGTGCAGTTCACCGAGGAAATGGTCAAGGGGTGGATGGAGTTCCTGACCGAACTGGACGAAATCCTCGCCGGAAAGAAGCGCGTGCCCTTCTGGCGCAAGGGCGAGGATCGCGGCGTCAACCTGCGCAAGGCGTTCACTGAATCGAAGCGGTTCGACCTGGTGATGTGGGTGCAGGGCACCGGCGCAGCGCCGTTCCTTGAGTCCGGACCGAAGACCGAATCCGCGACGTGGGATCGATTCATGCGCATCTTCCAGGGCGATTTCATCGGGTTCGCGATCTGGGTGAATTGACGAGCGGTACGCACCTGCCGGGCGGTGCGTGTCAGTTTTCCTCGACGGAGATCGGGAAACCCGGCGCGAGGGCATAGACGCGATCGAAGACCTCGATCGTCGTCCGTGCCGCGTCGTCGACGCCGCGCCCGAATTCGATCTGGAATGACGAGAAATTCGGTCGCTCGAGGAGGCGCACGTCGATCGCGCCGAAGTACGATTCCGCCCGCGACCGCTCGGCCTCCGAAAGCGACTCAACCGGCAGATCGAGCAGCAGCCCGTCCGTTCCGCCCGCGAATTGGACGATTCGCTTCCTGCCCGCGCTGAATACTACGAAGGCGTCCGGGTCGGTTCGGCTCATGAGCCTCAACAGCGCTTCGCGGACTGTGGCGTAGCTCGCCGAAGCCTCCGGCCGCTCCGTCGCGGCGGGTACGGAGTCAGGATTCTCCCCGCCGGACTGCGACCGTGTTGCTCGCCGCGGCCGGCCTCGAGCCGCCAGCGCCGCCACGACAGCCGCGGCGGCCGCGCCTGCGCCAATCCCCGCGATCAGCAGCGGGTCCACAGTCGGCTCCGGTTCGCGGCGGCGGCGCGTCGACCGCCCGGCGACGTCATTTCCGCTGCCGGTAGAGCGTCGGGTTGACGACCGCTCTCATTTTCGCGGTGTCCATCGATCCGCCCAGGAACTCGTTCAGTCGTACCACCAGGGGATCGGGGCTCGCGATCATCTCGTTGTAGTCCACTTCGACGAACGCAAAGGCGCTGTTGCCGCGCATCCACGTCAGGCAGCGGTTGATCTCGTCGCGGAACAGACCGATCAGCTTCTCGTCCGACATGTCGCCGCCGGTCTTGCCCTTCCGTTCGAGCATGACCTCCTGCGACTTGATGACCTCTTCGAGCCGGCGCCGCATGAAGATCACCCGGTACTTGTATCCGGCCGGCAGGTCGTAGAGCAGTCGATAGACCATCTTCACGACCTTCCCCGGCGCCTGCTGGAGCCACGAGGCATCCTTCTTGGTCTGCTTGACGGGCTCGAATTCGTAATAGCCCTCGGGATTGTCCTCGTCCGCCTTGCGGATGTTGTCGATCAGCGGCGGAATCCCGCCCTCCGAGATCATCCGCATCATCATCGACGTTCCCGACCGCGGTAGTCCGGAAACGATCGTCACATACGAGTCATGCACGGAAGCCATGGCGACCTCGCCCCAATCGGACCGTTCAAGTCACGCGGCGATCATAGTCGCAGCCCTGCACGACCAAAAGGCGGTGCGGGCGGGGCGCGGCTCGCTCGGGCGTGGGGCGGGTCTCCCGACCGCGGCCGGCGAACCGCCCGCTCCCTTCAGATGCTTATTCCCCCGAACTGAATCCGAAACCACGGTGGCATTTCACGCCGCTTGCGCCGACAATCCGCCCCATGGCCATCGACCGCGTATTCACCCAGTCTGCCCCCGACGACGAGCGGTTCCTGACCTCGCTCCGGCCACAGCGGCTCTCCGAGTGCCTCGGTCAGCGCCAGGTGCGCGAGCAGCTCACCATCGCCCTCGAGGCCGCCCGGGCCCGCCGCGATCCGCTGGACCACATGCTCTTCGAAGGGCCGCCCGGCCTCGGCAAGACGACGCTGGCCTGTGTGGTTGCGAACGAGATGGGGGCGAAGGTGCGCATCACCAGCGGCCCGGCGATCACGCGGCAGGGCGACCTGATGGCACTGCTCACGCAACTCGAAACCGGCGACATCCTCTTCATTGACGAAATCCACCGCCTGAACAAAGTCGTCGAGGAGTTCCTCTACCCCGCCATGGAGGACTTCCGCGTCGACTACACGACCGACAGCGGCATCGGCGGGCGAACGGTCAATTTCGCGCTCAAGCCGTTCACGCTGATCGGCGCGACGACCCGCTCCGGAATGCTCTCGGCGGCCATGCGCGGCCGGTTCGGCCATTTCTTCCACATGCAATATTACTCCGTCGAGGAACTCGCCCAGATCGTGCGCCGCAGCGCCGAGCGGCTGGGCGTCGTCGGGGAAGCGGCCGCGCTGGAGCGCCTCGCGTCGCGCTCGCGCGGGACACCGCGAATCGTCAACCGGCTCCTGCGACGCGTTCGCGACTACGCCGAAGTGCGCGGCGATGGGCGCCTCACCCCCGCGATCGTCGATGCGGCGCTGGACATTCTCCAGGTCGATGCGCTCGGCTTGGATTCGCTCGACCGCGATTATCTCGGCGCGCTGATTCGCCACTACGACGGCGGGCCGGCGGGCATCGAGGCGATCGCCGCCACAATGGGCCACGAGCGCGATACGCTCGAAGACGTCGTCGAGCCCTACCTGCTTCAGATCGGATTCGTCATCCGCACGCCGCGCGGCCGCCTGGCGCGCCCGGAGGCATATTCGCACCTGGGTCTCGCGCCGGTCATTCGCCGCGCCGCCGAGACGCCGTCCATGTTCGACTGACGCGTTCCGCCCTCTTCCGCGTCCACGCCCGCGGGCCTACAATCCGGCCCTCGTCCCGTGGGCGACTCCGGGTCTTCAGTTGGTTTCTGACGAAAGGGTGACTCGTGCCGCGAGAAATCTTCCCCATTCCGGGCCGGATCGAGAAGATCGAAATTCTCGCCCCGGACGGAACGGTCGACGCCAAGCTCGAACCGAAGCTGCCCGACGCCGATCTCCGCAAGCTCTACCGCTACATGCTCGCGACGCGGATGCTCGATGAACGCTGCCTGGCCATGCAGCGCCAGGGCCGCATCGGGACCTACGGCCCCTGCCGCGGACAGGAGGCGACCCCCCTCGGTGTCGCCTACCACCTGACCAAGCAGGACTGGTTCGTCCCCAGCTATCGCGAACTGTCCGCGTTTCTCTGGCGCGGCTGGCCGATCGACCGTTACCTGCTCTGGTGGGGCGGCCACGAGATCGGCTCGCAGCTTCCCGACGACGTGAACGACACGCCGATCTGCGTTCCGATCGCCTCGCAGGTGCAGTATGCCGCAGGGATCGCCTGGGGCTGCAAGCTGCGGAAAAACGGCAATATCGTCGCCTGCTTCTGCGGCGACGGCGGCACCTCCGAGGGCGATTTCCACGAGGGGCTGAACTACGCGACCGTCTTCAAAGTCCCCATGGTCATGATCGTCCAAAACAACCACTGGGCGATCTCCGTCCCGCGCCACAAGCAGACCGCTTCCCAGACGATCGCCCAGAAGGCCGTCGCCTACGGCATGGATGCGTTTATCGTCGATGGCAACGACGTGCTGTCGGTAATCGTAGCGATGGGCGAGGCGGCCGAGAAAGCGCGCAATGGCGGCGGGCCGACGCTCATCGAGGCGGTCACCTACCGGCTGGCGATGCACACGACCGCGGACGATCCGAAGAAGTACCGCAGCGAAGAAGAGGTCAAGAAGTGGGAGGCCAAGGATCCGCTGCCCCGCTTCGAGAAGTATCTGCGGAACCGGAAGCTCATCGACGACAAGATCAAGGCGGTCATCGAAGAAGAGATCCGCAAGGAAATCGACGCGGGAATCGCCGGCTACGAGGCGTACAAGCACGATCCTTACGCACTCTTCCACTACATGTACGCGGAGATGACGCCGGAACTCGAAAAGCAGATGGCGGAGCTGAAAAAACACTTGGAAGGCGACGAGCAGGCCCCGGCGACGCCGCATACGGCGCACGCACACTCGTAGGGTAGCGAGGCCGGGAAGAGCAGCGAGGGTGGGGCGGGCATCCTGCCCGCCCGAATGTGCAGTGTGGGCTCAGCCCACCGCGCGCTGGGTAGCAGTGAACTTCACGAATAACCAAAACGCAGAGGCGTTCTCATGGCTCAAATGACAATGGTAAAGGCGCTGAACCTCGCTCTGGCCGAGGCGATGCGGGAAAATCCGAACGTCATGGTCATGGGCGAGGACGTCGGCCTCGACGAGGGCGTCTTCCGCGTCACTGAGGGATTGCTGAAGGAATTCGGCGAGGACCGCGTCGTCGACACGCCCCTGGCCGAGGCCGGCATCGTCGGCACGGCGATCGGCCTCGCATTCATGGGCTTCAAGCCCATCTGCGAGATGCAGTTCGACGGCTTCTCCTACCAGGCCTATCACCAGGTCGAGGGCCACGTCCGCCGCCTCCGCAACCGCACGCGCGGGCGCTACACATGCTCCATGGTCATCCGCATGCCGTACGGCGGGGGCATCCGCGCGCTCGAACATCACAGCGAGGCCCCGGAGGCGACGTATGCCCACCTCGCCGGCCTGAAAGTCGTGATCCCGTCGGGTCCGCGAAACGCCCGCGCCCTGCTGCGTTCGGCGATCCTCTCACCCGACCCGATCATCTTTTTCGAGCCCAAGGCCCTCTATCGCGCCTTCCGCGAAGAGGTGCCCGACACGCCCGAGACGCTGCCGATCGGCAAGGGCGTTATCGCCCGCGAAGGCAAGGACGTCTCGCTCATCTCCTACGGCGCGACGCTCCGCACCGCCCTCGACGCCGCCGAGGAGCTGGTCGACGAGCACGACGTCGACGCCGAGGTGGTCGACCTGCTCAGCGTCAGCCCGATCGACAACGAGCTGATCCAGAACTCGGTGCGCAAGACGGGCCGCGCCGTCGTCATCCACGAGGCCCCGCGCCACTGCGGCGTCGGCGGCGAAATCGTCGCCCGGATCGTCGAGGACAGCCTCATGTACCTCGAAGCCCCGATCCAGCGCGTCACGGGTTACGACACGATCATCCCGTTCTTCGCCAACGAGCAGAACTACATCCCGAACGCGACGAAGATCGTCGACGCCGCGCTCGAAACGGTCCGGTTCTGAGCCATGGAACCCGCGCCCGAATGGCGGATTCGCCCGGCCACGATCGGCGACGCGGCCGTGCTTGCGTCGCTGCGCGCCGAGTTCCTGGCCGAAGTGACGCAGGGCACGCCGCTCGATCCCGCGCTGCGGCCGGCGTTGGACGAGTACTTCGCACGGAGCCTCAAAACCGGCGAGTTCATCGCCATTCTGGCCGTCGCCGGCGATACGATTATCGCCACCAGCGGCCTCGTCTGGCACCAGCATCCACCGACGCCGAAGAACGTCACCGGCCGCGAAGGGTACATCATGAACATGTACACGCTCCCGGCATGGCGCGGGCGCGGGATTGCGGCCGTGCTGCTCGATCGACTGCTCGAGGTCATCCGCGAGCACGGCTGCCGCTGGGCTGTTCTGCACGCGATGGCGAAAGCGCGCGGGCTCTACGCGCGGTTCGGCTTTCAGCCTTGCGAGAGCGAGATGCGGCTCGACCTCCAGGCGTCCTGAATTCCTGATTTCCGCGTATCGCCGTCAGAATCCGCCGCTGAGCCTTCGTTGCCGCGAGCGCCGTTTGTACCTAAAGTACGGAGCTTCACGCGTGCGTTGGCTTGCCGCGGCGAGACAAGGGGCCACTCGAATGTTCGAATTCAAGCTTCCCGACCTGGGCGAAGGCGTCCACGAAGGTCAGGTCATTAACGTTCTGGTCAAGGAAGGCGAGGCGATCAAAGAGTATCAGCCGATGCTCGAGGTCGAGACCGACAAGGCCGCCGTCGAGATCCCCTCACCCAAGGGCGGCACCGTCTCCAGGGTCTTCGTGAAGCCCGGCCAGACCGTCAAGGTCGGTGAGGTCATGCTGGCGATCGACGTCGGCGCGGCCGGCGGCGCAGCCAAGCCCGCCGCGGCCCCCGCAAAGACCGAAGCCCCCGCGAAGGCGCCTGCCGCGCCGGTCGCCAAGGCCGCCAGTGCGCCCGTTTCCAAGGTCGCCGCGCCGCAGCCCGTCCCGACGGCCGTCGGAGCGGCGCCGGGGCATGCGCGCTCGACCGCGGTTGCGGCGATGCCCGCGGCGCATACGGCGGCCGTCGCCGCGGCGCCGATCGCGCGGACCGGCCCTGTTCCGGCTGCTCCCGTCGTCCGGAAACTCGCGCGCGAACTCGGCGTCGATCTCCACGCGATCCCGGGCAGCGGTCCGAACGGCCGTGTGCTGCGCGAGGATGTGGAGCGCTTCGCCCTCGGCCATCGCACCGGCGGCGCGGCCGCGCCCGCGAGCCGAAACGGTGGGGGGGATGCGACATTCGCGCTGCCTGCCGCCGAGGCCCTTCCCGATTTCAGCCAGTACGGCCCCATTCGCCGCGAGCAGCCGTCGCAGATCCGCAAGACGATCGCGCGGCAGATGGCCCGCGCCTGGCAGAGCGTGCCCCGCGTCACGCACTGCGACAACGCGGACGTGACCGAGTTGGAGCGCAATCGCAAGGAGCTGAACAAGCACCTCCCCGAGGGCCAGCCGAAGATGACAATGACGGCGATCGTCCTGAAGGCCGTCGCCAACTGCCTGCGCAGCTACCCGATGCTGAATTGCAGCTACGACGCCGCGAACGAAGAGGTGGTTTACAAGGATTTCGTCCACCTCGGCGTCGCCGTCGACACGCCGCGCGGCCTCGTCGTTCCCGTCGTTCGCGATGTTGATCGCAAGACGTTGCCCCAGATCGCGGCCGATCTGAACGCCGTCGCGGAAAAGGCCCGAACGGTCAAGTTCGAGGTCAACGACCTGCGCGGCGCGACGTTCACGATCACCAACGTCGGTGCGCTCGGCGGCTCGTTCGTCACGCCGATGGTCAACTACCCGGAAGTCGGGATCCTCGGCCTCGGCCGTGCATCGCTCCAGGCCGTCTGCCTGGACGAGAAGACGATCGTGCCGCGGCTCCTGCTGCCGCTCAGCCTGTCGTTTGACCATCGCATCTGCGACGGCGCTGACGCCGCCCGATTCACGCGCGATGTCATCGGCATGCTCGAAAACCCGCTCCGCCTGATCAGCTTTGCGTAGCGCGGCCGCCGGATTCCCGCTTGCGCCTCAGCCTGCCCGGCGACGCCGTGCGCGGGCGCCGCGCGCCTCGATCTGCAGCGCCGCTGCCCGCCGGACGTGACTCGTCAGCTGCGCCGGCGTCATCCGGCCGGCCGGTTTCAGTTCGATGAGCCGCCGGTCCGTCGCGCGGCGGCGGCGCATCCGCTTGACCAGATCGAGCTTCGCCTGTCCGGGCCCCAGGATGAGCAGGGGCGCGCCGGCGGGGATCGCGCGGATCACGCGGTCATAGTGACGGCGGAGCTGCTCGCCGCGCCGGTTCTGATAGTGCGTCTCGGCACAGCCTCCGATGTGTGCCGGCGGCGCGATGCCTTTCTGGCCCAGCATGCGATGGCGCGGCTCGACCGGCGATTCAACCGTAACGATCGACGACGCGCCGTTGCGCGCGTCGACGATCAGTGCCTTGCGATGGTCAATCCACACTCCGATACAGCGAGCAGAACTCGCGGATGCGGCCATGGGCAGCCGTCCTTTCGAAAGATGAACTGCGCAAGTGAACACCTGGAAAAGATACGGACCCGACCCACCCGACTGCTCTTTGCCGTCGGACGCGATCGGGTCCGTTTCCCGACGCCGGGCTCTCCCTTGACGGGCTCCGCCGCATCTCAGCGCGAGCCCGTGGCGACCGCTTCGCGTGTCGTGCCCCCTTTGACGGGCACGCGCTTCCGCTCGGCGGCCTTGAGCTTGGCGACCTTTACAACCAGCACGCCGTTCTGCATCTCTGCGTCGATCTTCTCAGGGTCGAGCCCGGTCGGCAGCTCGATGGAGCGGCGAAATGCGCCGAAATGCCGCTCCGATACGAAGCGATCTTCGTTCTTCTGCTCGGTCGACTCCAGTTTTTCGCCGCAGATCGTCAGAACGTTGCCGGAGATCGAGACGTCCACGTCCTTCGCGTCGATTCCGGGAAGCTCGGCTCGCACCGTGACTTCATTCTCCGAATCGACAACGTCGAGCGCGGGGCTCCATTTGAACGAGGGGCTGGTCGGCCACGCGATATCCCACGGATCCGAAAAGAACCGCTCGAAGACGCGGTCGATTTCATCCCGGAATCGCGCGACCGAACGGGCCGGCGTAACGTCGTGACTCCGTTTTTTCCATGGAAGGATGTTCATGACAAACCTCCATGCACCCGAGACACATTACCGCGCAGCAATCGCCGTGCCCGCCGGCTCCTGCCGCGTTTTCACGCTCACCGACGCGGTCGCGACCCCGCCGATCGCAGCCGGGTGCGCGAAATATCGCGCCGTCGCGCGAGATCGCGCAGCCGATCTCTCCCCAGCCGTGCGACGGCCGCCACCCGCTATTCCGAACGCGGTTCCCAGCGCGCCAGGCCCGGGGCTGCGGAGAGCCGTGCCTTCCGCTCCCCGGTGAACTCCCACCACGGCCGGGGGGGCCCGCCTCGCGCCTCATGGATCGCCGCGAGGAACACGTCGATCACGCACGGGTCGTGCCGCTGCCCCGTTCGCCGGCAGAGTTCACGGTACAGCGCGAATGGTTCGCGCCGGGCGAGCGCCGCGACCGTGCGAATGCCCAGCACCTCGAAGTCCTTCAGCGTCGCCCGACCGACGTTCGCGAGGTCGCCCAGCCCGGCCTCGGCGGGCTCGCCGTCGCTACGCTTCGCGGTCCGGCGCGCCCCAATCGCTGTCTGCCGACCGGGCCTGGCCATCCGCCGACTCTCCTTCACCGCCGGTGACGATCCGTTCGAACCGGTGCTACGCGCGCCGGTAGGTGATTTCCATGCACTTGAACTCACCCATCGGGGTCTCGAAGTACATCTCCATGACATGCTCGTTCGGGTTCTTGACCCGGATGACGGACCGCTTGTTGAGCGGTTTCCTCGTCGACGGATCGGTCATCGTGCCGCGGTTCGTGAAGACATCGCTCTCCGCGTCATGCTGCCCGTGCTCAATCTGAAGAAACGTCGCCATCGAGTCGATCCAGACGCCCTCGAATCTCCCGTCGATCGAGTTGTAGCCCCAGAATCCCTTCCCCTCGAACATGCCCGCGTCGTCGCGGTAGTCGTGCTCGATGAACCGGCCTCCCAGAACGAGGCGATTGACCATGGTGCCCGTCGAAACATGCGGCGGTCCGGCCGGATTCATCCAGAACTTCACCTCAGCCCGCCAATTCCCCGCGAAGCGCGCCAGCGTCTCGTGCTGGGCGACCAGCTTTGCCGAATCCGCGCACGCCTCGTGAATGCTCTTCTCCGACATGGGGCCTGTCCTTTCCGTGGCTGCAACGCGCCGAACTCGAACCGCGCGTTTCTCGGCTCAACCGGCATCTTATCCAAACAAAATGCGAACTTCAAGCCCATTTTCGCGCCGCGTAGCCTGAAAACACACGCGGAATGGCCGACGATCCGGCGCACATGTCGCCGGTCGGGTGCGTCGCCCCTGCCCGCGCGCTATCATGGCGGGATGCTCGTCGAGGTCCAGACAGGTTCGAAACCCGGCCGCCCGACCCTGCTCCTCATACTTAGCGCGGGCGTCCTCGCGCTCAGTCTCAGCACGGCGTGGATTCAGGCGCACGAGAAGCTCTCTCTCGCCGAACCCCGCCCGCTCGCCGCCGGCTCACCGCTGATCATCCGACCCCCGCGCGGCTGGGTCGAGAATCAACCGGGCGTTTTCGTCCTCCTCCAGCGGAACGCCGGCGACGAGCGCGAAGGCTTCGAGCGCCGCGTCATGTTTACCCATCGACGCGCTCCCGGATACATCGACCCGCGCGATGTGATCCTCAACTGGGACCAGCGCGAGTCCGCGGCGTCAATCGACGCGACCCCGGCCCGTCTCGCGGGGATAGACGCGGTGGAAGTGATTCGCCGCCGCCGGCTTCGCGCGTTTGGCGGGATCGTCGAACAGGAAACCATACTCCGGGTCGCCTGTTTCCCGACCGGCGACATCGTCGGCGTCGAATACTGGCCGATGGAAGCGCTGACGGTCGCCGACGAGCAGCTCATGAACTCGATCTGCGACGCCGTGCAGCTCTCGACGGTGAACGTCCAGGCCGCGGATGACGCCGTCATGGATGCGCTGGGCGTGGAGTTTCCGATACCGCCGGGTTGTGCGGTTGTCGGCACCGCCTCCGATGGTCTGCCCACGCTCTACCTCCGCTCGACCAGCCCCGCGCTGCCCTTCATTGTCGAGGTCCGACGGACCTGGCTGGCCGCCGGACGGGACGGCAGCGATCTCCTCGCCGACTATTCCCGAACGCACATGCCGTGGCTGCGAAGCCGGCCGCGTGTCGTGGCCCACTCCCGCCCGGATCGCGTCAACGTCCACACGCTCTATCTTCCCGCGAGCGTCGGCGTGGGCCGGACAGCGCCGGCGATCCTCCTCTCAACCTCCTCCTCCGATTGCGTGCTGCTCACCTACCAGGCGAAAACCGACACCGACGCGCTGGCCGGGCGAATCGCGCAACAACTGGCGGAGACCCTTGTCCTCAAGCGCTCGCCGCTCCTGCCTGACCTCGTCGCGGCCGCCGACGCGGGCGTCGAACTCGCGGAGTTGATCCAGGCCCGGGGGGCCCTTCCCTGGTGGGCACGCCAGCGTCAGGATGCCCTCTTCGTCGGCCGCGCGGGAGAGGTCGAGGCAGCCGCCCGGGTCCGCGTCGTGCCCTCCGGCGGCGACAGCGCGGGTTATTCGGGCTCCACTACGGCCGTCGACACGAGTTCGCGCGATGCGCACCGGTCCGAGTGGCGGTTGGACGGCCGGGCGATCGGTTACACCCTCGAGCTTCAGAAACGCCAGGTCGGTTACCTCGAGCCGGAAGTCGTCGTCTCGGAAGCGCGCGATCCGTCGGATTCGAACGTGCGGCGCCGCCGGGGCGTCGGCGCCGGGCCGCCGGTCGAATCGAGTTTTCCGGTCGAGGCCGACTTCGTCGCGCCGCCGGTCGAAACCGTCGCGGCAGCCTGGGCAGCTCGGCGCGAGGAGGGCGCCTGGCTGATCACCGTATCGAATCCCGAGGGGGCCGGCGTTTCGAGCCGTCTCCTGATCGCGCTGCCGCAGTCCGGCCTCGGAGATCGGCGCGTCGTGGTGATCGACGACTACGATCCGACGCCGTGGATCGCCCGCTTTGACGGAAACGATTCGCCGCTCAATTTCCGTTTCCGCGGGTTGGAACTCGATCGACGCGACGAACCCGATCCGCGCGACGAAAAAGTGCTGAAGCTGCTGGGACGCGCTGAGCGATTGCCGACTCGACGCTAGAATCCCGTCTTCGTCCCGTCGGGGCCGGCGGGCGAAACAAGGGTCAGGGCCGAAATGAACAGCATCACACTCCCCGTCTTCGCGCCCGTCTCCGAGGTCGCGCGCGGCGGCGCTGAAGCCCTCGCGGATCAGGCGCTGGGTCCGCGCGATATCCGCTTCGTCCGCACCCTCCGGATCAGCGTCACCGACCACTGCAATTTCCGCTGCATCTACTGCATGCCGGAGGAGGGCGTCGATTTTCTCGATAAACAGGAGCTGCTCACCTACGAGGAGATCGTCACGATCGCCCGCGCCGCCATCGCCCTCGGCATCTCCGAATTCAAGATCACCGGCGGCGAACCGCTCCTTCGGCGCGATCTCGACTCGCTGATCCGGATGCTCCGCGCTCTCCCCGGCTGCGAGGAGATTTCGCTCACCACCAACGGACTGCTCCTCGACCGTTTCGCCCTTCCGCTGGCTCGCGCCGGCGTGGATCGGGTCACGGTGAGCGTCGACACGCTTCGGCCGGATCGCTTCCGCGCAATGACGCGCACCGGCGATCTCGACCGCGTCTGGGCGGGCATCCATGCGGCCGAAGCCGCCGGGATGGGCCTCGCCAAGATCAACACGGTCGTGCTGCGCGATCACAACCTCGACGAAGTCGCCGACATCGCCGCACTCACGCTCTCGTCGCCGCGGTCCGTGCGCTTCATCGAATTCATGCCGCTCGCCAAGTCGCGCGTGCTCATGGATGACACGCAGTTTGTGCCCTACGCGGAGATCCGCGCCCGCATCGAGGACCGGCTCGGCCCCTTGTGCCCCGCGGATCCCGATGTCGGCAACGGCCCCGCGCGCGTGTTCCGGCTTGAGGGCGGCCTCGGCCGAATCGGCTTCATTCACGCGATGTCCGCTCCCTTCTGTGCGACCTGCAACCGTCTCCGACTGACGCCCGAGGGGCAGTTGCGGAGTTGTCTGTTCGACGGCGGGGAGGTCGACGTCCGCCGGATCGTGCGTGAAGGCGGTTCCCAGACCGACCTCCGCCGGGCGTTCGTGGACTGTGTCGTTCTAAAGCCTGATCAGCACAAGAATTACGGAAATCGCCAAATGAGCAGCATCGGTGGTTAGGGTCTTTTCAGCGGATACGTCCGATAGTACTATCGTACCCTTGGACATTGTCTACTGTCCCTAGAATGGCTGTGCCGTCGGACGGACCTGACGGTGGCCATCCACGAGCCATGGAAACACTCGATCTCTCACCAGCGGGTCGGGCTCCCGTCGCGGAGGAGGCTCCGAAGCCGACCGTGATCATCGCACTCGACTCCTTCCGGGCTGAACCGACCGAATGCCGCGCGTTCGGCGGCCTTTCGTGGACGTTTCGAAACGGCTTCGGCGAGGTCCTCGCCGCCGTCCCGCAGCGCGCGTGGAGCGAGCCCGCCGCCCAGGGCTGGGAGCTCGTCAAGCGCAACTCGACCCGGGAAGTCTGGCGCGCCGAGTTGCACGGCCATCCCTTCTACGTGAAGTATTACTTCGAGCGCGGCTGGCGCGATACATTCAAGCGCGCCGTCCGCGGTCCCGCCTGCCGCATCGAGTGGCGCGGCGGAATCTACGCCATCCGCCACGGACTCGCCGCCGTTCGGCCCGCCGGTTTCGTCGAGGGAGTCCATTGCGGCGGCCGCCGGTGCAGCATCCTCGTCACCGAGGCGGTGGAGCCCGCCTACCCGCTGGACGAGTTCTGGATGACGCTCCGGACGGATGAGGATTCGCGCCGCCGCCGCCGGGATACCCAGGCGCTCGCCGACGGCCTCGCCGACCTCATCGCGCGGGCCCATCAGTGCGGATTCGAGCATCTCGACATGCACCCGGCGAATATCCTCCTGCGGCCGATCGGCCCGGGGCGCTACGTGCCCGTGCTGGTCGATCTGCAAAGCGCCCGCCTTGGAGTCGCCGTCACAGACCGTGCCGTCGTACAGAATCTCGCCCAGTTGAACCAGTGGTTCCGCCGGCACTCGAGCGTGATGGACCGCATCCGCTTCCTCCGCGCCTATTTCCGCCGGAGGAACGAGTATGAAGCGCGCTACGAACACGGCCGCCGCCTCGATCTGCCCTTTGAAGAACTGGTTCGCGCCCTGGCCCGCCGCGCGGATGTCCACGGCGAGCGCATCTGGAGCCAGCGCGACCGCCGCGCGCGCCGCGAAGGGCGCTACTTCGCGCGCGTGAAGCCCGCGCCCGCGTGGCGCGGCATGGTTTTCGTCCAGTCCAAGCGGACCACGGAAGGCTCCGCTGCGTCGTCACTCGTGCTCGACCGCGCGTGGTGGAAGAAGACCCTCGCCCGCCCGCTGCACTGGTTCGAGCAGGCGGACCGCGACATCCGGAAGGACTCGCACTCCGCGCAGGTCGTCCGCACGTTTCTGGAAACGCCGGGCGGACCGCTCGCCGTGATCATCAAGCGCCCGCTCGCCCGCGATCGGCTGCGCAGCCTCCGATCCCTCCTGCCGCCGTCGCGCGCCTGGCGCGGCTGGGCGATGGGCCACGCGCTGCTTCACCGCGATCTGCCGGCCGCACGCCCCCTGGCCGTGCTGGAGCGGAAACGGGGTCCGCTGATCGGCGACAGCGTCCTGATCACCGAGTTCATCTCGGCATCGCGGGATCTCGAAGACCATCTTCGCGCGGAGCACGCGTCGCTTCCGCCGCGCCAGTGGCGGGAACACAAGAACGCGATCATTCAACTCCTGGTGCGCGAGCTGCGCCGCCTTCAGGAGCGCGGTTTCGCCCATCGCGACTGCAAGGCTCGCAACATCCTCATCCAGCCGCGGCCGGAGGGGCCGACCCTCTACTGGATCGACATGGACGGCATCCGTCACGTCCGTCGACTTTCGCCGCAGGAGCGCCTCCGGCCGCTGCTGCGCCTCCACGTGAGCCTCGTCGATGTCCCCGGCCTCACGCGCACCGACCGAATCCGATTCCTCAAGGCCTACCTGGCAGGCTTCGGTGCTGATCCCCGCGCCTGGCGCGGCGTCTACCGCCGGCTCGGCGCGGCCGCGGATCGAAAGCTCGCAGAGCTGGAACGCCGCAAGGCCTGGAAGCGCGAGCACTACGGGCGCGAGTAGACCTCCTTCCGCGCCGTTCCGACACCTGTGCGCACCGCATTCGATCGACTACAGTTCCGCCGTTCGGGTCCATCAACTCGAAGTGGAGAATCCGTCATGAAACCGACCGACGTCCCGGTATCCCGGCGACAGGTGCTCGCGGCGGGCGCGGCGCTCGCACTATCGGCGCCGCGCGTCTTTGCGCAGGACAAGTCGGGCCTGGCCCCGGTGATCGTCGGCGAAGGCGCCCACCGCTACGAGGTCCAGCACGACTGGGCGCAGTTGCCGCTGCAGCTGAAGTTCGGCAACACGCACGGAGTCTGCGAGGATTCGCAGGGCCGCATCTATATCAAGCACACGGTCGGGGCAGGAGCGGAAAAGGAAGACGCGATCGCCGTCTTCGACAGCGATGGCAAGTTCGTCGCGTCGTGGGGGGCGGAGTTCAAGGGCGGCGCGCACGGCCTGCATATTCATCGCGAAGCCGCGGGAGAGTTTCTCTACCTCTGCGATTGTGTCCGCGGCCTGGTCGTGAAGACCGATCTCAAGGGCGAAGTCGTCTGGACGCTCAAAGCGCCCCGCGAATCGGGCGTCTATGCGAACCCGGGTGATTTCAAGCCCACCAACGTCGCGATCGCACCCAGCGGCGACATCTACGTCGGCGACGGCTACGGCCGCAGCTGGATCCACCATTACAGCGCGAAAGCTGAATATGTCCGCAGTTTCGGCGGTCCGGGCAAGGACGCCGGTCAGTTGAACTGCCCGCACGGCATCATGGTCGATACGCGCGGTAAGGACCCGAGACTGCTCGTCGCCGACCGCGGAAACCGCCGGCTTCAGTACTTCTCGCTCGACGGCCGCCACCTCGGCTTTGTGACGGACGAACTTCGATCGCCGTGTCATTTCCACGAGCGTGAGGGCGTGCTCCTGATTCCCGACCTCGAGGCGCGCGTCACGCTCTTCGACCGCGACAACAGGCTGATCGCCCACCTCGGCGACGGCGGCAACTTCGGCCTTCGGGCCAAACCGCGCGAAGCGTTCATTGCGGGCAAGTTCATCGCGCCCCATGGCGCGATCTTCGACCGCGCCGGAAATATCTTTGTGGTCGAGTGGGTCGAAGTCGGGCGCGTCACCAGGCTCCGCAGGCTGTCATAGCCGTCCAGGAGCGCTTCGGCCGCGCCGAATGCCGCGCCGCGCCGCGCAAAAATATCGGGCGCGGATGCAAATCGTTTTGAACACTAGCGTTAGCTGGGCGGAATTTCGACTCAATTTACCGGTCGCGATCCTCTATGATGGGGCCAGCGCCCGTACGCGCCGAGAGAGGCGATCAGCGGTCGATCTGCACGGCGCGGCCGAGCTACGTCGGCCCGGGGCGCCGTCTGTACGCAGGGATGGGGAGCGGTCATGCCCGAGCGATTTCAGGTCAACCTCCGCGGCATCATCGATCTGCTCGCGAACCACCTCTACAGTTCGCCGCAGGTCTTCGTCCGCGAGCTGCTTCAAAACGCGGTCGACGCGATCAAGGCCCGCCGGGAGCTGGAACCCGCGCATCCGGGCAAGGTCCGGTTCGAGTTTGTGGACGCGGACCCGCCCAGCCTCATCGTCGAGGATGACGGCGTCGGCCTGACCGAAGCGGAGATGCACGAATTCCTCTCGACCATCGGCGCCTCCTCGAAGCGCGGCGACCTGGACAGGCGGCGGGGAGATTTCATCGGCCAGTTCGGCATCGGAATCCTCTCCTGCTTCATGGTCTGCGACGAGATTGTCGTCCTCTCGCAGTCCGTCCGCCCCGGCGCCGGTTCGCTCGAGTGGCGCGGCTGTGCCGACGGAACCTACGCGCTCCGCCCCACGAGCGAGCGGCTCACGCCCGGCACGCGCGTCTGTCTGCGCCTCCGCCCCTCCGAGGACGAGGATTGGTCGGCGCAACGGATCGTCTCTCTGCTCCGCCACTACGGAGAGATGCTCCCCGTTTCGATCGAGGCGGTCAGCACGCGCCGCGTCGACGCGATCAACCGCACGCCGCCCTGGATGCTCGCCCGCCGCGACGACGAGGAGGAACTCGCCGCCTACGCCCGCGACGCCTTTCGAATCGACCCGATCGACGCGATTCCCCTCGACGATGATTCGAGCGGCATTCGCGGCGTCGCGTTCATCCTCCCGACGCCCGCCTCGCCCGGTGACCGCGGCCAGAACCGGATTTACCTCAAGGGGATGTTCCTCACCGAAGACGGCGACGGCATCCTTCCCGAATGGGCCTTTTTTGTCCGCTGCGTCCTCAACGCCGAGTCGCTCCGGCCCACCGCTTCGCGCGAGGGCTTCTATCAGGACCGCGCCCTCCGCCGTGCCGGTGAGGCGATCGGACGCCGACTCCGCGCCTACCTCGTCACGCTCGCGAAGCGCGACCGGCCGCGGCTGGAACGCATCCTGGCCACGCACGATCTGGCCATCCGCTCGCTCGCCGTCCATGACGACGAGTTCTTCGACCTGATCATCGACCTCCTCACCTTCGAAACGACGCTCGGCCGGCTCCCCTTCGGCCAGTATCGCCGCGACAACTTCGAGCTTCGCGTGGCCCCGACCGTCGACCAGTTCCGCCAGATCGCCCCCGTCGCCGCCGCGCAGTCGCTCTGCGTCTTCAACGGCGGATACACCTACGACGAGGAACTCCTCGCGAAAGCCGCCGCCCGCTTCGACGGCCTTACCTTCGAACGCGTCACGGGCGCCGATCTCATCGAGACGCTCGGCGAAGCCACCGACGCGGAAAGCGAAGCCGCGTTTGAATTCCTCCGCCTGGCCGACGACGCGCTCCGGCCGTGGGGCGTTTCCGCCGACCTCCGCCGCTTTGCCCCGGCCGACCTACCGGCGATGTATGGCGCCGACGAATCCGCCGGGTTCCGCCGATCGCTCGAAATGACCGCCGAAAACGTGGATCAGCACTGGGCCGGCGTCCTCGACAATCTCAGAGCCTACGCCGCTTCGAGCCCGCCGGTCCGCCTGTGTTTCAATCTCGCGAATCCGCTTGTAACCTCGCTCGTCTCCCATCGCGACGAGCGCGTCCAGCGCACGCTGACCGAGGTCCTCTACGTGCAGGCGCTGCTTCTCGGACGCCATCCGCTCGGCGGACGCGAACTGGGCCTCCTCAATCACGGTCTGAGCCGCCTCGCCGAACTCGCCCTTCGACCCCAGCCCGCCGCGGAGGAGTCGGGCGCATGACCGACGCCTGCGACGAACGGGGCATCATCGCGCTGCTCTCGGAGTCGCGCCGGCTTCCGCACGGGCCCGCGAAGGTCGCGTGCATCGAGCGCGCCACGCGCTTCGCCGATGCAATCGGGAACACCTCTCTCGCTTTCACGGCCCGCGAGGCGCTGATCGAGGCGGCGGAGTTCAGCGGCGCTCCCGAAAAGACGCTCGACGCCTTCGCCTGGTGCCTCGCCCAGTGCGACCGCCGGCCGCGCGAATTTCCGGTCACGCGGATTCTCTGGCAGTACAAGTGGGCCGCGGATAACGTCTATCTCTTCCCCAACATGTCGCGCGACGACATCAGCCGCACCCTCGACGACGTCGAGCGGCGGTTCCGCGCGAAGCGCTGGGGCATCCGCGCGCCGCGCAAGCTGCGTCTCGTCGTGGCCATGGGCATGGGTGATCGGGAAGCCGCCCGCGCGCACTACCGCGCCTGGTCCGCGACCCGCCGCGACACGGGTTCTGACTGCCCCGCCTGCGACCAGCAGGCCAGAACGCGCTTCTTTCAGCTCATGAACGACCACAAGCGCGCGATCCGCGCGGCCGAGCCGCTGCTCGACGGCCGCCTCGAATGCGCCGAGGAGCCGCACCATACAACCTGCCTGGCGATTCGTTCGTTCCACCGGCTCGGCCGCCTCGGCGAGGCCGTTGAGTGCTATGAGCGGACGCGGCGGCGGCTTCGGCCGACCTCGTCGCTCTACGGCGAACTCGCGATTCACATCGAGTTCCTGACGCTCACCTCGAACCTCCGCCGCGCCGTCGGCCTCCTGGAGCGCCACCTGGCCGGCGCGCTCGCGACCTGGGATTTCGAGATGAGGTTCAAGTTCCTGGCTGCCGCGCTGCTGCTGATCCGGGCGCTGCGGCGGACGCGCGACGGGAGCATGCGGCTGCGGCTGGCCGGCGCGATGCCGATCTCGCGGCCCGACGGCGTCGTGAATCTCGCCGAGGCCGAAGCGTGGCTGGAGGGCGAGTGCCGCGTGATCGCCGACGCCTTCGACCGCCGGAACGGAAATTCGCATTACTCCTCCCTTGTCGACGAGGTCCGCGATCTGCTCGCGCTCCAGCAGACCGTGGAGCTGCCGTGAAGACGCGCGCGTCCGCCCGCGATCGCGCTGCGCGCTGCGACGCGACGGCGGAGTCCTCGGCCGATCGGCAGACATCCGGTGCGGCGGGGTGGTGCGTGTACATCGTTCGCTGCGCCGACGGCACGCTCTACACCGGGATCGCGAAGAATCTCGATCGGCGGATCGCCCAGCACAACGCGGGCACGGCGTCGCGCTACACGCGCAGCCGCCGCCCCGTGCAGACCGCCTGGAGCGAGCCCCAGCCCTCGCAAAGCGCCGCCCTGAAGCGCGAGGCCGCCATAAAAACGATGACGCGGCGCCAGAAGGACGCGCTCCTGAGCGCAGGCAGTCGGGCCCCCATGCGGCGCGCCCGCCCTGCCCCGCCCGCGTGAGGGCGCGAGACGGCGTCGCGCCGACATCGCCTCGACGCCCGACAGCGCGCCGCGCGCCGGGAGCAGCCCCGTCGCGGCCACATATTGCCGCCGCCCGTTCCTGAGTATCCTGTCACGCGCGTGGGCCCGCGCGGTCCGGTGCGAACCGGGGCTGCGACGAGCCGCCGCCACACGGAGTCCATCTCGATGGTCCACGATTCCCCCGCGACACTCGCACCGCATTTCCTCCAGGCCTGCGAGCCGCGCCCCCTCCCGAACCGGCTCCTCATGTGCCCGCCCGCCCACTTCGACGTCATCGACGTCAAGAACCCGCACATGGAAGGCCAGGTCGGCCGCGTCGACCGCACCGCCGCCGCCGGGCAGTGGCACGCGCTCCGGGCCGCGTTCGAACGCTGCGGTGCAAAGGTCAGCGAGATCGCCCCGACCCCCGGCTGCGAGGACATGGTCTTCTGTGCCAACCAGACGCTTGTCGGCATCGGCCGCCGCGGCGAGCGCATCTGCATTCTCTCGAACATGCGCTACCCCTCGCGGCAGCGCGAAGTCCCCGCCTTCGAGAAGTGGTTTGCGGCCGATGGCTACCGCGTCGTGCCGGGACCCGCGGGGATCGGCCTCGAAGGCAGCGGCGATGCCATCTGGCACCCCGGCCGCGGCTTGATCTGGGGCGGCTACGGCTATCGCACCGAGCCCGCGGCCTATCCGCACGTCGCCGACGCGTTCGGCGTTCCGGTGCTGCGGCTGAAGCTCCTCAGCAACAAGTTCTACCACCTCGACACCTGCTTCTGCGCCGTCGACGAACGCACCGTCGTGATCGATCCGCGCTGCTTCGAGCCGCGCGGTCTCGAGCTCATCCGCGCTATCTTTGAGCGCGTCGTCGAAGTTCCGCCGGACGAAGCCGAGCAGGGCATGGCCTGCAACGCGACGGCGCTCCTCGGCCGCGGCGTCGTCATCCAGCGCGGCAATCCGCACACGGTGGCCGCCCTCCGCGGCCTGGGATACGAAGTTCACGAAGTTGAGACCGGCGAGTTCCTCA
This sequence comes from Planctomycetota bacterium, assembly GCA_045863555.1. Taxonomy (GTDB): domain Bacteria; phylum Planctomycetota; class Phycisphaerae; order UBA1845; family Fen-1342; genus JACRLV01. The sequence continues at coordinate 183,415 of BTUU01000004.1, read as the reverse complement.
AGAGCGGCGGCAGCGTCTTCTGCATGAAGATGTACGTCTTCTGAGCCGCGCGCCTCGACGCAATAAACGCGACTCGCGGAGCCGCCGGCGAGCGGCGGTCCGCGAGTCTTGCGTGATTGCCTGCCCAGTGGCAATCGGCCCAGTCTTAGCCGCAGGTCGAGCCGAACCGGGCGAGCAGCATCGCGAGGTCCGTCAGGTCGATGTTGCCGTCGCCGCTTACGTCGCCGTCGCTCAGCGTGGCTCCGCCGCTCGTGCCGAAGTTCGACAGCAGGATCGACAGGTCCGTCAGGTCCACCGTGCCGCTGCCGTTCAGGTCGCCGGGGCAGGGCGGCCGGACCTCGACGCCGTAGATCGTGAGCGAGTCAACGTTCGACGCGGTCGTCACGATCGTGCGGAGGCTTCGCGCCGCCGGTGAGTGAGCGTCTACCGGCCGGATCGTGACGCTCGCGACGTCGGCATAGGTCCCCCCGCCGAGTACGGCGAAGTCCATGATGGGCAGGCAGCCCACGAAGGTCCAGGAGAAGTCCTCGTTCTGAATCCACCACTCGCGCGATCCCGGCGGGCAGAGGCCGCCGTTGCCTGGCCGGATGCCGCCGCCGTTCGGCCGCAATTCCGTGCCGACCGTCTGCCCCGAACTGTTCTGGAAGATCACCTCGAACTGCGTAGCGCCCAGGCCGGAGAAGTCGAAAAGGAAGATCTCCGCACCCGTGGCCGGGTCTTCGTCGCTGGTGACGCGCGAGAGTTCCTGCCCCTCGTCGTCGAACGCCTTCATGATGATGACGTGGCCGCGGCAGCAGTTTCCGCCCCCCCGAGCGAGCGATGCGCTGCCCGCGTTCGCTCCAAGGTCGATCGCCACGCCATCCTCGCCGCTGGAGCCGATGTTCGACACGAACAGGCCGGTCTCGCTGGGCGGACAGGGGTCGGAACTCCCGGTGCAACCCTCGGCGATCAGCGCCTGGCCGACGCCCCACGAGGAAGCGCCGAAGGTCCCGAGCGACGCATCCACGACGTTCAGCGGTCCGACGTCGGTGCCGGTGATGTCGATCGCATCAACGCCGAGGGTGACGGGAATGCCGGGAGGCAGTACCGGTGCAACGGTGCGCTGCGTGTACGGATAGGGGTCGCCGTAGAGGTTGTTGCCGTAACCGCAGCCCCAGACAAACTGCCCCCCGGACGTATACCAGACGGTGGGGACCAGCGGCGGGTCGCAGACGGGCACAGTCGGTCCCGCCCAGATCGGTCCGGGCGTGTAGATCTCGGCGATGATGAACCCGAACTCGTCGAACTGTCGCTCAATGCATCCTGTCGCGCCGATCGACGAGAAGTCCACTGTATTCGTGATCGTCCCATCGTCGTTGGAGGCGACCCTGAGATTTCCTTTGATCGTGCCATCCCAGCCCCTGGGGCGAATCCGGATCTCGCGGCCGGCACCGCCGGTCAGGGGTGAAAGATCGACACCCACGCCGCCGCCCCAGAGGCTGTGCAGTTGCACCTCGACGCCATCCTCGCCGCTGCTGCCGAGGCAGCACGCCGTCAGCCGGCGCTCGACGGACGACATGTCCGTCACGTTGCCCAGCGGCGTGTGCAGAATGCCGCTCGAGACCACCTGGGCCGACGCAGCCCCGACCAGACCGCCCAGCCCCACCCAACCGATCGCCAGTGCCTTCGTATTCATGACCGAGTCTCCTTTTTTTGCTCGTTTTCCGCACCCGCCGCGAGCCGGCGACGTGCGTTCAGAATGAATCCGCCGCAGCAGGCGAAATCTCCAGGCAACTCCGGAGCCTTTTTTCAAAACCGCCTCTGGAAGCGCGGCCGGCTGCACCGCAGCACCTCCCCGGGTTCCGAGCCCGCCGTGTGCGGCCGCAATGCGCGACGTATCATGCCGCGAACCGAGGTGAATCCATGAACAAGGTTCGATGCGTGATAATCGGGGGCGTCGCCGCCTGCTTGCTTTCGCTCGTTGCAGCCACCGGATCGATGGGAGCGGCCTCGCAGGTCGCGGCCGGGACGCAGCCGGCCTCGCAGCCGCGCGGGCCGCAGCGGTGGGAATCCGCCATCGCGGCGTTCGAAGCCTACGATCGAAAAAACACGCCGCCGAAGGACGCCGTGCTCTTCGTCGGAAGCTCGAGCATCGTCAACTGGCCGACCGCGGCGAGCTTCAAGGACTGGACGGTGCTCAACCGCGGCTTCGGCGGCTCGACCTTTGCCGAACTCAACGCATTCGTCGCCCGCATCGTCACGCCGTACCGCCCCAGGGCGATCATCGTCTACTCGGGTGACAACGACGCGGCGGCCGGCAAGTCCGCCCGAGAAATTGGCGACGATTTCACGGAGTTCACCCGCCTCGTCCGCAAGGATCTTCCCGATACACCGATCTTCGTTCTGTCGATCAAGCCCAGCCCCTCGCGATGGAAGCTCTGGCCGACGATGAAGGAAGCCAACGCGCTGATCGAGGGCATCTGCAAGACCGGCCGCAGGCTCCACTACGTGGATGTCGCCGCGCCGCTTCTCGGCAGTGGCGGCGAGCCGCGGGCGGAGTTCTACCTCGAAGACAAGCTCCACCTGAGCCCAGCCGGATACGAAATCTGGACGAGCAGGGTGGCCGCTGTTGTCGGCGACGGGATCAAGCGGTAACCGCACATGCCGGAGTTGCCCGATGTCATTACGTACGTCTCGTGCCTGCGTACGCGCATCGTCGGGAGGCGACTGGAGCGGCTTGGAATTCTGAGCCCGTTCGTGCTGCGGACATTTGAGCCCGCGCCCGAAGCGCTCGAAGGCCGGACCATCCGCGGCGTACGGCGGCTGGGCAAGCGGATCGTGCTGGAATTCGATGACGAGTACTTCGCGGTTATTCACCTGATGATCGCGGGACGGTTTCAGTGGCTGGATGGCGTTCGGCGCAGGCCGCCCAAGATCGCCCAGGCCGTATTCGAGTTCAACGACGCCGCGCTCGTGCTCACCGAAGCCGCCAAGCAGAAGCGCGCGGGTGTTCACGTGGTCGAAGGTTGCTTCGGTCTCGCCGAGCACGAGCGCGGTGGACTCGATGTGCTGACCGCGTCGACAGTCGATTTCGCGGCCGTGCTCCGCCGCGAAAACCACACGCTCAAGCGAGCGCTGACTGATCCGCGCGCCTTCGACGGTATCGGCAACGCATATTCCGACGAAATTCTCTTCGCCGCCCGGCTTTCCCCGCTCAAACTCACGTCGAAGCTCTCGGACGACGAGGCGGCGCGGCTTCACGAGGCGGCGAAGTCGGTGCTGAACCAGTGGATTGAGATTCTCGGCCGGCGGTTCGCCGCGAAGTTCCCCGGACCCGGCGAGATCACTGCGTTTCGACCTGAGTTCGCAACGCACGGAAAATTCGGCCAGCCGTGCCCGGTCTGCGGCGCGCCGATTCAAAGAATCCGATACGCTGAGACCGAGACGAACTACTGTGCGAAATGCCAGACCGAAGGCCGTGTTCTGGCCGATCGCTCGCTCTCGCGCCTGCTCAAGGACGACTGGCCGCGATCGATTGATGAGTGGATGTGACTTCGCCCGGTCAACGGAAAGTCACTTCGCCCAGCGTCGCTCCGCAATCGCCAGCGCCTCGCCGACCCGGACCGGCGCGGTACCCATGACCGCCGATCGCCGCGCAATCGCCGCTTCCGTCGTCAACGCCGCGAGGACATCGTCACCAACGACCGGCGAGAGTCGCTTCAGCCGTTCGACGCCCAGTTCCTCAATCCGTTTGCCCGCCGCCCGCGCCTCCGCGCAGATCGCCTTGACCGCGGCATGCGCCTCGCGAAACGGCATGCCGCGCTGGGCGAGATAGTCGGCCAACTCGGTCGCGTTCGCGTAGCCCTCGCGAGCCTCGATCGCCTCGCGCATCCGCCGTGCGTCGAACTTCGCCTCGCGAACCATCGCCGTCATCACGCGCAGGCTGAGCGTCGCCGTGTCCACCGCATCAAAGAGCGCTTCCTTGTCTTCCTGAAGATCCTTGTTGTACGCCAGCGGCAGCGCCTTCAGCGTCGTCAGCAGCGTCATCAGGTCGCCGAAGACGCGCCCCGCCTTGCCGCGAACGAGTTCCGCACCGTCCGGATTGCGCTTCTGCGGCATGATCGAACTGCCGGTCGTCACCGCGTCCGACAGCGCCACGAACTGAAACTCCTGCGACGACCAGAGGATGAACTCCTCCGCCAGCCGCGACAGGTGCACCATGAGGATTGACAGGCCGCTCAGCGCCTCGACGGCGAAATCCCGCGCCGCGACCGCGTCGAGCGAATTTCGGCACGGCCGCTTGAACTCCAATTGATTCGTGCACAGAGTGGGATCGACCGCAAAGCCGCTCCCCGCGCCCGCGCCGGCCCCGAGCGGCAACTCGGACGTCCGCGCGACGGCATCCGCCAGCCGTCCTCGGTCGCGTTCCATCGCTTCCACGTGCGCCAGGAGATGATGCGCGAGCAGTACCGGCTGGGCCCGCTGAAGGTGCGTGTAAAACGGCAGCACAGTCCCGGCCGTCAGTTCCCTCCGCGCCGCCGCAAGCAGTTCCCGGCCCAGCGCGCCGACGTCCCTATGCACTTCCTGGAGCCGCCGCATTGTCCATAGCCGCAGGTCGGTCGCCACCTGGTCATTCCGGGATCGGCCCGTGTGCAGCTTTCCACCCACCGGCCCGACGATCTCCGTCAGCCGCCGCTCGATGTTCAGGTGGATGTCCTCATCCGCCTCGCGGAAATCGAACGTCCCCGACTCGATTTCCTTTGCCACCTGCCCGAGCCCGGCCGAGATCGTGCGGCATTCGTCGGCCGTGAGGATTCCCTGTTTCGCGAGCATCGCGACGTGCGCAAGCGACCCGTCGATATCCTCGCGCCAGAGCCGCCGGTCGAACTGGACGGAAACGTGAATCGCCCGCAGTTCCGGGGCTTTATCTTCAATTCCCATGCGCGGAAACGTACTCGAAACGGCCCCGAAACAGAACGCGCGGTCCGGTATACTGGGAATTCGCGAAATCGGAGTGGTAAACAACGATGTATGTCGTTCCATTCGACAGCGAGTGCGAAGCGTGCGGTTACAACCTGCGCGGCCTACCACGTTCGGAGGTCGTCTGCCCGGAATGCGGTCACGCGGCCGACTTCGCCCACCTGCTCGACCGTCACTTGCGGCGGCTGGAGGCGGAAGAAGCCGACCGTCCGGAACGGCAAAGGCGCTTCGTCGATTCGCTTGAACTCGGAGCCCGAATCAGCGCGTGGGGGCTCAGTTTACTGATCCTCACCGGCGTGATGGCTGTCGCGGATAGCTGGTCCCGGACGCATTTGGCAACGCCGCTGCTGGCGTCGGCGTTAATCACGTGTCTGCTTGGTGCATCGATATTCTTCGCCCGTACGCAGGGCCGTCCGAGGCGCTGGTATACATTCGCCCGCTATCAGGTGAATGCTGTGCCGTTTCTTTCGATAACACTCGGAACGCTCCTCACCGGGACCGGGGTCCTCGCGGTGGCCGCGAAGTGGGCGACCCTGCCATTCCTTATTGGGGCGGCATATTTGGTCACACACTGGAACCCGCTTCAATTCCTCGCGGTCGCCGCGCGTGGACGGATTGAGGCGCTCGCGGGGGTTGGTGAAGTACCACCCTCACCGGACCAACCCGCGGGTTCACTGGACGCCACTCGACGATCCGGTTCATAATTCACCCGGTTCCATGGCCCGCGTCGCAGCGGAGCGCCCGATGCCGACATTCAAACGAATCCTTGTCCCGACGGACTTCTCCGAGCTCTCGGCGTACGCCGCCCGCTGCGCCAAATGCCTCGCCGAAGTTCACAAGTCCGAGATTCACGTCGTCCACGTCGTCGTCCCGCCGGTCATCAGCGAAACCGTCGCCCTCGCCCCCGGCGTGGAGCCGCTCCCGACCGCGCCGTCGCTCGATTCGTTCATCGAGGGGGCCCGCGACGGCCTCAAGACATTCATCGCTGCCCAGTTCCCGGGCATCTCCGTCGTCAGCGAAGTCCTCATCGGCACCGCCCACGGCCAGATCTGCCAGTACGCCGAGCGGAATAACATCGACCTGATTGTCATCGGCTCGCATGGCCGCGGCGTCGTCCATCGTCTCTTTCTTGGCTCGGTCAGCAAGTCGGTCCTGGAGAACTCCCCCTGCCCGGTCCTCATGGCCCCACTGCGGGCCGCGTCGACGCCGGACGCCCCCCAACCCCCGCCGCCCCCATGCTCGGCCTGATCGCGGGGGAAGGGGAGTTGCCGCTCCTCGTGGCGCGAAACGCCCGCCGCGCCGGCGTGCGGCTCGCGGTCGTCGGCCTCCGCGGCTACGCCAGTCCCGATCTCCAGCCCCTTGCCGATTCCTTCTCCTGGTGCGGAATTGCACGTCTCGGCGCCTGGATTCGAGCCTTGCGGCGCGCCGGTTGCCGGGAGGTGGTCATGGTCGGCCGCGTACGCAAGTCGACCATGTTCGCGGGACCGCGCTGGCGGCAATGGTTGCAATATGTCCCCGATCTCACGAGCATACGGGTGTGGTATTTTCACGCACGCGACAAGCGAAATCACACACTCCTCAGCGCGGTGGCCGATGAGCTCGGCCGGAACGGCCTCACGATGATCGACTCCACCCGCTACATCCCGGAGGCCATGGCCGAGATCGGCCTGCTCTCGGTCGAGGGGCCGCGCAGCCTCTCCGCCGCCCCGCGCAGCGTCGTCGAGGATGGCGAATTCGCCTGGCCGCTCGTCAAGCGCATTGCAGACATGGACATCGGCCAGTCGATCGCCGTCAAGGAACGCGAGGTCATCGCCGTCGAGGCCATCGAGGGGACCGACAAGCTCATCGTCCGCGCCGGCGACCTCTGCCCGCAGGGCGGCTGGACGCTCGTGAAAGTCGCCAAACCCGACCAGGACATGCGCTTCGACGTCCCGACCATCGGCCCCAACACCATCGAAAAACTGCACGCAGCCCGCGCGGCCGGACTCGTCGTCGAAGCGGGCAAGACGATCATCCTCGAACGCGAAAAAACGCTCGCCCTCGCCCGCCGCCTCGGAATCGCCGTCGTCGGCCGGGCTGACAGCCCGCCAAAGGAGCCTTGAAATGGATCGCCCCGTCAGCAGCCTCCGCCGCGAATACTCCCAGCGCGGCCTGAGCGAGCAGGAAGCCGGAACCGATCCCGTCCGCCTCTTCGATGAATGGTTCGACGCCGCCGTGAAAGCCGGTGGAACCGAGCCGAACGCGATGGCCCTCGCCACGGTCCGCCCCGACGGCAGCCCGGCCGTGCGCACGGTTCTCCTCAAGGGCTACGACGAGCGCGGCTTCGTCTTCTACACCGACTATGCGAGCACGAAGGGCGACGAACTCGCCGCCAACCCGCGAGCCTCGGTCTGCTTCTGGTGGGAGAGCATCGAGCGCCAGGTGCGGATCGAAGGCGTCGTCGAGAAGGTCTCGGCCGAGGAGTCGGACGCCTATTTTTCCAGCCGCCCGCGCGAGAGCCAGCTCGGCGCCTGGGCCTCGCGCCAGAGCAAGCCCCTGCCCGACCGGGAAACGCTCGAAGAGCAGCTCATTCAGGTGCAGGCCCGGTTCGGCACGGGCCCGATCCAGCGCCCGCCGACGTGGGGCGGGTATCGCATCCTCCCGACCGCGTTCGAATTCTGGCAGGGTCGCCCGCACCGGCTGCACGACCGCTTCCGCTTCGAGCGCGAACCCGGCAAGCCCTGGCAGCGCACGCGTCTTTCGCCGTGAGCGCCCGTCAGCCGCGCTTCTGAAACAGCCGCCGCCAGCCGCGCGCCGGCTGCGTCGGCGGAGCAGGCGTTTCGGATCCGGGCTGGCCGTTGGCCGCCACGGCCGCTTGGAGTTCGTTCCACAGCCGATCCTTGACCTCCTCCAGCTCCGCAACCCGATCGGTCAACTCCTGGATATGCCGCGTGTGATGCTCCCACGCCTCCGCAAGGCGCTTCGCCTCGTCCCATCCGTTCCGCGTGTGGCCGACCTGCCGGTCGAGTTCCGCGCGCAGGTCCCCGATGTACTTCTCCATCTCCGCCCGCTGGGCCTCCATCGCCCGCAGGTGGTTCAGCATCGCCTCGCTGGGCGGCGGATTCGCCGCAATCGCCGGGTGGTTCCACTCGCGGCCCGGACCGTTCGCGTTCTGAAGATTGAACAGCTCGCCGCCCCAGCGCGCGTAGAGATGCGGAAACACCTGCGTCATCACGTCGTGCAGGTACAGGAACTGGTCGTCCGTTCGCGACCGCAGCATCGATCCCGGCCGGATGCGATACTGCACAAGCGGCTCGGGGATGCTCACGCCCGCCCAGCCCGCATCCGCCAGCGCCACCCAGCCGGCGTAGTCCTCGTAGTTGTACGCGAAGACCGGGTTCGCCCCGCCGATCTCGAGGAACGCCCTCCGCCGCAGAACCGCCAGCACGCACGTCATGTTGTGCCCGAGCAGGTAGGGGAATTCCGCGTTCCACGTCGGCCAGATGCCTGAGCCCGCTTCAAAATAGCGCACCCACGAGTAGACGAAGCCTACGTTCGGGTAGCGGTTGAGCACCTCGATCGCCCGCCGGTAAAAATCCGGCTCGATCTTGTCATCCGCGTCCAGCAGCGCGATGAACTCGCCCCGCGCCAGCCGCAGCCCGCGATTGCGCGCCGATGCCAGCCCCTGGTTCTCAACGTGCACGATCCGCACATCGGGAATTCGGCGTGCTTCGATCTCGTCCAGCCGCGCCCGGCTCGCCGCATCCGTGCTGCCGTCGTTGATGATGATCACCTCGATCGGCCGGTACGTGCTCGCCAGCGCCGCCTCCAGCGTCTCTTCGACGAACTCGCCGAGATTGAAGAACGGCACGACGACCGACAGCAGGCCCTTCACTTCCTCCGGATGCTCGGTTCCCGCGCGGAAAGTCGTCCCGATCGGCTGGCTCGGCTCGGGCGCGATGAGCGCGCTCACCCGCGCGTGCGGCGGGTCGTCGGCGCGGTAGCCGTTGTCTCTCGCACGCTCGCGATGGCTTTCCCGTGGCACGGGCATGTTCACGACCGGGAATACCGTCCGCGGCCGGTGCGCGGCGATCGTTCGTTCAAAATGCTCGATCCGCCGCGGCAGCACCGCCGCCGGCTCGCAGAGTGACCGGATTCGCTGCTGCCCGTTGCGCGCGATCCGCGCCCGCTCACCGACGTCCATCTCCAGCGCCCGCGCCAGCGTCCGCTCGAGATCACCCGGGAGATTCCAATCGAAGATCAGGCCGTTCTCGCCGTCGGCGGCGATCATTTCCGCCTGTCCGCCCTCGCGCGAGCCGATCGTGAGCTGTCCCGCGGCCATCGCCTCGATGCAGGTGTTCGGGAAATTCTCCCAGTGGCTCGGCACGATCGCGGCCCACGCGCTGCGAACCAGCTCGCGCACCTGCGTATGCTTCACCTGCCCGAGCAGCCGCAGCCGCCCCGCGTCGATCCAGCGCTTATAGCGATTCTGGAGCATCGTGCCGATCGTCACGCCCCGCGGGGCAAACTGCGTATCGCCCCCGACCAGCGACAGATTGAAATCGTGCCCCGCGGACCAGAGCCGGTCGCACGCCCGCACCAGGTTCGGCACGCCCTTGCGCCACTCCAGTCGCCCGACATAGACGATCTCGCCGCGCCGCCCCTCGGAGATCGGCGCGTCGTAGTCCGCGACGAACGGCAGCGGGATGGTCGCGATGTCCAGCGGCTGCTCGAACTCCGCCCGAACCGATCGCGTCAGGTAGTGGCTCGGGCAGAGCAGCGCATCGGCCGCGAGGATGCAGAACTTCTCCATCTGGCCGACCCAGTAGTCGGGCAGCCGGAAGCGCGGCCCCTGGTTGATCTTCATCAGCTCGAAGTACGCGCTGTGCATGTGCACGACGATCGGCACCCTCGCCAGCGGCCCGTCCTCGATCAGTTTGCGCTGCTGAAGGTAGTAGGGGAGCGCGACGTACTCTTGCGCTTCGATCACATCCGGCGGGCCCATCTCCCGCGCGAGCCGCGAGAGCTCGCGCTCGAACTGGTAGCTCAGCGCCGGCCAGTAGTCCATCACGTTGAAAGGGAACGCAGGATGATCGTCCGGCCGCGGCGACGCCACGATCTCCTCGCGACGCTCGTAGCCGGGAACGATCCCGACGATTCGCACGCCCGGCGCGATCTGCCGGTCCAGCGGCTCGCGTGTTCGCGCCACTACGAGCACTTCATGCCCGGCCGGCCCCAGCGCCCGCGCGAAATTATCGACGTAGCGGGCGATCCCGCCCGCCAGTTCGTCCGGCAGCTCGGATGTCAGGATCCAGATGCGCATCGTCTCTTCTTCATCGCCCCCGTTTCCCCCTTCGGCCGCGATCCGTCCAGCGCAACTCTACCCCGGCGCCCGCCGCCGGTTCCGCAGCCAGCCGCGCAGCGAACGCATCTCCTCAATCTTCGCCGACAGTCTATCGATGTCCGCCTTCTGCGTCGCCCACGCATCCGAAAGCCGCGACGCTTCCGCATGAGCCGCGCGAAGCGCCGCATCGAGTTCCGCGATCCGCGCCGCCTGCTCCGCGTTATGCGCGCTCACCTGATTCCATGAATCGGCAAGCCGCCGCGCTTCGGCCTCAAGATCCGTCGCCAGCCGCGACTGCCGCTCCAGTTCCGCCCGGAATCCGGCCGCCTGACGTTCGCCCTCCGACCGCATCCGCGCGATCTCCGCGTCCAGCTCCTCGATGCGGGCCCGTTGCTCGTCGATGTGCGCCCGCTGCGTCTCCCACCCGCGGGCCAGCTCGCCCGCCTCGTTCCGCGAAGCCGCATACGCCGCATCCAGCTCGGCGATCCGCGCCGCCTGGGTTTCGATCTGCTGCCGCTGGGTCTCCCACGCCGCCGAAAGCCGCTGCCCTTCCTCCCACGCGGCCCGGTGCAGTTTCTCGAGTTCCGCGATCCGCGCCTGCGGGTCATAGGGCGCCGCCGCCGGATTCGACCAGAACTGCGACGGCCCGTTCACCAGTTGCAGGTTGAACAGCTCGATGCCGTATTTCTGATACGACGCCGCGTGGTGTTTCGTCAGCAGCCGGTACAGGTGCAGCGACTGGTCGCTGTGGTAGCTTCGATGCCGAGATTCCGGCCGGATGCGGTATCGCACCAGCGGGTCCGGCAGCGCAACCCCCTTCAGCCCCGCCTCAACCATCGAGATGAACCCGTCGTAATCCTCGTAGTCGCTTGCGAAGTCGCTGTGCTGCCGGCCGAAGCGCAGGTAATCCGCGCGCCGCATCACGATGAACACGGTCAGCAGGTTGTGCCCCAGCAGGTAGGGCAGCTCCGCGTTCCACGTCGGCCACAGACCCTCGGCCGCCCCGAAATACCGCACCCACGAATAGACGAACCCGACGTCGTCGTAGCGTCGCAGTACATCGATGCAACGAGGAAAAAACGCCGGTTCCACGAGATCGTCGGCATCGACGAGCGCGATGAATTCACCCGTCGCCGCGGCCGCTCCCGCGTTGCGCGCCGCGGCGGGCCCTTGATTGACTGAGCGGATGACCTTCAGGTCGCTCGCAGCCTCGCCGGCGATCCGGTCAATCGCCGCCACGCTCGCAGGCTCGGTGCTTCCGTCATCCACGACGATGATCTCCCGATCCGGCCAGTCGGCCGCGCGGATGCTCGCGATCGTCTCGTCGATATATGCGCCCAGGTTGTAGTGGGGGACCACGATCGAGAGTCTTCCCTCGACGCTTTTTTCAGCGGACCGTGCCCTCGCGACCGTCTCGCGCGCCGGCACACCGATCGCCGGAAAACTCCTTCGGACCGTATGCCGCTCGGCGAGCCCCTCGAAGAGCGCGATGCGCTCGCGGATCGCATCACCGACCGGTAGCCCGCCCGCAGTCCCGCGAATCGCACCGCAGGCGACCGTGATCGCGGCCCGCAGCGATCCAGGATCGCGCGGATCAAAGACCACCGGCGCGTGCTCGCCCAGCAGCGCCCCCGGGTCGCCGCCGCGCGCCGCGATGACGCGCCGCCCGCCGGCGATCGCCTCCGCGCACGCAATGCCGAAGTCGCTGCCGCATTCGGGGAATACGCAGATCCACGCCGGATGCGGTGCACTCCCCGCGGCGTGGACCAGCATCCCCGCGTCGACCCAGCCCCCGTGCCGCGCCGAAATCACCTCGCTCAGCGGCCGATCGAGCACGGCACACCGCGCGTCCGCCCCGGTCAGGTGCAAACGGAACTGCATGCCCTCGCGCCAGAGCGCCGCGCACGCCTCCGTCAGCCGTAGAACGCCCGTCCGTCGTTCGAGCGGCGCGGGACACTCCAGATTCACTCCCGCGCCCGCTCCGCTCATCGTCGCATCAGGCGGCCGCCACGCGGTTGGAGCGAACCGCACGATCGGGAGTTCCACCTCTGGTTCCCGGCAGAGCTCCCTTTCGATCGCCGCCGAGTGGCAGAGCACGCTGTCGGCGGCCTGAAGACAGAAACGCTCCATGCGGCCGACCCAGTAGTCGGGCAACCGGTAGGGCGAGGCCTCATTCGCGGCCAGCCGTCCGACGTACGAGCCGAGCGCATTCACCACGACCGGCGTGGCGGAGATCGCCGTCGGCTGAGTCAGTTTTCGCTGAAGCAGAAAATACGGCAGCCCATACATCGACTGCGCTTCGATGACATCCGGCGGACCGCTCCGGCCGGCACGTTCCAGCACCAGGTTCGCCAGCCGATAGCTCATCGCCGGCCAGTGCGACAGGATGCTCGGTTCCACCGCGGTGCGCTCGTCTGCGCCCGCTGCGCCATCGCCCGATGGCTGCGCCGGCAGGCCGACATACCACAGACCGCTGATCGACGGGCCGAGCCGGTCCTCCGCGTCGACGCCGAAGACCGTCACCTCATGTCCCGCCCGTGCGAGGGCCTGCGCATAGCCCCGCGCCCAGCGCGACAGATCGTCGAGCCCGCCTGAGTTCCATTCGCTCGTGAGCAGCCAGATGCGCATGCGCCCTCGCGGGACTCAGCCCTCGTGCGCGCCGACGCGGCGCACGCTGATCTCGGCGGGCACGTTGACGATGCCCCACGCGCGCTGGTCGGCGATGACCTCGATTTCGCAGTAATCCCAGTGCACGTCCGAGTCCTTCCAGCTGTGAAACGCCTCGTGATCCGAAACGCCGAAGAGCAGCAGGTACTTGCCCACGTTCAGATTCAGCGTCGCGCCCAGCGTGGCGTGGATCGTCTCGCCCGCCGCGACCGGACCGATGACGACGTTTTCGTACAGCGTGTGCGCCCCGAGCACGATCCGGCTCTGCACGTCGCGCAGCGCGAAGAACACCTGCGGATTTTCCATCGCCGCGTCGAACCGTACCCGCAGCTCGATCCGCACACGTTCCCGCGCGACCAGCGTCCGGTTCGCCCGGCCGAGATGATCGAAAACCTGAAAGCCGACCACGCGACAGCGGCCGTCGCCCGTGTGATGGCCGGCGCTGCGGTTGGGCTCTTCAAGCTCGCCGCCGCCGTCGGTCGCCGATGGCGCGCCCGGCGCCTCGGCCGGCGTTTCCGCTAGCACGGCCGCGCGCGTCGCCTCCTGCGTGAAGCGGTAATACTCGCGGGCCACCTCCCGCCCGGGCCCCCAGAGGATCTGCTTTCCCCGGTCGAGCATCAACGCCCGTTCGCACAGCGTCGAGACGGTCTGATTGTCGTGCGTGGCCAGCAGGATCGTCGCTCCCGCCTCGCGCAGCTTGTCGAGCCGCCGAAAGCACTTGGCCTGAAACGGCGCATCACCCACCGCCAGCGCCTCATCCACGACCAGCACCTGTGCATCCACATGCGCCGCGACGGCGAACGCGAGCCGCACGACCATGCCGCTGCTGTACGTCTTCACCGGCTGGTCGATGAACTCGCCAATGTCGGCGAACCCAACGATGTCGGCGTATTTCGCGCGGATTTCCTCGTCGGAGAGCCCCAGCACCACACCGTTCATGTAGACGTTTTCGCGGCCCGTCGCTTCGGGGTGAAACCCGGAGCCGAGTTCGAGCAGCGCGGCGATGCGCGGCGGAACGCGGACCTCGCCCGACGTCGGAGCAAGCGTCCCGGCGATGATCTGGAGCAGCGTCGACTTGCCCGAACCGTTGCGGCCGATGATCCCGACCATTTCTCCTGTGCGAACTTCGAGGCTCACGCCCTGGAGGGCCCAGAATTCGCGGTAATACTGCCGGCGGCCCCACGCCAGCGCCTGCCGGAGCCGGTCCGACGGCTTGGAGTAGATGCGGTACGACTTGCTGACATCCCGCGCTTCGATCACCACAGCCCGCGCGTCCACAGCGGCCGCGCGCGGCGGCTCGGCCAGCGTCGGTGGGGCGGTGGTCTGAAGCTCAGAGGACATCGCCGAACGCTCGCTTGCTCTTCATGAAGAATGCGTACCCGAGCAGCGCCGCCAGGCTCGCGACGACGAGGCTGAACGTCCACCACGGCCAGTTTGGCGCCTGTCCCCACATCATCACCCGCCGCGCATCCTCGATGACGTGCGTGAGCGGATTCAACTGCATCACCTGCGCGAACCACTTGCCCTCAAGCAGCGACATCGGGAAGAAAACCGGGGTCAGGTAGATCAGCACCTGCGTGATGAGCTGGATCACATGCCCCAGGTCGCGGACGAACACGCCCAGCGACCCCAGGAACCACGCGAACCCCAGCGTGAACAGGCACAGCGGCAGCAGCACCACCGGCAGGTAGACGATCGTCCACGGCGGCGGCGCGAGGTTCACGACAAACCAGAACAGCAGCCACACGGCCGCACCCACGCCGAAATTGAACAGCGCCGTCAACAGTCCCGACGGCCCGAGCATCTCCAGCGGAAAGACGACCTTTTTCACGTAGTTGGGATTTTCCGCGACCATCCCCGGCGACCGGTTCACGACCTCCGCGAACATGAGAAAGACGAGCAGTCCGCTGAACATCGTCAGCGCGAAGACCGTCATGGGCTCATCCGTGCGGCCCCAGCGCGCCCCCAGGACCACTCCGAAGATGAACGTATAGACGCAGAGCTGCACGAGCGGCGTGATGATCGACCAGAGCAGCCCCAGGGACGAGCTGCGATAGCGGCCGATGATGTCGCGCCGCGCCAGTTGCCGTGCGATGTGCCGGTGCCGCCAGAGATTCGCGGCCATCGCGAGAGGATTCAGCAGCCGAAGGACGCTCTGGCCCGCACCCGAGCGGATCACCTGTTCCATGGGGTCTCACCGTGGGGGGACCGGTCTCAGACCGGCCTTTTCCCCGGGCGCGGCGCTCGTCACGCGGGCGACGCCCTAAGCGGGCGGATTGTACTTTCCCGTCGCGCTGCTGAACAGAATCCGCATCAGCCGCAGGTTGCCGCGGACCATTCCGATCTTCGTCGGCGTCTTGCCCTTCGCCGGATAGTGGCGGCACACGGGCACCTCGATCGTCCTGAAACCCAGTTGCGGTCCGCGCACCGACAGGTACGCCAGCAATTCGTACGTATCGAACACGTCCCGAAACGGCTGGACGCGCGGATCCAGCAGATACCGCCGGCTGTAACCGCGAAATCCGTTCGTCGTGTCCGTGTACGGAAAGCCCGAGGCCCACCGCATCACCGGCGCATGCATCAACTTGATCGCCAGCCAGCGGATCTTCGGTGTATTGATCGCCTCGCCGCCGGGCACGAACCGCGAACCCTGGATCAGGTCGACCCCCGCGTCCAGTTCCTTCAGAAAGCGGGGAATCGCGTCGACGCCGTCCTTGTCATTGCCGTCGATCGTGACGATGCCCTCGTACCCCTCACGCAGCGCGTACGAATAGCCCATTCGAAGCTGCGCGCTGAGCTTCCCCGGCCCCGTCTTCACCAGCAGCGTCCGCACGCCGCTCGCCCGCAGCAGCTCCTCGCCCAGCGACCCGTCCTTGCTTCCGCCGTCGCAGATGAGGATATCCGCGTGCTCCGCGAACTCGCGCATCTCGCCGAGCTGCTTGCGGATTCGCTCGCCCTCGTTGATCACCGGCACGCAGACGCAGTAGCGCGTCCGGCGCGGGGCCAGCTCCGTGCAGTCAAACGCCGGCACCTGCCAGGCGCGATCGTCGAGCGTCGCCATCGTCTCAGTCGCCATACGCCTTCGTCACCACCTCCAGCGCCCGCTTCACCGCGTCAACGCTCCCGCCCGCCTTGCCGCCGCGCATCTCCACCGATACAAACCCGCGGTACCCGTTCGACCGCAGCGCCCGCCCGATCGCCGCATGGTCCGCGCCGCCGCTGCCGACCGGCGCCAGATTCGGCTCGCTGGCGTGAAAATGCACCAGGTGCGGGGCGGCCGCCGCCATCGCCCGCGCGGGGTCCTCGAGGTTCATCGCCATCACACCCGCGTCCAGGTGCAGCCGCACGGCCGGATGGTCGACCCGCCGCACCACTTCGACTCCGACCGTCGTGTTCGTGACAAAGTCGCAGCCGTAGTCCTCCGCGTTCGGCTCGAGCCCCAGGACTACCCCGGCCTGCTGGGCGATATCCCCGAGCCGCCGGAACACCGCGACCGCCAGGTCCATCGCCTCCACGCGCGGCCGGCCGCGCATCAGCCGGTTTCGCGGCGATCCGAAGACGAGCGGTCCCGCCCCGAGCCCGGCTGCCAGCCGGAAGATCCGCCCCAGATACTCGATTGTCCGCTCCAGCGAATCCTCATCGTCAAACAGCGTCAGTTCCGGCCGGCCGAACAGCAGCGCCTGAAGCGACACGATCCGCAGCCCGCGTTTTTCCCAGGCCGCCCGCGCCGCGGCGATGTCGTCGGCCGACGCCTCGCCCGGCCGGGCCCACAGCTTCGACGGGGCGATCTCCACCGCATCCACTCCGGCGGCGTGCAGCACGCCGGCGATCGCGTCATCCTCGCTCACGTCCCAGGCGATGTTCGAAAACGCGACCCTCACGGTGAGGTCTCCTGCGCCGCCAGCCGGAACCGCCGAATCGCCTCCAGCGTCTCCGCGGCGGTGTAGAGGTAATGGTCGCGGCCCGCGAGCGCCCGGGCATGCCGGCTCCGCATGTCGTAGAGGATCGGCGGCTTCTCAACGACGTTTTCGAACACACGGTCGAAGCCGACGCGGGCCACATCCGCGCACGCCACCGGTTCCGTCGAGACGTTGAGCAGCCGGATGCCCGCTGCGATCTGCCGCTGGATGTCGGACCACAGCCGCTCCATGTCGTAGAACTGGAACCGGCTCTGAGCGTGCATCCCCTTGAGATATTGCGTGTTCTCCGACAACAGGTCGAAGATGAAGTTCTTCTTGAGCCCGCGGCCGAAGAGCCCCGGCAGGCGCATCACAAAGACGTTGGAGAAATGCTCCTGCACATGGCGTTCGAGCAGCAGCCGGTGCCGGCCGTAGGGCTGCACGCTTTCGAGTTCGATCTCGGTCGATTCATCGACGCCGATGGGACGGGGATAGACGTCAACAGTCGAGATCAGCACAAACGTCTTCGCGGAGAGTGTCCGCAGGACGGCGGCGAGCGATTCGATATGCGCCCGGTCGGCCTCCGGCTCGGCGTTCGCCTTCCACTTCTCCGCCCGCGCGGCCGCGCAGACCACGAGGTCGAACGAGCGGCCGCGGACCTCGCCGATGTTCTTCGAGTTGAACAGGGCGTCGAAACGGGCCTGGCGATGCAGCGTCGAGCCGACGAACCCCGTGTAGCCGATGAGCGCGTTTTCCAATGGGCCTCCACACACCGTGGGGCGGCGGTGCAAGATCGGGCACGGCCGCGACGTTGGGCGGATCATAGCGGAAACGCACATTTACTCGCGCACGCACGTCTGCGAATCGAGACTGCCCGGGCCGATCGCGATGATCGACCCGGGCAGGTGCGCGATTCAGGCTTCCGCGCGACTTCGCGGCCGCGCGGCGGTCATCCCCTACGGGTGATCCGGCTTCTCTTTCGCCGGTTCGCCGTTGCCGGGCTTCTCCTTTGCCGGCTCATCGTGGCCCGGCTTCTCGCTACCCGGTTTTTCCCTGGCCGGCGTGTCGTGCCCCGGCTTGTCCGTCGGCGTGCCGTGCCCGGGTTCTTGGCTCGGTTTGTCTGGGGTCGGCTTATCGACAGACGGCTTGGCACTCGGCTCGTCGTGGCCCGGTTCGGACGGCGCGGGCTCCTTCTTCGGTTCCGCCGGCGGTTTGTCACCGGGAGTGCCCTGGCCGGGATCCGCTGGCTTGTCAGATTTCGGCGTTTCATTCGGCTGGTCACCCGGCGGCATGTTGGCGGGCCTGTCCGCGGGCTCACCATGCCCCGACTTCGCCGTGACGCCGCCCGGCGCCGGCTTCGTCTCGCCCGATCCCGCCGCGCCATGCGAATCGCTCGACGAATTCGAAAACCCGCCATCGCTCCACGGTTCACCGGCCGGCGTGAACCATTCGATCGTGCCCGCCGCGAGGTCATACACACCGCCGACGATCAGCAACTGTCCCGATTCCGCCCGCTTCCGCACCGTCGGACTGCGCGAGAGCACATCCTCGATACTCTGCTGCACATTCGTCCGGATCGCCGCGGCGACCAGCGGGCCGCCCGACAGCCCCGGACTGGCGCTCAGTGTCTTTCTCACGGCCGGCTGAATGTTCGCCACGAGCGGCGGAATGCTCCCGTGCACCTCCGCGTTGTTTACGACCGCCGTCACCGCTCCGCACGCCGTATGCCCCAGCACCACGAGCACCGGTGTCTCCAGGTGGCCCACCGCATACTCGATCGACCCGATCTCATCCGTATCCGCGACATTGCCCGCGACGCGCACCGTGAAAACGTCGCCGAGCCCCGCGTCAAAAACCCGCTCGGCCGGCACGCGTGAATCCGAGCAGGTCAGCACCGTCGCGAACGGATGCTGCCCCTTCGACGTCTCCGCGATGCGCGCCCGGTCGCTATTCGGATTCGTGCAGTTGCCTGCCGCGAAACGCCCGTTGCCGTCGCGCAGCATCTGAAACGCGGCCTGCGGCGTCGGCAGGCCGTTGCCCGACGCATGTCCGGTCGCGTGGCCGGAAACGTGCCCCGTCTTCGCGCCGCCGCCGTGCGCACCGGCCGCCGGTGCAGGCTTCTCCGCCGTCGTGCCCAGCACCACCGTGCGCGGTTGCCAGCCGCTCGGCTTGCCGCCCCGCGCGAGCTGTGCCTGTTCAGGGTGCTCGCCGAGCCACCGAACCGCGCCGCTGCCGAGGTCATAGACCGCACCGACGATCTTCAGCTTCCCATTCTGCACCAGCGTCCGCACTTCCTCGCTGTTCATGAATACGTCGGCGATTGACTGGAAGACGTTCGCGTCGACTGCTTTTGCGATCAGCCCTTCGCTGCCCACGCCCGGGTTCGCGCGCCGCGTCTGCTGCACGGCCGGTCCGATGTTATCCACGAGCTGCGGCAGACAGCCGTCGAGCGGCGCGCCGCTGACGACCGCGCCAACCGCACCGCACGCGCTGTGCCCCATGACCACGAGCAGCGGTGTGTGCAGGTGCCCGACGCCGTACTCGATCGACCCGATCTCATCGGTGTCAGCGACGTTCCCCGCCACGCGGACGATGAACACGTCGCCGACGCCCTGGTCGAAGATCCGCTCCGGCGAGACGCGCGAGTCAGAACACGTCAGGATCGTCGCGACCGGATGCTGCCCCTTCTCGGCCGTCTCGCGCCGCCGCGCGGCGTCGCAGTTCGGATGCGTCGCCTGCCCCTGTGCGAAGCGCCGATTGCCCTCGGTGAGCCGCCTCTGCACGTCGGTCGGGCTCGGGCCACCGGTCGGCCCGGTCCCGTCGGGCATGGCGGAAAAGCCGATGCCCGCGACTCCGATCGCGAGGGCGATGAAAGAAATCTCTCGGTGTCGAATTAGACGGGTGGTCACGCGGCGTCTCCTTGGCAGCGGAAGCAGCAGACTCGGCGCGCTCGATCGGCGCAGGCGCGAACGTGCATGCAAGAAGCATCGGCTGATCCGGCCCGGGAGTGGATTGCAGCGGACGGCGCTAGCCGTCGACGCCGCGGATGGGACGCGCTATGCCAGAGATTGCCGACGCGGCGCAGCGCGAATTCGGCGCGATGCCGATAAGAACACGCCTGCGGATTTCGAGCAGCCGATCAGGCGAGCCTGGTCCCTACGGGCCGCCGAACGACGCCTGGAGCAGCGCCAGATCCAGCAGGTCCCCGTCGACATCCTGGTCCGTGTCCGTCGGTGCGCACGCCGCGCCCAGCGTGACCTCCGGGCCCGTCATGCAGTCGAAGAGCGCATCCACATCTGAAATATCGAACGTGCCGTCACCCGTGTTATCCGTCCGGCGCCGCGTAATTTCGGGAAGATAGACTTCGAGCGTCACTTCCATCGCCAGTCGGGCATCGGGCACGGTCGCGGAAAGGCCGACATGGATATGCCCCGAGCCATAGCAGCGCCCCGGCTGCGACGGATCGTCGTGCGTATCACGCCACCAGTTGCCGTGATAGCCGATGTAGTTCGAAAGAAACCGGCCGTCATCGAACGTGGAGATGAACGGATCGACGTTCGCCGCCGACGCGGCCACGGCGTCGACGATCGCCTGCATCGGCAGACTGCTGGAGCGCTGGCTGCCCGGCGGATCGTGAGGTTCATTGGGCGTCGGACGCGTCGGGACGAGATAGTCGGCGGTCCATTGCGAGTCGGCGTAGAAACCGTTTCCACCCTCGAGTTCCCAGCCGCGCGTCGTATTTGCCCGGCTGTTCGTAATGATCGCGATCGGCCGCACGGCGTCGAGCAGAAACCACCAATCGGCGGACGTGTCCTGATAATCCACCTCAAAATCGCCGTTGCCCTTCGGGTTCGCGCCGGTGCCGCCCGGAAACTCCGGAAAATACGCGTAGACGTTGTAGCCAAGTCCTCGCCAGTTCTCACCCACCCACACGCCGCCGTTCTGCGCGGGGTCGGGGCTCCACGGCCGGAGCATCTCGTTCGTCGGCGGCCAGTAGCCCGTAAGCACGACGCTCGGCAGGCCGTTTTCGATCAAACGCGGGTTCGGGCGCGGGCCGTCGCCGCGTGGCGTCGGCGACAGCACGTGCTCGCCGGCCCATTGGATGCCCGCACCCTCGCGCGTCTCCTGTGCGAGGGCGCATACGCTGAATCCGGCCGCGAGGGCCGCGCCGAGGATCGCTTGCAGGGACCGCATCGTTCTCCTCCGGGCAGGCGGATGTCGGATCACGCCACGGCCGATTGTAACAGAGCGCCGCGCGGCTCAGAAGAGCGGCGCAAAGCCGGCCCAGCGCCGCCAGTACGAAAGCTGGCCCATGTGCAGGCTGAAATGCGACGTCAGCACGTGCGCCAGGAGGTCCGCCGCCGTGCGGATCGGCGTATTCGCGAGCAGACCCACGCCGTGCGGCCGCTCCAGCGCGCGCAGGTCCGCTTCGCGGGCCGCGCCGATCAGCGCCGTGTAGCCGCGATTCACCGCCGCGAGCAGCTCATCGCGCGCGGGGACGGCCGCGCCGCGGGCCGGCGGCTGCGTCCCGGGCAGGAAAAGCGCATCCCAGTCTTCCGGCGTGCAGCGCTCCCGCCCGAGCATCATCAATCCCCGGTCGGCGACGACGGCCAGATGGCCAAGGATCCACGCCGGAGGATTGTGGGCGTCGGTGGGGCGGTCCAGCATTTTCGCGGGATCGATCTCCGGCACGACCTTGTTGACGGTGCCCAGCAGGAACTCGGTGATCCGGGTCTCGCGCTCGAATCTGCTCATGGCGTCAGCCTCCCTTGGATTGGCGGAGGATGCTATCCCGCATGACGTCGAGCGGCGCAGGCCGTCCGTGCCACAGCGAGTACTGGGCCGCCGCCTGCGCGAGGAACATCTCGACGCCGGAGATTGTCTCCGCCGCGGCGGCCGCCGCATCGCGGAGCAGGCGCGTCTCGGCCGGGTTGTAGATCGTGTCAAAGTAGAGCGTTCCGGGGCGAATGGCCGCGCCCGGGTAGGGGGAGGCATCGACGTCCGGCCACATGCCGACGCTGGTGCAGTTCACGAGGAGCGATGGGGCGATTTGCGTCCGCGCGTCCCAGTCGACGGCGGTGCAGCCGAGTTCCCGCGCGAGCAGATCCGCCCGGTCGCGCGAGCGGTTCGCGATGCCGACGTCAAAACCATGATCGACGAGCACGGCGGCGACCGCCCGCGCAGCGCCGCCCGCACCGAGAATGAGCGCCTGCTCGCGATCGACCACGCCACGCGGGGCCGACGATGCGCGCCGCGCCTCGATGGCCGCCCACGCTCCGAGCGCGTCCGTGTTCTCGCCGCACCAGCCGGCATCGCGGCGGATGAGCGTGTTGACCGCGCCGCAGCGGCGCGCCAGCGGACTGAGCGGCCGCGCGCGCGACTCCAGCCACGCAAGGGCGTGTTCCTTGTGCGGCAGCGTGACGCTGAATCCGTCAAAACCCAGTTCGGGTTCCGCGGAAATCCGATCCATGAAGTCGAAGAACGCCCCGCGATCGGGCGCGAGCGGGATGGGGACATAGACGCCGTCGATGCCATCGTGCGCCATGGCAGCGTTGTGGATCAGCGGGCTCCGCGAATGCGCGACCGGCCACCCCAGAACGCCGAACCCGCGCGTCGCGACGTTGATGGAGTCGTATCGATAGGCCTCACGCAGTTCGCGCAGGCTCATCTGGCCGGGGGCGGATTCTCTGCCGGGCTCGAGCGTCGCGAAGTTCCCCCACGCCCCGAATTTCGGCGCGAGGACGCGCGTCAACACGCCGGCCGGTCCCATGGCCAGCGCGATGAGCGGCCCATGCGCCGCCTCGCGTGCGAGCAGCGAGAGCACGCGGACGGCGTCTCGACCGTCGCGCGCCGTGGTGACGATCTTGGCGACCGCCGGGCCGGCGGCGCGAATCGCGGTCAGCCGTGCGGCCAGCGCCTCGTCGCCGGGCGTGCCGGAGAGGTCGTGGCTGGAGAGAATCAGACTGCTGCGCGGCCGCCCGGCCGCACCGGGCAGGGAACCGGAACGCTCGGCCACGAGCAGCAGTTTCTGGCGGATGTTCGCCGAACGCTGCCACGCCGCGAATTCGACGTCGATCCACGCGGGGTGGCAGAGGCCGAGGCGCTCGTAGAGCGAGATTCGCTCGTCTTCATCTCCGTCCCACGCACCGCCCTCGTCCGCGCGGCGGATGGTCAGCACGACGCGCCGCGCGACCCCGGATTCGCCCAGCAGCGACTCGATCACGGCCGGATCGCCGATCAGGTCGACTCGAAGTTCGATCAGCGCCGCCTCCGCCATGAGACGTACGGCGGATGCCGCAGCCTGCTCGCGGCTGACAACGGGCACGATGAGATGCGTGGCCATGCGACGCGAAGTGTAGCGTCGCGCGCGGTGCGCGATGGACGCCAGCTTCGCGATCGGCGTCGCGTCGCACGATGGGACGAATGGGCCCTTGCAAAGGCGTGGCAGGGCCGATACAACGCGCTGAATACGTGGCCGCCGCCGCAGCACGGATGTGAATGTGATTCGCGGCGGGCCTTCGAGATCAGGGAGATTTCGCATGGATGAATACAACCGACTCCGGCAGCTCGTCGAAGCGGCCGCGGATGATCTCGGCAAGGCGCTGGGTGGCAATGCCGCTGCGGGAACGCGGGTACGGAAGGTAATGCAGGACGTTCGGGCGCTTGCGGGCGATATCCGCAAGAAGATCCTGGAGCTGCGCAAGCCCAAGGCGCAGTCCTCCAGCGAGCCGCCCGCTGCGGTGTAGCCTCGCCTAGGCGCGTGTCGCCCGAACCCGTACCGAAGGAACCCGATGCCGCCTCCTGCACTGATTCAGCCGTCGACGCTCGATTTCTCAAACCTCTACGCGGACCAGGAGACGGTCCTTCGCGCGATTCCACAGCGCCACGAGTTCCTCCTGCTGAACGGGATTGTGTTGTTCGACGCCGCGGCGCAGTTGATGGTCGGCTTTCACGACGTGAAATCGGATGCGTACTGGACCCGGGGCCATATTCCGGGCCGCCCCGTCTTTCCCGGCGTGCTGATGATCGAAACGGCCGCGCAGCTTTGCAGTGCGTTTTTCCGCACACTGCTGGGGGGCGAGGGCTTTCTCGGCTTTGCCGGCGTCGAAGGCGTGAAATTCCGCGGTGCGGTGGTGCCGCCCGCGCGGTTTGTGGTCGCCGCCGTCGCCAAGTCAGTCCGGCCGCGCCGCATGGTCTGCACCTGTCAGGGGTTTGTCGGCGATGATCTCGTGTTCGAAGGCGAGATCGCCGGCATGCCGATCTGATCCGCGCATCACCCGACGCCATTCTCTCCCGCGCCCGCAGGGCGGTACGCATCGAAGAGGTTGCCGCCGATGATCGTCGGCCTGCCGCCGCGCAGCCGCACGACGATGCACGCCGTCTGTTGAATCCACCCGCTCACGCCCGGTTCAGGATCGATGACGATGACCAGATCGGATTCGAGCGACCACGTGGCGACCGCCGGGTGCTGCGTCTCAATCGAGAAGGGGGTCTCGACCCGGAAACGCGACAGCGCGACATCGCCGACCGCCGCGGGCCTGAAACGCGCAATCTCTTCCGCGAGCGCCTTGGCCGCGACGGGCTTCTCAGGCAGTTCGCTGAGCGGCCCGGCCAGCGGAAGCTTCTGATAGCCGACCGCGTCGATCGATTCCGCGGCCGCGGGGCCATCGGCCCGGCCGATCGCCGCGCAGAACCGGAGCGCGGTGGCCAGGGCGACCTGGCGGTTGGTCAGCGTTTTCGTCGGGATCGCCGCGAGTCGTTCGAGCGCCGCGCTGACGGTCTTGATCTCGGGGTCGGGCCAGGGCGGTGGAGCGGGCGGCGGCGGCGACGCCGGGCGCGATGCGGGCGGCCGTGTGGTCCGGGGGCGGGACGGCTTCTTCGGCGTACTTTTCTTTGACGTCTGCGCAACCGCGGCGGCGGGGACAACGCTCAGCGCGGCGATGGCCGCGGCAAAGAGCGTGCGGCGGGTGATGCGGTCGTTCACGGCAGCCTCCTTGCAGCCCGGGAACAGCGAAGGCGTCGACGGCTCGCCGGCGGTTGCCGACCTGCCGCGGACGCCCGCGAAGTATATCAGGAGACTCTCAGCCCGCGACCGCAATTATCCGTTGATCGAGGTGATCTCGACGCGGAGCATCGGCTGCCGGTGGCCCCACTTGTTGCGGTAGCCCTTGCGGCGGTTGAACTTGATGCCCGTCACCCGCGGCGTCTTGATTGCCGCGACGATCTTCGCAGCCACCTTCGCCCCGGCCACGTACGGCGCGCCGATCTTCGACCCCGCGCCTTCACCGACCATCAGCACCTTGTCGAACGTCAGTTCAGACTGACCTTCGGCGAGATCGCGCACGTCGACGAGGAGATGATCGCCCTGGCTGACCTTGAACTGCTTGCCGCTGTCTTCGATGATCGCGTACACGGGTGTTTCCTCGTCTTGCGGGCCGCGGAGGTCGCCTCCCGGCCGGGTCGATAGCCGCGGCGCTGCCGGACGCTCAGCGCTCGTCATTCCGGCGCTACTCTGCCCGGCCGTTCGCCGGCTCATCGAGCTTTGCCAAACCGGGTCGGGAATGCTACTCTATCCCGCTTGGAAACGCAACGCCCCGAGGGGCCGAGAGGGCGGAGCTGAGAGCGCTTTCGTCGAAGACTCACCGGGTTCTCCTCGGACGCTGTCCCCGGCGTCCCGAGCCGCAACCGACAGAATGGAAGACCCAAACGATGCTGCGACCGCTTCCGAACCGGATCGACGTGGATACGACCGAAACGCTCGAATGGCTCGATTCACTCACGTCCGTCATCAACGAGTCGGGCCGCCAGCGGGCGGAATTCCTCCTCGACCAGCTCCGCGCCTACGCGGAACGCAATCGCGTCGCCGTGCCCTTCAGCGCCAACCGGCCCTATATCAACACGATCCCGGCCGATCAGCAGCCGGACTTTCCCGGCGACCGCGCGATCGAGCGGCGGATCAAGAGCGCCATCCGCTGGAACGCGATGGCGATGGTCGTGCTGGCCAACAAGAAGCTGGACGGAATCGGCGGGCACATCTCGACGTACCAGTCGGCGGCGACGCTCTGGGAGGTCGGTTTCAACCACGTTTTCCGCGCCGCGACGGAGGCGACATCGGGCGACCAGATCTACTTCCAGGGACACGCTTCTCCGGGCATCTATGCCCGCGCGTTTCTCGAGCACCGCCTCGATGTGCAGCACCTGCTGAATTTCCGGCGTGAGCTCGCGGCGGGCGGGGGGCTCTCGTCCTATCCGCATCCATGGCTGATGCCGGAGTTCTGGCAATTCCCGACGGTCTCGATGGGCCTGGGCCCCATCGGCTCGATCTACCAGGCGCGATTCAACGAGTACCTGCTCGACCGCGGGCTGGTCGACACGAGTCAGAGCCGCGTCTGGGCCTTTCTCGGCGACGGCGAGATGGACGAGCCCGAGAGCCTCGGCGCCATCACCCTGGCCAGCCGCGAGCAGCTCGGCAACCTGAAGTGGATCATCAACTGCAATCTCCAGCGCCTCGACGGTCCCGTGCGCGGCAACGGAAACATCATCCAGGAGCTCGAAGCGGCATTCACGGGCGCCGGCTGGAACGTCATCAAGTGCATCTGGGGCACCGAGTGGGATGCACTCCTCGACCAGGATACCGACGGCCTGCTCGTCCAGGCGATGAACGAGACCGTGGACGGCCAGTGGCAGCGCTACACCGTCGAGTCGGGCGCGTACTCGCGCGAGCACTTCTTCGGGCGCGATCCGCGGCTCGCAAAGATGGTCGAGCACCTCACCGATGACGAGATCCGCAACCTGCGCCTGGGCGGGCACGATCCGGCCAAGGTCTACGCAGCCTACCGCGCCGCCGAGGCCTGCGCGGACCGCCCGACGGTGATTCTCGCCCGCACGATCAAGGGCTACGGGCTGGGCGAGGCGGGCGAAGGCCGCAACGTCACGCACCAGCAGAAGAAGCTGAACGAAGAGGAGCTGCGCTACGTGCGCGACCGCTTCGAGATCCCGATCACGGACGAGACGATCGCGAGCGATACGCCGTTCTTCCGCTTCGAGAAGGGCAGCCAAGAGTACGAATACCTGATGGAGCGCCGCCGCGCGCTGGGCGGGCACGTGCCCGCAAGACGCGCGAAGTCGGTCTCCCTGGCCGCCCCGTCGAGGGATCTCTTCGGCGAGTTTCTCGGCGGCTCCGGCGGCAAGGGTGCGTCCACCACCATGGCGTACATGCGCATGCTCGGCCGCCTCCTGAAAGACAAGGAACTCGGCAAGCACATCGTCCCGATCGTCCCCGACGAGGCCCGCACGTTCGGCATGGAAGCCCTCTTCAACACCTACGGCATCTACGCCCACGCGGGGCAGCTCTACGAGCCCGTCGACCATGCCCAGCTCATGCGCTACGAAGAGCGCCAGAACGGCCAGATCCTCGAAGAGGGCATCACCGAGGCCGGCGCGATGGCCTCGTTCGTCGCCGCCGGCACCGCGTACAGCACCCACGGCATGCCGATGATCCCGTTCTTCACGTATTACTCGATGTTCGGCTTCCAGCGCATCGGCGACCAGATCTGGCTCGCCGGCGACATCCGCTGCCGTGGGTTCCTCGTCGGAGCCACCGCCGGCCGCACAACCCTAAACGGCGAGGGCCTCCAGCACCAGGATGGCCACAGCCATCTGCACGCCTCCACCGTGCCGAACTGCCTCGCCTACGACCCCGCCTATGCCTACGAATTCGCGGTCATCATCCGCGACGGCATCCGCCGCATGTTCGAAGAGCAGGAGTCCGTCTTCTACTACATCACCGCGTACAACGAGGTCTACGAGCAGCCCGCGATGCCCGACGGGGCCGAGGAAGGCATCCTCCGCGGCATGTACCGTTTGAGAGCCGCCGAGTCTCCAGGCAAGCTGCCGCGCGTCCACCTCTTCGGGAGCGGCACCATCCTCCGCAACGCCCTCAAGGCGCAGGAGATCCTCCGCGAAAAATTCAACGTCGCCGCCGACGTCTGGAGTGTCACCAGCTACAACGAGCTCTTCCGCGACGGCGCGCGCACCGACCGCTGGAATCGCCTCCATCCCGCCGAATCGCCGCGCAAGCCGTTCGTGATGCAGCAGCTCGAAAAGGAGCCCTGGCCGGTCATCGCGGCGTCCGACTACATCCGCGCCGTCGCCTCGCGCATCGAGCGCTGGACGCCGGCCGGCATGTGCTGCCTCGGCACCGACGGCTTCGGTCGCAGCGAAAGCCGCGAGGCCCTCCGCGACTTCTTCGAGATCAGCGCCGAGCACATCGCCTACGCGGCGCTCTACGAACTCGCGCAGCGCGACAAGTTCGATCGAAAGAAACTCGCGGCCGCGATGAAGCCACTCGGCATCCGGCCGGAAGCCCCCGATCCGTCGATTTCGTAGTCGCGCACAGGGGCTGATCCATGCCGGCTGCGCTCACGGAGGCACTGCCCGAGCGACATGCCTGGGCCGGCCGGCCGACCGAACCCGATCTCGCGCCGCTGCCCGGCTGTGCGGCCGTGCTGCTCCTTTTCGACGAGGCTGAACGGCCGATCCAGCTTCTCTCGACGCAGCACCTGCGCCGCTGGATGACTGCCCGGCTCCTTTCGCCGTCGGATGAGCCGACGCGCCGGACCGACCTCGCCGCGATCGCACGCGGCGTGCGCTGGCGGCCGGTGGCGTGTCCCTTCGACGCCCGCCTGTGGTTCTACCGTCTTGCCCGCACGCTCTACCCGGACCGCTATCGCGATCTGATCGCGTTCGGTCCCGCCCATTACCTGAATGTCGACTGGTCCGTGGCGATCCCCGAAATTCGCGTGACCGATCGAATCTGGCGTGTTCCGGGCCAGGTTGTCGGTCCCTGGCCGACGCACCGCGCCTGCCAGCAGGCGCTGGAGCAGCTCTGGGATCTGTTCGATCTCTGCCGCTATCCGGAGCAGGTCCGCCGTGCCCCCGCGGGCCAGCGCTGCGCCTATGCCGAGATGGGCCGCTGCGATGCCCCCTGCGACGGCGGTGCGCCGCTGTCGCCCTATGTCGATCGCTGCCGGGCCGCGTGGACTTTCGCGTGCGGCGGCGGCGAGGCGTGGATGGCGGACGCCGAATCACGCATGCGCGACGCGGCCCGGGCCCTGCGGTTTGAAGCCGCCGCACTGCTGAAGGTGCAACTGGCGACGGCGCGGGAATGGACGCAATTCGCCCAGCCGACGATCCGCCGCGACGACGCAATGCGCTGCCTCCTCGGCCTGCCCGCGACCCGGCGGAAGGCATGGAAGGTCTGGCGCTTCGACCGCGGTACGCTCCTCGACGGCCCGATTATCCTCGAGCGCCGGTTGTCGAGCGACATTCCCGCCTGGCTCTGCTCAAGCCGCATCGCGCCGCCCGAGACCGACGATGTCGTCCGCATGGAGAACTCGTGGCTGCTCGGCCACCTGCTTCAGCACAAAGACCGGGCCGCCGCGGTGCTGGTCGACGACACCGGCGACGACGCCGCCGTCGCGCAGCGTTTCATCGCCGAGGCGCGCAGTCGCAAAGCTGCGCCGGAATCCAGTGAACAGGATTGGGGCGAGGCAAGTGCGGCGGCGCAGGCGGGAGACGCCGGCCTGCCCGGTGCGTCAGAACCCGCGCCGCCCTCGACCGAGGCGCACGGATAGCAGCGCGTCCGTCATTCCGGCTTACGATTCGAGAACCGCGCCTCGCACGACGGGGCGTCGCGGATGTCCAGAAACGCCTCCCACAGCGAGTGATTCGTGCAGTCGACGCCGGCCGCGCGGGCCCGCCGCTGAAGATACGTCTGGAGCGTCAGGAGCATGTCGTCTTCGTCGAGATCGTCGATATTTTGCGCCCCGCCGCTGTGGAGCTGGCGAAACAATGCGACATACAGCTTCTTGAGCTGGCTCAGCGAGACGCCGAGTTCGATCAGGTCAGTCTCTTTTTCCTTGAGAACCATCCGCACACCCCTTTGTCAAAATCATAGTAACAGCCTCGGCCACTGTCGCGGCGCGCCCGAATCCACGCCTCGAAAACGCGCAGAAAATCGGCTGGAATCCGCCGCTCGGAGCGGGTAACCTGCCGGCGTTCGGGGGTGCGGGCCGATCGAGCCGGGCCGCGCACAGTCATACTCTCAAATTTCAGAGGAGCGCCCATGCACCGAATTCTTGCAATCGGTCTGCTGGCAGGTTGCGTTGCGACTGCGCCGGCCCAGAATCTCAACCAGGAAAACTACCTCAGCACCGCCGCGGCCGGCCGGATCGCCATCCATCCCCAGCTCGCCGAAACCGCGGGCCTCGCGCTCACCGGCTCGTCGCTCGACGGCAGTCGAACCGCCGATCACAGCTCGCTGGAACTCGCCGTCGTCGAAGGCGCGCCGCGGCGCATGCTCGGCGGCACGGTCGAGTTTGTGGATTCGCTGGTGATCGCGTCGAGTGCGGCGAGCATCACGGTCGATCGCGTGGGCATCGCGGTGACCGACCCGGCCGCCGGCGTCGATTTCATCATCTACGACGCATCGAATCACCGCCCGCTGTTCGAAGTAACCGGTCCGGCGTACGACTTCGACGCCGCGACCTTCCACCTGGCAGTCTCCGCGGGCTGGCTGCGCGTGAGCGAATCGCTCGCCGGGGCGCTCGGAGCACCGCAGGCCGCGGGCCAGCTCATTGGGACGCTCGCGCTCGACGCCGAGATGATCTTCACGCGGGCGTTTCCGCTCGCCCGAGAATTCCCGCAGACCGCCGACCTGCCCGGGCCGACCCCGCGGGCCGGGCCGGATGTTCAGCTCCGCGATGTCCAGTCGATGAGCAACTACGGCGTCGTCGGCGGCGTCCGCGGCTACGCCATCGGCTCGCACACCTGCAACGTCGGCAATCAGAATCTCCAGTGGATCAACGACGGCACGCCGGCCCTCGCCATGAACGCCTATCGTCTCCACAACGGCCGGCTGATGCAGATCGGCCTCGGTTTCGCGAAGACCGCGTGCTGCGCGGCCGCGGGCAGCGGCTGCGGCCTGACCTGCAACGGCCAGGGCGGCAACGTCCTCGGTTCGGGCTGCCTCGACGTGTACAGCTCGGGCTGGAATGGCATCCAGTCCAATCTCCAGGCCCGCTCGCGGATCAACGGATTCAGCGGCGCGATGCAGGCCATCCCGGCCTGGACGTACGACGCCACGATCGGCCGCCGGCTCCAGGTCGCGCAGACGGACCTCGCGTCCGCGAACTTCCCGGGCGCGCAGTACTTCATCGAGGGGCATTACATCGCCACCGACGATGCCGCCGCGGGCAACATCGCCAACAACGCCACCTACAAGCGCGTGACGGTTGACGCCTCGTACAACCTGAACCTCTCCGGCGCGCCGCAGACGGGCATCCCCGCCATCCGTGCGTGGCGGGCGAACGGCCTCGGCGCGGGGATCGTCGATACGCGCGTCGTCGACGGCCAGATCGACGTCCCCGGCGAGGGCCGCTTCCTCACCGCGACCAAGGTCACCGACCTCGGCAACGGCCGCTGGCTCTATGACTACGCCGTCTTCAACATGAACTCCGATCTCTCGGGCGGACGGCTCGAAATCCCCGTGCCGGACGGCGTCGACGTGACCAACATCGGTTTCCACGACGTGAATTACCACTCGGGCGAACTGTACGACAACACCAACTGGATCTCCACGAGGACGGCCAACTCCGTCCGCTGGACCAGCCCGCAGACGTTCCAGGAAAATCCGAACTCCAACGCGCTGCGCTGGGGAACGATGTACAACTTCTGGTTCGAGGCCGATCAGCCGCCCACCACCGCACAGGCCCAGCTCGGGCTTTTCAAGCCGGCGGTGAATCCGGCCGTGTCGTTCGATGCGCCCGCGCCGCAGACGCCGGATGTGACCGGCGATCTCGATGGCGACGGAGCCGTGACGCTGGCGGATCTGGCCATGCTGCTGTCGGACTTCGGCTGTACGGCGACTTGCGTGGCCGACATCGACGGTGACGGCGACACGGATCTCAACGATCTGTCGCTGCTGCTGGCGAATTTCGGGCAGTAAGCGCGGAGTTTGATCAAAACGGATTCGGGCCCGGGTCGTAATGGAGTTGCGACCCGGGCCCGCTCATGCGCAGCGGAGCGGGTGTACCGCGGCGTGTCGTCGCCGCGGTTCGATCGCCGCCGAAGGTCAGGTCGTCTCGAGGAATTCGCGCAGCAGCGCCGTGAACCGGTCCGGGAATTCGACCGGGGGAACGTGCCCGCAGTTTTCGAAAATCTCGAAGCGCGAGCCGCGGATGCCCTCGTGGATCTCGCGCAGCGTCGCCACCGGCGTGATCGTGTCGCGATCCCCGGCGACCACGAGCGTCGGGATGTCGATCTCGGCCAGCGTCGAGTAGGACTCACGCCGCGCCCCCAGTGCGAGCGCGGCCGCGGCAGCGCCCACGGCCGGTGTTGCGGACATGCGGGCCTGCCAGGCGTCGCGCTGGTCGCGGGGAAATCCGGGGCCGAAGAGCCCGCTGATCATGAGCTCGACGATCGCCCCGGTGCCCTGCCGAAGCGCGGCCTCGGCCATTTTCCGCCGCCGCTCGACCCCCTCGGCGTTTTCGGCGTTCGCACGCGTGTTGATGAGACCCAGGGCGCGGAGGCGCGGCCGGTGGCGGCGGAAAAACTCCAGCGCGATGATGCCGCCCATCGAAAGGCCCACCAGTGCGACGGGACGGCGTTCGTCGACCGCGTCGAGCACACCCGCGAGGTCGTCCGCGAATTCGGCCATGGAGATGGACTGGCTGATTTCACTGCGCCCGTGGCCCCGCAAATCGGGAATAATGCATCGGTACCGGTTGGCGAGGGCGTCGGCCGTCGCGTACCACATCTCGCCCGAAATGGGAAAACCGTGAACGAACAGCACCGGCGGCCCGTCGCCGATGACACGGCAAAAGATCCGCGCATTGGGCAGTTGAAAGTCACGTTCGATCATGGCGACATGATACGAGAGCACGCGAGAAAGCGAAGCTCGGGGCGCGTCTGGAACCGCCGCGACCCTTTTCTTGCCGGCCGGTTGTCGATGAACCGGTCGATTCGCGCACTCCGCCCTCCGGATAGAATCGGGCGGTGGCGGCCATCTCCGAACATCCCGACCGGCCCTGCGGCGTCCGGCTCTCGCACCTGATCGGCCTCGTCGGCGTGCTGCTCGACCCCCTCATCGGCCTCGCGATCACGCTGCCGCACTTCTTTCTCTTCCGCACGTTCCTGCGCCGGCTCGATACGCCGCTGCGCCGCCGCCGCGGCGTGGTGTTCGTGCTCGGCGGGATCGAAGGCCCGAGCCTGGCGCAGATTCGCGTCGTCCTCGGCCTGATTCGCGGCGGCTGGCGCGGGGCAATCCGCGTCGTCGAGTGGAATCGCGGTTTTCCGATCATTCGGCCGATCGTCAACCTCGCCAGCCGGGCCCGTCACGAGCGAGAATCCGACCGCCTTGTCGATACGATCCGCGCTCATCGCGCCGCGCATCCGGCGACGACGATCGGCCTTGTGGCCCAGTCCGGCGGCTGCTGGGTTGCGGTGCGGGCGCTCGAGAAACTGGCCGGCGCGGGAGAGGCGGTCGACGCCGCAGTCCTGATCGCGCCGGCGATCTCACCGCGGCACGACCTGCAGCGCGCCGCGAGCGGCAGCCGCACCCGTCTGGTATCCGTCCACAGCCCGTTCGACTGGGTCATGCTCGGCGCGGGCACGACAATCCTCGGAACGGCGGACCGGCGCTGGGGCCCCGCGGCAGGGTTGGTTGGCTGGGGAAACGCAGCGGCGGGCGGCTGCATGCGGCGAGAAGTCGTACAGGCGCTCACTTGGCAGCCGGCTTGGGCCCGCCTCGGCCACCTCGGCGGCCACTGCACCTCGGCCGCCCCCGGCGTCGTCGCGAAACTACTCACTCCGCTGATTCGTGCGGCCGGCTCACTCGCGGTTGAGCGTACCGGTCATGCTCGTCTCTTCAATCGTATTGAAAATGATCGCGCCGGCGGTCAGTCGGACCTCGTAGTGGACGCCGGATGAGATCGTCAGGTTGCCGCTCGCGTCGAGCGAACATTCGATGATCTGCTCGCCTGTGCCGGTTTCCGACAGATTGCCGCTGGTCGCGCTGTAGGCGATGTCGAGCACCGCACGCATCTGCCGCCGCTGATACGACGCCTCGCGCACCGTGACTTCCATCGTGATCTGCTTCGAACCGAGCGTCGCCGTCAGCGTCTGCCGCTCGCCCTGGCGGACGCTCGTGAGCGGCCGATCCGGCGCGCCGGCATAGTTGATCACCATGATGACCAGCGGTCGGAAATTCTCCGCAAATTCCATCGCCTGTGAACTGTTGGTCACGCGCGGCGGAGGCAGATCGCCGCCAAGCGACTGGGCGTTCTCGCGCCGCAGCGTTCCCGCATACCGGCCGGTAATTGCCGGGGAGGTGTCATCCCCGTTTTCGTTCGTGTTCGACGCCGCGTTGCTGTTGGACTGGTCGTCGCCGCTGTTAGCATTCTCGTTCGCCGGGGCCGAATTGCTGTTGCTGTTGCCGCCGGTATCGCCCGAGTTCGTGTTTTCATTCACGGGGCCCGCGTCGCTGTTCGAATTCGCCGGCGCGCCGTTCGCGTTTTCCGAAGCGTCGCTCCCGTTCGTGTTGTCCTGCGCCGCGCTGTTCGAATTCGACGTGGAATCGCCGGGTTGATCGCGCCCGCTGCTGCTGTCGTCGCCGTTTGCGTTCGCGGCGGAGTCATTCGAATCGAAGAACGTGCAGCCGGAGGTCGAGTTGTTTCGCGTCGCGTTCACGACATTCGCGATCGTGAACCCCGCGACGAACGCGCCGAGAATCAGCCACTTCAGAGGCATCGAAGCCCCTCCCAGGAGAACCGGCGCGCGCGAGCCGCGCGTACCGCACCGTATTCTACGAACGGGCAACCCGCGAAAGCCAGTAACGACGCGACCACGGTTATCAGACCATCCCCCAGAAATCCGGTCCCGTGCCGCCGAACCGCGGCCGCCGAATCGCGATCGGCTATTTCGAGAGCGTCCCGGTGCAGACCTTGTTTTCGGTGGTATCGAACTGAATCGGCCCCGACTGGAGGCGGACCTGGTACTCGCAGTCAGCCGAGTACTCGAGCGCCGTCGCGCTCGTCGTGCGGGCGATAATGGTCTGCTGACCGGTTCCGTTCTGCGTCGCGTTCGGGTTCGCGGATGCCGTCATCTGGAGCGCGATGTTCACGACGATCTCGCACCGGTCCGAGCGGTAGTCGACGGAGGCGATCGTCATCTGCATCGTTCCGCTGTAACCGCTCGCGGAGACGTTGTTCGTCACGCTGTCGCCGACGTTCTTGAGCGCGACCGTCTGGTCGGGAACGCTGGAATAGCCCTGCACGACGATGCTCGTCGGTTTGTTATCCGACCCGAACGTGATCGACAGTGCCTTGGTCGACGTCGTGGGCGTGCCGGGGCTGCCGCCGCCGAGCGCCTGCGTGCGTTCGCAGGCGAGCGTGCCGCTCCAGGCGCCGGCGATGGAGGCGCCCGTCGAGTCGCCGTTGTCGTTCGTATTGGACGACGAGTTCGCGTTTTCGTTCGCGCCGGTGCCGCTGTTGCTGTTCTCGTTCGCGGCCTCGTTCGTGTTCGAGTTCCCGCCCGAACCGTCGTCGCCGTTGGCGTTCTCATTCGTCGCCGACCCGTTCGTATTGTCGGTCGCTCCGTTCTCGTTGACGGCGGAATTGGAGTTTCCGTCGCCCGGAGTGTCAGTCGGGCAACCGCCCATGACGCAAAGAAGCGCCAGCGCTGCGGCGAGGATCAGTCGAATGTGAAACATGGAATGCTCCGCGGGCCGCGCACGGATCTCCCGCCGGGCGCAGTCACCAGTGGTATTCTCGGTTGTTTGCGCCTGTCGCGAAAGTGCCCAATTGGACAGATCGCGGATTTCGGTTACGATTGCTGGAGCGGCCTATGAGCGCAATTGCAATCCTGCCAGCCCGATACGCCTCGACCCGATTTCCCGCCAAGCCTCTCGCCCGACAGACCGGTAAATACCTCATTCAGCACGTGTACGAACAGGTTCGGCGAGCCCGGGAGCTCTCCCGAACGATCGTCGCGACCGATGACGAGCGGATCGCCGACGCCGTCCGCTCCTTCGGCGGCGAGGTGGCGATGACCCGGGCCGACCACCCGAGCGGCACGGATCGGATCGCCGAGGTCGTCCGCGGGTTGCCCGCGGGCGCGGCCGAATTCGTCCTGAACGTGCAGGGGGATGAACCCGAGATCGAGCCGGAGTACCTCGATCGGCTCGTGAGGCGCATTCGCGCGACGCCCGGCTGCCAGGCGGCCACCCTCGCCTGCCCATTTCCGGCGGACGCCGATCCGTCGGATCCGAACTGCGTCAAGGTCGTGATCAGCCGGCAGAACATCGCGCTGTATTTTTCCCGCGCGCGGGTACCATATCCGCGAGCGGATGTCGAAGCGGCCGACCGGATCGGCTGGCACCTCCATCTCGGCGTGTACGCATATCGTCGCAACTTCCTTCTCGAGTACGCCGGCTGGGAGCTGAGCCCGCTCGAGAAGATGGAGCGGCTTGAACAGCTTCGAATTCTCGACCGCGGCGCAGCGATCGCGGTCGAGGTTGTGCCGCGCGCGACCCCGGGCATCGACACGCCTGAGGATTACGCGGCATTCGTGAAACGGATCGGACAGGGGACGGAAGGCGGGAAGTGACGTGCGTGGTGACCGAGGCGGCAAGCGGGTGAGGCGGCGATGAACACGGAATCTCTGCTCAACATGATTCGCGACAACTCGGTCGACACCGAGTTCTACATGCCCATGCCCGCGGGCTACAAGCCGGGGCAGTGCAAGTACGTCGTCGTGCTCGGCACGGTGATGAGCGGCCTGGGCAAGGGGATCTTCAGCTCCTCCCTGGCCAAGTGCCTTCAGGACAAGGCGCTCATCGTCGCGCCCATCAAGCTCGAAGGTTATCTCAACATCGACTCCGGGACGCTCAATCCGTTCCGCCACGGGGAAGTATTCGTCCTCGACGACGGGACGGAGTGCGACATGGACCTGGGCACCTACGAACGGGCGCTCGACCAGGACCTGACGCGGATGAACTTCTCCACCAGCGGCCAGATCTACCGCCGCGTGCTCGAACGTGAACGCACGGGCGGATATCTCGGCCGCGACGTGCAGATGATCCCGCACGTCACCGGCGAGGTGAAGAACCGCCTCCGCGAGCTGGCCGTGGCGACCCGGGCGGACGTCGTCTTCGTCGAGATCGGCGGCACGGTGGGGGACTTCGAGAACGCGTACTACATCGAAGCCATGCGTCAGCTCGCTTTCGAGGAAGGCCCGCACAGCGTCTGCTTCGTGGCCCTCACCTACGTGCTGGAGCCCAGCATTCTCGGCGAGCAGAAGAGCAAGGCCGCCCAGCTCGGCATCCGCACGCTCCTCGAATCGGGCATCCAGCCGCACATCATCGCCTGCCGCGCCCAGAACCCCGTGACGCCGAAGGTCCGCGAGAAAATCGCGCTCTTCTCAAACGTCCCGCCCGACCGCGTCTTCAGCATGCACGATTGCGACAGCGTCTACCAGATTCCCGACATGCTCCGCGGCGCCGGCTATGACAAGGCCGTCACCGAATGGCTCCAGCTCGACGAGCGCCTCGACCTCGACTGGGAGCGCGGCCAGCGCGAAATCTGGTCCCGCTACGTCGCCGCGCTCAAGCGCACCACCCGCCAGGTCACGATCGGCATCACCGGCAAGTACATCTCCGTCCGCGACGCCTACGCGAGCATCATCAAGGCCTTCGAGCACGCCGGCACGCGCTTCGGCTGCAAGGTCCAGCTCCAGTGGATCGACACGACGGACATCAACGACGATAACGTCGCCGAAAAGCTCAAGGACCTGCACGGCATCGTCGTCCCCGGCGCGTTCGGCACCCGCGGCGCCGAGGGCAAGATCGCCTGCCTGAAATACGCCCGCCTCAACAAGCTGCCCTGCCTCGGCATCTGCTATGGCTTCCAGATGGCCGTCATCGAATTCGCCCGCAACGTCTGCGGCCTCGATGACGCCAACTCGACCGAAATCGACCCCGAATGCCGCTATCCGGTCATCAGCATCCTGCCCGAGCAGAAGAAGATCGAAGGTCTCGGCGGCACGATGCGCCTCGGCGGTTTCGACGTCCTGGTCAGGCCCGGCACGCTCGCCGCCCGCATGTTCGGCGCCAAGGCCCGCATGCGCTTCCGCCACCGCTACGAGGTCGAGCCGCGCTACGTCGCCCAGATCGAATCGGCCGGCCTGGTCTTCTCCGGCCAGACGCCCAAGTCCGACCTCATGAACCTGCTCGAGCTGCCGCAGACGGTCCATCCCTTCTACGTCGGCACTCAGGCGCACCCCGAACTGACCAGCCGCCCGCTGCGGCCGAATCCGTATTTCGTCGGCCTCGTCCATGCGGCCCTCGGTCGGGCAATCGACGGTTTCAACGAGCCGCTCACCTACGACGCGGAAGCCACGGCAGTCGAACCGGCCGAGCGTCACGAACCGGTCAGCTGACGGCTGGCACTGTTCCTCGGTAAGGAAAATGAGAAGACCGCGCCGGCGGCATGCCAGCGCGGTCTTCGAAGTTTTTCAGCCTCGCTACGCGACCGCAATCGAGGTCGCGCCCGGCCGGCTATTCCATCGGATGGGCTTCCTCGCCCATCGCCGACGTGGCCATGAGGATGATCTTCTTGATCGGATCGGCCGGCACCCACAGTTCCGCGCGCACGCCCTTGGGGTCGAGGTAGAGCGACGCGGTCACGAGCGAGGTCGGCGCGCCGAGCTTCATCTCCGGCATCCCCGCGCCCATCGACTCGGCCATCCGCGTGGCGAATGCGAGGAATTCGCCCAGATCGACGAGTGCCACGAACTGCGGGTCCGGCGAGACGCGGCCCATGGCCTCCTTCACGCGCGCGTTGCCGGGCAGCCACTTGGACGAGGAATCCAGCGACGTGGCGAGGATCTTCCGCGCCGATTCGCCGCCGCCGAAGGTCATCACCATTCCCTCGGGTCCGTCCGCGGTGAACATGGTCGGCTTCTCGCCGTACATGGTCGTCAGCATCTTCTCGAGATCGGGGTCGTCGCTGGAGAAATGATACTCGACGGTCGTCACGTCCTTGCCCGCCAGCTTCTCCTCGCCGACCTTGCACTCCATCTTCATCGGGCCCTGGTTCATCATGCCGATCATGCCCTGGGCGAATTCCTGGCCCTCGATCATCAGCTTGCGATACGCGGCGGGATCGGGCGTGAAGTACGTGCCGGCGATGCTCATCCCGTCCGGAGTGGACGCCAGGATCGCGTTGTAGCCCGTGGACTCGCGGTACGTCTTCCGCGCCTTTGCGATGAACGCCGCGTACTTCTCCTTCGCGTCAGACTTGATCGCCACGGCCATGACGTCCAGCAGATCTTCGCTGATCGACGGCGTATCCGCGGGAGTCTTCCAGTCGGCGGCCATCGCCGCCATGAACGGTCGATCCGGCAGGCCGCGCAGCAGCGGCTTGCCGATCTTGCCGACCTTGCCGAGATACTCCGTGACCGTGCCCGACTTGAACGCGAGCTGCTTGCGGATGCGAACGCCGTCGCCGTCGAGACGCCCGGTGACGACGACCCGCTCGGCGTCGCCCACGAGGCGCTTCAGCGCGGCCATCGCCCACTTGGCGAACGCCGTGTACATTTCCGCTTCATCGCCCGCCTGGCTGGCGGCCATCTCCATCGCGACGGTGATGCCCGCGTCAGCCGCGACAAGCCCGGATTCGATCACGGTCCGGAATGCCTCGACATCCACGAGCACAAGAAACTGGTCGTCGCCCAGCCCCTTGATCGCGTCGGCGAAGACCTTCCCGAATTTGCCCGAGGACTTGCCTGCGTCGGCGAGGATGTCGGCGTCGCGGGCGCTGACGAGCACCGGACCCTTGAGCATCGCGCACCACTCGTCGCCCTCGAGCGTGTACGTGAACCGGCCGTCTTTCTCGGCCACATCCCCGCTCTTCTTCCATGCGTCCACGTCCTTCAGCGAACACACGATGACCATCGAGTCTTCACCGTCGGGGCCGACCGCGAAGAGCATCGGTTTCGATGTGTCCAGACCCTCCAGCGCCGTGAACATGTTGTCGTTGACGTCCTTGGACGTCAGTGTCGCCATTTCGTCAACGCCGATCGCCTTGCCGAACTTGTTGATCCCCGCCACGACCGCATCCGTGCTCGGCACATAGACGACGGCGCCCGCCTCGTCCGGCACGTAGTCGAACGGCGAATCCGCCGTCGCCTGGAGCACGACGGCAACCAGCAGCGGCAAAGCATACAGCGGAGCAAAGCGGGTTCCAGAACGCATGTCGAGTTCCTTTATCGTGGCCGTCGGTCCAGGGGGCCCCTCGCGGAGGGATCGCCGGAGAGCCCGGATTCCCGGCGGCGGGGGCGGATGGTCGCCGCTTCCCCGTCGTCGCACAAGCTGGAAGACGCGCCGATTCCAAATTTCCCACGGAATATTCCCGCTCCCCGGCCGAATCCCGCGTTTTTCGCGCGGGCCCGCCGCTCCCCGGGCGTCTCATGGATGCGGGCAATCCGCGCTCCGGGGTCTGCAAAGGAGATGGGACCAATGGCGAATCGGATGGCCGTGATCACCGCACTGCTGGGCGTGCTGGCCGCATCTGCCCTGGGTCAGGCGTCGAAACCGGCGGCCGAGGACTGGGTGGGCGACTGGATCGGAACGCTCGATGTCGGCGCGGCCAGGCTCCGACTGGCGTTTCACCTCACCCGCAAGGACGACAAGCTCTCGGCGACGATGGACAGCCTCGACCAGGGGGCGATGGGGATTCCCGCAAATGAGACGACCGTGGACGGCGAGACGATCGTCATTCGTTTCAAGGCCATGAACGGTGTCTTCCAGGGCCGCCGGGCTGCCCAGTCCGCGGAGATCAGCGGCACCTGGACGCAGAACGGGATGGACTTCCCCCTGACGCTCAAACGCGGCGTGGCGGAGGCTCCAAAACGCCCGCAGGAGCCCAGGCCGCCGTTTCCATACGACGCGATCGACGTCACCTTTGAGAATGCAAAGGCCGACGGCGTGACTCTGGCCGGCACGCTCACGATCCCCCGCGAGAAACGGCCCGTGCCCGCCGTCGTCCTGATCTCCGGCTCGGGGCCACAGGATCGGGACGAATCGCTCCTGGGTCACAAGCCGTTCCTCGTGCTCGCGGATCACCTGACACGCAGTGGCATCGCCGTACTCCGCTACGACGACCGGGGAACGGGGGCATCGACCGGCGCCTTTAGCGCTGCGACGACCGACGACTTCGCCGGGGATGCCGAAGCGGCGGTGTCGTTTCTGAAGGGGCGAAAAGAAATCGACGCGAAGCGAGTCGGCCTGCTCGGTCACAGCGAGGGCGGCCTCGTCGCGCCGATCGTCGCCGCACGGAATGGTGATGTGGCGTTCGTCGTCCTCGTCGCGGGCCCGGGCTTGCCGGGCGGCGAAATCCTCGACCTGCAGCGCGAGCTGATCCTGAAAGCATCGGGCGCGACGCCGGACGTGATCGAATTCGAGCACCGGGTCGCCCGGAAGGTGCTCTCTCTGATGGACGGAAAACGCTCCGAGGACGAGATTCGGACGCAGTTGGGAGAGTTCTACGACGCCCTGCCGGCCGGGCAGCGGGCGCCGCTGGGCGAACGGGATGCGTTCATTTCGACGCAGTCAAAGCTCGCGCTGAATGCCTGGCTGCGGCACTTCGTACGCTATGACCCGCGGCCGGTCCTCGAAAAGGTGAAGTGCCCGATTCTGGCAATCGTCGGTGAGAAAGATCTCCAGGTTCCTGCCGAGCGGAATATCGAGGAAATCCGGGCGGCCGTCGCGCGCGGTGGAAACCGGTCGCTGACGACGCGAATCATGCCCGGGTTGAACCACCTGCTCCAGAAATGCGAGACCGGCGCTCCCGGCGAGTATGGAGCGATCGAAGAGACCATGAACCCCGCCGCGCTCGACGCGATCGCGACGTGGATTCGCGAACAAACCGCCAGGTGACGGAGTGTCGGGCGCCGTGCGCTCGATCACACGTCGGTCGCACTCACCCGATCGTCACCCGGCCGCGGGTAGCGCTCAGTCGCAGCGGGCGGTTGAGCGGGACGGCCGCCATCGGCCAGACGTGCCCGACGTGCGGGGCTGTCAGAATGGGCACGCTGCGTCGCAGGTGGTAGCGCAGCAGTTCGACGGTCTGTGATTTCTGGTCGGCGTCGCCGGTGTGGAAATCGCCGACGATGACGCCTCCCAGGCGATCGAGCCAGCCGGCGAATTTCAGCGCTGCAATCTGGCGATCGATCCGATGCGGCGCTTCATTCACATCTTCGATGAGCAGCCACGAACCAGGCCGAACGACGGCGAGGCGGGTTTTCCAGGCGGCCAGCACGGCGAGGACGCTGAGGCAGCCCCCGAAAATACGAACCTGCCCTGGCGAGACGCGGCCCGCCGCCACGTCGAGCGTGATCGACTCCGGAAAATCGAGCACGCCCGGGCAGGCGCGCGGAAGCGGCGCGCCTTCGGCCAGACCCGCCCCGATCATCGCCCAGAACGCGCCGAAGGCGGCCCGCGCGGCGGTGGGGGGGCTGACCTTCCACGCGAGGTAGTTCGGGCACAGCCAGTACCACGCCCGCCCGCTCCGGTAGCCCGCGACAAGGTTGAGGAAGTTCGTCATCTCGCTGAAACCCGTGACCAGCACCGGCCGCCGTCGGCGCGCGAGCGCCCCAAGGCGCAGATGCGGCAGGATGCGCGAAAAATAGCCGCCGCCGCTCAGCGCCACGATCGCGCAGGTCGCCGGATCATCGATCGCGCCCTGAATATCCCGAATTCGCGCCGCATCGTCGGTCCGCCCGCCGAGGTCAGGCGTCTCAACAGCCTTCAGAATCGGGAGGGCGAAAGTCAGGTCGAATTCACGCGGCAGATGGCCGCGGATAAACTCCAGATACGCATCGAGCGATGGGAAGGCGAACCGATCGACGTCCTTGGCGATCGGATTCGCATGCGCGAGCAGGTGCACGCGGGGGCGCTGCACCGATCGGCGAGTGCGCCGGATCACGTCCCGCCCGCCAGGACGTCCAGCGCGGCCGCGTGGAGACGACCGTTGGTCGCGATGAGTTCGTTGGCGGTGTGGGTAACGCCGCCGCGCCAGTCGCTGACCATCCCGCCCGCTTCCTGAATCACCGGCAGCACCGCCGCCGCGTCCCAGATGGCCATCACGGGATCGAATACGACCTCGGCACGGCCGGTCGCGACCAGCGCATAGGCATACCCGTCGCACCAGCTCCGGTGGACGCGGCAGGCCCGGCGCATCCGGTCGAATTCCGCCGCGCGGCCCGATCGGTCAAACATCGCCCCGCCGCCCGTGAGCAGCGTCGCCTCGGAGAGGGTTTCGACGTCGGAGACATGGGCACGCCGGCCATCCCAGAAGCAGCCGAGCCCGCGCGCGGCGTACACCGTCTCGCGCAGCGCAGGCATGTGGATCACGCCGGCGACGACCTCGCCCTGCCATTCAAACCCGATCAGCACGCTGTAGAGCGGAACGCCGTGTATAAACGAGAACGTCCCGTCGATCGGGTCGAGAATCCAGCGCCCGGGCGCGCTGCCGGGCTTCTCGCCGAACTCTTCGCCCAGGATGCCGTGTGCGGGAAACTGCTTCTCGATCCGTGCCCGCAGCCGCTCCTCCGCCCCGCGATCCGCGGCCGTTACGGGCGAGCGGTCGGCCTTCCACTCGACCGGCGTCCGCGCGTTGAAGTGACCGAGCGTATGGGCCCCGGCGAGCTGGGCAGACTCCACCGCAAATTCCAGGATGCTGCGAAGATCGGGACAGTTCACCAAGTGCGGCCGCCTGTCAGGGAAGCGGGTCGGGATCAG
Organism: Planctomycetota bacterium; assembly: GCA_045863555.1. Lineage (GTDB taxonomy): Bacteria > Planctomycetota > Phycisphaerae > UBA1845 > Fen-1342 > JACRLV01. Next base: position 139,710 of record BTUU01000004.1, on the reverse strand, counting down.
CCGGGGTCCGTACGGATCAGGGCGCACCGTCGGGCTGAGTCTGCGGCTGCGTCGGCGCCGGCCGGGACCCGGCGTCGGGCGTGCCTTCGGCCTTGATCCGCTGCATCCGCGTCGGGAGCTTCATCAGACCCTCTTTCAGCTTGGTGAACATCCGGTCGACGGGTGCATTGAGCCGCTCGGTCACCTGTTTGGCATGCGCGCGCTCCTCGTCGGTCTGGGCGTCGGCCGCGAGCTGCGTGGCTTTCTCGATCTCTTCTCCCTTGCGCCGGAGGTAGGTGTCGCGTTCAACCTGCCGGTCTTGCAGCAGGCTCATCGCTTTCTGCCGCTGTTCCTCGTTCAGGTCGTACTTGCGGATGAAATCTTCGGTGTACTTCGTCCATTCATCCTTGGGGACGGCGGCCTTGGCGGGGCCGCGCGTCCGGGGCTCGTTTCGCTCGGCCTCCGCGAGCTGCGCCTGGGCGTCGGCCTGGGCCTGCGCCTGGGCGGCGTCCATCTGCGCTTCGAGCGCCTGCGCTTCCTGTTCCGCCGCTTCCTCCCGCGCCGGGCCGTGCGAGAACCACTCGGTCTTCGGATCGTAGTGCCCCTCGGACCAGGTCCGCAGCTTGTTGGTGGCGAACGTGACGCCCGTCTGAAACGCCGCCCGGTCGCCTTCGAGCTTCACGACCTGGTCGTCGGTGAGGTACTCGCTCATGGATTCCGTGATGCCATCCGCGATCTGCGAGAAATCCTCGACGAGCGGGAGAACCCGCTGCGACCACTTCGCGACCGCCTCGGGCGTCGGTGGGGCATTGTTGAACTGTGTTTCCAGGAATTCGTTCGTCAGCGACTGAATCTCGCCCCGATTCTCATCGAGCCACCCGATAATCCGGTCCTTCAGCAGCGCCGCCGTCCGTTCCCGCTGATCGTCATCCATCTCATACTGCCGGGCCACGTCTTCGGTCATGCGGTCGAAGATGCGCTCCATCATGACCTTCGTCGGCCAGAAACCCTCGGTCGGGATCGGCGTGCGTTCCCGCCGCGGCGCTCGACCGCTCGGCTGCGCGGCTGCCGCGGCCGTGAGGGCCACGAGGAGGGCGATCGCGACGGCGGATCGCAAAGGAGTCGGTTTCATCGTGCTGCTCCACGGACTGGCGCTGGCTCAGGAATCGAGTCCCCGCGGGCCGCGCGGCGCAACGCGGCCGACGGGAATTACGGCTTGGACGCCGCGGCCTCCTGCGGCGCTTTCTCCGACTTCTCCGCTTCGAGCGCCTTCTTCCGCTGTGCGCGGGTCGGAAGCGTGTCCAGCTTCTCCTTGAGCGTTTCGAATGCGTTGTCCACGGGGGCCATCAGCGCCTTGTACTTGGCCTCCGCAGTCTCAATCAGCTGTTCGTTGTCCGCGCTGCGGAAGAGCTTCTCCAATTCTTCGATCTTCTTCACGTTGTCCGCCGAGCTGAGGTAATTGTCACGGCGTTCCTGCGCGTTCGAAAGGAACAGCCGCGCCTTGCTCTGCTGCTCCTGGTCCAGATCGTATTTCGCGATGAACCGCTCCACATACAGCGTCCATTCATCCTTCGGCGCCTCGGCCGGCCGCGTGCCCGCTTTCCCGTCGGCGCTGCCCGCGGGACGGCCGCCCGATCCGTCGGCCACCGCCGCGCTCGCGCCGCCAGAGAGTTTCTCGCGCCGCGCCGTCTCCATCGCACGCCGCAGTTCGCGCTCCTGCTGCCGGTCGCGCTGGGACACGCCCGGGTTCTTCGGCCACTCCGTCACCGGGTCGTAGCCGCCCTCCGCCCACTTGCCGAGTTTCTGATTCATGAATGTGAATCCCACCTCGGCCGCCGCGAGCCCCGCGTCGATCTTGACCATCTGGTCTTCGTTGAGGAACTCGCGCATCTCGTCGCCCATCCCGCTCACCATTTCGCGGGCCTTGTCGAGGATCGGAAGCGCACGCTGAGCCCACACCGCGACCGTCTCGGGCGAGGGGGCCTCGTCTTCGAGCGTCGCCTCGATGAACTGGTTCGCCAGCACCGTGACGTCCGCCTGGTTCCGCTTCACAAACTCCTTCACGCGCGTCTTGAACGTCCGCCGCAGTTCGGCCGCCTGAAGCTCGTCACACTTGAGGTCCTCGGCCATCTTTTCGCCGATCCGGTCCAGGATCTTCTCGAAAACGGCAGGACTGAGCATCAGTCCATAGCCCGCCGGCTCATCCGACTCGGCCGCGCCCGGTTCCTTCGGGGGCTGCTGGGCCAGCGTCGGCAGCGTCAGCAGAATGGCCAGGACGAAAGCGAGAAATCGTGGCATGGAGTCTCCTTCCTTTGCGGGTCCGCATCCCCAGAGACGCGCAGACCCGCCCGGGGCCACACCGTTTATACAGAATTTCCCCCGGAATGTCGCGATCTCAGCCCGCCCGCCCCGTTTTTCACTGGATTCACCCGGCTCGCTCGGCCAGAATACGCTCCCGATGAAGGACCGCATCAGCGTTCGCGCGCTGATCATCGACGACGATGCTTCGCTCTGCCAGAAGCTCTCCGGCTGGCTGGCCGAGGAGTGTTTCGAAGTCACGACCTCCACAGATCCCTCCGACGGACTCCGCAAAGCCACCGCCACAGCCTTTGACCTGGCGCTCGTCGATCTCATCATGCCCCAGGTCGATGGTACCGACGTGATCCAGAACCTCTGCCAGGCGTCGCCGCGCACGCGCGTCGTCGCCATGAGCGCCTTCACCGACTCCGACCAGTTCGTCCGCGCCCGCCGCGCGGGGGCCCGAGCCGTCCTCCCGAAGCCGATTCAGCAGCCCATCCTCCTCCAGGAAATCGACCGCCAGCTCTCCGAACTGGGCCTCGGAGTCCGGACCGAAGAAGAGTTCAATCTGCGGCTCGGCTCGCGAATCCGCGAAATCCGCCAGGCGACCGGCCGCACGCTCCAGGATGTCGCGTCGCTCGCGGAAATCACCGCCGCCCAGCTCTCCCAGATCGAACTTGGCAAGACGGCCACCTCCACCTGGACCCTCGCACGGATCAGTGGAGTCCTGAACGTCAGCCTCTCGTCCCTGTTTGCCGGATTCCAGGGCGACCGCCGTCCAGCGCCGCCGCCGTCCTGAGCCGGCCGAATACTCCGATCGCGCGGCGCAGGCCGGCGCGTGCGATCTGTTATCATTGACCCCGCCGGCGCGCGGCCGATTCCGCATGTCTCCGCCGCCCGCGCCGGCTCGTCGCGCTCCGTCGCCGGCCGTCGGACCGCGCTGCAAGCCGGAACAGGAAATCGAGGAGTCGGTGCGTGCGGACAATCGCCGTCATGACCATGACAATCGCCGTTTGGACAATCGGACCCGTCCTGGCGCTGCTCGCCCGGCCCGACGGGCCCGCCGCCGTCGGGCAAAAATCGGCCGCCCCGGTAGAGTCGATCCGATATGACCGCGACATCCGGCCGATTCTCTCCGACCGCTGTTTCCTGTGTCACGGTCCCGACGCCGGCAAGCGCGCGGCCGATCTGCGGCTCGATTTGCCCGAAAGCGCGACCGCCGCGCGCGGTGCCGACGCTGCAATCGTGCCCGGCTACCCCGAAAAGAGTCTCGTATGGCAGCGCCTCACCTGCGCCGACGACGCGGAGCGCATGCCGCCCGCGGACAGCGGCAAGCGCCGCCTCACCGACGCCGAACAGTCATTGATCCGCCGCTGGATCGCGGAGGGGGCCGCGTACGAACCGCACTGGTCGTTCGTCGCGCCCCAGCGGCCGGCGCCGCCCGATGTTGCCGACCCGGCCTGGGCTCAGTCGCCGGTCGACCGCTTCATCCTGGCCCGTCTCGATGCGGCCGGCCTGAAGCCGTCGCCGGAGGCCGACCGGGCGGTCCTGCTGCGCCGCCTCTTTCTGGATCTCACGGGTCTTCCGCCGACCGTCGCGGAACTCGACGCATTCCACGCCGACACCCGGCCGGACGCCTACGAGCGCCAGGTGGATCGCCTGCTCACCGAGGAGCCCTACAGGACGCGGTTTGCGGAAGCGCTGGCCCGGCCCTGGCTCGACCAGTCGCGCTACGCCGACACCTGCGGAAATCACACCGACGCCGGCCGTTCGATCTGGCTCTGGCGAGACTGGGTCCTCGCGGCCCTGCGCGACAACATGCCCTTCGATCGCTTCATCGTCGAGCAGCTCGCCGGCGACCTGCTCCCCGACGCCACCGTCGACCAGAAGATCGCGACCGGGTTCATTCGCAACCAGGTGACCACGGACGAGGGCGGCGCGATCGATGCCGAATGGCTCGTCGAGTACGCGGTCGAGAGCACGAACACCACCGGCTCCGTCTTTCTCGGGCTCACTCTCGGCTGCACGCGCTGCCACGATCACAAGTACGACCCCATCACGATGGACGACTACTACGGGCTCTTCGCTTTCTTCAATTCAATCGACCAGCCCGGCCTCTACTCGCAGCTGCCCGATCCCAAACGCGCCCACGAGCCCATGCTCGAAGTGCCGACGCCCGAGCAGGCGGCGCAGATCGCGGCGATCGAAGACGCCCTCAAGAACCTGCGCGATCGCGAATCCACGCCCACCGCCGCCGAGGCCGGCCAGGTCGCGGAATTCGTGGCCAAAGCCCGCGCGGACTTCGGAATCGCATGGACGACTCCGGGCGTGACGCGCGCCGAATCCACCGAGGGCGCCACGCTCACGATCCAGCCCGACGCGTCCGTCCTCGCGACTGAAAAGAACCCTCCGGTCGATGAGTACAGGCTCGTCCTCGAAACCGACGCACTCGACCAGCGACTGCTCCTGTTGGAAGCCCTGACCGACCCCTCGCGGCCCGACAACCGCGTCGGACGCGCCCCCAACGGCAACGCCGTCGTCACCGGCCTGCGCGTCGAAGCAGTCTCGAAGCGCGACCCCGCCGTTCGAAAACCCGTCCGTTTCGTCTGGGCATGGGCCGACATCGAACAGCGCAACGGTGACTTCCGCGTCGATACCCTTCTGACCGGCGGCGGCCCCGACCGCGGCTGGGCCTTCGACGGCCACAACCGCCCCGGCGGCCGGGCGGCCGTGCTGCTGGCTGACGAACCGTTCGGCTACGACGGCGGCACCGAACTGCACATCCAGGTCGAGTCCCGTTCCAAATACGCCGAGCACAATCTGCTCCGGGTCCGGTTCGCCGTCGGTCGCCTGAACTCGGCCGCGCAGCCCGCGCTCCCGGCCTGGCCGGGGTCGTGGTATCTCGCCGGCCCGTTCACCGGCGAGCGCGACACGCTCTTCGACACGGAATTCGGCCCCGAGAAAAGCGCTGCGATCGACCTCTCGCAGACCTTCGCGGACGGAAAGCTCGCCTGGCGCTTTTCGGAGGGCGTCGTCGACGGCCGCGTCGTCCCGCTCCCGGCCGGGCCGAACGTCTACTACATCGGCCATCGCGTCTACTCGCCGACGCCGCGAAAAATCGAGCTCTCCCTCGGCAGCGACGACGGCATCCGCGTCTTCGTCAACGGCGTGGTGGCGTTCTCGAACCGCGTCGATCGCGGCGCCGCGCCCGACCAGGACAAGGCCAGCGTCGATCTCCGCGCCGGCGAGAACGCGCTCGTCTTCAAGATCGTCAACACCGGCGGGCCGGGCGGTTTCTACCATCGCGCCGCCGAGCCGCCGGAGGTGCTCGCGGGAGAACTCCCCGGCGCGCTCCTGCCCGACGAAACGCTCGGCGAGACCGAGCGGCGCAGGCGCTTCGACGTCGCCTGGCGGCTCGCCTATTCCCCCGAGTACCGCCGGATCGCGGCCGAAATCGCCGAAAGCGAAAAGCAGCTCGCGGCCATCCGCGCGGATATCCCCCGCACCATGATCATGGTCGAACTCGCCAAACCGCGCGAGGCCTTCGTGCTGAAACGCGGCGAATACGACAAGCCGGACAAGGACCGTCCGGCGCATCGCTCGATCCCGGCGGTTCTGGGAACCCTCCCGGCCGATGCGCCGAAAGACCGCCTGGGCCTCGCCCGGTGGATCGTGAGCGAAGCCAATCCGCTGACGGCCCGCGTGCTCGTCAATCGCTTCTGGGAGCACTTCTTCGGCGTCGGCATCGTCGCCACCAGCGAAGATTTCGGCATGCAGGGCGCCTGGCCGAGCCATCCCGAGCTCCTCGACTGGCTCGCCGTCGAGTTCCGCGAGGGCGGCTGGGATCTCCGGAAGCTCGTCCGCGAAATCGTTACCAGCCGCACCTACCGCCAGTCCAGCCGCGTCCGTTCCGACGCCCTGGCGCGCGACCCCGCCAACGAGCTGCTCTCCTACTTCCCGCGCCGCCGTCTCTCGGCCGAGCAGATTCGCGACCAGGCGCTCTACGTCTCCGGCCTGCTCGTCGAGAAGGTCGGCGGCCCCTCGGTGAAGCCGTACCAGCCGCTCGGCCTCTGGGAAGAAGTCGCGATGCCTCAGTCGAACACGCGCGTCTTCGCCGTCTCGACCCGCGACGAGGATCTCTGGCGCCGCAGCATCTACACCTACTGGAAACGCGCCGCGCCGCCGCCGTCACTCCTGACCTTCGACGCCCCGACGCGCGAATTCTGCACCATCCGCCGCCTTCCGACGAACACCCCGCTCCAGGCCCTCGTCCTCTGGAATGACGAGCAGTTCCTCGAAGCCGCCCGCGTCCTCGCGTCCCGCATCCTCGCGCTGGCGGAGGATGACGGTGCACGCTTGAACGCGCTCTACCGCGCGTGCATGGCCGCCGCCCCGGACGAAAAACAGCTCGCCCGCCTCGATTCCGCCCTGCGCGGCTTCCGCGAGTCCTTTGCGGCCCGGCCGGAAGACGCCGAGAAACTCCTGAAAGTCGGCCGAGCGCCCCAGCCCGACTCCCCGCCGGCCCCCGAACGCGCCGCCTGGATGATGCTCGCCAACGCCATCCTCGCCGCCGACGCCACGATCTCGAAGGATTGACGCCTCTGAAATCACAGCCCCAAGCGCAAACGCGTGGATCATCGCACGAGTGACGGAGTGACGTTGGGTGGGCGGGGCGGCACTATTAGGTCAGAGAGAGGCAACGTGTGCCACTGCTCTGTGAGCAGTGTTTTCGCGGTCACCGCGTCCGAATTCGACGCCGCTTGCCGCGCGGAAACCGTTGTCGCCGGCCGTAACGAGGGCGTGTGACTATGTGTGCCACTGCTCTGTGAGCAGTGCCTTCTCGGTCGGTGCCGCATTCGAATTCGATGCCGCTTGCCGCGCGGAAACCGTTGTCGCCGGTCGTAACGAGGGCGTGTGACTATGTGTGCCACTGCTCTGTGAGCAGTGCCTTCTCGGTCGGTGCCGCATTCGAATTCGATGCCGGTAGCCGTGCAGAAAAGCATTGTCTCCCGAATGTGCGTCGAGTAAGCTAGAGTTCATGTCGAACCCGATCCGCAAGACGCGTCGCGCATGGAACGAGCCGGGCGAAGCTCACTTCCTGACGTACTCGTGCTTTCGGCGGCTGCCCTTGCTGACGCGACCGCGGAGCCGCCAGTGGGTCATCGACGCCCTCGCGACGGTCCGACGCGAGCAGGACGTTGCGATCTTTGGGTATGTCGTCATGCCCGAGCACGTGCACGTGCTGCTCTACCCGCGCCGCCCGCGCTACGAGATGCGGACGATCCTGGCGGGGCTGAAGCGGCCGGTTTCGGACACCGCGAAGGAGTACCTCGAAGCGATCGGCGCCCTTGAATGGCTTAAGCGGCTTACCGTCCGCTATCCAAGCCGCACCGTCTTCCGGTTCTGGCAGCCGGGCGGCGGATTCGACGACAACGTGGTCAGGGACCGACCGATACCGCGAATCCTGGAGTACATCCACGCGAATCCCGTGCGGCGCGGGTTGTGCGCGACGCCCCTCGACTGGGAATGGTCGAGCGCGCGGTTCTGGGAAGGAATGCGCGACGTTCGGCTGGCGATGGACGACCCGCGCGAAATCGAGCCTGCTCGGGCCGGAGAAACACTGCTCACAGAGCAGTGGCACCGTGAGAGGGATTCGAAATGAAACAGTGCCACCTGCCCCTGGAGGCATAGGTGCGATCGAGTAGCACTCCGACAGAGAGCAACGAATGTACGGGACGGTCCTGCGGCTAAAGAGCCTCAAAAGAAATGAATTCTCTCTGGTCGCATCAGACAGCGCAGAAGTGCTGGACTATGTCGGGTATTGGCTCTCCGAATCGTTGTTTCTTCAGCCCGGGGCCGCGCATTTGTTCTTCGACGAAGTTACGAACTGTTTTAGAACGTGCGCATACTATGTCAGCATCGGAGGGTGGAGGGAGTTCTTTCCAATGCCGGTGCCGTTCGGAATCGCGGTTCGTGACATCATTGACAGACATGTGAAATGGGACAAAGGAGCAGTAGGTCGATCGGGCCATTTGCATGTGTGCTCGGGTGGCCGGACGATTCGTTTCCAGTGCACAAGCTTGCACGAACTGGACCTTCGGATTTATGAGCACGAATACCCAAATACACTCCCATATTCACTAACACCACGCTTGTCGGAACACGCCGCAATCTGAACGGAATTCCTGTATCATGAACGACACGCCGGGTGGCGGGTGGCATTGCGACGAATTTCGGGGGCCATGTCGACACCACCGGCGTGAGAAAGCGCCCGTAGCCGTCCCCGCTCCCGACCATCGCGGCCGCACCGTCGCCCGAAACCGGCCGGCGGGGTCGGCATGCTCCGCCCGCCCGCCCGCCGGCCCCAGCTTCGTCACCGCGCCCGACGGCCAGGACATCGCCTATACTTATGACGAGTTGGGCCGCGTATCGACCGTCACCGGCGGGACGAGTTACGACATGTTCGCCAGCGTCATCTACGACAAGGTCGGCCGCGTGAAGGAAGTCACGCGCGGCTTCAGCACCGACGCGACGAAGACCGTCTACGTCTACGACGAGGCTGGGCGGGGTGGCACTGTTAGGCGAAATGCGGACAACGTGTGCCACTGCTCTGTGAGCAGTGCTTTCGCCCACGTCGCACACGAACTGCGACGCCGCCCGCCGCGCAGATGACTGCCCGCACATTCCCGTCGCCGTCCCAGCCCCGACCACCGCCGCATTGCCGCCCGCACAATTCGTTCTTCGCGATTCGCCATTCTCCGCAAAACCCGCCAATCCCCGCCAGCCCGCCAAAACTCCGCGCAGCCAGCCCCTCCGCCCGCGCCCGCCGATCATCCGGTCCGATTTCTGCATTTGTCTGTGCCTTCAGTGCCCTCTGTGGATCATCGCATTCCCCGCCAGACCCCGCCAGCCCGCCGCAAATCAGGCGCCCGAGCCTCCCGCCGCCGCTCCCGCTTCTAGACTCCCTGGAAATGCCCGCGACCCTCGCCAACCCTCGCGCCGTCCCCTTTCCACTGCCCCGGGGCGCCGCCGCCCCCGGCCGTCTCCCCTTCCCACCTTCCCCCGTTCCCACCTTCCCACTCGCGTACTTCGCGGTAGCGTCCGATAACGAAGGTGATCATTCCGGCAAACACAAGAAAATGACCATGATCACCTTCCGCCAGCGTGCTCAAAACGCGGTTTCCAACGTCCTGATAACCAACATTGCCAACCCAGCACACACACAGAAAAAAGTCTGGCAACCTTCGGCCAGTTCGCTCCAAACGCGGTTTCCCCCACCGCGAATCCCCGTTCAACGTCCCGATAAATTAGATACCCAACCCGGCACACGCGAAGAAAGAAGTTTGGGCGCCTTGGGCCCAAACGCAAGAAAATGCCCTTTTATTGGACCGTACCGACGCGCCCGCGCCCCAGCGCTCACGCCCGCTTGTGCTCGCCCGTCCCGTTGCCCATCGGCATCAGCATCAGCCGCAGCGCCCGCCGCGTCGTCGGCCGCAGCTTCACCCGCTCGTCGATCCGCAGCGGCATCACCCACACCGGCCCCGCCTGGTCGCACAGAATGCCCGTCCGCGCCCGCATCGGCGGATCCACCTTTTCGTCGCTGAAAAAGTCCGCCAGCGTCTTGGTCCCCGGCGCTCCCAGCGGCCAGAACCGGTCCCCCTCGCGCCGGCTCCGCACCAGCAGCGGCATCTGCACCCGCTCGACGTCCAGCCATTCCTCGTGCGGGTGCCGCGTCGCGCGCAGCTCGTCGATCTTCGCCTCGTCGACGTCCTTCAGCTCCGCCACGATCTCGAACCCGAGCATCGGCACCGCCGTCCGCCCCGGCGAATTGATGAACACCGGCGCAAGCTCGACCGCCGGCGCGTCGGCGTCGGACATGGGCCGAAACTCCAGTCGGTCGTACGTCTTCCGCACGATCACCGGCCCGGGCAGGTGCAGCTCCTTGCCGCTCCCCTTGTCCGCCGCCAGCTTCAGCACCGAGTCGACGTGGTTGAAGCCCAGTTCCTGTTCCCGCCCGAGCACGACCGACATCGCCAGCCGCACCACCTCCGCCTGGATGATCCGCTGCTTGCCCAGCAGCGCCCGCGTGTTCAGGGTGATCCGGCCGGGGCATTCGTCCACGAGCAGCGACTCAAACGTCCGCGCCGCCGCGTCTTCAAGGTACGTCCCCAGCCAGCGGGCCTGTTCCGCGAGCCGCAGCAGCGCCTCCGTCACATTCGGATTCACCTGCTCGCAAAGCTGCGGCAGGATCTGGTTGCGGATGCGCCCGCGCGTGTACTCGGTCGTCAGGTTCGTTGAATCCGTGCGCGATTCGATGCCCCGCTCCCGGCAGATCCGCTCGATCGTCTCCCGCCGCTGGTCGACAAACGGCCGGATCAGCCGCACGCGGCTCCCCGGCTGGATCGGCCGGATATCGTGCATTCCCCCAAGCCCCCGCAGCCCCGTTCCCCGGCAGATTCGGTGAAGCACGGTCTCCGCGTTGTCATCCGCATGGTGCGCGACGCTCGCAAGGTCGCACCCCGTCTTGAGCGCGATCCGCTCGAGAAACTCGTACCGCCGCTGCCGCGCGATCTCCTCCGTCGACCCGCCGCCGGTTGCGACCTGGGCCCGGATGTCCGTGCTCTCCTGGTGCAGCGTCACCCCCAGCCGCGCGGTCAGCTCGGCGACGAACGTCGCATCGCCGTCCGCCTCGGCATCGCGCAGCCCGTGGTGCAGATGCGCGACGTGCAGCGTCCAGCCGAGTTCGCGCCGCCGATCGATTTCCTGCATGACGTGCAGCAGCAGCGTGGAATCCGGCCCGCCGGAAACACCGAGCGTCCAGCGCTGCTCCTTCGCCAGCAGCTCGCGGGCTTCAAGCCAGCCGGCGATGTGGTCGACAAAGGCGTCCCAGTGCACGCGTCGTCTCCTCGGCAGTGCCGCCCGGCGCCCACGGTCGGCACGGAGGGTCTAGTATACGCCCTCGTCGTTCAAGTTCACCGCTTTTTCCCGTAATCCTGGAGATTCGGATTTCACCCGAGCGTGATCGAAAGGCTGAACTCGCACCGCCGCGCGGCGCCGCCGGGCGCTGGACCGACGCCGGGCTCGGACTCGGCCTCGCGGCCTTCGCGCTGCTGCTCCGGCTCGTCTTCCTGATGAACGCAGGCGATCGGTCCTGGCCGCATTCGACCTACTTCGAAGGCGACGCGACGCTCTTCGCCGATTGGGCGGCGGCCCTCGATCGGGATGCGCCCTTCGAGGCCGGCCTGCCGCTCCATTCCCCGGCGACCGCGTATCTCCTGCACTGGTTCGGTCCCCCGGCCGCGGACGACGCGGGCCGGCCGATCCTGCGGGACTTCACGTCCATGAAGATCGCGTGGTGCGCGGCCTCGGCGGCGACGAGCGGCCTGCTGTTCCTCGCCGCGCGCCCCCTGGGCCGGCGAACGGCGATCCTCGCGTCGATGCTGCATGCCGCATCGTTCGGGACTTCCGTACTGGCGACGTCGCTCAACAACGAGTGCCTCTACGGTCTCGTCCTCGTTTCCCTGGTCGGAGGAACCGCGCGCTGGATGAAGCGTCCGGGCGCGGCCGCGGCGCTCGCTCTCGGAGCGTTGCATGGCGCGGCGACGCTGCTGCGGGCCGAGCACCCGCTTCTTGTGTTCCTGCTCACGTGCGTCATGGTGTACTCCGCCGGGAGCCGCCGCTGGCGTACCTGGGCAGCGCTCGCGGCGATGGGCGTCGGCCTGTTCGGCGTCTGCGCGCCGTGGATGCTGAAATCACGCGCGGCGATTGCCGCGTTCAACTCGCGCGAGAATCCCCCCGTCGATTTTTCCTCCGCGCCGGTGCGCTGGAGCGACGATGCCCGGGCGTTTCTCGAGACGCTTCCCGCATTCGCCCGGGCGGACAATCTCCAGTTCATCAGCGTTTCATTGGCCCGGCAGGGCCGCAGCGAGGTGAACGCGGCGGATGTGCGGCGCTTCCTGATGGATGAATTCGGATACATCCCGCAGCCGATTTCGCGGTGGGGGCTGATCTCCTGCCAGGGACCGCTCTCGTTCGCGCTCGCAAATCACGCGAACGCCGGCGGCGGATTCTCAAAGGCGGCACTGGACGCGCGGTTCGGACCCGATCCGCGATTGCAGTTTTCGCTCCCGACGCACCTCCGGCTTGTCAATGAGGGTTACGCAGTCGGATGGCAGGCAATCCGACGCGATCCGGTTGCGTGGCTGGGGCTGGTCCTCCAAAAACTCGACCGGTTCGGCCGCGGCGCGTGCCTCGGCTTTTCGGCGGCGAACTGGCCGCTCGGCCGGGAAGGGCCGCGCCCAGCCGTGGACATGCTCGCGCCGCCTCTCAAGACCGTGGTTGCATGGTCAGTCGGCCTGGGCGTTTGCTTCATCGCCGGTCTGATCGTCGCGGCGCGTCGGCGCGTGGCGGGACTGTGGCTGCTCGTGATCGCGTACAAGCTGTGCGTGACGGTCGCGTATTTCGGCTACGCGCGCCAGGCCGCTTCGATCTCGCCGGCGCTCTTCGTGGTTCTGGCATTGGCCGTCGATCCCGCCCTCGCCTGGCTGAGCACGCGCCGCGCGTGGCGGCTGATCGGGTGGGCGGCCATTGCGGCCGGGGCGATCAGCCTGTGCGTGTTTGACAGGTGGATCGCGCATGCGCCGGCAGAGATGCGCGTTCTCGGTTTGGCGCGGCCTGCACCGCGATGGGCGCCGAATGCGTTTGAAGCAGCGGATACCATCGAGCTTCGCCTCGCGCGACCGGAAGGGGGGTAATTCCGCGGCCGCGGCGGCGTCGAACGTGATTCGGACACCGCTTTTCACGCCGTCTATAATGCCACGTCGTAGCAATGTAGCGGACGCTGGGTCAGGAGAGACTGGATGCGCAGTGTGTATCGAATCGCGGGCTGCCTCGCCGCCGCGCTGGCGCTGTTGGCCGCGGGCGGTTGCCCCACCAACGGCGGTTCTGGTAGTGGCGTGAATGCATCGATCGGCATTTCGAGCACGCGCGGCTCGCCGCCGCTGCGGGTCAGCGTCTCGGCCTCGGGCTCGACATCGTCGAACGGCGCGATCACGTCGACCGTGTGGGATTTCGCCGGCGAGGCGACCGCGAACACCTCCGACGCAGCGCACACGTTCACAAAACCGGGCAAGTACCCGATTTCGCTTACCGTCGAGGACGAGACGGGTGCGATCGACGTCGATCGTGTCACGGTGCAGGTGCAGGGCCCGTCGGCGAGCGCCGTCATCGTCGCGAGTCCCACCTCGGGGACGGCGCCGCTCTCGGTTCAGTTCGACGGCACATCGTCGACCGCCGTGGACGACGCGATCGAGAGCTATCTTTGGGATTTCGGCGACCTCACGACGTCGCGCGATGACAATCCCCGCCACACCTACCGGGCCACCGGCACCTTCACCGTGACCCTGCGCGTCGTGAGCTTCGGCGGCGTCGAAGACACCGCCACGGCCACGATCACCGTCGATACCGGCTCCTCGACCGGCTCGCTGCAATTCAACGGCAGTCAGTTCGCGACGCTGCCCGCCTCAGCCGCCTCGGCGCAGAATTTCACGTTCGAAACGTGGATCAAGCCGCAGGCCGAGGGTGGAACCGTTGTCAGTTTCGGAAATCCCCTCGTCCTGCTCGAAATCGTGCCTGCGAACAACCTGCTACGCCTTCGCGTCGGCGCAGAGGTTTTTGAAGCAACGGTAGTCAACATGGCCGGCCGGTGGAGCTACGTGGCGGTCGCCTACGACGCGACGACGGGCCTGAGCGTGTCGATCGATGGCATTGTCGGCCTCACGACGCCGACGTCCTCGAGCATCAGCATCTCGCAGCTCCAGCTCGGCAGCGCGTTTCGCGGTAATATTGGCCTGACGCGATTCTGGTCGACGACGCGTACGACCGCGCAGATCGCATCGGACGCCACGGCGAACCTGACGGGCTCGGAAACGGGGCTGCTCGGTGATTGGCGCATGTCCGATGGCAGCGGGCAGACACTCCGCAACCGGGCGACGGCGGGTGACGATGGCGTGCTCGGAGCGACCTCGGCCGTCGAAGCCACCGATCCGGCATGGAGCAGCGATACGCCCTGAGGCGTGTGCCCGGTTCTAGCGAAGCCCCGCCCCGCGCCGGATGGACCACTCCACCGCCGCGGCCAGGACCGCGACCGCGAGCAGCAGCCATGGCTGCCGGCGCGCGACGTCGTAATCGACGATGGTCTCCACCCGCTGACGCACATCGTGTCGGAGGAGTTCCTCCACGGCCGCTGGCAGTGCTTCGATGGACGCGTACCGGCCGCCGAATGTCCGGGTTGCTTCCGCCGCGTCTCGCAGAAGCCCGAGGTTGTGCGTCGGCGGTTCGAGTTCGCGATCGAGCGACGCAATCTCAAACACCGACGAAGCGCGTAGCGGTTCGCCGAGCCCGCGGACGGCGGGCGCCGCCACCGCGCCGGGCTGGGGGGCGGCTCGGTCGGGGTGGATCGTGAAATCGAGGCGGTATCGGCCGGCCGTCAGCCGCAGATCGATCGAGCCGGGGAGTTCGGCCTGCCATTCGCCCGCGCGAAAGACCAGCGGAACTACCCTCGGAATGGGGGATGGACCGGTTGACGGACCGCTCACGGGTTGGACATCCTCCGTTTCGCGAACGACCTCCAGATCGGCGGCGAGACCTTCCAGTCGATCATCGACACCGAGTCCGGAGATCCCCGCGCGGATCTGCACTTTCTCGCGGCCGCTGCTGATCGCGGACAGCAGGTAGTCAGGCTGATCCGTGAGCACCCAGGCCCGCGGCCGCCGATTGGCGAGCCAGCGCACGAGCTGCCGCCACGTCCGCCGGTGCAGCTCGAATCCGGCGTCTGACGCCAGCGCCCACGGCCAGGTTTCCCGGCAGGCGATTTGAAGAACGCGGCCCCGTCCGATCTCAGCGGCCACGAGCAGGGGGTTCTGCTGTTCATCCGTCGCGAGAACCTCGGCGAGCGGTTTCAGCCCGCCCGGCAGCGGTTCGCACGCGACGGCCGGGGCAGCGCGCCAGCCGGACAGCGCGGCCGCGGCGTCCTGTGTGGCGAAAACGGGATGCGCAAGGCCGCGCTCCGTCGGGATCAGACGCGCCATGACCGGAGGCGGGCTCGTTCGATCGACACGCGTGGGGAGGAAGTCAATGAGCGATGACCGGGTCGCCGCCGCGCTGGTCAGCGTGGCCGCACCGCCGACGAACAGGAGGCCGGCTCCGCGTTCCACGACGGCCGCCGCAATGCGGTCGTATGCGTCGCCGGGTCTGCGGCAGCGGGTGAGGTCTCCGACCAGGATCACGTCGAAGGCGTCCGCGTCGCTTACGTCGTCATCGGTCGCGAGGGTCGACTCGGTCGGAGCGAGGATTCGCTGCTCGACGACAAACGCCGGGTCGGTTCGCAGGGCCCGCGAGATGAATGCCGCCTCGCTGCGGAACTGGTCATCGAGGATGAGCACGCGAATCCGGTCGTCGCGAACCTCGACAAGCGCCGAACGCGAGACCAGAGCGCCGCCGAGATCATCGGGCAACCGTGCGCTGAGCGTGAGGCGGTGGACGCCGGGGCCGGGGGGCGTGACGGAGAATTCAGCGGTTGAAATCGCAGGATCGGCGGACGGCCGGACGGACCTCGTCTCCGCGTTCGAGTCATTCCACGCGACGCCGAGTTCGATATCCGCGTTGCGACAGCCGGCGCTGTGCAGTGTGACGGGGACGAGCAGGCGTTCTCGCGTGCCGATCCGCGCGGGAATCTGAAGCGGATCGATCGAGAGGACCGCGCCTCCGCGCGAGGGGCCGACGCCGAACGCGAGAAGGCCGCACTTTGCCGCCGCGAGTTCGAGCACCGCCTGCCGCACGCGCTGCGAATCGGCGAGATTCTCACCGCCGTCGCTGATGAGCAGTACGGTCCGCGCCGGATCTCCGTGCCCCGAGCGCAGCTGCGCAGCGACCCGGAGGGCCGCCTCGATCGACGTGACCGGGGCGGAGGGTTCGATTACGAGCCGGGAGATTTCGCGCGCGTCGTCGCCGATGGCGCGGATGCGCAGCTCATACAGCCGCTTCAGCCGGGCGAGGTCCGCCCGGCGCAGCACCTCGTTGGCGATGTCGGCACGGGCGATCGTCGGTTGCGTGGCCGCGGTCGTGTCGGGGTCTACGATCGACATCGACCGCGACTGATCGAGGAGCACGATGAGCAGGGGGCGACGCCAGTCGACGATCGACCACTGTCCTCCGGGCCGCGCGATAACCAGGAGTATGGCCACGAGCAAGACGAAACGCGCAGCGAGCGCGGTACGGGCCGCGCGCCTCGACACCCCCGCGATCGCCCCGTTGCGGTATGTCCGCGCCGCCAGCCACGCGGCGCCGCCCAATCCCGCAACGAGGAGCGCGGCGTGGCCCAGGGGAGCGCCGCCGACGGCGCCGAGCGAAGCGACGGCCACGAGCGTCGCGGCCGGAATCCACCCGCGCCCGCCGGCCGAAATCGCGAATCGCGCGGCCAGCGTCGCGAAGACGACAACCGCGACCCACGCCAGCGCGGGGTAAGCGAGGTGGAAGACGGCCATCAGCGGCATTACGCCCCGGAACCGCCGTCGAGCACGGCGGGAACGCGGAAGTATTCGCCTTCGCGCTGCGGCGCGGCGGCGAGCGCGGCCTCGCTTGTCAGACCGTCGCGGGGGACATCATCGCGAAGGACGTTCTGAATGGGAAGCGGGTGATAGAGCGGCTCGACGCCGGTTGTGTCGATGGACTCCAGGACGCGGACATACTCCAGAAACGCGGCGAGCTGCGGTTGGAACTCGCGAACCTCGGCATCGGAGAGGGCGAGCCGCGCCAGCCGCGCGAGGCGACGGACGCCGGCTTCGTCGAGCGGCGTGCTCATTCCGGCAACCCGTCAGGACGCCTTGGCTTCCGGCCGCTGGCGCACGGGCGGCTTCGTAATGACGCCCATGCGGATCGCCTTGGCACTGACGCGAACGCGGACGATCTGCCCGTCGATGAGCGCCCGGACCTTGTGTACGTTCGGCTTGAACGTGCGATGCGAGATGCCGGTCGTCTTGCGACCAACGCCGCCGAGGTACTTCGCCTTGCCGCGCCGCGTGATCGAGCGGCCGAACACGGTCTTCTTGCCGGTAAATGCGCACTTGCGAGCCATGGCACCCTCATGCATGCGGCTGCGGCGGAAGTCCGGCCGACCGCGAAAGCATCGCCCCCGGCCCATCCCGGCGGAGCGAGTTCAGTAAGGTACCGAATCGCCGGGGGCCGGTCAACGGGCGAACGGATCCGATACAATCGCACCGCCGCGCGCCGGGGCGAAGCGAGCCGCCGGGGCTGGGGGGCACTTTGCAGAGTTCTGAGACGCACATCCCGGCGATTCTCGCGAACTCGCCGATTTCGCTCATCTGCGGCGCGGGGGCGCTGGATCGCGTGGCCGAAGCGGCCCCGGTTGCCGTGAGCCGGCGGACGCTCGTCGTGACCGATCCGGCGATCCGAGCGGCGGGTCACGCTGAACGGCTCCTGACGACCCTCCGCAGTGGCGGCAGGTTGATCGAGGTATTCGACGGTGTTGAGCCGAATCCGACTAGCGAAACGATTCGGCGTGGCGCGGCGATCGCCCGGCAGTTCAGTCCCGACACGATTATCGGCCTCGGCGGTGGCAGTGCAATGGACGCCGCGAAGGGCGTGAACCTGCTTTTCCGAGCCGGCGGGGAAATCAGTGAATACCGTGGAGACCCGCCCCTGAACGTACTGAACGGGCGACCGCCGCTGCTGCCCATGGTGCTGATTCCCACGACGGCGGGAACCGGCAGCGAGGCCCAGTCGTTCGCGCTCATCAGCGATTCGGAAACCCACCTGAAGCTCGCGTGCGGCGACCGCCGCTCGCCCGGCGGCCTCCGCCCGGTAGCGACCGTCCTCGACCCGGATCTGACTGCGACGATGCCCCGAAGCGTGGCGGCGGCGACCGGACTCGACGCGCTGTCGCACGCAGTCGAAACCGCCGGCTGCCGGATTCGCAGCGAGCGCTCGCTGGCATTCTCGCGCGAGGCGTGGGCGCGGCTCGCGGGAGCGTTCGAGCGGTCCCTGCGATCGACAGGCGATATCGAAGCGCGCGGCGACATGCTGCTCGGCGCACACCTGGCCGGCTGTGCGATCGAGGCGTCGATGCTCGGCGCAGCCCACGCATGCGCAAACCCCCTCACCGCCCGTTTTGACCTGACGCACGGCTTTGCGGTCGGCGTAATGCTCCCGCACGTGATTCGATTCAATGGGGAAGGCGCTGCCGAGTCGCCCTACGCGGCGCTCGATCCGTCCGCCGAATCGCTGGCTCGCCGATTCGACGATGCGCTGGCCGTGGCCGAGGCTCCGCGACGGCTTCGCGACATCGGCGTCGCAGAAGCGGCACTCGAAGGTCTGGCCTCCCTGGCGGCGACGCAGTGGACGGCCTCATTCAACCCTCGGCCGGTCACCCGTGAGGATCTGCTGGAAATCTATCGCAGGGCGTGGTGATTGAATTCGCCCGGCCGCGTCGCGTGGCCGTCCGCCGATCGGTACCATTCCAGGCCGCATGATTACGACGTTGCTGGCGATCGAGACATCCGCCCGGGTCGGCGGCGTCGCGCTGCTCCAGGGGGGCACGCTGCTTGTCGAGCGTCCACTCGACGGCCGCACCCGGCACGCGTCGGCGGCGTTGCCGACCATCCGATCGCTCCTGGCGGAAACCGGCCTGCGGCTCGCAGAGGTGGATTGCGTCGCGTTCTCCCGCGGGCCCGGGAGTTTCACCGGCGTACGCGTGTCGGCAACGATCGCGCGCATGCTGCACGACCACGGCGGTGCGCAGGTCGTCGCCGCGCCGACGCTGGCGGCGATCGCGGAGAACTTCGCGGCCGAACTGAAGCCGGAAGAGACGCTCGCCGTCGTGCTCGACGCCAAGCGCGGCCAGGTCTATTCGGCGGCCTATCGGCGCGGGCTGGCGGACCTCGACGAAATCGACCCACCTTCGGTGCGGTCGCCCGGTCCATGGATCTCATCGCTGCGAGAGAGCGCAGCGCGGGTGTACGTCGCCGGAGCCGGCCTGAGCATTCACCGAATCAAGTGCAGCGAGGCGGGCGGGCAAGCGCTCCCGGAGGAGGTTTGGCAGCCGCGGGCGGCGACGATTGCCCGGCTCGGTTGGCGCCTCGCCGTCGCCGGGCAGTTCTGCGAGCGCGACGCGATCACGCCGCTCTACCTGCGCCCGCCCGAATGCGAGGAGGTCTTTGATCAGCGCCAGGCCGAAGCTCGGGCGAAGCGGGGCGAGTAGCGCTCGAGCAACTCAGCGCGTGGCCGCTAGCCGGCGGCCGTCCGGTTCGGCCGAGAGAATGACCCACCGATCGTCCGCGTATCGCGTCGACCAGCCCAGATCGCGTAGCGTCTTGACCAGCGGCCAATGCCGTTCGAGCAGTGCGCTGCGAAGCCGGAAGCGATCGAACAACGTCCCGGGATCGCCGGTTCGCTGCGCGTGCGTCAACTCCACGAGAAAGTCGATCGGGTAGGGATCCTGGCGGCTGTCGACGAAGACGGGCCGCTCAGGCACGAACCAGAGCAGATAGCCGCCGGTGTTGTAGGTGTTGAACATGGGCCCCGGCGTCTCGCGGATCGCCGCGATCGCTTCGCGCCGGAGCGGCTCCCAGTCGAGACGCTTCAGCGGCATCACGAAGGCGAAGGCGAGCGCCCCGAAGGTCGCGCCCGTGAAAACGCCGGCAACTGCGAGGTTCTTCCGTGCCGGCCGGTCGCTGCGCACGTCGGCGTGGATCGGGAACATCCGGCTCGTCGCGACCGCGGCCGCCATCAGAAACAGCGGGATGTTGCGGGCGCTCATCGCCGAGAGGATCGCGAGCAGTCCGGCGGCGGCGATGGTCTGTGCCGTCGACACGCGGCGGACGCGCGACCCGCGAAGGGCGGCGATGCCCAGGAACCCCGCGAGCAGCAGCCAGAAATAGAGATCCTGCCACTGGGTGATCCCCGGCGGCATCCATTCCGTGAGCCCCAGAACACGCAGGCGGGCCACCGACTCGAGGGGAAAGAGCAGCAATTCGAAACCCATCGGCGTAACCAGCGTGGCCGCGCCCGACAGCGCGGTCGCGATCAGGATCGGGATCGACCGGAGCGGGCCGATGGCGGCCTGAACGATCGCGGCGACGACGAGAACCGCCCCTCCGATCGATACCGCCCCATGCAGATTCGCCCAGACCAGAAAGACGAGCGGGAGCGGCCAGTAGCGCCGCCGGGCAAGGCAGTGAAGCGTCAGGGCGAGCCCAAGCAGCGTGAAGATCTGCGGGCGGACGGAGAGCGAACTGATCATCCACGGCAGCGCGAGCATGAGCAGCGCAAAGCGGCGCTCCATCGGACCGCGCATCGCGGCGAGCAGAAATGCGCCCGTGAGCGCCATTACGACTCCGCCCAGCAGATTGAGCAGCGGCAGCCCGCCCAGCGAGTAGAGTCCGAAGAACAGGACCTGCGCCAGCCACTCGTGGTTCGGCCAATGGGCTTCCGCCGGGAGCGTGAAGCTGAACGGGTCGCGGTCGGGAACCGTTCCGGTTCGCCAGATCAGTTCACCGCAGCGGAGGTGCCACCAGGAGTCATCCTGCATGACCATCAACGAGCCGCACGCGAAAAGCCCGAGCACGGCCAGGGCGGCGATCGTCTGCGGCGTGTTGATGCCGTGGCGCATGAGTTGCGCGGTGGTGGTCGGACGACGGGATGGACGGATCATGGGCATCCTGTCCGGTTTGTCGGTCCGGGGAGCGGTCGACTGAAATCAAACCGGAGCGGCGAATGCCCAAAAACAAACCCGCCGGCGGGCATCAGGGCTCGCCGGCGGGCACAACCGTGAAGGCTGCCTGCGAACGCAGCCAACGTTCGCTGCGTTACAGCAGCCTACAACTACTATCTGATGTCACGGACCACCTCCCTTACGATGGGCTGGGAAATCCCGAACGCTCCTCGTGACCGGAGGGGCGGCGGGGCGAATCCACAGCCGCCGACCGTCGTCGGCGCCCACATCGCCCGGCGGACCGTTTCCGCCGCTCGGCAGGAAGCTTGGCGAAGTTCGCGGGTTCGCGCCCATGTTTTGCGAGCCGCGGGCTGCGCTGCGCCCTGCACCTCTAGTTTATTCGCGCTTTGGGCCCGATGGCAACCGAAATCGCGCACGAAATTCAAGGTACCATCCACCTCACGGCCGTTTGCCGCGGGGTCTGGGCCGGAGGCCAGGGAGAATCCATGCGAAATCGGACGTCGGTGGCCATCGGATATGGACTCCTGTTCTGGGCCCTCGGCGGCTGCGCGTCTTTCCGCCCGGCGCCCGCCGAACCGGCCACCCTCCGGATCGCGGACCACGACCTGATCCGCCAATACGAGGACGCGGCCGCCGAAATCGTCGACCGGAAGACCGTGACGATGGAGACGCTCGAGGAGCAGATCGAGCGGCCGCTCGCGTTGCCGCCGGGCCCGTGGCCGGCGGCGTGCACCGACCCGCTTTCGCTCAGGGACCTGTACGCCCGCTGCTGCTCCGGCGTGCTCATGGTCCTCCGGATCTACAAATGCCCGCGCTGCTCGAACTGGCACGCGGACACGGAGGCGAGCGGATTCCTGGTCCGGTCGGACGGCCTTGCGGTGACGTGCCGGCACGTGATCGAGATGGACTCCTCGCAGAAACTCGACGACGTGATCATCTTCGGCGATGCACACGGCCGCGTATATCCCGTGACCGGCGTCCTCGCGAGCAGCCTGCCCGATGACCTGGCGCTCGTGCAGCTCGACATGCGCATCGCCGACAGCCTGGAGCCGTCGCAGCGGCCCCAGCCGATCCCGCTCCGGAAGGACGTGGAAGTCGGCGAGCCGATCAGCATCATCTCGCACCCGGACCACAACCACTACCTGCTCACGCACGGGATCGTCTCGCGCATCGGCACGAATTACGGCGGAATCAGCGGAGACCAGAAGTCGCTGCGAAGCGTGCCGACGCCGATTCTGAACGTTACAGCCGAGTTCGGGGCGGGGTCGAGCGGCGCCCCGGTTTTTGACGAGGCGGGAAACGCCGTCGGTGTCGTCGTCTCGACGCTGGCCATCTCGCACGGAGAGAAAGACTCGAAGGTCCAGATGGTCGTTCGGTATTGCGCGCCGGTCTCGCAGCTCTTGAAACTGATCGAGCGGCGGCAGTCGGCGACGCAGCCGGGCCGCTGATTCTGCCGGGATTGACGAGTCGCCGAAACGGACCGGGCCCCGGACACGCGTCCGGGGCCCGGTCGGCTGTTGGTCACATCCAGGGCGTCACGACATCAGCACGATGTCCCGAATCGCGCGAGGAGCGAGCTCAGATCCGTCAGGTCGACGTCGCCGTCGCCGTCGAGATCGCCGTCTTCGAACGTCGCGCCCGACGGCGTTCCGTAGTTGGCCAGGAGCCCGGCGAGGTCGCTGATATCGACGAGATGGTCGCCGTTGATGTCCCCGGGGCAGTCCGGCTGGTGGATCGAGAGCGTGAGGCCTCCCGAACCCCGGAAGTTGCCGTTTGCGCCGACGCGGATTGTGTAATTGCGGCCCTGCTCAACGGCAATGCTGACCTGCGACGCCGTGCCGCAGCCGGGATTGTCGTCGTTGCAGGCCAGGAGCCGCGAGTCGTAATTCGTGCAGCCGGCGCCGTCGTACACGGCGATCCGCGTGTCGAAATCCACATCGTCGCACGTGGTGATAACGAGCGTCCCCGTCTGCGGGCAGGGGAAGTTGTACCAGATGTCGTTGCTGACCTGTCCATTGCAGCTCGGATGGCTCACGCCGTCCGTGTAGGCGCCCGCCGTGCTGAACTCCGTCGTGCCCAGCGCGATGCCGATCCGGTTTGCGCAGTCATCGTTCGCCGGCGGAATGACGCCGCCGCCTCCGGTCACGCGAATGCGGAACGGTCCGGTCGCCCCGTTATAGCCCGCGACGCGAATCCGGTACGCCGTTCCGGCGGTCAGATTGGTCGTAATGCTCGATTGGAGGCCGCAGCTGTCGTCGTTGCACGCGACCTGCGTCAGCGCCCCGCAATTGCCCGTGAGGATCGACAGGACCGTGTCATAACCGACGAGCGGGCACGTTTCGATCGTGACGCTGCCGCTCGTGGCCGGGCGGTACAGGTACCAGACGTCCGGGCTCGAAGCGGCGTTGCCGCAGGTCGCCGATCCGTCATTCGTCGCCAGCGCCGTCGTTCCGTCCACCGTCTGCCCGGCGGCAAGCCAGATCGCGCTGCCGCAGTCGTTGTTGGGCGGCGGCTGGGGCTGGCAACTGTCGGTGATGGCGAGCGTGCCCGAGCCGGTCGCCCCGTTGTAGCCGCCCACGCGGACGAGGTAGTACTCCCCGCTCGTGGCCGCGAAAGTCACGCTCGATTGGAGCGAGTTCGCGCCACAGGCTGCGCTGTCGTCATTGCACGCGATGGCGGAAGCCGCGGCGGGGCAGGTCGCGCCCGCGTAGACCGCGATCTTGGTGTCGAAAGTGCTGCCGCACGTCGTCACGGTGACATTGCCCGTGCAGTTCGACTGGTAGAGGTACCAGACGTCGTTACCGACCTGGGTGTAGTTGAAAAACGCGCACGCCGTCGTCTCATCCGGACCGTCGGTCGACGCGCCGAGATTCGAGAACGGGAACGTGCCGTTGCTGACATACGTCGCATTCACGCAGTCGTCGTTGATCGGTGCCTGCTGACCCGAGGGGCTCGGTACGTACGCGAGGGCCGACGCCGTCGTGGGCGTGCCGGGCTTGAAAAGCGTCAGCGTCAGCAATCCGCCGGCCGGCGGCGTGTTGCACTCGAAGCTGTACGTGTAAATCGTGTCCCAGCGGAGTGCGTTCGCGTTGGCGTTCTGCGCGAAGGTCTGCGTGGCCCAACTCACGCTGGACGCACCGGCCGACCAGTTCGCCGCCCAGTCGGTGTTGGAGTACGGCTCGCCGCTGTGGTAGACGACGTCGCGGAAGTAGAGGTTCGTCAGGACGGCCGACGTCGGCAGGGGGATGTTGACCGCCTGGGCGGCGCGGTCCGAATTCAGGTTCTGGATCGCGTATTCATACCGCCATTGGCCGCCGCCGAGATCGATCGCCTTCGAGCCTACCCAGAATCGCCCGTCGTTCGGGATATCAATCGGTGAAAGATTCACGCTGGGATCCGACTGACCGACGCCGAGGCCGTGATCGCGCCACGCAAAGATGCCGGGGCTCGTGCGGTATGTCGTGCCGGCCAGTTGCATGTTGCCGCTGCTGAATGTCACGCGGCGGTACGACTCGTTGTTCAAGTCATTCCCGTTCGCCGCATCCTGCGGCTGAACGTAC
Source organism: Planctomycetota bacterium (assembly GCA_045863555.1). Lineage (GTDB taxonomy): Bacteria > Planctomycetota > Phycisphaerae > UBA1845 > Fen-1342 > JACRLV01. Next base: position 115,125 of record BTUU01000004.1, on the reverse strand, counting down.
ATGCTCGAAACGAAATAGAGCGCGCCCGCGACATTGACCTCGCCGCTCGACTGCACCTGGAGGCGCTTGAAGAGCGTGCCGGATCCCGTCCCGTTGTTGATCCACGGGTACGGGAAAAAACCGGTGGCGGCATTCACCTCACTCTTGGGCCCGAGACCGCTCTGCTGGCCGTTCAGGCTCGACGAATAGGGATCGGAACACCCCGGATAGAGCGCCGGACAGGAGCCGCCGGGCGTGCACGCGCCGCAGACGGTTCCCTGAAGGGCGCAGAATCCGTGCTTGAGCCACGCCTGGCCAAGCTGCTCAAACCGGCCGTTCGAGAGCCGATAGAGGTTCTGCGAGATGACGGGGTGCTGGTTCGTGTTCGATACCCACGCCAGCGGCTGATCGCCGAGATTGCACGACGTGGTCCCGATCGACCAGCACATGCCCGCTTGGTGTGTCGTCACGTCCGGAATATCGCCGACGATCACATCGGGACCGGTCCCGCCCGCCGCGGCGACCGAGAGAGCGCAGCAAAGCGACGCAATCCATCGGCGCAGACTCATTGCGAAATCCCCTTTCGAGATGCACGAAGCGATTGGTTATTGCTCGTACGGGGTGCGTTGTCCGAACACCGCCCCGAAGCCCCCACCCTACCGTCCTGGCGCGTGAAAGTCGAGAGAATTTGCCGGGGCGCGTGAAGCAGTGATGCGGAGGCGTCCGCCTCGACGGCCTATTCTCGCCCTTCCCGCTTGCGCCGAGCCCGCTCGGCGACGAGGTCAAAGGTCGTCCGGGCGAAGGAAGGTGTGCGCTCCGGCGGCATCGGTGGAACCGGGCTGGCCCCGGCGTTCACGACCGAGGCGATCCGGCCCGCGAGGATTTCGCGCCGCCGCTCGGGCACGGAGACGGACGCGAGTGCCCGATCGAGATGGCCGGCCGACTTGTAGCGCAGGTAGCGCTGCTTATGCAACGCCCGCTCGATGATGTCGCGCACCGACGCGGGAACGCCGCACTCGTCAAGCCGGTGAAGCGGCGGCTCCGCTGCGGATTGGATCGCGCGGATCTCGCTCAGCGTGTCCGCCACGAACGGCGGGTGGCCCGCGAGCATCTCGAAGAGCATGATCCCCAGGGCATAGACGTCGCTTGGCGGGGCGATCTCCCCGTCGAACGCCTCCGGCGCCATGTAGAGCGGACTCCCGGCGGCGGGGCTCTGGCGCGTCGGCGCGTTGCCATGCACGTCGCACGCGAGACCGAAGTCGCACACGTGCACGCCCCCGTCGCGGTCGAGCAGGATGTTCGCCGGCTTGAGGTCGCGATGCACGACGCCCGCATCATGAAGCGCCGCAACCGCCGAGACGATCGCCCCGGCGATATGGAGCGCGAGCGACAGATCGAGCCGGCCGGCGCGGCGAAGCAGCTCGCGCAGCGAGACGCCGTCGACATATTCCATGATGATCGCCGGCGTCGAGTTCACATTCTCAACCGAGTGGATCGTGACGATGTTCGGGTGCTTGACGCGCGCCGCGGCCCGCAGCCCGGCCGCGAGTTCATTCCAGGCCGCGTCGCTCAGCGCGCCGTGCGAACGGTGCAGCAGTTTGACCGCCACACGCCGCCGGATGGCCTCGTCAAAGCCGGAAAGCACGACGCCGCCCGCACCTTCACCCAGAACCCCGCCGATCCGCGCGTTGCCGATGCGGCGCGGGATTTCCACGGCCTCCGCGGGGCCTCCGGCCTCGCCGTGGGAGAGGAAGATCGTCATTGTCTCCTGAAGATTCACACGATCTCCGGCCCGGCGCTCGTGCACCGCGCGCAAGAAAGACGCTCGACAGACGTGCACTCCATGAGTAGACGCCCGACCCCGGCCCGGGGGTTCAAAAATCGGCCGCCCGAATTGCGGCCCGGAAGACCTGTCTGCGCTCAGTCGCTACATCGCCGCGATCGCGTCCTCGATCGTCTCGCGCACCTCAAGGATTTTGTCGAGTCGCGTGACCGACAGTGTTCCGCGCACCCGGCGATCGACATGCACCAGAACCAGCCGCCGGCCGTCAAGCTTGAACGTCTGCGAAATGCGGACGAGCGCGCCGAGAACCGAGCTGGGCGTGAACTCGACCTTCTTGAAATCAAGCACGACCGGCTTCTTCGGATCCGCGTCGGAAGCCGCCGTCACGTCATCGACGAGCCGCGCGGATGCGCCGTCGTTGAGCGCCCGTCGGTTGATCTGAACCCAGACGACCTTGTCGTGCGGGTTTACGGTGGTGAGTTCGGCTCCGGACATGCCCGCTCTCGCTGGTGTCTGATCGAATTGCTCGACGTTTTCAAAGAGGCGCTGGAGGAGCCCAGCCCGCACATGCGCTTCAGATACTGAATTATACAATGATCGGCCCTCCCGGGCGCGCCCTCTATTGAAAAGTACACCCGACCGCGGGCCCGGTTCGGTCAAATTCCAATCCAATTCTCAAATGCCACCCCAGCGCGGCCGCTGGGGACGATTTCCCCGCACCTGACGCATACCGCCGGAGGGCCGCCATCAACACGAGCGAATTGCGACTCTTCCCGCGCCACCCGCCTTGACACCCTCGCACGCGCCCACGAAAATCCCGGCCAGGAGCCGAGATTCGTGGCGAATAACGTTGTAACTATTGCGCCGGGAGCCAGTTACGATGATCTGGCGGCCCGCGCGACGGATGTGCTGCGGGGTGGCGGGCTGGTCGTTTTCCCGACCGAAACCGTCTACGGAATCGCCGCGAATGCCGCCAGCCCTGCCGCAATGGCCCGCCTCCGTGCGGTCAAGGGCCGCGCCGATTCCCAGCCATTCACCGTCCACCTCGGAAATCCGCGCGACGCGGAGCGTTTTTTCATTACCTCCGCCCCCGTAGCGCGGCGATTCTCCCGTCGCTGCTGGCCGGGTCCGTTGACGCTCGTTTGCGATAGCCCCGAGCCCGAGAAAACGCCCGTCGGGCAGGAATGCCCACCCGCCCAGCTCGGCGAGATCTTCAGCGCGGGAACGATCGGCCTGCGCGCCGTCGATCACCCGCTCACGGCCGCGATCCTCGCTCGCGCAGGTGTGCCCGTGGTTGCCAGCAGCGCCAACCGGGCCGGTGCACCGCCGCCGGTGGAGCTCGACAGCACCGTCCTCGACCTTGCCGGCGACGTGGAACTTGTGATTGACGGTGGCCGGGCGCGCCTCGCGACCGCGTCGACGATCGTGCGCATTCAAGGAAACGACTGGTCGATTCTTCGCCGCGGCGCGATCGACGAGCGGACCCTCCGACGGAAGGCGGTCAGCGAAATCCTCTTCGTCTGCACCGGGAATTCCTGTCGCTCGCCGATGGCCGAGTACCTCTTTCGCAAGCAGCTCGCGGAGCGCCTTGGAACGGACGGCCCCGGACTAGCGGCGCGAGGTTGTCTGGTGTCCTCAGCGGGTACGTTCGCATCGAGCGGGGGAGCGATCTCGTCCGGCGCGCGGGAGGAGCTGAGCCGCCGGGGGATCGACGGTTCGTCGCACCGATCGCAGCCCGTGACGCCCGAACTCGTCGCCCGGTGCGAGCGCATCTACTGCATGACGCGGGAGCACCGCGAACTCGTTCTGGAGGTCGCACCGGCGGCGGCGGATCGTGTAAGCTTATTGGACGAGGCTGGCGTATCCGATCCGATGGGAGGTTCCGCCGCCGAATACGCCCGCTGTGCCGAGCAGATCGACCAGGCGGTTGCCCGACGTGTTGAGGAGTTCGTCGATGAAGATCGCCATTGGTAGCGACCATCGGGGCTACGAAGCCAAGGAGCGGATCAAGGCGCTGCTGCGCGAGCGCGGCGACGACGTCGTCGACGAAGGCACGGGCTCCAAGGACGCCTGTGATTATCCCGATATGGCGATCCGCGTGGGCCAGAGCGTCGCATCCGGTTCGGTCGAGCGCGGGATCCTGCTCTGCGGGACAGGCCTCGGCATGTCCATCACCGCGAACAAGGTCGCCGGCGTCCGCGCGGCACTGTGTCACGATGAGTTGACGGCCCAGCTTTCCCGCCGGCACAACGACGCCAATATCCTCTGCATGCCCGCCGACCTGATCGGCGATGCCCTGATGCAGAGCATGGTCCGCACCTGGCTCGAAACGAAGTTCGAAGGCGGCCGCCACGCGCGCCGCGTCGAGAAAATCAGCTCCTACGAGCACGAGTGCGGCGGCCCGTGACTCGTCGGCCGGCCCCCGCCCCCGCAACGGGCCGCAAGAACGGCCGGCTGCCGGCTCGCTCGAAAAAAAGCTCCGCTTTGACGACCCGAGCCGCCGTCGTACAATGCCGGGCTCGCGTGAAGGAGGTCCGCGCATGGCTGCGAGCGATAAGTTCATTACGCGCCGATACATGCGAGTCCTGACCGGCGCCTGCATCGGGCTGGCCGGCCTGGTCGGATGCACCTCGGGTGACGAAAACACGCGGACGATTACGGCGGTGCAGGATCCGATCATCCGGGATATTCCCAAGCCGGCCGGGTTCGGCCTCGTCGACAAGAACAGCATGGCCCGGTCGAGCGGTCAATTTCGGATCGCCCGCTGCGAATACAGCGGCGGCACCGATCGCACGGCCGTGCAGCGGTTTTACGAGCAGAACATGCCGGCGGCCGGCTTTGAGCTGCGGCACAGCAGTTTCGATAAGGGAACCGTGGATCTTCAATTCGAGAGCGCGTCGGAAATCTGCAATGTGAAGATCTATCCGTCCGGGCTCCGAACGCGGATCGTCGTCGAGGTCGGTCCCCGAGCGCAGGGCTCGACCGAACGCCAGCCGCCGCCGCGCCGACGGCCGAGCAACCCCTAGTGGACTTTCTGACCGAGCAAGGATTCGTCAATGGACGCCGAAACGCGGCACGAACTGAAGACCAACCGGCTCTACGAGTTTCTCCTTAAGGCAAAGGAGTGGCTCGACAAGTGGCTGAATGCGATCCTCATCGCCATCACCATCATCTTCCTGGCGATCGCCGGGTGGCGCTGGTGGAGCGCGCGGCAGCAATCGGCCGTCGACCGCGCCTGGGGCGTGATCGCCGAATCGCGCGTCGAGGCCGCGGATATCGGCGATCAGCCGCTTGAAGAATTGCGGGCGCTCGCGGCCGAGGGCGTGGATCCGACGGTCGTCGCCGTCGCGCGGATCCGCCTCGCGGATGGACTGTCCTATCGCGCGACCGGCCCGGCGACGACGGCCAAGCTCGCCGAGGCCGAGCAGGCCCTGAATGCCGTGATCGACTCGGCGGAAGTGAGTCCCCTGATTCGCGCGGGCGCGCTGTATCGTCTCGCGTGCGTGCTCGAGTCGCAGCGGAAATTCGATGCGGCCCGAGCCGCCTACGAACGGTTGAAGGACAGCGTATTCGCGAATTCGCCGTATCACGCGATCGCGGCCGATCGGATTACGTCGCTCGATAATCTCCCGAAGAACGTCGAATTCCTCCCCGGGTCCGCGCCCGTCGAAGCACCGAAGATCCCGGAACCCACGAGCACGCCAACCAGCACGCCGGCGAGCGCGCCGACCTCGGCGCCCGCCTCCGCACCCGTCGACGCCGGCGGCACGCCCCCGGCGTCCGCTCCCTCCGCAGGCGCCGCGCCGACCACGCGGCCCGCGAGCGGCCCGGCGTCCGGTTCGTAGCGCCCAGCCGTGGAACCGGAAGACGACATCCTTGATCGACCGGTCCCGATCGATGACGGGGCGGAGCGCGTCCGCATTCACATCCGGCGAAAACTCCCGGGCCGGCGCCTCGACAAGTACCTTCAGGGCCGATTTCCGCACCTCTCACGCACGACCATCCAGCGCCTGATCCGGCAGAATGCCATCACCGTCAACGGGCAACCGACCAAGTCGAGCTACGAAATGTGCGGCGGCGACCAGATCGACCTGGTCATGCCCATGCCCGAGCCGATGGAGATCGTCCCGCAGGACATCCCCATCAGCGTGCTCTACGAAGACGAGTACATCATCGCCATCAACAAGCAGGCCGGCATCGTCTGCCACCCCGCCCGCGGCGATCAGACCGGGACGCTCGTCAACGGCCTCGCGTTCTATGCCAGGAATCTCAGCCACGGCACCGACCCGTTCCGCCCCGGGATCATCCACCGGCTCGACAAAAACACTACCGGCGTCATGCTCGTCGCAAAACAGGACGAGGCCCACTGGCGGCTCGCCCTCCAGTTCGAGCGGCGCACGGTCCAGAAAACCTACCTGGCGATCGTCGAAGGGGAACTGTCGCTCGATTCCGATACGATCGACGCCCCGATCGGCGTCCATCCGGTGGTTCGTGAGAAATTCGCTGTGCTGGTCGAACGCAACAAGATCGACATCGGCAAGGACGCCGTCACACACTACGAAGTGGCCGAGCGCTTTCGCGGGTACACGCTCGTGAAGCTCATGCCCAAGACCGGCCGCACGCATCAGCTTCGCGTGCACCTCTCCCACCTGGGGCACCCGGTTGCCGGCGATACCATGTACGGGGCGCGGCAGGTGAGCGATTTCCTGATCGCCGGCGAGGGATCGCGCGAGCCGTTTCTGAAGCACCAGGCGCTGCACGCCTGGAAGATTCGCTTCAAGCATCCGATCTTCGAGGACTATCGTGAAATCGAGGCACCTTTTCATGCGGAGCTCAGACACCTCGTCCACCTGCTTCGAAAGCACCGGGCCCGCTGACGCCCGGCGCCGATCCGCGCGCCGCTGTATCGTCATGCTCGCGGCTCTCCTGCTCATCGCCGGACCGGCGGCGGCGCAGAAGGCCGAACAGCGGCTCGCCCAGAAGGTGCAGGCCGCCGTCGGCAAGGCCGGAAAGTCGACGCGCGTCGGCGTCGTGGTCCGAAATCTGAAGACCGGCGCGACCGTGTTCGAACAGAACGGCGGCGAGATGCTCAAGCCGGCCTCCGTCCTGAAGCTCTTCACGACTGCGGCGGCGCTCCTCCGCCTGGGCCCGGATTTCCACTTCGAGACCGCTCTCTACCGCGTCAACGACGAACTCTGGGTGATCGGCGGTGGAGATCCGGGCCTCGCCGACGAGCGCCTGCTCGAAAAGTACAAGCGCCCGCGCGACGCGGTCATCCAGGACTGGATCCGCGCGATCAAGGCCGCCGGCGACTCCGCGCCGATTCGCGCCATCGTCGTCGACGACAGCATCTTCGACCGCGAGTTCCGCCATCCGAGCTGGCCCGCCGATCAGAACGTCCGCTGGTACCAGGCGCCGGTCGGCGGGTTGAACTTCAACGACAACTGCCTCGACTCCGCCGTCGCCGTCGAGAAGGGCCGGCTGATGCTCAGTCTGACGCCGGCTCTGCCCGCGTCGATGATCGAAAACCGCCTGTCGATGGGCAAGCAGCACACCGCGATCGTGAAGCGCGATCCCGGCTCCGACGTCTTCGTCTTCTCAGGCGCCGTCGCCAAGGCGGGGGGGTTCGAATCCGTCGCCGTGAACGAGCCGACGATCTTCTTCGCCAGCGCCTTCGCCGAAGCCCTGCGCGGCGCAGGTGTCGCGCTCTCGCCGGAGTTGCGGCTTCTCCGGCAGCAGATTCGACCTGCATTGCTGGAGGGCAGGCGGCCGCTGCATGTCCACAAGACGTCCCTGCTCGACTGTGTGTGGCGGGCGAACACGTTCAGCCAGAACCTCTTCGCCGAAGCCCTGCTCAAATCTCTGGCCGCGTACGGGCCCGGCGGCCGGCGCGAGCCCGCGCCGGGAAGCTTTGCTGGGGGAACGCGGGCGGTTGCGGATGCACTCGCGCGGGCGGGAGTGGACCTCAAGGGCGGTACGCTCGTCGACGGGAGCGGCCTGAGCCACGACAATCGCGTCTCGGCCGCCCAGATCGTGCGCCTGCTCCAGGTGATGCACGGCGAAGCGGTCGGCCGGGCGTTTCGCGACAGCCTCGCAGAGCCGGGCAGCGACGGGACGCTGAAGCGGCGCTACGGCGACGCGGCGTTCAAGGGCGCCCTTCGGGCCAAGACGGGAACGATCCAGGGCGTCAGCGGCCTGGCCGGCTACGTGACCCGCCCCGACGGCACGGAGCTCGCCTTCGCGGTCCTCGCAAACGGGCCTGCGGCGGCTGACATCCCCCCGCAGGTGGCCAGGGCGCTGGCGGAGTAGGCGTCCGCTGCCCCCGCGCCATTGCGTCTTTCTGCCGGGCCCGCGACACTTCTCCCATGCCCGAGGCCAACAAGAACCTCTGGACGCCGTGGCGAATGCAATACCTCGAGTCCATGGAGTCGGAAAAAAAACAGGCCGGCTGTTTTCTCTGCCGCTATCGCGATGAGCCGGCCGCCGACGCCGCCAACGGCGTGCTGATGCGTTCGCCGCGCGTCCTCGTCGTCGTGAACAAGTTTCCCTATACAAACGGCCACCTGCTGGTCTGCCCGGCGCAGCACACCGGCAGCCTGGATGAACTGCCCGAGGAGACGCTCTTCGAGGCGACGACGCGCATCCGCGACGTGCGCCGAATCCTCGAGCGCTCCGTGAGCGCCCAGGGATTCAACATCGGGATCAACATCGGCCACTGCGCCGGCGCGGGCCTCCCCGAACACCTGCACTGGCACGTCGTGCCGCGCTGGAGCGGCGACACGAGCTTCATGGCGTCGATCGGCGACGTGCGGCTCATCCCGCAGTCGCTCGACAGCATTCGCGACGCGTTCAACCGGGCCGCCCGCGACCTCGGACTCGCCTGACGAAAGCGCGCACGAATGGCCTGGCTGCCCTTCACCCGCGATCCTCTCTCCCGCGACGGCGATGAACCGCTCGCGGCTCAGCAGCTCGACAATCGGTTCATCCCCGTCCGCACGCTCGACCTCTGCCGCGCCCTCACGGTTGAATACGTCCGCGCCCGGGGCGACGATGACGAGTTCGGGTCGCTCACGGCCGGGCTGTGCGACGTGATCGAGCAGGAGGCGGCGGCGTTCGAGCGGATGATGCTCGACGATTACGCGCCATTTGACCCCGATCGCGAAACGCTGCCCGCCGATTCCGACGCCGCGGCCCGCAGCGCCGAGGGCTACGTCCGGATGACGGCGCGCCTGAACTACCTGCTCGACAAGGCGAATTTCGAACCGCTCAACGAGGTCGAAATCGACCGCGTCGTCAGCGTCGCCAATTCGCATGGCCTGCGCGTGCGCATCGATCCGTCGCGCGTGGAGATGATCTCGATCTGGGTGCGCGGCCGCGGCACGACGATGCGTAACCGCCGCACCTGGCGCCATCCGATTCGCGGCGTCGACTATCAGCTCCCCGTGTTCAGCCGCCTCGCCGTCCTCGCGCGGATGAAATGCGATCCGCACATCCAGATCCGGCTCTTCAAGGACATCCCCGAGGAAGATGTCGAAGCGCTCCTGCCGCACGCCGAGGTCGCGATGACGTGGCTCGACCGGCTGGTGATGGTCAGCGGCGGCGTCAGCAAGGCCGGCTCGACTTTCGCAAAGGTGCTCACGAGCGCGATGGTGATCAGCCAGTTGATGACGCTGATCGTCTTCGCTCTCCCCGTCATCATCTGGCGCATGTTCTCCGGCTACCGCAACGCCCGCATCGCCCGCGACTCCCAGCGGACGCGTCACCTCTACTACCAGAGCCTCGCCAACAACGCCGCGGCCATCCACTCGCTCGTCTCGCTGATCCAGCAGGAGGAGGTCAAGGAGGTCCTGCTCGTCTATGCAACCTGTCTCCTCGCGCAGACCGATATCGCGGACGACGACGACCTCCAGCGGCGGATTGTCGCGTGGGTGGAGCGCCGCTTCGGCGCGACGATCGACTTCGACATCCGCGACGGCCTGGAGTCCATGGGGCGGCTCAAGCTCTGGTCGGATGCAGCCCGCTATCGCGTGATTCCGCCCGCCGATGCCGCGCGGTCCCTCGCCGAACACTGGCTGCGCCGGCGGAGTGAGCGCTATCACGAACGGCTCAGCGGCTGACGCGGGCCGGCGGAGACTTCACGCCCTCACGCCCGCGTCGCCGCCTTCAGTTCGGAAACAACCTGACCGATGTCCTCGCCGTTGCGAATCGCGTCCACCAGTCGACTGCCGACGATCGCGCCGTCCGATCGTCCCCGAAGGTCGCGAACATGTGCGGGCGTCGAAATCCCGAATCCGACGGCCACCGGAGCCCGCACCACCGCGCGCAGGCGCGAAAGGAGTGCGTCCAGCCCCGCTTCGACTTCGGCGCGGACGCCGGTCGTGCCCGTTCGGCTCACCGCGTAGACGAACCCGGATGCACGTTCCGCGATCGCCGCCAGCCGTGCGTCCGGGCTCGTCGGCGCGGCCAGGAAAACGAGATCGACGCCGGCCGCGCGAGTCTCCGCGAGGACTTCACCGGATTCTTCCACGGGCAGATCGGCCACGATCAGCCCCGATGCCCCGACCGCCCGCATGTCCGCCAGCAGCCGCGGCAGCCCGTACGCCAGGAGCGGATTCAGATAGGACATGAATACGAGCGGCTGGGCGACCTTCACCGATTTCAACGTCTCGAAGATCGCGGGTAGCCGCGCTCCCGCCGCGAGCGCGACCTGCGATGAGTACTGAATGGTCGGACCGTCGGCGATCGGATCGCAAAAAGGGATGCCGACCTCGATCACATCCGCCCCGGCCGCGCCGACGGCCTCAAGATGCCCCGCAAACTCGCGCAGCGTCGGGAAGCCGCCGGTCAGGTACGGGATAAGGGCGATTTCGCCCCGGCCGCGGCACGCGCTGAACGCGGCGTCGATGGGGGAAGCCGCATCGGCGCGGCGGCCGGTCGCATTCATACCAGGCCCTCGACGATTTCGAGGTCCTTGTCGCCCCGGCCGGAAAGGCAGACCAGGATGATCTGGTCCCGCACGAGCATCGGTGCGATCTTCACCGCGTGCGCGATCGCATGCGCGGACTCCAGGGCACAGATGATCCCTTCCGTCTGCGCGAGCAGCCGCAGGGCATCGAGCGCCTCGTCATCCGTGGCAAACGCGTATTCGGCCCGGCCGCTGTCGCGCAGCCAGGCGTGTTCCGGACCGACGCCGGGATAGTCCAATCCCGCGGAGATCGAATGCGTTCCGAGCACCTGGCCGTCCGCGTCCTGCATCAGGTAGCTCTTCGCCCCATGGAGAACGCCGACCCGCCCGGCCGAAAGCGGCGCGGCGTGATCGGCCGTGTCGATCCCCCGACCCCCGGCCTCGACGCCGAGAAGCTGCACCGATCGATCGTCGACGAACGCGTGAAAGAGCCCCATCGCATTCGACCCGCCGCCGACGCAGGCGACCGCGAGGTCGGGCACGCGCCCTTCACGCGCCAGCATCTGGTCGCGGGCCTCCCGGCCGATGATGGCCTGAAAATCCCGCACGATGAGCGGAAAGGGATGCGGTCCCACGACCGACCCGACGACGTAGTGCGTCGTCCGCACGTTGGTGACCCAGTCCCGCATCGCCTCGTTGATGGCGTCCTTGAGCGTCCGCGATCCCGTTTCAACCGTCCTGACCTCCGCCCCGAGCAGGTGCATCCGGAGCGCGTTCATCCGCTGCCGCTTCACGTCCTCGGCGCCCATGTAGACCACGCATTCGAGGCCGAGCAGCGCGCACGCCGTGGCCGTCGCGACGCCGTGCTGGCCCGCGCCCGTCTCGGCGATCACGCGCCGCTTGCCGAGGCGCCGGGCGAGCAGCGCCTGCCCGACCGCGTTGTTGATCTTGTGTGCGCCGGTATGCGCGAGATCCTCGCGCTTCAGGTAGATCCGGGCCCCGCCGAGCCGCTCGCTGAGCCGCCGGGCGAAGTAGAGCGGCGTCGGGCGGCCGACGAATTCGCGCAGGAGTGCCGCCAGCTCAGCCTGGAAGTCCGCGTCGTCCCGCGCCTCCCGATACGCCGATTCCAGTTGCGCCAGCGCGTGCATCAGCGTCTCGGGGACGTAGCGTCCGCCGAACGCTCCGAAATAGCCGCGCTCGTCCGGCAGCGCGTTTTCACGTCCGGAGCCCGTTCCTGCCATCCGCGAAGTTCCCATCGTCAACCGGTTCCCGGTGAGTGTTCAATCGGCCGAAGCGAGTCGCCGGGATTGTATCCGGCAATCGGGAAGCGCCGGTTCCGGCGGCGGCGGTGGGGGGGAGCTGGTCAGCCGAAATCCGGCTATCCGCCCGATTTCCGGATCGTCTCGTTGAACTTGCGCTCGAATTCGTCGCTCGAGTTGAGCGCGAACTGTGTCGCGACCAGCTGCTTTTCGTGGCGATCGAAGAGCCGGATCGCGCAACATTTGCCGCACTCGCCGGTCGCCCAGTTCAGGCCCATCTCGCACGCGAGCCGCTCGCTCTGCTTGCGCTCAGCCGGGCTCGAGACATCCAGGCTGACGAACATCACGTTGTCGGCCCCATGTTGCTCGATGAGCTTGTGAAACAGTCGCCGCGTGTCCTCGCAATGCGTGCACTTGTTGGACGAGACGCAGACGGCGACGTATCGCGGACTGTCCGCGGCCGGCGCGTCGGCGGATTTGCTGATCATCGCGAGCGTCTTCTCGAGCTCGCGACAGCGCGTCTCGGTCCCCTGGAGAGCGCTGTCGAGTTCCTTCTCGCGGTCCAGCAGCGTCTCGACCCGGCCCGCCAGCTCGGTCTCGTTCTGGCGGCTGGTCCGCCACTGCACGGCCAGCGCACCGGCCACGAACACGAGCAGCACGACCGCCGTCCGGCTCAGCCTGCCTCCGGCGGATGGAAGGGTTCGCGACTGCGAAAGCGCTGACTGGGCGGTCTGCTCCGCGAGCGTGGCCAGCAGCGAGAGCCGCTCGGGTTCCATCGACCGGCCGTCGTAATGGGCCCGGAGTTTGTCATCGAATCGGGTGTTGCTCACGTCGCAGTCCCCCGGACGCTCAATTCCTCGCGCAAGCGCCGCCGCAGCCGGTGAAGAACGCTGTGCACGGTGCCCCGCGGCCATTCGAACAGCTCGCCGATGTCGTCCGTTGACCATTCCGCCACATGCGCCAGGTACAGGGCGGCGCGCTCCTCCGGCAGCAGCCGGCCGAGAGCGGCATCGAGTTCGGCGTCCTCGCCATCGAAACGAAAATCCTCGCCGTCGCCCTTGCCGTTTCCATTGCCGTTGCCGTCGGTCGGACCTTCGACGAGGGGCTCGAACTTCACGCGCCGGTCGCGCCGGTAGAGTTCGACGAACCGGCAGTAGATCGCCCGGACAAGTGTCCCCGGCGTCAGCGGCGACCGGGCGGCGAGCAATCGCAGCCAGCCATCCTGAACCAGGTCCTCGGCCCGCGCCGCGTCGTGGCTGAGTGAAAGCGCGTACCGATAGCCGCGCTGCAACAGCTCGCGAATGTCGATGGTGTCATCGGGCATCCGGCACGCGGCTTTCAATTCGGACGGCGTAGCGGACGAGCCGTCAAAGAAAGTAACGATCGGCCGGCGAGGCGATTCCAAAAAATCGGCCGGACCGGCAACGCGGAACGCTGGACGCCGGGATCATACCGGCGACTGTCGCGTCCGTGCCGCCGGCCCGACGGATATGCGGACCCCGCGCAGGGGGCGCACAAATCGAAAGAGTGGTCTAGCAGCCGTCGCCGGTCCCGAAATTTCCGAGCAGCGTCGCGAGGTCGCCCAGGTCGACATCGCCGTCACCATCCGCGTCGCCTTGCGCCGCCGAGGCCCCCGAAGGTGTCCCGAAATTCGACAGCAGCGCTGACAGATCGCGGAGGTTGACGCAACCATTGCAGTCCGCGTCCCCCGGGATCAGCGGTTGCAGCGAGCTGAGCGTCAGGACGGCGCCGACCGCGCCGAGTTCAGCGAACGAGCCGCTGGCCGGAATCGGGACCTCGTAGATGCCGACGCTGGATTCAAAGAAATAGACGCCGGGCTGGAGGACGCCCGACTCGTTCACGGGCGTCAGCGTGGTATGCCCGCTGATCGCGACGATTGTCCCGGCGAGTTCGCCGGTGAGCCGCAGCGCTCCGAACGGGTCCTGGTCGTCCCAGCGAACCGAACCGGTCAGGCTGTACGCCGTCGGGTGGTCGACTTCGAACTCGACCTCGAAGTTCGCGCTGCCCGACCCGAGGTAGCTGCCCCCGTCCATGCCCGAAAATTCGCTGCCCGTGAAGAGCCCCGCCTCGATCGTGAGATCCCGGCAGGCGGGCAGCAGATTCACACTGGCGTACGAGTCGACTTCCACGACGCCCGTGGTGCCCGGTAGAGACGGGTGGGGCGGCGTCGCCGGTTCGACCGGGCCGGCCGTCGTACGCACCGAAAGCAGCAGGGAGCCGCTCGTGCCGTTGCGGGCGGGCGGGTCATCCGTATAGGGACCGTCGACGCTGCCCATTCGACCCGAAAGCGACTGCGAAAACACGTCGACCATCGCGTCGCGAACGACGATCCCCGCGTCCGCGCGGAGGCCGCCGAGGCAGCAGCCGGCCGCCGCGACGATCGGTCCGAGGTTGGCCCATCCTGTACGATTCATGATATACCCCTCCCTATTACGCCAATCAGGCACATTGGTACAAGAATCCATTCATGATACCAAATCCGCGCGTCGAATCCAAGAGCCGCCGCGCGGCCGGCGCGCGCGAAGCGGCCCGGGCAGCGCAGCGGCCCGGCCGGGCCGGGTGCCCCGGGCGGAGTTTTACGCGACGTCTTGACATCCGCGCCGATTCCGGGCGCAATACGGTGGGCCGCGTGGGGCCGGGCTGTTGAAAGCTGAGGCGCGTGTGTCGGAGTTTGCAGAAATCGGGCCGCTGAATCTGCAGCGCACATCGGCCGGGCTGCACCTCACGTTCCGGGCCGTCGAGGATCCCCTGCCAGATTTGCCCTCCGATCTCGATGCGATGCTCGAAGCCCAGTTATCGCCCTGGCTCGCCGCCAACCCCCCGATCGTCCAGTTGGACCTCTCCATCACCCCGGCGATCAGCAGCCGCCAGTTGGGCTTCATGATCGCGCTTCAGAAAGCCGTGCGCCGCAGAATCGGGCGCCTTCAGGTCATTGGCGCCAGCGACAATATCCGTCGCCTTCTCGAAACCACCAACACGGCCCAGTTCTTCGATGTTCGTGCGCCCGGCGACCGGTCGGGCCAAGCCTCCTCTTCCCCTCCGGCCTGATCCGAACCGTGGTTCACGGTCCTCCGGAATCGACCCGTTCCCGGGCGGCTCACCGGGCATTCCCCCGGATTGTCTCATATCATGCGCGTAGCATATGATCCGATAGTCCAAACGCCGCAGTGACCGTGTCTACGCAGGGATGCCGCCGATGAGCGATTACTTCTTCCGCCTGTTCAGCAGCCAGGAGTGGGTCCCGCGGTCACACTGCGGCCTCTGGACGCCCGACCTGATGTGGATGCACCTCGTCTCGGATTTTCTCATCTGGGCCTCCTACATGGCCATCCCGACCGCCCTCGTCTATTTCACGTTTCGCCGGCGGGATATCCCGTTTCACTGGATGTTCTGGCTCTTCGGCTGGTTCATCGTCTCCTGCGGATTCACGCACTTCGTCGAGCTCTTCGCCTTTACCAGCCCGATGTACCGCCTCGCCGGCGTGGTCAAGGCGCTCACGGCCGTGGCGTCCGTCGCGACGGTCGTCGCCCTGGTTCGCGTCACGCCGCGGATTCTCGCGACGCCGGCGATCGGAGAGATCCTCGCCGGCCTCGACCGCGAAACACTCGAGCGCCGCCGGGCGGAGGCGCGGATCGTCGAATTGAACCGCGATCTGAAGCGCCGGGCCGACGAACTCCAGACCCTGCTCGATCTCACGCCCGTCGCGATCGCCTTTGCCCGCGACCGCGAGTGCCGCGACATAGCCATGAACCGCGCGTGCGCCGAGCTGCTCGGCCTGCCGCCCGGCGCAAACGCGTCGAAGACCGGGCCGACGGCCGCGAGCCTTCCCTTCCGCGTTCTCAAGGACGGCGTCGAACTCGCCCCCGATGAGCTGCCGATGCAGGCCGCCGCCGCGACCGGCCGTCCGGTGAGCGGAGTCACCGTGCAGTTGGAGCGCCGCGACGGCCGAATCTGCCACCTCCTCGAAAATGCCGCTCCTCTGTTTGACGAAAAAGGTGCGGTGCGCGGCTGCGTCGGGGCGTTTGTCGACATCACGAGCCGTGTCGAGGACGAGGAGCGGCGTCGCGCACTCGAAACGCGCCTGCTCGAAACGCAGCGCCGCGAGAGCCTCGGAGCGCTGGCCGGCGGCGTCGCGCATGATTTCAACAACCTTCTCGTCGGCGTGCTCGGAAACGCCGAACTCGCCCGCGACGCCCTGCCGCCGAGTTCTCCCGCAATTCCGCTGCTGGAGCGGATCATGCGCTCCGCACAGGCCGCCGCCAGCCTGACGCGACAGATGCTCGCCTACAGCGGAAAGGGCAGATTCCTCGTCGAACGGTTCGACCTCTCATCGCTCGTCAGCGACATGATCGCTCTGCTCGAAGCGTCGATCTCAAAGAAGGCCGTTCTGCGCTGCGAGTTCGACCCCGATCTCCCCGCGATCGAAGCCGACCGCGGCCAGATGTCTCAGGTCGTCATGAACCTGCTCGTCAATGCGTCCGAAGCGATCGGCGATCGGCCGGGGACGATCACGCTCCGCACCCGGCTGGTCGAGTTGACCCCCGAGGTGCTTCGGGGCCTTTCGGCGGAGCCCGACTGCCGCCCCGGACGGTTCATCGCGCTCGAAGTGGCGGACGACGGCTGCGGCATCTCCGCCGACGCCCGCAATCGGATCTTCGAGCCGTTCTACTCAACGAAATTCGCGGGCCGGGGGCTCGGACTGGCGGCGGTGCAGGGCATCGTGCGCTCGCACCGCGGCGCGCTGCGGGTGGAGAGTGCTCCGGGCGAGGGCTCGGTGTTTTCGCTGTATTTTCCGGTCGCCGGCCAGACCTCGCCCTCGGCGGACGACCCGGCGGCCCCGCAGGATTCGCCGGAGCGTCGCGGGCGAGGCGGCCGCGCCGTCGTCCTGGTCGCCGACGACGAGCAGATCGTCCGCGACCTGGTCCGCCAGATGCTCGAAGTTTCGGGGTACACGGTGATCGTCGTGAATGACGGCGTCGCCGCGGTGGAGGCCGTTCGGGAGCGAGACGGGGAGATTGACGTCGCCTTGCTCGATCTGACGATGCCGCGGATGGGCGGCGACGAGGCGCTCCGCGGGATTCGCCGCCTCGCGCCGGATCTCCCGGTGATTCTGACCAGCGGCTACGCCGAACAGGACGCCGTCCATCGCTTTCAGGGCGAGGCCAGGGTCGGGTTTATCCAGAAGCCGTTCGGGCGCGACACCTTGCTCGCGAAGATCGGCGCCGCCCTTCAGCGGGGCGAGCCGGGCGATCCTCCGACCTGATCAGAAGAGCCATCGCCCCACATCCTGGATCGTCACGAAGATCCCGATCAGGATGATCGCCGCGAGGCCCACGAGCGTCGTGTACATCTGCGTCTTGAGGCTCAGCGGCCTGCCCTTGATCTTCTCAATGAGCAGGAACAGCATTAGCCCGCCGTCCATGACCGGGATCGGCAGGAAATTGATCACCGCCAGATTGACCGAAATGATCGCCAGGAAGATCAGCAGTTCCGAGATGCCCACCCGCGCCTGCTCGACGCCCATCCGCACGATCCCCACCGGCCCCGAGACGTTCTCCACGCTCGCGTCGCGCGTCGCAAGCTTGCTCAGCGAGACATACATCGTCTCGACCATCCGCTTGACCTCGCGCACCCCCATCCCCGCCGCTTCGATCGGGTTGTTCGTCCGCAGGATCGACGTCGCCGGCTCGAAGAACATAGGCTCGTAGTCATAGCGGATCCGCATCTGCCACGGGTCGAGGTTGTCCTCGCGCACCGGGAATTCCACTTCCTCGACCGACGAGTGAATCGACCGCTGATACCGGATGCGCACCGTCTCGCCCACATGCTTCGACAGCATCTTGCGGATCGCCGCCGGGTTGTTGAACAGCACGAATTTCGACGTCCGGCCGCGGACCTCCGTTTCCAGTTCCGCCTTCCCGTTGATCGACGCGACGCTGATCGTGTTCGGCAGGCCGAGCGCGTCGATGAAGCTCGACGGCACCTTCAGCCGGCCGTCGACCTCATCCCCGCCCGTCCGGTAGCGGACGACGATCTCGCGTCCGGCGGACGCCATCAGCGCCTCCGCCACCTCGAACCAGTCCTTCACCGGCTTGCCGTCGATCGAGAGGATCAGCGAGCCGCGGGGGATGTTCATCGCGGCCGCCGGTGTATCCGGCGCGACATCCGCGACGACCGGCATGTTCTCTTCGCCGCCATAGGCGAACTCGAGCCCTACCCGCGGCGGCGGTGCATCGCCGACCATCGTGAACGAGACCTTCGGCGTCACTTCGAGCGTGATCGCCTTGCCGTCGCGCAGGACGGTGGCCTTGAGCGCCTGCCCGTCGCTCGCACGGTTCGCGGCGACGATTTCCGCAAATGTCGGACTCGGCCGTCCCGCCCAATCGACGATCACATCGCCCGCCTTGAAGCCGGCCGCCTCAGCGGGCCAGCCCGCGTGAACCGTATTGACCAGCCGGCGGCGCTGAAAACCGAGCAGGTGGCGATTGTCGACGGATTGTTCGCTCGGCCGCTCCCCCGCGAGGTCATAGAGGTCGAATACGAGCGAGGCCCGCTGGAGACACTCGATCTCTCGATAGCCGCCGGGCGCGGAAGAATCCGGCCGGCGCACCAGCAGCTTGAGCACGCGGCCGCCGCTGTCGCGGAATTTCTGCCAGATCGAGAGCCCGTCCGAGACGGCCGCGCCCTCGACGGCGACGATCGTATCACCGGCTTTCACATTCTCCGCGTCGCCGACGGCGAACCCGTCGCGGGCGCGCTTGTTGCTGAACGCCGGCGAAACGCCGATCTGGCCGAAGCCCAGCCGATCGTCGATGTCGGGAATGATGTCGATCGTTTCCGGCAGCGGCTTGCCGTCGCGCTCGACCGCCAGCCGCATCGCCTTATCCGCCTTTGCGAAGTAGCCGGCGTAGATCAGATCCTGAAACGAGTCGGCCTTCGCGCCGTCGATCGCCAGGATCCGGTCGCCCGGCTGAAGTTTTCCATACGCGGGGCCCGTCGGCGCGACGATCCCGATGATCGGCGGCAGCGTCTTCCACCCGACCATGAACACGATGATGATCAGCAGCGCCGCCAGCAGCAGGTTGAAGATCACGCCCGCCGAGACCACGATCGCCCGCTGCCCGACCGGGCGGTTGTTGAACGCCCGCGGATCGGTCGTCAGCTTGATGTCGCCCGTCTCCTCGTTCACGAGGATGTCATCGTGGCCGAGCATCTTCACGTACCCGCCGATCGGCAGCAGGTTCATGCAGTAGTCGGTCTCTCCGTACCGCTTCTTCTCCAGCTCCTCGGCCGAGTAGTCGGGCCGCGAGCCGAATGTAAAGCCCTCGCCGGGCCGGAACCCGAACAGTCGCGGGCCGAAGCCGACGGCGAAGCGGTGCACCCGCACGCCGACCCATTTGGCCGCGAGGAAATGCCCCAGCTCGTGAAAGAAGATGATGATCGAAAAGCCGAGGATGACCTGGAACAGCCCGCCCGCGGATTGCAGCCATTCGATCCAGTCCGCGAGCAGCAGGGGAGTAGACGACGCTAACGGCATTCCATGACCTCGTGCCGCGCCCACGCGTCGGCTTCCAGCAGTTGTTCCAGCGTCGGCGTATCGATCCGCCGGTGACGCTGCATTGTCGCTTCAGTCAGTTCCGCGATCTCGCCGAACCGGATCGTCCCGGCCCGAAACTTCGCGACGGCGGCCTCGTTCGCCGCGTTCAACACCGCGCCCAGCGATCCACCCGCCCGCGCCGCCTCAAACCCCAGCCGCAGCGCGGGAAACCGCTCCATGTCCGGCGGCTCGAAGTTCAATGTCCGCACCTGCCGCCAGTCCAGCGGCGCAGACGCCCCCGGCGCCCGGAGCGGGTACGTAAGCGCATATTGTATCGGGGTTTTCATGTCCGGCACACCCAGTTGCGCCAGCACCGACCCGTCGTGGTACTCCACCATCGAGTGCACGATCGACTCCGGATGCACCAGCACCTCGATCATCTCCGGCGGGGCGTCGAAGAGGTGATGCGCCTCGATGATCTCCAGCGCCTTGTTCATCATCGTCGCGCTGTCGATCGTGATCTTCGGCCCCATCACCCAGTTCGGGTGTTTGAGGGCCTGTTCCACCGTCGCCGCCGCGATCTTCTCCTTCGGCCACGTGCGGAACGGGCCGCCCGAGGCCGTCAGGTAGATCGTCTTGACTTCGTCGCGCCGGCCGGCGTGCATCGCCTGGAAGACGGCCGAGTGCTCGCTGTCCACGGGAATCAGGTTCGAGCCGGTCTTCTTCGCCAGCGGCATCAGGATCGCCCCGGCCACGACCAGCGATTCCTTGTTCGCCAGCCCGACGTCGATCCCGCGCTCGACGGCCGCCAGCGTCGGCGGCAGGCCGGCGGCCCCGACGATTGCCGAAACGACGAAGTCCGTCTCCGTCTCGGCGATCAGGTCGATCAGCCCGGCCGCACCCGCGAAAACACGCGTCTGGCCGCCAACCGCCCGCCGAAGTTCGTCAAATGAGGATTCTTCGCAGATCGCAATTGATTTCGGCCGTAGCTCGCCCGCCTGCCCGGCCAGCAGCCGCCAATTCGCCCCGGCCGCGAGCCCGACGACCGTCACAGCCTCCCCCAGCCCCCGCGCAACCTCAATCGTCGCCCGGCCAATAGAGCCGGTGGAGCCGAGAATGATCACGCGCTTCGCAGCCATCGGGGCCAATATACCGGCAACCGCCGCAATCGCGCGAAGCCGCCGCGTCTTCCGCCCCAAAGGGGCACTTTAGCCAGAGCCCAGGGCAACGCCCTGGGTCGCGGAACGCGAAGCCGGGAAGCCCTGAAAGGGCGCCCCAACCTCGACCGCGCGATTCCACCGTCGCGCGCCGGCCTGCCAATCGCCCGCCGTTTGACCAACCCGCCCCCGCGCCGTGCAATACACCTGTCCGTGAACCACAATCGCACCCCGGAGGACATCCGATGCTCACGCGTACCCTCTTCGTCCCGCTCACCCTCGCCGTTATCTTCGCCTCGTCGACCGCCCGCGCCGACGAGCCCAACACGCTCTCGAAAGTCGACCAGGCCCGCGGCTGGAAGCTGCTCTTCGACGGCAAGACCTCGACCGGCTGGCGCGGCTACAAGAAGGACAAATTCCCTGACAAGGGATGGAAGGTCGAGGACGGAACGCTACGCTGCATGGACAAGGGCGGCGGGGGGGACATCATCACCGCCGACCAGTTCGCCGACTTCGAGTTCGAGTGCGAGTGGAAGGTCGCCCCGAAGGCCAATAGCGGCATCATCTACCGCGTCGCCGAGAAGCACGACACCACGTGGCAGACCGGCCCCGAGTACCAGGTCTACGACGACCAGGGCGCCGGCGCCAAGCCCGACTCCATGAACAGCAGCGGCGCGTGCTACGACCTCTACGCCCCGCCCGCCGACAAGCCCGTCAAGCCCGCCGGCGAGTGGAACCAGACGCGGATCGTCATCCGCGGCGGACTTCTCCAGCATTGGCTCAACGGCCGCAAGCTCGTCGAAGCCCGCATGGACTCGCCCGAGTGGAAGGAGAAGATCGCGGCCAGCAAGTTCAAGGGCTACGAGGGCTTCGGCATGCAGCCGAAAGGCCACATCGCCCTCCAGGACCACGGCAACGACGTCTGGTACCGCAACCTCCGCATCCGCGACCTCTCGTCGCCCGCCCCCGGCGAGGTCGCGCTCTTCAACGGCAAGGACATGACCGGCTGGTCGGCCGTCCTGCCCGACGGCGCGAAGCTGGCCGACGTCTGGTCGGTCAAGGACGGCGCGATCATCTGCAAGGGCAACCCCGCGGGCTACATCAAGACCGACAAGGCGTACAAGAACTTCATCCTGAAGCTCGAGTGGCGCTTCAACCCGCCGAAGACGGGCAACAGCGGCGTCCTCCTCCGCATGCAGGCCCCGGACAAGGTTTGGCCGAAGTCCGTCGAGGCCCAGCTCCAGCACGAAAACGCCGGCGACTTCTGGAACATCGACGAATTCAAGATGTCAACCGACACGAAACGCCTCAACGGCCGCAACACGAAAAAGACGCACATGGCCGAGCGGCCGGTGGGCGAGTGGAACGAATACGAGATCATCGTCAACAAAGGCGACGTGATCCTGCGCGTGAACGGCGAAGAACTGAACCGCGCCTGGGACGTCGAAGAGATCGCGGGCCCGATCGGGCTTCAGTCAGAAGGCTCGGAGATTCACTTCCGGAACATCCGGATCGTCGACCTCGACGCGAAGTGACGCGGTGGGGAGGTGGGAAGGTGGGAAAGTGGGAAGGTGGAACGGTAAGAGATGGATAGGGGGGGCACGGCGCGCCGTGGGGTCGATATCAGAACCCGCTGCGCCAGCAGGCGGTTTCCGAGCCCGACGCGCTAGCGAGGGCGAGGCCGCACGAGCGACCGTCAGAGCCCCAAGCGCAAGCGCGCGGGTCAGGCTGCGCGAGCAACCGATCAGAGCCCGGCGCGCGAGCGAGGGAATGCGAGCGGCCCAATGGTAACTATCTACGTGCGCCTGGTAGGTGAGGGTGTAGATGTTTGGCGCCCCGTCTTGGCTAACGAAGGCCCCGACCGCACCTATCTGATCGATCCCAACTCGGCTGTGCCCCGCGATGAGCAGTGGGAGTTTCAGCCTGGGGAGCGCGTCAGATGTTGCGACATGCTCTTGACTGGCAGAAACGTACTGGTAGCAGTGGCGAGCGCCTAGCGGGGGGATCTTCATGCGAATGGCGGCGATCCTGGTAGCGATCTCGGCCTGCGTTCTATCGGCCGGCTGCCGAGTACGTTCCGAACGGGAAGAATTCTGTCGCTGGCTGGAGCTCTCGCCGCCCCCGACAAAAATGCAGATCGAGCAGTTTCGCCGCGATTTCCCCGCGACGCCGGTGACGTCGACGCAGCCGGATTCGTGGGGCAAGATCGAGGTCGGCATGACGCGCGGGATGGTACGCACGCTCGTCGGCGACCGACTCAAGGACGACCGGGACTTCCAGCCGGCGATTCTCGAGCAGGAGCCGCCGCAATACCAGAAATGGCGGGTGCGCCTATTTTTCGACCACTCGTACGGCGACACGACGCCATCGAGAGAGGACGACATTCTCGAGGCGATCATCTTTCGTCGCACGGTTGACCGACCGATACGGGGAACAGATTGGCCGTAAGCACGGGTGGCATGGGCAGGTTGTACTCAGCCTGCCCGTGTGAGTCGCGCGGGCGGGGTTGCAGCGCGAGCTCGCTCAGGCTGCGTTCGGAATCGGAGCAACATCGTGTCGACTTCCTTCGATCTTTGGCTGGAATTTGAGAACTGGATTCCAAATCCCGACGATGACCCGGAGGTCGATTTCGCAAACGTCATTGTCACGCTGCCTGATCGACGCCGGTACGCACTGAACGTCTGGACATTCAAATTCCTCGAGCGCGCCCGGTATCCACGGCCGTATAACGTCACAAACGACCCGCAGGCCGAGTACCTCATCGCCCCGGACCTGTTCGTCGCGCGGTTAGATCGGGCGCTGATCGAACGGGCGGTGAGCGCCTTGTTGGCGAATGGGGAGATGCGTGAACACTGGCTTTGTGCTGATGAAGGTGACGGATGAAGCTCGACGTCGTACGGGCCCCTGTGCGGACCAGTTTCGCTTCGACAGTTGTTCTTCTCGGCATCGGAGTTAACTCGAATGCGCATTAAGCTCAACGCATGTCGCGTCTGCGGATGGCAGCAGGAAGAGCCACCTTGGGGCGCAGACGGCAAGACGCCTTCGTTTGCGATCTGTTCATGTTGCGGCGTGGAGTTTGGTTATGAGGATGCGACTCCTGAAGCCATCAAGCGGTACCGCGCGAAATGGTTTGCGGACGAGGCTCGCTGGTTTGATCCAAATAAAAAGCCGGCGGATTGGGACTTTGCCCGGCAATTGGCTGAACTAACCGACTGACGGCGATTAGCATGCTCTCGATACCCGGCGTAAGCATGCAGGCTTCGAACACGGCGGCGTCGCACATTTGCGGCGCGCGGAACTTGCTTGCGATACGACCGCGTAAGCACGCCCATTTCGAGAACCGCAACCCGTGCAGCGACGAAGTTCGAAACAGCCAAACTTGCCAAGGCACCCGCCAAATAACGCTATAATCAGAGAAATGAGCGACCCGACTCCACCAACCCTGCCCGAGTACATGCGTAGCCCCACCTGGTACGGGGAACAGGATGAGAACGGCGTCGATCTGTCGCTCATTCGCGAGAACCTGAAACTTACGCCGGAAGAGCGGCTTCGAAACGGCGACGCCCACGCGGCCAGCACGCGGAGATTGATGGAGCATGCCCGAACCGGCCGGCAAGAGCACACTTCGGCAGTTCGCTGAAATCCTGTGCGCCCACGGCGTTGAATTCATCGTGATCGGCGGTCAGGCGGAAATCCTGATGGGCGGTGCTCGCGTCACCTTCGACGTAGACCTCTGTTACCGGCGCACGCCCGAGAACCTCGAGCGCCTCGCAGCAGCGCTTCAGGAAATCGGGCCGACGCTCCGCGGCGCTCCGGCTGACCTGAAGTTTCGACTGGACGCCGGTGCACTCGCGCTTGGAAACAACTTCACGTTCCGAACGCCGTTGGGCGATCTCGACCTGCTCGGATACCTGGAGCCGATCGGCGGATACGAAGAACTCGTGAACCGCGCGACGATCGAGACGATCGGCGATCTCCGCGTGCGCGTGATCGCTCTCGACGACCTCATCACGATCAAGACGCACATCCAGCGGCCCAAAGACCGCGACTCGCTCTTGCAGTTGCTCGCAATTCGACGGATTCGATCAGAGGGTAAAGCGAAAGAAGAGTAGCGATCGCAGGATCGAAGGCCGGCGTCCGGCGTGTGGCCGAGGCAGATTTCGATGGGGCGGGCACGGAATCCCGTCTTCGTAACCCGTCCTCTGTACAATTAGAGGATGCGCTCGCCGTTTCGACCATCTCCGGCTTACCGTACGCGCCTCTGGCCGCGCATCAAAAGCGCGTTTCAGCCCGTAATCCTGTGCGTCGGCGTAGCTGCATTTGGTGGCCTGCTCGTCTTTCTCGTCTGGATCGGGCCGGCGGCATTTGTGCTCGATGCGATCGACATGATCCGAATGCGGGCGACGACGCAGGCGACGATCGAATCCGTCCGCGTAGAGCGCGGCGGGAAGTTTGGATCTAGCCGTCCAATCATCCAGTTCGCATACGCGGTCGATGGCACGCGATACTCCTCGAGCAAATTCTGCCCGGGTCATCACGAAAACTCGTTTTGGACGGGCGGCGAATCGGCCGCGCGGGCGTTCACGGTTGGCTCGCCGTACCAAATTCACTACGACCCCTCTTCGCCGGGAAATGCCTGCCTCTTGTTCGGGTGGCATAAGGCGACGGTGCTCTTTCTTGCGATCGGGGGCTTAATCGCGCTTCCCTGGTGGGCGCAGAGTGCCTCGCAATTCCGCGGAGCGAGGCGGGAACTCGCGGCGAGCATCGCGCTCGTCTGGGTCGTGCCCGCATTCTTCGGCCCGAGCGTGGTGCCACCGGCCGCGGTCCTTCTCGCCCTGCCCGTGCCGCTGCTGCTGTTTCTCATTTCACAACGCGTCCGCTCGGTCGGAAAACTGCTTCGCCGGGTCAGGCTTGCTTGACCGAGATTAGCCTTTTCTCCGTCTTTCAACCAGGGATCTCCGTTGCCCGAGTCTGCCCCCGTCTTCGTCCTGCCGGCCGAGGAGAGGTTCGGAGGCTTCGCACGCGCGTGGCGGAGTCCATTCCTGTCGCTGAACTGCGCAGGCCGATTTACAGTATGCGCGAGCCAAGCCTGTCGCTGCCTCGCTGAAGGAGCCCGCGATGAAAACCCGTATCACGCTGACACTCACCGCTTCGATACTGCTCGCCGCCGTCGCCCTCGCCGACGACTGGCCCCAATGGCAGGGCCCCGACCGTAACGCGATCTCGAAAGAGCGCGGCCTCCTCCAGGAATGGCCCAAAGCCGGCCCGCCGCTCGCGTGGAAAATCATCGGCCTCGGCGGCGGCTACAGCGCGCCCGCCGTCGCCGCCGGCCGGCTCTACGGCCTCAGCAACCGCGGCGGCGATGAGGTCGTCTGGTGCCTCTCCGAAGCCGACGGCAAGACACTATGGACAACCCGTCTCGCCCCGGCGGCGGAGGGCGGCCGCGACGAAGGCCGCGAAGGCACGGGCTGCACGCCCACGGTCGACGGCGACCGCCTCTACGCCATCGGTCTGAGCGGCGACCTCGCCTGCCTGAACGTCGCAGACGGAAAGATCATCTGGCACCGCAGCCTGACGCAGGACTTCGGCGGCCGCGTGCCCATGTGGCGCTACAACGAATCGCCGCTCGTCGACGGCGACAGGGTCATCTGCACGCCCGGCGGCGCCGACGCGACGCTTGTGGCCCTGAACAAGGCGACCGGCGAGGTGATCTGGAAGAGCAAGCCCGACGCGGGCGGCAATTCGGGCGCGGGCTACGCCTCCGCCATCGCGATCGACGCCGAAGGCCAGCGGCAGTACGTGCAATTCGCCGCCGGCGCCCTGATCGGCGTCGCGGCCGCCGACGGCAAGTTCCTCTGGAAGTACACCAAGCCCGCGAACGAAAACGGCATCAACTGCTCCACGCCGATTTTCCACGACGGCCTGGTCTTCGCCTCCTCGGCCTACGGCGCAGGCGGCGGGGCGGTAAAGCTCAGCAAAGGCGCCGATGGCACAATCAAGGCCGACGAGGCCTGGTTCAGCACGCAGATGCAGAACCACCACGGCGGCATGGTCGTCATCGACGGATGTCTGTACGGGGCCAATGGCGGCAACTCCGGCGGCTCGCTCACCTGCCTCGATTTTAAAACCGGCAAGATGCTCTGGCGCGACCGCGCCGCCCCCAAGGGCTCGGTAGCCTTCGCCGACGGCCGCATCTACTACCGCACCGAGGACGGCACGCTGCTCCTCATCGAGCCGAACCCCGAAAAATACGTCGAGCGCGGCCGCTTCGACCAGCCCGACCGCACCAAAAGTCCGGCCTGGTCACATCCGGTCATCGCAAACGGCAAACTCTACATCCGCGACCAGGATCTGCTTTACTGCTACGACGTGAAGGCGAAGTAGACCGGCCGCCGCGTGAAAACGTGATAACGTGATAACGTGAAAAAGCGATGCGCTCTTCAATCGCACGACTATCAACTGATCTTGCCACACTCGCGAAGCTTGACGCGCAGCGACGGATTTTCGGCGCGCGCTCGCATCGTTATTCAAACGTCTGCGTTCTGATCGACGAACTGGACGCCCTCGAACGTGAGCTCAATGTCGCGTTGCCTGACGACTTCCGAACCTTCTTGCTCGAAATCGGCTTCGGCGGCGGCCCGTACTATGGAATCTTCAGTCCCGACGAAATTCGAAAGGAACGGGCTGAATGGAAGGGGGCGGAGAGCGCACCGGTCGAAGATCGCGAGTGCAAGCCTGGTACAGGACGTGCCGACATCGAATTCCCGGTCAGTCGGACCGAGTTGATCGGTGCGCTCGCAAATCCCGAATGGCCGTGCGTTCGCATCCCGTGGAACCCGGACGGCGCGATTCCGATCTGTCATCACGGCTGCATGTTCTGGACGATTCTCGTTACAACCGGCGAGCTTCGCGGTGTCGTATTGGACTACTACACCGATCACGAAGCGGGCACATCCGCCCACGTTCCGCCGACAGTCGACGATATCGAACCGTCGGCGAAGTTGATTTCGGAAACGCCAACCTTCGCCGACTGGTTTGCGGCGTGGATCGAAAACAGCCTGCGCGATCTCGCGCATTTGTAGCGCCGGCCGTCGCGGCGAGGGGCAAGGCGGCACCGATCCCCGTTTTCACCTTTTCACGTTATCACGTTTTCACGCTTCCCCGCCCGCCCTTACGATTCGACCATGCACCCCGAATCCCGAACCTGCTGCATGACCAGCACCCCCGTCCCCGGCCCCGCCGACTGCTGCTCCCGCTGCCCAGTCCGCGCCGCCGGCCTGCACCACATGATCGGCAACACCCCGCTGCTCGAAATCCACTATCGGTACGACGGCCGGCCGCGCCGCCTCTTCGCCAAGTACGAGCAGCGAAACATGACCGGCTCCGTCAAGGACCGCATGGCCGCGTGGATCATCGCCCGCGCCTACGAGCGCGGTGAACTCTCGCCCGGCGACACGATCGTCGAGGCCACCAGCGGCAACACGGGCATCTCCTTCGCGGCGATCGGCCGGGCCCTCGGCCACGCCGTGCGGATCTTCATGCCTGACTGGATGAGCGCCGAGCGCGTCGGCCTGATCCGCAGCTTTGGTGCCGAGGTAATCCCCGTCTCCCGCGACGAGGGCGGCTTCGTCGGCAGCATCGAGCGCGCGGAAACCTACGCCCGCGAACATGAGCACATCTCCCTGCCCCGACAGTTCGCCAACGCGGCCAACGTCGAAGCCCACGAGTACACGACCGGCCCCGAGATCGAACGCCAGCTCGCGGCCGTGAATCTGAAAGCCGACACGGTGGTCGCCGGCGTCGGCACGGGCGGAACGATCATGGGCCTCCAGCGCTGCCTGAAGCGCGGCAACCCGCGCCTGACCGCCCACCCGCTCGAACCGGCCAATTCGCCGACCCTCCGCACGGGCCACAAGACCGGCAAGCACCGGATTCAGGGGATCTCCGACGAATTCGTCCCCGCGATCGTCAAACTCACCGAGCTCGACGACGTCGTCGACGCCTGGGACGGCGATGCGATCCTCATGGCCCAGTCGCTGTGCAACCGGCTCGGCCTCGGCGTAGGCATCTCCTCCGGCGCGAATCTGCTCGGCGCGGTGCAGCTCGTCGAGCGGCAGCCCGACGCGACCGTCGTCACGGTTCTGCCCGATTCGAACAAGAAATACCTGAGCACGGACTTCGCCCGCGACGAGCCGGCTCGCGACGAATACCTGACGCCGCGGATCGACCTGATTTCGTTCCGTGCGATTGCGTGAATCGCGGGCGGGACCGGCGGTGGAGGAGGCTTGCCCGGCCCGACCGGCGCGGTGGATACCGGCCGCTCCTGGGCCCGGTGCGTGTGGTTCAGCCCAAGATTCGGTATGCTGTCATAGTTGACCGGCGCGCCGCAGCGCGCGGCCGACGGTCATGCTCATCGGCTCACCCCCGGGTGACGGATGGAATGCGCGGTCGTCTCCATCGGACTCGCGGCCATCGGCATCATCATGGCCCTGCGCACGGCATTTCGGGCGTCGGCGCGCGTCGACCTCCTCGAACGCCAGGTGCGCAGTCTCGAAAACCAGCTCTGGGTGATGTCGCATCGCCAGGCCGAGGGCGCTGCCGCGCAGCCCGAACCGGAGCCCGCCCAAGCGGCCGCCGAAGAGTCCGATGAGGGCTCGACCGTTTCCGTTAAGACGGCGCCCGGCGCACCGCTTCCGCCCCCGCTCCCCGCTCCGTTTCGCGGCACGGGCGAGTGTTCGCCCGCCACCGCGGAGACCGGGATATTTCCGCCAATTCAGACCTCGACCGAGCGGCTGGTCGAGTCGCTTGTCCCCGCGGAAGCGGCGAAGGTCGCGATCCTGGCCCGCGTGGCGAGCCCGGAGGGCGTCAGTGAAGGTACGGCCTCGCCGAGCGCGGCAGGCGCGAGTGCCGAGGGCTTCGAGCGGAATTTCACGACCCGCATTGCGATCTGGCTCGGCGCAATCGCGCTCTTCCTCGCCGGGGCCTTCTTCGTCAAGTACACGTTCGACGCAGGGCTCCTCGGCCCGGCTGTGCGAATCGTGCTGGGTGCGGCGTTCGGCCTCGTACTCATCGGCGCAGGCGAGTGGATGCGCCGCCGCGGCGACACGCGCATCGGCGAGGGACTCACGGCCGCCGGCGTCGCCGATCTCTACGCGGTCACGCTGGCCGCGCTGAATCTCTACCACTTCGTCGGCCCGACCATCGGGTTCATCCTCCTCGCGGTAATCACGGCCGCGGCGATCGGCCTGTCGCTCCGTCAGGGCCCGTTCGTGGCATTGCTGGGCCTCGTCGGCGGCTTCGCGACGCCGGCGCTCATCGGCAGCGAAGATCCCCGGCCGGGACCGCTGTTCGTCTACCTGTTGCTGCTGCAAGGCGGGATCGCGGGCATCTCGCGAACACGGGGCTGGTGGCCGCTGAGCCTGCTGGCGTTCGTCGGTGGCGTCGCGTGGGTGTTCATCTGGCTGCTTACGGCGCGCGGGCCGATCGACGGGGCGTGGCTCGCGGGGTTCGTGCTGCTGAACCTCCCGGTGGTGCTCGGAACGATCGACGATTCGCGGCAGATCGGGCCGGTGCGGGCGCGCGGCCTCGGCGCGCTCGCGGGCATCGTCTCAATGCTGGCGCTCGGTGCGGTCGTCAATGTAAGTGGATTCACCGTGACGGACTGGGGCTTCCTCGCGCTTCTCGGGGCCGGTGCGATCGTCGCGGCTCGGATCGATGCCCGGCACGAACCGCTGCCCTGGCTCGCGCTGGCCCTGACCGGGATCCTCCTGATCGTCTGGAAGCTGCGCGTCGGCGCGATCGATGGCACGATTTTCCCCTGGGTGTGCCTCGGCACGGGCGTGCTCTATAGCGGCGGCGGTTATGCGGCCATCTGGGGGGCGAAAACGCCCGGGCGATTCGCGGCCCTCTCCTGCGCCGGAGCACTCCTCGCGTTCCTCGTTGCCTATGGTGCGCTGGCCGAACCGCCCTTGGGCCTCGCGTGGGGTCTGATTGCGTCGGGAATCGCCGCAGCGTTCGCGGTTGCCGCAGCCCCGCTCACCCGCGCAGAGACTCGGGCGCATCTCAGCGACGAACCGTTCGCCGCCATGCTCGCCGGCGCGACAGCATTCGTCTCGCTCGCAGTCGCGGTCGAATTCGAGCGGCGGCTGATCCCGGTCGCATGGGCAATCGAAGCCCCGCTGCTGGCGCTCCTCTTCGCCCGCCTGCGCGTGGAATTGCTGCGCGCCCTCTCCGCAGGGCTCGCCGGGCTCGCGATCCTCGGTCTCGTGTTGCCGGATGTCTTCGCCATCCCCATCGGCACGACGCCGATCTGGAACTGGCTGCTCTACGCATACGGCGTGCCGACGATTGCGCTCGCGGCGGCCGCGTGGGTCTTCCATCGCATCCGCGACCCGCACCTCTCCCGGGCGATGCAGGCCGGCGCAGCGCTGCTCGCATTTCTGCTGGTCACGACGGAGACGCGGCACTTCTTCCATCGAGAAGCGCTCATCTCGGGCGACAGTCTCCTGACCGAAGTGGCGAGCTACGTGTCGGTCTGGCTCGTGCTGGCCCTTGCGGCGACGACGCTCGCCCGGGGCGCGACCCGCGCCGTGGCGGAAGGGGCGGCGAAGACGCTCGCCGTGCTGGCGCTGGTCGTCGCGGGTGTCGGGCTCCTGGTGGGCGAAAACCCGTTGTGGAAAGAAACCACTGTCGGCGAGTGGATCCTGCTCAACGACCTCCTCTGGAGTTACGGCGTTCCCGCGGGCTTGCTCATCTCCCTGGCGATTGCGATGCGCCGGTGGGAGCCGCGCGTGTTCTCGTCGATGCTCGCGGTCGGCGGCGTCGTGCTGCTCGTCGCACTCGTGAGTCTCGAAGTGCGCCACGTCTTCCACCGTGACGTCCTCCTCCGGTCCCGACCGGAACTGACTGAAACGGCGACGTACGTCGTCGCCTGGCTGAGTCTGTCGCTGATCGCCGTCGCCGCGGCGCGCGGCGCCGCGCGCGAGATCGCCGAAGGGACGTCGCGAGCACTGGCCGTGCTCGCCCTCGTCCTCGCGGCGGGCGGGCTCCTCCTCGCGCAGAACCCGCTCTGGAACGCGATTCCCGTCGGTGAAACACGCCTATGGAATCGGCTCCTTCCGTGCTATGGCCTGCCCGCCGCGCTGCTCATCGCGCTTGCATACGCCGTCCGCAAGTGGCCGCCGCGCGAGTTCGCCGGTGCGCTCGTCCTCGGCGGAATCGTGCTGCTGTTCGCGCTCGTGAATCTCGAAGTGCGCCAGTGGTTCCGCGGCGACGTGCTGACGGGGTCGTGGCCGACCGGTGCGGAGCTTTACGCGTACTCGGCGGCCTGGACCGTCTTCGGGCTCGCGCTTCTCGGAGCGGGGGTGGCGACAGGATCTGCGATCGCGCGCTGGGCCTCGCTCGTCGTCATGTTCGGCGTCGTTGGAAAGGTGTTCCTGGGCGACCTGGCGGGGTTGCGCGATCTCTATCGCGTGTTTTCCCTGCTCGGCCTGGGGTTGAGCCTGATGCTCCTGGCCCTGATCTACCAGCGGTTTGTCTTCCCGCGCATCACGCCCAAGCCGGCGGCGTGACGCGCGCGATGTCGTCCACGCCCCGCGTTACGCGGCGGCGGTCAGCTTCGTCCGGGCCGTCTCGACGAGCTTGTCGAATGCCGGCTCGTCGAAAATTGCGATCTCGCTCAGCATCTTGCGGTTCAGTGCGATGTTCGCACGCTTCAGCCCGCACATGAAGTGGCTGTACGAGATGCCGCGCATTTCGCACGCCGCCGTGACGCGCGTGATCCACAGCGCCCGGAAATCGCGCTTCTTCGCGCGACGATCCCGAAACGCATACTGCCCGGCCTTGGTGACGAACTGCTTCGCGACGCGGTAAAGCTTGCTGCGCGTCCCCCAGAAGCCGCTCGCATCGCGAAGAATGCGCTTCCGCCGCTGACGAGTTGCATGACCACCACGAACGCGCATGTTCAGACTCCCTCAAACGCAATCACGCGGCAACCCCGCCGCGAAATGAACGAAATTTCCTGCCGAATCTCAGTCCAACCCGAGCGCTCGCAGGGCGTTGACGTTGAACTTGCCCTTGAAGATGCTCAAACGCCGAATCTTCTGGCAATGCCGGCCGGACTTGCCGCTCATCAGGTGGCTGCTGCCCGAGCCCTTGTGGATCACCTTGCCCTTCGCCGAGACTTTCGTCCGCGACTTCAGGCCCTTGTGAGGTTTGATCTTCGGCATACGTTCCCTCGAAAAATCGGAGCCCGGTACTTTACGCGGTCAGCGCGGCCACGGCAAGTGAGCTGGCCGCGGAATCGGACGCGACGAGAGCACTCGGTCGGAATACGCTCCAGTGCGCAATTTGGCGCACCGTCGCTACCCCGGACCGCGCCATCCGGCAGTGCTGCGGGCCGAGCCGGATACCTGCGCCTGGCGCGAGGATTGCCTGCGCCTGAGATAGGCGGTTATTTGCATCCCGGATCGCCCACGGGTAAGCTCTGAAAAGGCTTTCATCGCGGCCTGACCGATCCCGCCGGAGAATGGTGGTAAACAGCCTCGATCGATCGTAACCGATTGTTGATCAAAGAGTTGTGAAAGGAAGACCATGCGTGCGCGTCGTCTCGGGATTCTGGTTGGAGGGGGGCCGGCACCGGGGATCAATGGCGTCATCAACGCGGCCGCGATCGAAGCGATCAACCGCGGGATGGACGTCATCGGGTTCTATGAGGGTTTCCGCTGGCTCTGTTCGGACAAGTTCGACGATGACAAGCATGCGGTGAAGCTCGACATTCCGACGGTCGCCCGGATTCACTTCATCGGCGGCTCGTACCTCAGAACGTCGCGGACCAGCCTTCTGGATGACGCGAAGCTGAAACAGAGCAAGCAGGCCTCGCCCGATCCCGCGAAGGTGAGTCAGGTCCTCACGCATCTGCGAAAGCTGGGTGTGGATGCACTGCTGACGATCGGCGGCGACGACACGGCGCTCAGCGCCCGGTTCATCAGCGACGCTGCGGACGGGACGATCCGCGTCGTCCACGTTCCGAAAACGATCGACAACGATCTGCCGCTCCCGGCCGATGTGCCGACCTTCGGTTTCTCAACCGCAAGGCTCGTGGGCACAGAACTCGTCGCCAACCTGATGCGCGATTCCTACACAACCGGGCGCTGGTACCTGTGCGAGGCGATGGGGCGGACCGCCGGCTGGCTGGCGCTCTCGATCGGCATCGCCGCCGGTGCGACAGTGACGTTGATTCCCGAAGAATTCAAGGGCAAGGTGCGCGTCTCCCAGATCGTCGACATCCTTGAAGGCGCAATGCTCAAGCGGCGGGCCCTCGGCCGGCCGGACGGCGTCGCCATCGTCGCCGAGGGGCTGGCGTATCGGCTGGGCGACAAGGCGGAGCTGGAGTCGATCCTGAAGCGCGAGATTCCCCTCGACGCGGCCGGACACATGCGCCTGTCCGAGGTGAATCTGGCGAATCTGCTCAAGACCGAGATCGAGGCGCGGTTCAAGGCCCGCGGGCAGAAGATCGAACTCGTCGATCACGAACTCGGGTATGAGCTCCGATCGGCGAACCCGACGCCCTATGACATGGCCTATTGTCGCATGCTCGGCTATTTCGCGATTCAGCTCCTGCTGACGCACAACCGAAACGCGGTCATGGTGAGCATCAAGGACGGCAATCTCCAGCCGATCGAGTTCCACGACATGGTCGACCCCGAGACCAACCGCACGCGGACGCGCGTGGTCAACGTCGAGAGCGACTATTACCGGGTCGCCCGGGCGTACATGATCCGGCTCGAAAAAACCGATCTCGAGAACCCGGAGACGCTCGCCCGGATCGCGGCCGAGGCCAGGCTGTCGCCGGACGAGTTCCGCCAGCGGTTCGCCGCCGCCGCGGCGCCGGTATCCGTGTAAGCCGGTCCTGCGGTCCATTGAGGATGCGGCCTGACGCCCGGCCTGCGATCGGGTATCTTCCGCGCCGATGGCCCGGGCGCTCCGCATCGTCTACGTTTCCTGGGAATATCCTCCGCAGTTCGGCGGCGGCATCGGCACCTATGTCCACGCCGCTGCGCGGACCATGGCGCAGCGCGGCCACGACGTCACGGTCGTAACGCTCGGCCGCGAGCCCTTCCCGCAGCGGGAAAACGACGGCGGAATCCATGTCCTGCGGCTGCCGCTCGCGCCTGGCGCAACGGACGACCCGGCCGGCGTCCTTCGGGCGTGGCAGCATCGGTCCGACGCCGTCGCAAAGACGCTCCACGCGCTGGTGCGGCGCGGCGTAGACCTGATCGAGTTCGCGGACTATCGCGGCGAAGGCGTGACGTGGCTCGGCACGACCGATCGGGCAAACCGGCCGCCGAGCATCGTCCGGTTGCAGACCCCGCTTTCGGTTCTCTACAAATACAACCCCGGTCAGCCGCGCGTCGCCCTGCTCGAAGAGTATGAGCACCAGGCGCTGCGGATGGCCGATCACATCGTCAGCCCGTGCCGGGCGATGTCCCGCGAGGTGCGCGAGAAAGCGGGGGAGTCGCTGCGGATCGAGACGCTCGCGTGCCCCGCGGATCCGACCTTCATCGCGGCCGGCGAGAACCGGTCGCCCATGCAAGGCGCTCGCGACGTGCTCTACGTCGGCCGGTTTGAGGAGCGCAAGGGCATCGAGACGCTCGCCCGGGCGGCGGAGGCTCTGCTGGCGGCGTGTCCCGAGGCGCGGCTGGTGATGATCGGCGGCGACACCGAGCGTCAGCCGGGCCGATCGATGCGGGAGTACGTCCGCGGTCTGCTGCCGCGCCGATTCCTCGACCGCATCGAGCTGGTCGACCGCGTTACGCGCGATGTGCTCAGGGAACGATACACGGCCGCGCGCGTCTGCGTCTTCCCCTCGCACTTCGAGAATTTCCCGAATACCTGCCTGGAGGCGATGGCCCTCGGCCGGCCCGTCGTCGGAACGGACAATTCCGGCATGGCGGAGATGATCGAGCCGGAAGTCAGCGGGTTCATCGCCCGCGCGGCGGATGCCGGAGACCTGGCGCAGACACTCATCCGCGCGTTTCAGATGAGCGACGACGCACTGGAACGCATCGGTGGGGCGGCGCACGAGCGGATTCGAGCGCTCTATCACCCCGATGTCATCGGTGCGCAGACAGAGGCGGTGTTCGAGCGGTTCATCGCCGAACACCCGCGAGCTGCCGGCGCGCCCGCGGATCAACGCCCGTCTCCCCTGACCGCAGCCGGGCGCGTCGTCGCCCCGCCTGCCGGCCCGGTCAAAGTCGCCTTCATCGTTCCCTGCTTCAATCATGGCAGGTACCTGCCGGAGACCCTCGCGTCCATTCAGGCGCAGACGCACCGACCTGTCGAGACCGTCGTCGTCGACGACGGGTCGACCGATCCCGAAACCGTCCGCGTGCTCGAATCGCTCCGCGCGCCGAATCTGCGTGTGATCCACCAGGCAAACGCGGGCCTCGCGGAGGCGCGGAACACGGGCGTCCGCGCGACCGATGCCCCGTTCTTCGTTCCCCTCGACGCCGACGACCGGATCGACCCGACGTTCGTGGAAATGCTGCTCCCGATCCTCCTCGCGGATGAATCGCTGGGGTACGCCTACAGCCAGGTGCAGTTCTTCGGCGCCGCCAGCGGCGCGTGGGACTGCCCGCAGTATGACCCGCGCCGCCTCCTGATCGACAACCAGAGCGTCGCCACGGCCCTGATCCGCCGCGCGGCCTACGACGAGGTGGGCGGCTACAGCCGCGACATGATCTACGGCTTCGAGGACTGGGATTTCTGGATCGCACTGCTCGCCATCGGCTACCACGGCCGCATGCACCCCGAGCGATTGTTCCACTATCGCAAGCACGCCGGCGGGTCGATGCTCTCCCAGACGCAGCAGCGGCGGTCGGAGATGATCCACAAGATGATCGAGCACCATCGGGCGCTCTACTCATCAATGATCGAATCGTCGCTGACCGAAAAGGACCGCATGTTCTACCAGGCGCATGTCGAAGCCTGGAAACTCCGCGAGAGTTTCTTCGCGGCCGGCGGCGGGGGCGGCGAGCGTCCCGCCGGCACGACGGAGGATGCGCTCTACCAGCGCCTCCTCGCCGAGGCGGAGCTGAACCATATCGAGAACTCGCGGACGTGGCGATCCGTGCAGCGGCTCAAGCGGTTTCCGCCGTACCGGCTGTTCGCACGCCTGCGACACGGCAGGGACTGGGAGACCCGACTTGCCTCGGGCGATCCGCACGAACGCCTGCGTCGGATCAAGTCGAGCACCGCGTACCGGCTGATTCAGCTCATGAAGGCGCTGCCGTTCTACCAGTGGTACGCCAGGCGGAAGTACGGCCCCGACTTCGGCAACAAACCGGCCTGACGCCGCGAAAGCAGAGCCGGAATGAAGATCCTCTTTGCGACGATGCAGTACGGACGGGGATACCGCCAGGGGACCGAGCGGTATCTCTCGCTGCTCACCTCCGGCCTCGCCAGGCTCGGGCACGAGACCGTCATCCTGGCCGGCGACCCGGAACGCCGCGGCGAAAGTCTCCCGGCCGGCGTCGAGTTCGAGGCCGCCCCGCGGATTCTCGCCTATCCATCGAATGGCTGGATGGCCGTTCAGGGAATCTCGCCTTCCGTGCTGGAACGCGTGATTCGCAGCGAAAAACCCGACCTCGTGCATCTCGTAAACCCGGCGCACATCGGCGTCGGCATCGGCCACGCGGCGCGGCGGGCCGGCGTTCCGATCATCACCACCGTCGTCGATTTCTGGTGGGTGTGCCCGAAGCACACGCTCTACCATTCGTCGGGCGGCGTGTGTAGCGGTGAGGTGAAATGGACCGAGTGCGTGCGTTGCATCGCGGCATCACACGAATCGCGCGTCCTCCGCGCGGCCGCGGCGATGCCGCTCTTGTCGGTCATGCTGCCCGCGCTCTTCGCCGTGCGGGCCATGAGCCGCGGACTGCCCCCGGCCGAGTGGTCGCGCTGGCGGCAGCGGCGGTCGATCCTGCTCGAAGCGCTCAACGCCGGCGACGGCGTCATCTTCCTCTCGCGGACCGCGGAAGCGATGCTGAGTCCCCGCCTCACGCACCCGCGGACCGCCTTCATCCAGAATGGCCTCGAGCCGCACTGGTTCGAGAATCTGAACGGGCCTCGCCGTGCGCCCCCGGGCGCAGCGTCGAATGACCGATCGCTGGTCCTGGGCTATGCAGGCGCGCTCGGCCGGCACAAAGGCGTCCTGACGCTGATCCGGGCTGTGCGGGCATTGGCGGAGCAGGGGGGCGTCTGTGAATTGCGCATCGCGACGGCCGGTGGTGACGCCGAGTACGAACAGGCGGTGCGTCGCGAAGCGCAGGGCCTGAACGTGCAGATGCTGGGGCGCATCGCCCCCGAGTCGATGCCGGCGTTCTATGACGCGCTCGACCTCGTGGTGATCCCCAGCCTTTGGCCGGAGAATCTCCCGAATGTCGCGAGCGAGGCGTACGCGCGGGGGAAGGCGGTCGTCTCCAGCGATGTTCCGGGGATCGCGGAACTGGTGGCGGATGAATCGTGCCGATTCCCGCCGGGCGACGCCGAAGCCCTCGCGGCGTGCATTCTCGCACAGTCCCGGCGGGAAGCAGACGAGCTCCGTCCGTCAATTCCGACCCGCGAGGAAATGACCGCGCGGACCGTCGCGTTCTACGAACGATGCCGGGATAAGCGCACGCGCCCGTAACGTTATTCCGCCGCGAGCCACACGCGAAACTCGCCGCCCGTCCGCCCTGCGTCCGCAAACGGAACGAGCGTCGCACGGGCAACCGTCGAATCGCCGACGCGCCCCACTTCGAATCCAAATCGGAGACGGCTGCTCGCCCCATCTTGATCCGCCGGCGCGAGCAGCATTGGCCGCGCCTCGTCGATCAGCCGCACCGCGGCCGGCTCCGGCCCGCCCGGGTTTTCCGCGGTGTCATACGCGAGCACGAACGGCCCCCAGGTGAACGCCGCGCTCCCCGCATTACCGAAATCCCCGCCCACTCTCCGCACCGTCAGCGCGAATTCGACGTGCAGCGAGTCCCCGGCTTTCCACGACCGCGGCGGCACAACCAGCCACCCGCCGTCGTCGTAGCGCGCGGTCGGCGCTTCACGCACGCGGGCCGGTTGCGCCCAGCGCGGCGCACGAATCAGTACGCCGAAGACGGCCTCGCTTCGAGGTGTGAACGTGATCACCGCGCTCCCCGCACGCGGAAATCCGCTCTTCTGCTCAATCGCAAGCTCGTTCTGCTCCCCGCCGGCCGCTCCACGCTGCTTCGCACCGCCGGCCGGAACGGAGAGCCGCGCCGTCGAAGACTCGAAGGTATTGACCACAACATAGGAAGCGCCCCCGCGCACCGTCGTCAGGTACGCCGCCGTCGGCACGAGCGCCAGCCCGCGCGGCCCGCTCGAAAGGCAGCAGTTCGTCGCGTCGCCGTACGGTTTCGTGCCGTCGAGCGACGTGTAATAGCACCACGCGCCGCCGTCCGGCCGCTGGGCGGCGCAGAGGTGGTTGTACGCCGCCCGCTCGAATTCATCGGCGTACTTTGCGTCGCCGGTGATCCGCAGGAGCTGCAGGCAGAGCTGCATCCACGTGACCGTGACGCACGTCTCGCCGACGTTCGCCTTTTGCTCGTTGGGCAGCTCGTGTGCGGCCCGGAAATGCTCGCCGGCGCTCGCGCTCCCCGTGATATAGAGCTGGTTGCGGACGACGTCCTCCCACGCGTTGAGCGCCGGCGTCAGCAGCCGCGTTTCCCCCGTCACGCGGGCCAGTTCACACAGCCCCACGAGATTCGACAGCATCTCATACGCTTTTCCGTTCGCGGTCTGGTTCACCGCGCCAGCCTTCGTCAGCGTCTCGAGAACCCGCGGCCCGCCCGGCTCGTCCCACGCGGCCACGATCGACCGCGCGAACGCGAGATACCGCTCATCGCCTGTCAGGCGATAAAGCAGCACGATCGGCTCCAGCACGCTCGTCGCAGCCATCCCGACGTGCGTCCCGGCCGAGACGATCGACTTGCCCCCGGTCCCGAACGTGCGGATCAGCAGGTCCGCCGCCCGCCGCGCCGCCGCCAGCGCCTCGGCCGAGCCGGTGTACCGGTGATACGTGAGCAGACCGATGAGGCAGTACTTGTGCGACCAGACATCCCAGTCGGCATTCGGAAACAGCCCGAACCGCTGGGCCGGCTCATAGGTCCCCAGGTAACCGTCGGCCTCCTGCGCGGCGATGAGCTCCCGCGCGGCGTAGTCGAGCTTCTCGCGCAGCCGGGTATCGCCCGTGTCGGCCCACGCCAGCGTGGCCGCGTGCATCCACTTGCCGATGTGCTCGCCGATCCACGGATGCGAACCGGGCTTCTTGCGGTATCCCGCCAGCAGCGGTTCGAGATCCACCTCGGCCAGCCGTCGCGCGGCGTTCACCGCGACGCGCTCCCCCAGCCAGCCGCCGAGATCCACCCGCCCGGGCGAGGCCGGGTTGAGCCGGTCCGCGAGCCGCGCCTCGACCCGAAACGGCACAGGGTCGCGGGATTGGCCGTTGAGGTGAGACACAATGAAGAACGCCGCGACGAACGTCATCCAGATCAGGCGGTGCATGCCGGGAGCATAGCGGCCATGACCGCCGGCGACGACCGCACGGACCGGCGCACGCCCCTCGAAAGCACAGAGCCCGGGCGATAAGCCCGGGCCCCGTTTGACTCAATGAACTGTCGGCCGTCGCGATGTGCCGGCCGCCTCGGCGTCTCCTATGGGCGAGTGACGGCCTTCGCCTGGATCCGGTTGAGCTTCAGGTCGACGACTTCGAAATAGTCGCTGAAGGGCTTCTCCGTCAGTTTCTCCGCGAGCGTATCGGCCTTGAGGTCGGCCTTCAGCCGGAATTTGCCGATGCCCTTCGTGAAATCGCCGTTGACCGACTTGACCCCCTCAAAGTCCGTCAGCGCCCGCTTGACCGCCACGTAGTTCTTGAAGTCGATGCCCTCGATCTCAAGCTCGATATCCCCGCCCGCGGTGATCATCGTCGACCACTGCACCATGACGGACTCGTAGATGCGGTTCGCCAGCGGCGGCATCGAGCCCGGCGCGTCGACGTCGCGGTACGTCGCCTGCACCAGCGCATTGCGGGCCGCCTGCGGGCTGTATTCCTTCGATGAGCGTACGCCCGCCTCCGTCGACGGCAGCGACTCGCTGGCGATCAGCTTGCCGGTGTCCGTGTAGAAAACCTTCGCCTGGACATCGCAGTTGTAATACGCCGCCTTCGTGCCGTAGATGTCGCGCAGACCCGAACGGTTCGCGTTTGCGTTTCCATGAATGAAGATGTGCGCCCCGGCGTCTTTCGCCAGCGCCGCCAGCTTCGCCTCGTTCTTCTCCCGCGCGGCATCGTCGGCCTCGGCCGACTTGATTGCGGCGATCGCTTTCGGTGCGACCAGATCGAACCCGGCTTTCACGAAGAGCTGCTCGATCCGCGACGCGACGATCGACTCCTTCTGAAGCTCCCCGTCGATGTGCTCATCGATCAGCACCATGATCTTCGGCCGGCCGAGCTGGTCGAGCAGGTTCTGCACCTCGCCCCACGTCTGCGCCACCGCGTCGGGCCGGACGATCGCCTCGATCTCGATCTCGACCGTCCCGCCCGGCCCCGGCTCCTCCTTGAGGACCTTGAAGTCCTTGATGATGCCGAACGCCCGGCTGTAGATCGTGTCGCGGACGAGCGCGAAATTCTCCGTGTTGGAGAACGATGCGATCTGCACGCCCGCACCCTGCTCCAGTGCCCGCCGCAGCGCCCGCTTCGTCGCGTCGTCGCGGTTGTAGCCCTCTGCCTTCACGCGAACCGTCTTCGCCTCGGCGTGCTTTTCGGCGGGAGGAGACTCCTGCGCGCCCGCCAGCGCCGCGACGAGACCCAGTGTGACAACCGCCGCCAGTATTTTCCGAATCTTCATGTTCCGTTCCTTTCCGCCGCCGTCTTGCGGACGGCCGCGCCTGTGTCCGGCCGCGCGGCATGCGCGCCGCTCAACCGACGCCCGCGGGAATCGGCTGCGAGCCGGCCGGCTGCGACGCCGCCGGCTGCGAGGCCGGGTCGGCGTCGATCGTCTTCATGCCCCGGCGCAGAATCCACCAAAGTCGCTGAAGCGGGAGTTCGACCTTCACCGCGACCCCGCCGTCGGGCCGACCCTCCGGTCGGCCGATCGCCCTCGCACCGCCGAGAAAGACCACCACGTCATCCTTGAGTTGACGGTGGTAGCCGAGAAATTGTTCAACCGTGATGCCTTTTCGGAGTTCGATCCCCTCGACCATCCTGCGCAGCCGGTCGATCCCGTCGAATCGGGCCAGTTCCTCCCGCATCGACGCCGGAAAGTCGTCCGAGTCGTGCGGCTCGTAGATGCCCGTCGTCGTCAGCGTCGAATCCGCCCACGTGGGCCGATCCAGCTCGATCAGCTCATATTTTGGCTTGATCAGGTACCGCGCCGGAGGAGCCGCGAGCCCCGTCGCGCGGATGCTGGCGATCCCGGCCGTCAGCGCCATCTCGCGAAAATCCGGCGATTGAAACATGTCGCCCTGGTAGAGACGCGCATGCACGTCCGTGAGAATCCGAATGAGCGCCGGGATCGGGATCGCCGCCTCCGCCACCGCCACCTGGTCCGGCGCGAGTTCGACCTTGACGTTCGCCTCCGTCCGCAGCCCGTCGAGCACGGCGTCCTCGACCGCGGCGCTGGAGGCGAGAAACTCGTCGAGCCGCCGGGCCGCCGTCACGCGCAGCCTCGCCGCCTCGTCCAGCAGCGCGTAGATCGCGTCGTCGCGGGCCGCGTTGCGGGCCGCCTGGGTCCCCTCGGCGCTCACGTCTTCCCACCCGTCCACGCGGACCCGCTCAGGAAGCGGCTCGTCGACGATTCCCGTCACCCACACGATCGACCAGCGCCGCGCCGCCGCCTCGATCTCCGCCGCGCTCAGCCCCTCGCCGGCCGCCGGAAACTGCTCCCGCAGCGACAGAAGCTCCCGCGCAAGCTCGCCCGGCGTCACCCGCACGTCGACTTCGCCCGTGCGATCCGAGTAGATCCGCGCTGCGCCGAACGTGGGCTGCGAACGAACCCAGATGCGCAGGGCTCGGTCAAGGGCGACGTCGCTCGCGACCCAGGCCCCGACCGTCAGTTCCGGCTTGAGCGACTGCGACTGGATCGCCGGAAGCAGCCGCGTGCGCGCCTTGCCGAGCGCGAGCCGCTCGATGCCGAGCCGCTCGCCGGGCGAAATGACCGTTTCCGGAGCCTGGGCATTCGCCGCGCAGGCGGCCATGGCCGCGCAGAGCCACGCGACCAGGCGTCCCCCTCGGACGAAGTTTTTCGCAGGACGCATCGCCGCCGCCACCATGAGCCTAACGATATCGCTTCGCGCACCGGACCGGAAGCCCGCGGGCGCGATCGGATTGAGCGATCGCGCCCGCTGCATTGCCGGCCGCGTTCGGGCGGCGCGCTATTCGACGATCATCTCGCCGGGCGAAGTGTCCTCGACGGGACCTTCCTTCTGCTCCTGCGTGATCTTGGTCTCTTTGTGCTCATTCTGCGAGCAGCCGGAAAACGCCAGGATGACCGCGGCGAGCGTCAGCCAACGGATGAGGGCTGTGATCCGATTCATCGTTTCAACTCCGATTTTTCCAGTGCCTGCCGGTTGTCCCTGTCAGGGTTCGACGATCCCGCCGCTCCGTGGAGCGTGATTGACCGTCGCCCACACGCGCATGCCGGGCACGCGGACGACCACGACCGCCGTGCCGTCTTCAAACCGCGTGCTCACAACCTCGGACTCGACGATGACCGCGTCGACCTGCGACGCGATCGCGTCATGCTCGGTGACGAAATCCTTCACCAGCGTCTCGGACTTCAGTTGAAGCCCCGCGATCCGCTCCGCCAGCCTGCGGCGGGCGTCCATCTCCGCGGCCCTTGCCGCCTTGAGCCGCCCCTGCGGCGTCTCGAACTGATCATCCGTGCCGCGCCCCTCCGCCTCGATCATGCCGCCGACCCAGTCCGGAAGCTCGACCTGCGCCCGCTCTTCATAGCGCCGCAGATCGGCCGGGG
Organism: Planctomycetota bacterium; assembly: GCA_045863555.1. Taxonomy (GTDB): domain Bacteria; phylum Planctomycetota; class Phycisphaerae; order UBA1845; family Fen-1342; genus JACRLV01. Next base: position 71,448 of record BTUU01000004.1, on the reverse strand, counting down.
CGACCGTGCCCATGCCCGTCGCTTCGAAGTCCTTCTTGATGACCGACTTGACTGAGCTTTCGATGTCGGTCGCCTTGACGTCATCGCCCTTGTAGTGGGCGGAGTGGAACTTCTTGATCGTCTCGATGACCTGCTCCGTCGGCACGCGCATCGTGACTTCGACGATCAGTTCGTCATGGTGGTAATACGGCCGGCCGACCTCCTCCGTCCCGACCAGGTGGGCCGAAAGCTCGGCCGTGATCACGTCGCTCTCCGTGACGAAATCCCGGACCTGCGTCCGGGCGGTCAGGCGAAGCCCCTTGATCCGCTCAGCCAGTTTCCGCTGCGCATCCTTGCGGGCGGCCTCCGTCGCCATCAGCCGCGCCCGCGGCGAGACCTGCCGCCAGATCTGCGGCAGCGGCAGCCGCTCGCCGGCGGCCTTCACCGGCGGGGGCCCGAGCTGTTCGGCCACGCCCATCGGAAGCTCGGGCGGAAGATCCTCGCGCGGCGCGCCCATGCCGACCGCCTTGATGACGTTCTTCTCGATCCGCTTCGTGATCGACTCAAAATCCTCGCTCTTGATGCTGTCGCCCTTGTAGTGGCGGCTGTGCGCGGAGCGAAGCGTCTCGACAACCTTGGCGACGGTGACTTCGGCCTGAACCTCGCAGGAACCGTCTTCGTAGTACGTCGGTTTGCCGAGCCGGATGCCGCGGATCATGGTGTCCACTTCGCCGCGGATGTCGTCCGATTCGGTGACGAAGTCCTTGACGTACGTTCGCGAGTTGAGTTGAAGGCCGTAAACCGCCTCGGCCAGTTTGCGATACGCGTCGGCCTCGGCCGCCCGCTTGGCCATGAGCTTCTGTTGTTCCGGGGTGGTTTCCTGGCCCGTCGCCACGACCGAGGCCCCGGCGAGGGCGAGCAATGCCAGCAACGCCGAAACGGGGCGCGTAAAACGGTTCATCGTGAAACTCCTGTCGAGAATGCCTGCGCAGGCGGCGCCCGCCGCGCATACCTTTCGGACACGTCCGAGCCGGCGGGGTTAGCCGCCCCCGAGGATCATAGCCGAAGGGCGTTCCGCGAGGGCCGACCAGGCCCTGCCCGCGGCCACTGTCCACGAATTCCGAACGTACAATGTCGGAACCGAGGGAATTGCCATGCTTTTCGACATCACGCCCCCGATCCACGCCAACCTGCCCGTCTGGCCGGGCGATACGCCGCCGTCGCGCGAGGTCCTGTGCGACATCGCGCAGGGGGCGAATATCACCCTCTCGACGCTCCGGGCGACCGTCCACCTCGGCGCCCACGCGGACGGCCCGAATCACTACGGCCTGGACGCGCCGGCGATCCACGAACGGCCCCTCGACCTCTATCTCGGCCCCTGCCAGGTCATGTCCGTCGCCGTACCCCGCGGCGGCCGCGTCGCGCCGGTCCACCTGACCGGACCGATCGCCGCGCCCCGGATCCTGTTTCACACCGGCACGTTCCCCGACCCGAACGACTGGAATCGCGACTTCGCCGGCCTGAGCATCGAGCTGATCGACTATCTCCACAACCACGGCGTCCGCCTGGTAGGACTCGACACGCCAAGCGTCGACCTCATGGACTCGAAGGATCTGCCCGCCCATCACCAGATCCTCAAACACGACATGGCAATCCTGGAGGGCCTCGTCCTGCGCGACGTGCCGGACGGCGTCTACGAACTGATCGCGCTGCCGCTGCCCCTCGTCGGTTTCGACGCCAGCCCGGTAAGGGCCGTCCTCCGGCCGCTCTGATTCCCTTCCCGGCGAGAGGGCCCACAGCGGAGGCCCGCCCCGGCCCCGCGGTCAGGCCGTCGGAATTGCGGTTGCCTTTCCTCGCAAAGCGCGGCTAGGCTTACTGGTCGCAACGTGCCCTCGTCGCCGCTCAAACGGTAACCCCGCGCGGCCGACCCTCATCCCAGTCAGGGGAATTGCGTGCCGGGAGCCGTCGAACTCACCGATGCGATCGTCGAGGCCGGCGTGGCCGGGTCGCGCCCCGCGCTGCGCGAACTCATCCACGCCCTCGCCCCGCAGATTCGCCTCATGGTCGCCGCCCGGCTCCACAACGTCCGCGACCGCTTCAACGCCGTCGATGAGGTCGCCCAGCGCGTCCTCCTTGCGCTCCTCGACAGCCTCCCGCGCCTCGAGCGGCGGACCGTCGGCGGCCTGAAGTGCTACGTCTCCGCGATCGCCGCCCGGAAAGCCGCGGATTACATCTGCATGCGCCGCGAGTCGAAGGGCCGCGCCGACACCGTCTCCCTCGACCCCTGGCGGGCCGCCGGCGTCGACGACGAAATGATGGATTTCGTCCTCTCCGCCAGCGACACGACGCCCGGCCGCGCCGCCGAGAAGAGCGAGCAGGTCCAGCGCATGCTCGCGGCGCTCGACGTGATGCGGCCTCAGTACCGCGAAGTCATCACCCTCGCCTTTTACGACCAGCTCTCCGTCTCGGACATCGGCGAGCGCCTCGGGATCTCTCGGCCGGCCGCGTCGATGCTGCTGATGCGGGCCGTCAACGCGCTCCGCGCCCAGCTTCGCGAATCGCAGTCGGGAGAATCAAATGCCGGCCCCGGATGAAACCTGGACGGGCGATCCCGACGACATCCCGCCGCCGTCCGAGAACGACGACGCGAGCGAGGAAGCCTCCGCCGAAGATCAGGCCCGCATCGACGCCGAGCTGGAGTCGATGTGGCGCGGCCGCCCCGGGCTGTTCGATGACCTGCTCTCCGATGTGAACCTGAAACCCAGCGCCCTGCTCCGCCGCCACGACGCGGCTCCAGGCAAGCCGGGCGGTTTCACGAGCGACGTGCGCGGCTTCCCATCCGTCGAAGGCTACACGCTCCTGAGACAACTCGGTGCCGGCGGAATGGGCGAAGTCTATGAAGCGGTCCAGTTGATGACGCAGCGCCGCGTCGCCCTCAAGATCATGCGGGCCACCGGCGGCGACGACGCGCACCGCCTCGAATTATTCGACCGCGAAGTGCGCGTGCTCGCCCGCCTCTCGCATCCCTACATCGCCACGATCTTCGCCGCCGGCCAGACCCGCACCCGCCGACCCTACCTCGCAATGGAGCTGATTTCCGGCGTAAACCTCGTCGACTACGCCAACGCCCGCGGCGCTGCGAGCGGCCGCCTCGCCCTGCGGCTCCCCGAGCGTCTCGCCGTGTTCATCAAGATCTGCGAGGCCATCGACTACGCCCATCAGCGCGGCGTCGTCCATCGCGACCTGAAACCGTCAAACATCCTCGTCGACGAGGCCGGCCAGCCCAAGGTCGTCGATTTCGGCCTCGCCTCGCTCGTCGGCCAGAGCGAGGAGGGCTCCGGCGTCGGCACCATCCGCTACATGAGCCCCGAGCAGGCCGGCGAGGCCGCGGGCAGGATCGACAGCCGCAGCGACATCTACACGCTCGGCGTCATCCTCTACGAATTGCTTACCGACCAGCCGCCGTACCGGGCGACGCCCTATTTCCCCGACGAGGCCCGCCGCCTCATACGCGAGAGCGTGCCCCTCCGGCCGCGCGAGGTCAACCACGCCCTCCCGGCCGGCATCGACGCCATTACGATGAAGGCGCTCGAAAAAAGCCCCGCCAAACGCTTTCGCAGCGCTGGCGAATTCGCTGACGCCGTGGCGGGACTCATGCGTGGCCGGCCGGAGCAGCCGACATTCGTGCAATGGCTGCGGCGGCTGGCGGGCGAGGGCTGGCGGCGACGGGGCTGAAATGGAGCGTGCGATGCCGGACAGGGATACGACAGTCGGACAGTTGCGGGATCTCGTGCGCGAGTTCGTCGCCGAGCGCGACTGGCAGCGCTATCACGACCCGAAGAACCTCTCCATGGCGATCGCGATCGAGGCGGCCGAGTTGATGGAGCACTTTCAGTGGCTCCGCTCGGAGGAGCTTGCCGGCGCGGCCGGCGACGAGCGCATTCGCGGCGAGATCTGCGACGAAATGGCGGATATCGCGTGTTTTCTGCTCGCGATGGCAAACGTCCTCGACGTCGACCTCTCCGAGGCCATCCGTCGGAAAATGGTGAAAAACCGATCGAAGTACCCCGCCGACGAATTCCGCGGCCGCTACTTCAAGCCGCCCGGCGTGTAGCCGGCGCCGGCGCAGTCTGGCGCGATCCCCGCCGCTTCGCTCTACAATCCGGTCTTATGAGCAATCGCGTATGTGTCGTCACCGGTGCGAGCCGCGGAATCGGGCTCGCCACCGCGCTCCGTTTCGCCCGTTCCGGCAGTTCCGTCGTGATCGCCGCCCGATCCGCTTCCGGACTGGAGACCGCCGTCGCGCAGATTCGCGAGACCGGGGCGGCCTGCGAAGCCGTTCCCGTCGACGTCGGCACGGCCGCCGGAGCGCGTGAACTGATCGACGTCGCCAAAAGCCGCTTCGGGCGAATCGACGTGCTCGTGAACAACGCCGGCAACGCCCCGCTGGGCTCCGTCGCCGAGACGACCGACGAGGCGTTCGAAGAGTGCATGCGGATCAACACCGGCTCGGTTTTCTACTGCACCCGGGCGGCATGGCCCGTGATGCAGGACGGCGGGGGAGGCACGATCATCAACGTTTCCTCGCTCGCATCGGTCGATCCGTTCCCCGGCTTTGCGATCTACGGCGGCGCAAAGGCCTGGGTAAACATCTTCACCCGCGCGACGGCCGAGGAAGGAAAGAAGTGCAACATCCGGGTCTTCGCAGTGGCCCCCGGCGCGACCGAAACGCAGATGCTCCGCCGGCATTTCAAGAACATCCCGCCGGCGCAGACGCTCGCGCCGGATGACGTCGCGGCGCTGATCGAGGCGTGCTGCGGGCCCGCGCTGGCCCACAGCGTCGGACAGACCATCCTCGTTCGAAAATAGGGCCCCATGACGACGCCGCACGCACAGAATCCGCGCCACTACAAGTACTACGACCTCGTGATGGCCGCGTTCGTGACCGTCCTGCTCTGCTCGAACATGATCGGGCCAGGCAAAGTCTGCTCCGTGAGCGTCTTCGGTTGGTTTCCCCTGACGTTTGGCGCAGGCAATCTCTTCTTTCCAATCAGCTACATCTTCGGCGACATCCTGACGGAAGTGTATGGCTATGCCCGGGCACGCAAGGTGATCTGGGCGGGCTTCGGCGCGATGCTGTTTTACGTCCTGATGAGCCAGATTGTCATCGCGATGCCCGGTGTCGCTTCTCAGGCGAATTATCAGTCCGCCCTCGAAACCGTCTTCGGATCAAGCTGGCGAATCGTCGGCGCTTCAATCCTCGCGTACTGGGTCGGCGATTTCGTGAACTCCTTCGCCCTCGCGAAAATGAAGTTGCTCACGCGCGGGCGCTGGCTCTGGACCCGGACCATCGGATCCACGTTCGTGGGACAGGCGGCCGACAGCGCAATCTTTTATCCGCTCGCGTTCTACGGCCAGACCGGCTGGGATAGCGACACCATCCTGCGCGTCGTCCTGTTCAATTGGGGCCTGAAAGTCGCGGTCGAGGTCGTTTTCACGCCCCTGACGTACCTCGTGGTCAACTGGCTCAAGCGCGTCGAGAAGGAAGATTATTACGACACGCAGACGAACTTTACGCCCTTCTCGCTGAAGGACTGAACCCTTCCGAGGTCGCCCGATTCTGGGACCTCGCGGCCCGCCAGGGGGCGCTCCGCTCGCGGTCCGCACCCGATTCCGGCGGAATTCCGACACGCGATAAGGGTGCCAATCTGACAGTCGCGGTTGCATCCTGAATCGGGGATGTGCACGTAAACCATTTCATAATCGTGTCTTAGAGTCGCGAGACGACTGTACCGAATTCCGGTATGCGAATTGCCAGTGCCTCCGCAGCCCCCGTTTTTTCGTTGACGGACCGGGCAACGATCGTCAAGATTCCTAGCCTAGAAGGAGTACGCGGATGCCGGGCATTTCGATTCGGCCGCTTGGAGAAAAGGTCATCGTCAAGCGTCTTGAAGCCGATTCAAAGACTGCGGGCGGAATTGTCCTCCCGGATTCGGCCAAAGAGAAGCCGAAGCGCGGTACAGTAATGTCGGTCGGCGAAGGCAAGCTGCTGGATACCGGCAGTCGCAAGGCGCTGCAGGTCAAGAAGGGCGACCAGGTCCTCTTCACCAGCTATGCCGGCACCGAAGTGAAGGTCGACGGCGAAGAACTGATCATCATGGACGAGTCAGACATTCTGGCCGTCCTCGATTGATACTGCGGGACGGGCGGGCGTTGGAGTTGATCCGCCAGGATCGAGCGCTCGAGCCCGGGGTGTTTTCGGAAAGGGACGTCATGAAAGCCGAGATTCATCGGGCCGTGGCTGACGCGGTCGACGTCGTGAATCAGAAGCCGGGTCTGACATGCGTGAAGCTTCGTTTCGCCGACGATCTCTCCGAGATTGATTTCGTCGCCAACGCCGCCCAGTTCGACTCAGGCCGGTTTGAATTCCAGGCCGGCTTCGAAACCTACGGCGGAAGCGTCGACGAACTCGCCGACATTCACGCGGAAGTCATCCGCCAGTAGCGGGCCTTCCTGTCCGAAAATCACAGGCGGCCGCGCGGGGCAGTGCAGCCCTGCGCGGCCGCCGTTTTTTCATCCGCGGCGCTCCGGGCTTCAGCGCGTCGCCCCCGCGCAGAAGGCCTGAAGATTCGGCAGCACCATCGACGCCCGGTGAAACGTGATGTCATTGAAACCCGCGCACCGGCACGCGAGTGCGACGCGCTGGGGCCAGGAGGGATTTGCCAGCGTCGGCTTGTATTCCCGCCGCAGCAGATCGCGGATTCGCCAGAGCGCCGCCGGAACCGGAAAGTCCGTGCCGAACAGCAATCGATGGTGCAGGTCCTGCCGCGCCGCCATCTGCCGGAAGAACCGGATCTTCCCGGGCGTCGTCAGCGCGGAGATATCCGCGTAGAGCGGAGCGTCCGCGAATTCACCGGTCATCGCCTCCAGAAGCTGCTCATAGGGCTCCCAGTCGCCCCACGAGGTCACCGGCGTGGCCGCGTGCGCGACAATCGTCGTCGGCATCGCCCCCTCGCTGCGCAGCCGACGCAGCACGCCGAGCAGCGGGGCGATCGGTACCAGCCCGGGGTGGTTCGTGCTCAGCGTGAATTCGGCGTTGTAGTGAACGAGGATCGGCAGTCCGATCTCCGCGCAGCAGCGCAGCACGTCGATCGTCCGCGGATCCTCGATGTCGATGTTCTGGTGCAGCGGCAGCCATTTCAGCAGGCACGCGCCGCCCGCAAAGACCTCGCGCACCGCGGCGACCGCGTCGGGCCGGTAGGGGTGCACCGACGCCCCGAAAAGAAACCGCTCCGGGTTCTTCCGGCACGCCGCCCGCACCAGCGAGTTCGACGTGTACAGGTCGCCGCCCGCAGCGCTGGGGTACGCCGGCTGCGGCGTGAGCCGGCCGTGCCGGTCGCGGTAGGCGTCGAACGCGAGCAGCACGTAGCGCTCGATCGGCCCCGGCGCGAGCAGGTGTGCGTCGTAGATCTCCGCAAGATGGGCGTCGAGCGGCGGGCCGGGCGGAATGTTGCCGGGGATGCCGAGCAGCCAGCGGAAAACGCGAAAGCTCAGCCGATTGATCGATCGCGGCGAGAGGTACGAATCGAGCGCGGGCGCGCCGTCTACCCGCGCCGGCTCAAAGGAAAACCGCTCGATCGCCGGATCGGCTTCGAGGCGCGAAAACGAATAGTGACAGTGAACATCGATGATCATTCGCGTCGCGGCTCGCTTTCACGGTCGGAAGGCGACGATCGGTCGCCATGCCCCGCATCCGTGTGCTCGCTCCGCACCCACGCGGCGAGATCATCGGCGAGGTGCAGCGGCGCGGGCTTCGACGCGCGCAGCGATTCGATCGGCCGGTGCCCGCGCAGGGTTCGCTTCAGAATCAGGTACGCGATGAGGAATCCTCCCGTTGTGGCGAGGATCGGGCCGGTCCAGTCGAACGCCCGCTGCGGAGCCGCGCCGGCGGTCGAGACCGTCGTCGGCCCCACGCCGACGAATACCGCCGCCTGGCATTGCCGCTTCGATTCGCTGTAATAGTGCTGAATCGTCACGAAGTACGCGTCAACGTCGATCATCGCTCCCAGCGGCACGTCGCTCGCGTCCCCCGTCAGGATCAGCTTGCAGATCAGCGGCTGGTCCGCCTGCGTGAGGTGCACTTCGCTGACGTAGCCGATGTCCTCGTACTCAGCGCTGTTGTGCTTCCACCGGCGGTTCCCGGCCACCACGCCCGATACGCGGAGCAGCGCCCCGCGAAAGTCCGCCGGCCGCTCCAGCAGTTCGGTCCAGGCTGCGCCCTCGACCGGTGGACGCGCCGGATCGAGTCCCTGCTGCTTGACGTGCCGGAGCAGCGAGTAGAACCCGGGCTGCGCGTAGCTGAACGAGAAATCCTTGATCTCGGAGAGCTCACGCGCACCATCCCGCGCGTCGCGCCCGGCCCGGCTCGCCGGTCCGCTCGTCGATGCGGGGCCGGTTTGCCCCGCGCAGATCGCACTCGCGAGCAGCGCGGCCGCAATGCCCATCAGTAATCGCCGTCGGTTTCCCATGGGTATTCGGGCGTCGGCTGGCTCGCCTGCGTGGAGGTCGCACCGGCCGCGCCGCCCTCTCTGTCGGCCGACCCGCCGGGCTGAAGCGACGCGGGCGCGGGGCACATCCGCCAGGCGGAGTCCTCCTCGAATACGAGTATCGCGACCTGCCGATTGCGATGCCGTAGCGAGATGTTCGCGTCCGGATCGAAATTCACCGTGCTGATCACGAGGTACACGTCTTCGACTTGCGCCTGCGTCGTCGCGCGCCGCCACAATCCCCGTCTCTCCGGGCCAAGCAGTTCGACCGAGTCCACGACGATCGACCGCAGATTCCGGTAGATCGCCTCAAAGCGCTCCCGACTCTCCGGCTGTTCATAGCGGCTCACGAGCCGCCGGTAAGCCAGGTAGTCGCCGGTCATGCACGTCTCAAGAAACGTGTTGATGAACCCGATCGCCACCGGATACCGGGTGACGACCGCCGGTTCCGCGAACGAATACTGCGCGCGCGGCGCGGACGTCGTCGCAGGCTGGGACTGCGCCTTCCGCGAGTTCTTGTCGCGCGATTTGCCGCAACCCGCCGCGGCCACGGCCGAGATAAGAAGCAGTACGCCCACCCAGCCGCGCAGCCGCCGCCAGATTCGCACATCGCCCGGCCAATTCGTCGTCAGGGACCCCAGAATCATGTTCTCCTTGCGTATCGTACCGCCTGCCGCAGCCAGTCGATCGTCTGCGGCGGCGTTTCGTCGATGTCGGCGAAGTCAAAGTACCGCACGCCCCGGGCGACGAGTTCGAGCACGACCCGCACCAGCGCATCCGGCCCGTGCCGCCACGCGAACCACAGGTCCATCTCGACCGCCGTGTCTTCGAGGACCGTGATGATCGACTTCTCGCCCTCTTCCGGCGCATCCTCCAGCCAGCAGTCGGCGTCAAACGTCGCCAGCCGGTCGAATCCGGCGATACCCGCGCGTCCGACCGCCGCCGAATCGAAATTCAGCGGCCCGTGGAAAAACCCGTGCTCCGGGTACTTCGCCGCCAGCGTCTCGAGCCACCGCTCAACAGATCGTAGGCGCACCGCGACGTACTCGCGAAGAACCGGATCACCCCGAAGCTCCTTCAGTAGCTCATCAGCGCTGCGCCCGGGGTGAAGTTTCGACGCGTGTTTCTCCGTCAGTGCCCGGACGCTGCGCGCCGCCTGGTCCGCATCGACGCTCTCCGCCGCGATCTGCCGGCACGCCGGGCAGAAGCAGAGTTCCAGTCCGGGGCCGAACGGCCGGTCGAGCGAATAGCCCGCCAGCGCCGGCGAGACGCTGTCGAGGCGGAGATTCACCAGTTCAAAGGCGTCCGGCTTGTACCGCAGGGCGTCGTTGATCGACGCGACGAAGAGTTCGCGGGCTGCGGGGTTGCTCAGGCAGGGGCCCCAGTCGACGTACGTGTCGCCCCAGGCGTTTCGCTGCGCCAGCTCGGGCGAATTCTCGACGAGCCTCGGCAGCGAAGGGATGTCGATCCGGAAGTTCACGTCGAGCCCGCTGTGCCGAGCCACGTCGCAGACCTTCCGCAGCACGTCGCGATGGCCGCACCACTCCGCCGCGCGCGGCTTCACGCCGCTCGCCGCATACGCCTTCGTTTCCGGAGGAAAATGCCAGCCGCCGTCGGTGTGAAAGTAGGGCGTCTCGCGCGGCCCGAAGTGGCGGAACTGCGTCCGCGGGCCCGCGATCACGGGTATCGTTACGTGCTCGACGGCCACTTCGCCGATGACGCGCTCCAGCAGCGTGGCCTCGCCGTCGCCATGCGCCCAGAGCGGATACACGATCCCGAACTCGCCCGCCATGAGGCCGAGAGTAGCCGAATCGGCGCGCGTCGGCTAGCATCCGATTTTCACCGGCAGCAAGGGAAACGCCGTGTTCAAGCACTCCGATTCCTACCGGCGGTTCTGCCCCGGCGAGGAGCAGATCACCATCTCCGACGCCATCTGCCTCGGACGCCGCCGCGCGAATTTCCACAAGTGCCCCGGCTGCCAGTTCAACGACGACGAGAAAGGCCGCCCGTCCTACGAGGCGACGGTCGTCGGCCAGCGCCATCTCCCGCAGGCCATCAAGGAGCTGCCCGAAGAGGTTCCCATGATCGAGCGAGTCTTCAAAGCATACGACGTCCGCGCCACCGTGCCAGAACCGCTGAACGAGGATGTCGCCTGGCGCATCGGCAACGGCACCGCCCAGTTCCTCCGCACCTCGCTCACCGGCTACGACCGCAGCGACCCGGATATGAACACGCTCATCGTCGGCCGCGACATGCGCAAGAGCAGCCCTGCCCTCACCAAGGCGTTCATCGACGGCGCCGCCGCGACCGGCGCCCGGATCGTCGATATCGGCATGATCGACACCTCGCAGATCTACTTCGCCACGAATCACCTGAAGTGCTGCGGCGGAGCGACCTGCACCGCCAGCCACAACCCGCCGAACTACAACGGCTTCAAAATCTGCGGCCCCAAGGGCAAGCCGATCGGCGCCGACAGCGGCCTCAAGGAAATCGAGCGCATCGCCAAGGCCGTCGCCCGCCATGCGGTCACCATCCGCGAAAAAACCGTCACGACGGACCTGTCAGCGCCATACCGCGAGTACATCCGCCAGTTCATGCTCGAGCCGCGCCCCTTGAAGGTCGTCGTCGACGCATCAAACGGCATGGCCGGGCGCTGGTTCCCGATCATCTTCTCCAACGTGCCCGGCATGCAGGTCATCCCGCTGAACTTCGAGCACACCGGCGAATTCGTGCACCCGCCCAACCCGCTCGTCCCCGCGAATCTCGCCCAGCTTCGCGCCGCGGTGACGGAACACGGGGCCGATTTCGGCGCCTGCTTCGACGGTGACGCGGACCGCTGCATCTTCGTCGACGAAAAGGCCCGCATCGTCCCGTGCGACCTGCTCACGGCGCTGCTCGCCCAGGAATACCTGCGCGACTATCCCGGTTCCGCCGTCGTCTACGACCTCCGCTCCAGCCGCGTCGTTCAGGATGTCGTCCTCGCTGGCGGCGGAACGCCGCGCCGCCAGCGCGTCGGACACGTCTTCATGAAACGCGCCATGGCCGAGGCGAACGGCGTCTTCGGCGGCGAACTCAGCGGCCACTTCTACTTCCGCGATTTCTGGTACTGCGATTCCGGCATGCTCGGCTTCGTCGCCGTCGTGAACGCGCTCACCCGCGGCGGAAAACCTCTCTCGCAGCTCCTCGCCCCCTTCGAAAAATACTTCGCCAGTGGCGAACGCAATTTCGAGAACGAGGACAAGGACGGCACGCTCGATCGCCTGGCAAAGAAGTACCGCGACGGCGAGCTCGACCGCCTCGACGGCGTCACCGTCCAGTACCCGCGCTGGTGGTTCAACGTCCGCGCGTCGAACACCGAGCCGCTGCTCCGCCTGAATTTGGAAGCCGACTCGCAGGACCTTCTCAACGAGAAGCTCCACGAACTCGAACCGCTTCTCGGCAGGCCCGCGGTCGAGCACTGACCAGCGGCAAGCCCGGACCGCGCCGCCTCCGCGCCGGCGTCATTGCCGGCAATCGCTCCCAAACGCCGCGAGCACGCGCGCGAGATCCTGAAGATCCACGTCGTGATCGCGATCCGCATCCCCGAAAGGATCGAGACCCGCCTCCCCGAAGTGCGCCAGCAGCGTCGAGAGATCCTCGATCGTCACCCGGCAATCCCCATCGAAATCCACGTTGTCGCAGCCCGCCGCCGGACATCCGACCTTCGCTGCCACGATCGCCGAGGCCGCCTGATTCGCACGGACCGCGAGGTGCCCGAGACTGCTCAGGTTGATTTCGTCGATCGACGTGATCGTCAGCGGCCCCGCGTTCCATTCCATCACATCGCCGATGCGAAGCACGCGCCGCGCCGTCCCCGCGACGTCAGTCTGGTAGACGGCCCGCGAGCCCGGAGAACCCACCAGATTCGCAGCAAACGCCGCGCGGCCGAAGCGCCCCAACCGGAGCGGACCGTCGTTTCCGAGCGACGAGATACTCGAAAACGTCACGCCCGGCTCCGTCTCCGGCGCGGGCAGCCCCGGACGACAGAGCGTGACGATCTCCCCGTCGCGCTCGACCCACGCCCCCGACCCGCCGATGTTCATATTCGCGCAAAATGCGTTCCCCTCCGGCCCGCCTTCAAACCAGAACAGCGACTCAAACGTCGCATTCACGCCGGGAACCGGATCAGTCCGACGAACCAGGATCGTCGGCTCGTCGATCGTGCCCGTCCAGATCGCCTGCGTCGGGCCATTGATGATGAGCCCGAATGCGAAAAACTCGGTATCCGCGGCGTATGCGAGGTTTGATGGCGACTGGAAACTGCCCACCGTCGCCGACGGCCATTCCGGAATCGGATCACCCTCCCGAAGACACAGCCGCAGCCCCTCCGCCGTCGCGGCCACCACGCCCGTATCGTTTGCCGGCGTCGTCCCGCCCCCCGTAAGCGTCGCATAAAAGAGCGCGATCCCGCTGTCCGACCAGCCCACAAGCGACAGAATTCCGACGGTCGTCCCCTCCGGCGCATCCATCACCGGCTGGTTCGACCCCGCAAGCCGCTGCAATGCGCCCGCGCGGCTCGCATACCAGTCCGAACGCCCGTCGCTGGTGACCGCCCGGATCGCGACCTCGCCCGGCGTATTCACCGGGGTCCGAAACCCGAACGGACGCTGAAAGCTGCTCCAGACGGGCGACTCCGGAACGTCGTCGATCGTGTCGCCAGTGCGCGCGAGCACTTCCACGGAAGCCCCCGGCCGCACGCGACAAAGCGCGGAATCATTAGCCCCCGTGACTTCTCCGCGAAGCGTGGCGAGAATGACGATCGCATCGTCGTCGCCGATGCCCAGCACGAGCCACGAGGAAAACCGAACATCGCCCGAGATCGCCGGAAAAGGGTCATTCTCGCGCAGCACGAGCGTCAGTCCGCTTCGTGACGCGAGCCAGATCGCCTCATTGGACTCCGTCGGAACCTCGGGCCCCGTCACCAGGCCCGTAACAGCCACGTGTCCCCGGTTGTTGATCGCCGGCCGGAATGGACCGGGATTCGAAAAACTGATGGTCGACCCGGCCGGAAACCCCGCCGCCTCCATTCCCACCCGGAACACGACGTGCCGCTCGACGTCCCCCGACGCGTGGATCGTTCCAGCGAGCGCCGCCGAGACGCAAGCAACGAGACTCCGCAGATGCATGTGAACCCCCGCTCAAAGCAGATCGATGTGTCCGGCTGGCCGAATGGCCTCGAGAGAAAGTATAGCACGGAAAAATTGCAAAAAGCGCAAATCCGCCCATCATCCGCTGGAACGCGCGCAGCCGGTTGTCCGCAAACGACTTGCGAGACTCGCCGGAAAAACGCCCCGGACGCTACACTCTTCGCGAGAGGCCCCTGCGGAGGGCCTCCGGGAGCCGGATGCGCTACAAGCTGATCGCAATCGACCTCGACGGCACGCTTCTCGATGCGCGAAGCAAGGTACCGGCGCGCAACCGCGACGCCCTCCACCGTGCCCACGAAGCCGGCCTGAAGATCGTCCTCTGCACCGGCCGCAGCTACACCGAGACCCGCCCGGTCATCGACCAGATCGGGCTCGATCTCGACGCGACCGTGACCGTCGGCGGCGCACTGATCACCGACGTCGCCCGCAACCGGACGATCGAAGCCCATGGAATCGAGCAGGAGGTCGCGGCCGAGGCGCTCGACTGGTTCCGCGCCCGCGGGTATGCCGTTCTCTGGCTGCACGACGCGGCGGCCGCCGGATTCGACGGCTATACGATCGCGGGACCGCGCCGCCATCCCGCGATCGACCGCTGGCTCGCGCTGACACCCTGCCGGATGCGCGAGATCGACTCACCGCCGGGATTCGACCACGCACCGCTCCGCCTGACCGTTATCGACGAAGCCCACGAACTCGAATCGCTCGCCGCGGACTTCCACCCCGCGTTCATGGAACGCATGACCCATAACATCATCGATGTCCCGGCCTACGGTTTCACGGTGATCGAGTCTTTCGCCGCCCGCGTCGACAAGTGGACCGGCATCCAGCGACTCTGCAACCGCTGGAAGATCGACCCCGCCGCGACCGCCGCGATCGGCGACGACGTCAACGACATCCCCATGCTCCGCTCCGCCGGTCTCGGTGTGGCCGTCGCCAACGCGCGCCCGGGCGTCATCGAGATCAGCCGGCGGGTCGTCGGCTCAAATCAGGACGGCGGCGTCGCCGACCTCCTCGAATCGATACTGGAGGATTGACTCTTGCCATTCATGGCGCCCTATGCCCGGCTCGAAACAACGCTGATTTTCCTCATCGGCGCGGCAGCAACCGCCGCGATCGCATGGTGGGGCGGCGCGTGGGCTGTGCTGCCCGCGCTGCTTACCCTCGCGCTCCTCGCCTTCTACCGCGACCCGCCCCGTAAAATCCCCGATCGTCCACGGGCGCTGCTCTCTCCCGCCGACGGCACGATCATGTCCGTCGAGCGGAACTGGCGATCCGCCCCCGGCGAGCCGGAAGAACTCCGCATCTGCATCTTCCTCAGCGTCCTCAATGTCCACGTGAATCGCAGTCCCTGTGCCGGCCGCGTTGCGAACATCGAATATTCACCCGGCCTCTTCCTCAACGCACTAAAACCCGAAGCCACGCTCAGGAATGAAAACAGCCTCATGACGATCGAACCCGCCGGACAGATCCCCGGCCCCGTCCGAGTCCGCCAGATCGCGGGCCTGCTGGCCAAGCGCATCGTCTGCGCGGCCAAAGTCGGGGATTCACTGGCCGCGGGCCAGCGCTACGGTATGATCAAATTGGGTTCGCAGACCGAAATCCGCGCACCCGAAGACCCGCGCTGGCGCGTCCTCGTCAGCGCCGGTGGCGCGGTCAACGGCGGCCTGACGATTCTCGCCGAATTGTCCTAGCCGCCGTCGCTCGCGGCGGTCGCACGCTCTTCGGAGCAGTGTCCCGATCGGAAGGCGGATATGTCCCAGGTCGACCGTCTCGAAGCCGTGGAACCCGACGTGGAGCCGCCGCTGCCGCGCCCCTTGCGCGCGATCGCGGTGCTCCCGGCTGCCGCCACGCTCGGAAACCTGCTCTGCGGTGTCCTCGCGATCTTCGCCTGCCTCCTCGAGCTCCGCGGCGTCTATTTCGATATCCCCCGCAAGATCACGAACCCCGTTCTCGCGGAACTCTTCCCCACGCACATCACCTCCGGCGTCTACCTGATTCTCCTCGCGATGATCTTCGACGCCCTCGACGGCCGCCTCGCTCGCCTCGCCCGCCGCACCAGCGAATTCGGCGCGCAGCTCGACTCCCTCGCCGACACCGTCAGTTTCGGCGTCGCCCCGGCCATGCTCTACCTGACCGTGCTCCTCGGCCTCGCCGTCCCGCCCGGCGGGGGGGACCCTTCCGTCGGAAAGCTCGAATGGCGGCTGGGCCTGTTCTGCGCCCTGTTCTTCATCAGCTGTGCCGCCATCCGCCTCGCCCGCTACAACGCCGAGAACACCGCCAGCGAATCCGCCCAGAAGAAATTCACCGGCATGCCGACGCCCGGCGCGGCCGCCGGATTCTGCGGGGCGCTGCTGCTGTACGAGGAATTCCTCCGCCTGGATGTGACGCTCGGCGGCTTCGCAGTGGCCACGGCCGCGCGCTGGCTGCTGGCGCCGGTGGCACTGGGCCTCGGCCTGTTCATGGTCAGCCGCCTGGAGCACATCCACGTCTTCAACGTCCTCGTGCGGCGCGAGCAGCCGCTGCCGCGCCTGCTCTGGGTCGTCGCCGCGATCGGTTTCGCGATTTACTGGTTCCAGGCGCTGCTGATCGTCCTCGCCGCCGCGTATGTGCTCAGCGGCGTCGCGATGAACGCGCACAAGCGCATCTGGCCGACGCCGCGCGGCGACGGCTTCCACCCGAACTGAATGGACGCGAAACCGGCATGACCCCGACCGAAGCGAAGCTTGACGCACTGGTGGCGCGCATCCGCGGATACGGGTCTGTCGTCGTGGCGTTTTCCGGCGGGATCGACAGCGCGCTCGTGCTCCGCTGTGCGTTGCTCGCCCTCGGACCCGCGAAAGTGCTCGCCGCAACGTCCCGGAGCGCCAGCGTCGCCCAGCGCGAGTTGCACGACGCCGCCCGCGTCGCGGTCGAGATCGGCGCGGCCCACCGGTTCGTCGAGACCCGTGAGTTCGACGACCCCGAATACCTCGCCAACCCCGTCAACCGCTGCTACTACTGCAAGACGGAGCTCTACTCCCTGCTCGTGGCGCTCGCCCGCGATCTGGGCTTCGCGACCGTCGCCAGCGGCGTGAACAAGGACGACCTGGGCGATTTCCGCCCCGGCCTCACGGCTGGCCAGGAGCACGCAATCCGCACGCCCCTCGCCGACGAGGGCCTTACCAAGGCGGACGTCCGCGATCTTGCCGCGCACCTCGGTCTGTCCATCCACGACAAACCCGCATCCCCGTGCCTTTCGTCCCGCGTGCAGTATGGCGAATCCATCACGCCGGAGAAATTGCGTCGCATCGAAGCCGCCGAGTCCTTCCTCCGCTCCCTCGGATTCTCCGATTGCCGCGTGCGGCATCACGACACGCTCGCCCGCATCGAGGTCCCCGTCGGCGAAGTCGAGCGGCTCGCCGCGCCCGCCGTCCGGGCAAAGATCGATGCCCAGTTCCGCACGCTCGGCTACCAGTACGTGACGCTCGACCTGCGCGGCCTCCGCTCCGGCAGCATGAACGAAGTGCTCCTCGGCCGCGCCCTCGAACGCCACCTGTGATCGCCGGCTCCAGTCGTCGGTCGCTGCGTGGGCCCCGTCCGCCATTCGCGTTCGATTCGCCGCGGCAGCGCTGTTCGGGGGCCCGCCTGCCCGCTCCGCAGAAAGCGGGCGACCCGCAGCACCCGCCGCTCATTATCCCAACTCGGCCCCATCCGCCGCCCGCCGCGCCGCATTCACCACCTGGTCCGCGAGCCGCGTCGGCTCCGGCATGCGATAGCGCGTTGTTGCCGCCAGGACAATGCGGATCGCCGATTCAACGTCGCAACCGTGCCCGGGGCTGATGAACATCGGTTTCACGCGCTCCCGCGTTCTCAGGACACCGCCGACCACGTCGCCCCGAAGCCGCAATGGCCGCCAGTCGCCGCGCGCCGCGCCCGGCTCGTCATGCTCTCCGCACAGCCGCGACTTCGCGCAGCCGATCGTCGGCAGCTCCAGCCACAGCCCGACGTGGCACGCCAGCCCCAGCCGCCGCGGGTGCGCCAGACCCTGCCCATCGCACAAGACCACCTCCGGCCGCGTCCTCAGTCGTGAAAACGCGCCGAGAATTGCCGGCGTCTCGCGAAAACTCAGCAGCCCGGGAACATACGGAAATCGCAGCGCCCGCCGCACGACCCGCTGTTCAACGACTCGCCGCTCGACCGCGTCCCACGTCACCGCGGCCGCGAAGATCGTCCGCTCGTCGCGGGAAAAAGCGCAGTCAAGCCCGCCGATGAGCCGAGGCATGTCGGCGATCGGCCGCTGCACGACGCCGCCGGCCAGCGCGCGCTGGAGCGCGATCGCCGCCTTCGGCGTCCTCGGCCATCGATGCAGCCGTTTCATTCAGTCCGGCGTCCTGCGGCTATCATTCCGCCCATGCTGCGACGCGAACTCGACTTCGAGCTTCCCGAGGACCTCATCGCGCAGACTCCTGTCGAGCCGCGCGACGCCTCGCGCCTGCTCATGCTCGACCGCGGCCACGAAAAAACCGATCATGCGATTTTCCGCGACCTCCCGCGCCGCCTTCGCCCCGGCGACATTCTCGTCGCGAACGACACGCGCGTCATCCCCGCCCGCTTCTTCGCTCGGCGTGCCTCGGGCGGCCGGGTCGAGGCGTTCTTTCTGAGCGACGCCGGCGCGGGCTGGCGCGTCCTCCTCCGCCCGAGTGCCCGTCTCGCGCTCGACGAAGAGCTGACCGTCCTCGATCGCGGCGGCGCAAATACGCTCCAGAGAATCCGGATCATCGAGCGGCACGAGCGCGGAGAGTGGCTGATCCGTGCCGACGGATTCGCCGATCCGCTGCCGTTTCTCGAACGATTCGGCTCGACGCCGCTGCCGCCCTACATCCGGCGGCCCGAGGGTCCGGCCCGCGAAGATTCGACCCGCTACCAGACCGTCTATGCCGCCGTCCCCGGCGCGGTCGCCGCGCCGACCGCCGGGCTTCACTTCACCCAGCCGCTGCTGGAGACGCTGGCGCGGGAAGGTGTGAAGTTTGCCAGGCTGACGCTGCACGTCGGGCTGGGAACGTTCGCCCCCCTCGATGTCGAGGACCTGCGCCACCACACGATGCACTCCGAGACGTGGCGGGCGAGCGCGGCCACGCTTCGCGATCTTCACGCGGCCCGTCTCGCCGGCGGACGCATCATCGCCGTGGGGACGACCGTGGCCCGCGTGCTGGAGTCACTTCCGCTGCGCCTGGGCGACCCGAGCGCGCCGCCGGACGCCGTCGATCTCGGGGGTGAAACGGCAATCTTCATCTACCCCCCGTACGAATTCCGCAACGTCGACGCGCTCATCACGAATTTCCACCTTCCCCGCAGCACGCTGCTCGCCCTGGTCATGGCCTTTGCCGGCGTCATGCCCGTGCGCCGCGCGTATGCCCAGGCGGTCGAACGCCGCTACCGCTTTTTCAGCTACGGCGACGCGATGTTCATTACCTGAGCGATGCCCGTCGCGACGCGCTTCAGCAGCTCGTCTCCCTCCCGCGTCAGCAGGTGCATGAACGCGACCTGGCAGAAGTTGAAGAGGTAGTGCGCGATCATCACCGCGTAGAGGCTCCGCGAGACGATGAAGATCACCGAGAACACGATCGAAACGCCGAAGATCTGCACCATCGCCGCCGGGCCCTGAACAAAATGCAGAACGCCGAACACGGCCGATGACAGCAGGACCGCCCACGTCCATGAACCCGTCGCCCGGCGAAGTTGCGGCAGCAGCAGGCCCCGGAAGAGCAGTTCCTCGTGAACGACGATCGCGATCAGCAGGAACGCGAAGTCGGAGAGTTCGATGCTGCTGAATGCCTTTGTGAACTCGATGCGGTCACGCATCGTCTGCGAGTTCTCCGGCCCCAGCAGAAACGGCAGCATGACGATCGTCGATGCGAGAATGAACAGATACGCCCCGCCCAGACCCGCCACGCCCCAGCCGATCGCCGGCGCGAGCTTCAGCTCTCCCAGCCCCATCGACGCCGCCCGCACGCCGCCCCGGTGACACAGATAGAGCGCCAGCAGGATCGCAAAACCCGCCTCGAACCACTTGAGATTCAGAACGACCGGATCGATTTCCAGCGGTTCATCCGGCTTCGGCGAAAAAAACCACGCCAGAATCTGCGGAATATACGTGATCCCGATCGGCACGAGCAGCAGAAGCATCGCATCGAGCGCCGCCTGGAGTCGCGTCAGCTCCAGCATCAGCAGCGGCGACGGCGGCCGGGTCCGCACCGCCGGACGGGCGATTGCGAGCGGCCGCGCGATGGGCACCGGCTCGGGCGTCGCCGTCGGAAGCGGCTCGGGTTGCAGAGAGTCCATCGCGTTCCTCATCGCCGCCCGGCGCCGTTGCGCCGGTTGCCTCGTTTCGCGGCTGTCGGATAATACCGCCTCGCTCGGCTGGTGATGCGGCGGCGTCCGAGCCGGGCCCGAGCGCGGGGCGTCCACCCCCGAACTGCTCATGCTGCACGAAGTCCCGGCCGCCGGCCCGCGCAGACAAGGATCGTCATGGCGACTCGAACCGCGTCGTTTCCAATCTCCGGCGGAATCCGCCTCTCGCCGCGCCTGTGTCGCCGCTGGCAGCCCGACCCGCGCCAGGCCGGCGTTTCACAGCCCGTCCGCTGCGCCGGCGATCAGTGGTACTGCCTCCACGGCAGCGCGGCCGTCGTCGACTCGGTCCACGTGATCGTCGAGTTTCTCGACGCCGCACGCGCGCTCGTGCAGCGCGCGGTTCAGCTCGAACCGGTCACCGACCGTGCGAACGTCTTCGGCTGGGTGCAATCGCCTCCCGACGCGAAATCCGTCCGGATTCGCCTGGTGAATCCCGCGCCGCCGCCGGTCGAATCGCTCGAGTTCCACGCGATCGCCGAACGCGATCCAAAGTGCCACCCGTTCGCCAATCTCCCCCGTCCGACCCTCTATAAGCCGCCGTTCCCGCTCGACCGCATCGTCCTTCCACCGACGCTGGAATCGCTCCGCGACGGGCTTCCCGGCGTCGAGATCACAAAGCCTCCCAAATCGCTCCGCGACCTCGCCGCCCGCGCGGTGGGGGCCGCAATCGTCCTCGACCCCGAGTGGATCCGCTCGCTCCACCTGTCCATGGCCGATCTCGAGCGCGTCATCCCGCTCTGCTACATGATCGTCGATCTCGAGAGTCTCGCCGGCCTGCTCTCGGCCGCCGGCGTCCGCACCCGCTGCCTGACCCGCGCGGATGACCACGCACCCATCTCGGCCCGCGTCGAGTACGCCGATGTCGCGACGCGCGGTTTCGCGCTCCTCGATGTCTTCCCCTACGGCTGGTACTCGCCGCCGCACCGCTTCAGCGCCCGCGTCCTGGAGGCCACGCGCGACTGGAAGCGCTACGCCGACGAAACCGGCTTCGCGATGCTCCTCAGCAGCCAGACGCAGAGCGAAGCCCGCTGCAACGACGTGATCGCCGCCTCGCGCCCGCTCGGAAATGGCGAACTCGTCGCCACCGATCTGCCTTGGCTCGCTGCCGGCCTGCACGGCCCGCTCGCCGCCCCGGATTTGACCCGCGTCCTGCTGGCGAGCCTCTTCGCCCGCCCGGTCGACGACTGGGCCCAGTACTGGAATCGCTGGGACGACATACGCATCGTCGTCCGCGACATCGCCGACCTCGCCCGCCGCTTCTCCCCGCTTCGGCCGGTCCGTTGGGCATCCCCGGACCGCAGCCGTGTCGTGCTCGGCTTGGCACTCGAGCCGCGGCCGCACGCGGCAAATGGCGACGGCAAGCCCCGTCGCCACATCCTTCTGAAGACCGGCCGCATCGACAACCTGGAGCCCCACACGGGCCTGCCCGCCGAGCCGATGATGATCGTCATGAAGATGCTCGCCCGCGAAGTCCGCGAAGACACCGCCTGGGCTCGCCGCCACCTCGAAGGCGTCGCCGTGACATGGCAGTTCGAAACGGCGGGGGGGCAGCGCTACGCAACACTCTTCGACGCCCCGACCGGCGCGATCGCGGCCCCGCCCACTGATGTCTACCGTCTCGGCGTCGTCGCCCCGAGCACCTCGGAC
Organism: Planctomycetota bacterium; assembly: GCA_045863555.1. Classification (GTDB taxonomy): domain Bacteria; phylum Planctomycetota; class Phycisphaerae; order UBA1845; family Fen-1342; genus JACRLV01. Next base: position 49,700 of record BTUU01000004.1, on the reverse strand, counting down.
CTCGCCCAGCCTGCCCCAGCCGGCGACGACGAATACGACCTCACGCTGCCCGCCAGCGCCGGCTTCCTCGGGGACCGTGCGCACGCTTGGCAGGAGCGGCTGAACTCCGCCATTCGCCGCTGGATTACGCTGGCGCGTCCCTGACCGCCCCTCGGTGATGCGCGACGGCGAACAGGATTCGACACCGGGGGTATCGCGCGCACTCCAATTCAGAAGGTTGGCGGTTCGGAGCGGAGCGTGAATAATCAGGGTAGAGGCCATCCCGCGAGGGGTGTTTCTGCGCGTCTCGGACACCATTCACTGCGGCGCGCGTCACGTCGTCACTGCGCGCATGATCCCCTCGCAAACCTGCCAGGAGGTCATCTCATGAACCTATCTTCAAAGCTCGGCCTGCTCTTCCTTCTCGCGGTGCACGCGCCGCCCGTCGTCGCGGACCGCCCTGTTGGCGGCAATATCACCGCTGACGACATTTGGGCGATCGCCGACAGCCCGATTCTCGTGCAGGCCGACGTCTACATCGGAAACAGCGCGACACTCACCATCGAGCCCGGCGTCGAAGTCAGATTCGAAGGCGATTACAAGCTCCACGTCGGCATCGACGACGAACCCGCGACACTCGTCGCGCGCGGCACGATCACCGAGCCGATCCTCTTCACCTCCGCGTCATCCTCTCCCGCCCCCGGAGATTGGCAGTCGATCTGGTTCTCCTACTCCTCCGTCGACGCGGTGCTGGTCGGCGGCGAGTACCAGAGCGGCTCCATTCTCGAACATGCCATCGTCGAGTATGGCCAGGAGGTGCTGATCCACAGCTCGGCGCCGTACCTCTCCGCCTGCGAATTGCGACGGATGTCGACCCGCGGGCTGAGTATTCTCACCAGCTCGACAGGCGATCCGGTGACGGTTCGCTCCTGCACGATTCACGACTGCGACGCGGGCGGCGACGGGGGCGGTGCATACATCAGCGGCGGGATCGGACACTCACTCCGCTTCACCATCGCAAATTGCACTGCCGGGGAAGACGGCGGCGGCATCTACATCGTCAACGCCGATGATTGCGCCATCGCCATCGCCCTCCTTGGCAACACTGCAGCGGGGAAAGGCGGCGGCCTCTACGCCGTGGATTGCCAGAATCTCTCGGTGGGCTCAGGGTGGTTCAATGGCGTCTACGAGAATACCGCCGGCGAAGGCGGCGGAGTCTATTTCGAGCGGTGCAACGACGCCAGTCTGTCGAGAACCCGCGTCGCGAACAACCACTATTCGCATGTCAACGGGACGACCGGCGGCGTGTTCGTCCACGACAGTCTGCGCGTTTCGCTCGTCGCGGTGCCGGGCGGCGTCGGATCCGACTGGGCGAACTACATCGCGTCGAACGACGGCTATCAGCTCTTCGCGAGCAATTCCGCCTCGGATCCGGACTCTGTGCTGGACGCCCGCCGCGTCGTCTGGTGCACCGACGATCCGGATCCCCTGATCTACGACGATGACGAAGACCCCACGCTCGCCGCCGTCCTTTGGAATCCCGTCGCGCAGTTCGGCGGCGATCTTACCAATGACGGCAAGGTCGACATCGGCGATCTGGCGCGGCTGCTGAGCAACTACGGCACGACATCCGGCGCAACGCCCGAGGACGGCGATTTCGATGCCGATGAAGACATCGATCTCGGAGACCTGGCCTACATGCTCAGCCGTTTCGGCATGACCTGCGGCGTGTAGTAGGAGCGACCCCGGCCAACGCGTTCGGGCGGAAAACGAAGCGACGCGGTCATCCCATTCGCTGCTCGCAGCGATACCATGCCCCCATGCAAACCATCGGCAACTACATCCACGGCGAGATCGTCGGCCCCGCCGCAGGCCGCTTCCTCGACAACATCGATCCCTCAACCGGTCGCGTCTACTCCCGCGTCCCCGCGAGCGACGCCGCCGACATCGACCAGGCCGTCGCCGCCGCGAAAGCCGCCTTCCCCGCCTGGTCACACACCCCGGCCGAAAAACGCTCGTCGCTCCTCCTCGCCATCGCCGACCGTATCGAAAAAAACCTCGACGCCCTCGCCTATGCCGAATGCGTCGACAACGGCAAACCCCTCTCGCGCTGCAAGGCCGTCGACATCCCCCGCGCCGTGCAGAATTTCCGCTTCTTCGCCACCGCGATTCTCCACGAACGCTCCGACTTCCACGTCACCGACTACGCCGCCCTGAACTACACGCTCCGCCGCCCGCGCGGCGTCGCCGGACTCATCTCCCCGTGGAACCTGCCGCTCTACCTCCTCACCTGGAAAATCGCCCCGGCCATCGCCACCGGCAACACCGCCGTCGCCAAGCCCAGCGAAATCACGCCGATGACCGCCCACCTTCTCGCCCAGCTCTGCATCGACGCGGGCCTCCCGCCCGGCGTCCTCAATATCGTCCACGGCCTCGGCGCCGCCGCTGGCCAGGCCCTCGTCGACCACCCCGACATCTCCGCGATCTCCTTCACCGGCGGCACCCGCACCGGCGAGGCGATCGCCCGCTCCGCCGCCCCGCGCTTCAAAAAGCTCTCGCTGGAGATGGGCGGCAAGAACCCGACCCTCGTCTTCGCCGACTGCGACCTCGGCCCGACCGTCGAGGCGGCCGTGCAGTCGTCCTTCGCGAACCAGGGCCAGATCTGCCTCTGCGGCTCGCGGCTGCTCGTCGAGCAATCAATCGCCCAGGAATTCGTCGAACGCTTCATCGCCCGCGCGAGAAAGCTCCGCGTTGGCGACCCGCTCGAAGCCGACACGGACCAGGGTGCGCTGGTTTCGCAGCCACAGCTCGAAAAATGCGAGTTCTACGCAAATCTGGCACAGGAAGAGGGCGGCCGCATCATCCTCGGCGGCCGCCGTCCGGCCGCCGTCAGCGAGCGCTGCGCCGACGGCTATTTCTTCGAGCCCACGGTGATCGTCGGCCTCGGCCCCGACTGCCGCACGAACCAGGAGGAAATCTTCGGCCCGGTCGTCTCGATCATCCCGTTCGCCGACGAGCGCGAAGCAGTCGCCATCGCAAACTCGACGCCCTACGGCCTCTCCGCCAGCGTCTGGACGCGCGACCTGAACCGCGCCCACCGCGTCGCCGACGCCCTCGCCGCCGGCACGGTCTGGCTCAACTGCTGGCTCCTCCGCGACCTCCGCGTCCCCTTCGGCGGCGTCAAGCAATCCGGCGTCGGCCGCGAAGGCGGCGAAGAGGCGCTGCGGTTCTTCACGGAGCCGAAGAATGTATGCATTCGGACGGGCGAAGGATAAGGCACGACAGAACGGCGGTATTCGGCCGCGCGCCTCGCATTGTTCTGTGTCCTCTCTGCCCTCTGTGGATCAGACTCTCTCGCGGTTTCTGTTCCGCTCGATTCATCGGGAAGGTGGAGATCTTCCGTCCTGACCGCGGCCGCTCTCGACCGGTATGAAGAACACGTCCTCGTCCGCCTTGCCCAGCACCTCATACTGCGGCGTGCAATACCCGGATTCCTCCGCCAACACCACGTCTTTATCGTCGCCGTTATTGACGATGTGCCGGCGGCCGCGCTCCCCCGTCTTCAGCATCTCGGCAAACGCCGACGTAAACGCTTCCGTCACGGTCACGCGCCCGTCCTCGTTCAAATCCGTGTCCGGTTTCAGCCACGCACTCCAGAACGGTCTCAGAACCGTTTGAAAGCCGACATTCTGCTGATCCGTTGACGTCAGAACCACCGCGTTCACGTGCTCCGCCCGCAGCGCTTTAATGAACTTCCCGCCGAAACACGAGTGGATGACGACCAGGTTGTTGACCGTCCGCAGACCGCGCACAAAGTCGGCGATCCTCTGGCTCGTCAGAAACCCGTCATGCACCCGGATCGCGCCGGCGCCCTCCTGCATCCCGTGTCCCGCCACGTACACCAGCAGCCGATCGCTCGGCCGGATCTCCGACTGCATCGTGTTCAGCGTGTCCCGGATGTTCTCGATCGTCGCCTGCTCCCCGTACATGCAGACCTGATGCTCCCGTTCCGCCCCCATGCGCGCGGCGATTTGATACGCCTGCGACTGCCCCTCGGACGTGAACAAATCGATGATCAGCGCGTACGTCCGCGGCGCTGCGCTGGTGCTCCCGGTTTGCAGCGATTTCAGAACCTGAACTTTGGCCAGGCCGCCCTGCGCCGCGACAACCTGCCCAAGCGACCACTGCGTCACGCTCGGTACCAGCGCAACCACGGAACTGCCCAGGATGCTCACCGCCAGCACCGCCGCCCCGATTCGCAGCGACGGCAGCGTAACCCGCTCCGCCGCGACCAGGCTCGCCCAGAGCCACAGCCCCCACGCCAGCGGCCCGACGACCCCGGTGAACCCGATCAGCGTGAGCAGTTCCGGACTGGGCAGGCCCGCATACAGAGCAGTGAAGCACAGGAGCAGCCCCGCCACGAGCGGCCACCACGCCGTCGCGTAGTAGACCGAGCCGGGGACGAACGGATAGCGCTGCCGCCAGGTGCCGCTGAGGCTGCGCGCCAGGCCGTACTGCATTCCGAACAGAAGCAGGCCGATCGAAACCGCCGCCCACATGAACCGCAGGCCGAAGGCCAGTGGCCCGTACCCGCCCGGCGTCGGCGTCAGCGAATCGGCGATTGCCAGCGTCAGGCTGAGCATTACCACCGTCGCCAGCACCGACCAGCGCGCGAAAATCCGCGCGCTCGCCGTCGCGGGCATCATCGACGCCCGCACGCACAGCCGCCGCTCACAGGTCCAGACGGCCACCGCCGTCGCCCACCAGGCCCCGAGATTCGCCTGCGAGCTGCTCCAGGACGTCGGATCACGGTAGAAGGCCGCCAGCGGCAGGCCGCACTCCGGGCAGCGCGCCAGCCGCACACCCTGCTGGTCGTAGCCGCAGTTGATGCAGTGCGCATCGCCGCGGGCCTTACCTTCCAGACCGTGTTTCTCCGGTTTGGAGGCGGGTGCCGGATCGTGCCGGAACGGGTCATCGGCGGGGGACCTTCCCCGGTCGAGCGTCAGTTCCAGGCTCCGCTTGACCCCGAGCAGCTCGGCCAGCGTGCGATTGCTCCAGCGCTTCATGACCATGCAGGCTACCTCGCTCTCGTTGGCTGCCGGCGGCACTACTCGCGCGAGACACGATCGCCTTCGGACGCCTCTTCTGGCTCAACGTCTGGCGCAGTCGCTTCCTCCGCAACACCGTATTCGTCCTCCCCTGCGTCGCCGAGCGACTCCCGCAACCTCTCCTGCCACGATTTGGGCGGCGGCGGTGTGTAGGTCCCCGGCGCAGTCGCGGGATCGGGGAAGTACTCGAAATCGCCCTCCCCGATCAGGCAGCACCAGAACTGCGTGCACAGTTCATACGCGTTGCCGGTGAAGATCAGTTCGTCCGACTCGCCATACTGATGATCCGTGACTTCCTTGTCCGTCATGCTGATGATTTCCCGATACCGGATGAACGCAACGCCCGGCTCTTCGATCTGAGCAGCCAGCGTCTCCTCGCCGAACGGACCCGAGAGCCGCACGTGATCACCCGCCGCCTCGATGCGCATGTAATCCGTGTAGTAGGCGTCAGGCCAGTCCTCCACTTCGCCCGGCGGCATCAGGCGCTCTCGGGCGGCGTAAAAGTCGGCGCTGCGGACGGTAAAACGCATCGCGAGCCTCCCATAACTGGACCGGTGCGATTGTACCCTCAGCGCCGGCGGCCTCGCACCGGTTCCGGCCGGATGCAATCCTGCGAGACCAGCCGGACCCGTCCCGCGAGCGCAGGCGGAATCCCCGGCGGATTCACCGGCTCCCCGCGCTCGATTCGGCCCGCCACGATCTTGTTCAGCCGCAGCAGTTGTTCCAGCACGTCGCCCTTGGGGTCGAATCCATACGCTTTCAGCACAGCCGCGTCGAGGCTCGCATGGGCGTCCCTGAGCGGATTGCGACCCGGAAGGTCGAGCGTGCGATAGAGCGCGCGCAGGCCGCCGGCTGCGTTCTTAAGCGTCACATCGCGCGTCCGTCGAAGATGCACGGCCGCATCCGCCACGGCGATGACCTGCCGCTGAGTAGGCTTCTGCGGCCACGGGAACGTGTCGAACACCGACTCGGGCGTGTAGCGAAGCCGCTCAGTGAGCTTCGAGCACTTGGCGACGAACCACTTCCAGTGCACACTGGATTGGAGGACGCCAAAAGAGTAGTCGTCTTCGAAGGTAAACGCTTCGAGCGTGTGATCGGGGCGGATATTGGGATCGATGAAGCAGAAAATAGGCCGTTTGGTAACCTCCGCACAGGCGATATATCGGGATAGCATTGAAATCCGGTCAATGAGCTCTTTCCTGCAACGGAAATGCTGCCACCACGACCTGAGCCAAGTCTGATCCTGGCCAGTGTCCTTTCCGAACCGGCTCTTTTCTCGATCGGCATACGCCTGGACATGTGGCAGAACGATCTTTTCGACCCGCTGGAAAGGAAGTTTGAACTGCTTGGCCTCAAGTATGTTCATCTTTTGAAAGTCAATGACCCACCGGAGTGGCGACGTGGCCGTGAGCATTTCGCGGCCGATTAGGTAAGGATGAACGACTCGACCATTCTTCGTATCGGCGTCGAGCATTTTACGCGCTTCGGCCGGCGATAGAACAAATCCCTGATGCCTGGGAAATTGTCCGTTGAAGACGCGTGGTGGATCCTGATTACACGAGAGAGTAGCCGCCGTTGCGACGCTCTGCTCTATCGAGAGAGCGGAGTTGATCTGTGCGGACTCGCGTGCGGCGAGCTCATAGCTCTTGTCCTTCCTCGTCGGAGCATCCGGCGGAGCAAGCTCCTCGGCCGATTTCAGCTTCTTGTAAAGCGCGGGCGTCGCCTCCGCCTTCTGCCACAGCTTCCGCATCGGCGGGATCAGCAGCACCGCGTCCGCGGGCGGCGTCTGCGGCGGCGGTGCGTCCGACTTCGCGTACTTGACCCAGTTCGCGATCGACACATGGACGTTCGCCTCGCCGGACCACGGCTGGTTGTCCACGGCTTCAACGATCGTGCCCGTCCTTACGATGTGGTCAAGCCCGCCGACGCGCGACTGGTTGTTCCGGATGTTCTGCGTGCCGACCAGGCCGCCGCGGCCCGAAAGCGGATCATCCGGCGTGCATACGGGAAGCGCATCGTGCGCACGCCGGAACCAGTAGACCGAGTAGTCTGCCATGCCCGGCACGTCGGGATAGGCCTTGCGGATCGCGTTCACGTAATCCGGACCGAAATCCGGCTTGAGCTTCTTCGCCCCGTTGAACGGCGGATTGCCGATGATCACGTCGGCCGCCGGCCAGTCCGTCCGTCGCGGATCGCCGTGATCGGTCAGGAGGGGGCGACGCCATGCGATGCGATCCTCGCCGAGCTGTGCGGGCTCGGATGCGATCAGCGCATCGGCGCAGCGGATGTTGGCATCGAGATTGTCGAGCGGGAGCGCCTTTTCCTTGCTGTGCAGCTCGTCGATCGAAAGCTTGTGCGCGATCGTCAGCGTCACCTTGGCGAGCTCGACGGCGAGGGGAAGGACGTCCATGCCGAAGAACTGCTGCGTTCGAAGAAAGCCGAACTGCAATTGTCCCCGGGCCCGCTGCTTGCCCGGAGCGTGCTCGGCGAGGAGCTTCGCAAGTTCCGCTTCGATCCGCTTCAATTCGCGGTAGGCGATGTACAGGAAGTTGCCGCTCCCGCACGCGGGATCAAGGACGCGGAACGAAATGAGCCGGTTCTGAAGCCGAAGCAGATCGTCCCAGCTATCCGCCGCGGCGATCGCCGCTCGCCACGGCTGAACGATCGTCGGCCCGACGATCTTCATGATGTCGGTCGGCGTGGTGTAATGCGCGCCGAGCGCCCGGCGCTCGCGCTTCTGGAGCGAGTGCTGGAAGATCGTACCGAAGATGTCCGGCGATACATGTGCCCAGTTGTATTCCTCGGCGGCCGTCCGGAGCAGCGCGATCTCATCCTGCGTCAGCTCGATCGGCGCCGCCTCGGAGAAGATTCCCCCGTTGAAGTACGGCACTTCCTTGAACCGCCCGCCCGGAGTGCCGCCCTTTGTGCTCATGGCCCGGAACAGGCCGCCGAGCAGGTCGAACGCCTTTGGTGGATCGGTGCACTCTTTCAGCAGCTCGGTGACGAAATGCCGCGGCAGGAGCTCGATGTCCTCCGAGAAGAGCGCGATGAGCATCTGGAGAATGAATCGCTGCGCCGTCTGGGGCGGAAGGTCCTTGCGAACCGTGATCTTCTGGTAGACGGTCGCGAGCTTGTCGGCCGCGTCGCGCGTGACCTTCAGCCGGTTGACTCGGAAATGCGGCTTCTCTCCGACCGGCGATAGAAACGCGAAAGACTCGAAGCAGTCGGGTAGCTCTTCGAGGCGAATCGTGTCCTGCGGCTCGCTGATATCCACGTCAAAGTCATAGATGCGAAATTCATCAAAATTGCACAGAATCGTGTACCGCGGCCGGCCCGGCACAAGCCCCACCCAGTAATCGAAGGCCTGCGTGAGGTGTCGCGAGAGGTCCTCCCCGCGCTTCTTCATCTCGATGAGCGCGCGAGGTTTCCAGACGCAATCGGCGAAGGTGGTTCCCCGGTCGCCGCGCGCCTTCACGCGCTTCTCGAGCGTCGCGCCGGCGTCGAGAACGCCCTCGTGGCCAAAGGCGCGGAAGAAGTGGTCCAGGAAGACCTGCGCCTCCCCCTTTTCATCGCCCTTGATATGCGTACGGACCCACTCAACGAATTGCGCGAGCTGCTTACGGCGGAATTCTTCCATCCTTGGCCCCAACAGGTATCGGGATGTTATCGGAGGCGGCGGTCAGACGGTAATCGTTCGGCGTTTTCCGGTTCCCCGACTCCGCTCGCGCCCGCTTTGATTGCGGCGTTCGACTCCGACACCGGCCTCACCCCGATCACCCCCGCGCTGGGAAAATAACGACCATCGAAAAGGCCGCCACACGCCGCCAATCCACGCCAACCGCCCGGAAATTCACCGTCGCGGCGTTCAAGCACCCCGCCCGGAATCAGGCTCGACTATGATATCTAGATATGAACGACCGTCACAGCACCCACGCGCAAGCCGTCCTCCGCCGCCGCGCCCGGGTTTACCCATCTTCCACGCCACGTCGCCCGCGCTGGGTTCTGATAACGAAGGTGATCAACCCCTCGCGCGAGAAAAATGAGCATGAGCACCTTCGGCCAGTTTGCTGGAAACCCGGTTTTGTCGCCCGTCATCGCCCAGCGGCAGAGGCCCCGGGCGGGTTCTCGCCCCGCCCGGGGTTTACCAATTTGCCCCGCGCCGCCTCAGTCCGCCTTCTCCAGCTTGAACGTCAGCGTCGCAAAACCGTCCAGCTCGAAATACTCGACCCGCAGCTTCACCGTCCGCGGCTTGTCGATCGTGATCTCACCCGTGTCGCGCGTCGGCACGTGCCACGTCCAGTTGTCGATCTTCGCCTCGTCGTCGACAGACACCCGCACGCCGTCGTCGCTCTCCGTCGTCAGCCGCCATTTGCCCGCCGGCATCTCCAGCGACGTCTCCGCGATGATCCCGAAGTGCTCCCGCGGCAGTTTCGCGTCCGCGACGTTCTTCGGAATGCCGCGGATCTCGCTCGGCCCGCCGCCGCCGAACCGCAGGTCAATCGCGTCCGTCTCAAACTCAACGGCCTTCTCGGCCTCCTTGCGCCAGCCGTCCAGATCCTTCCGCGGATCGACCTGGTTCGCGAACGCCTTCACCTTCCACGTCGCCGCGATCAGCACATCCTTCGCCGTCAGCGCCTGCTCGCCCGCCTTCACCGTCAGCGTGTACGGGAAGACGCCGCTCGCCTTCTTCGGCTTGACGGTCACCGTCGGCGGCTCGCCCTCGCGGCTCTCCACCTTTACCGTCACGTCGCCGGCCGCGTCAGCCGACGCAACCGGGCTCTTGCCCAGCACGCGGTACGAGGCCTCGCCCTTCGAGACGCCGAGCGATTGCAGGTACGGCGCCTGCCAGTCGTACGGACCCCACTGCGTGATGATGATTTTGTCCCGGCCCGCGAGTTCCTTTCGCGCGCCCACCGGCCGCCGCTTGCCCAGGAACTTCGACGGATCGGGCAGCGCCGGCGCTTCGAGCGGTTTCTTCAGCGCATCCAGCGCGTTCGAATCCACGGAATCGAGCTGTTTCTTCACATCCGCGAACTTGTTCCCCGCCATGACCGTCCCGCGCGTCTCACGAAGCTGGATGGCCAGGTCATCGCCCTTGAACTCGTTGTCGACGATGATGTTGTCCTTCGACAGCGGATCGTTGGCCAGACCCCAGGGCATCCGCATCAGGCCCGGGTCGGCGTCCCACCACAGGTGCACGCCGCACTTGTTCCGGGCGAACGTGTTCTTGACGATCACGTTGTTCACGCCGTGCTCGATGTTGATCCCGCCGCGCTCCATCCCGTACGCGCCTTCCCCGTTGCCCTCAAACTTGTTGCCCGAGATGTACGTCGTCTGCGAATACCCGCCCCAGATGCCGCAGATCGCATTCTCGACGAAGCGGTTGTTGATGATCTTGTTGTCAAAGCTGAAGGTCAGCTCCAGGCCGTGGGCGGGGGCGTACGACAGGTCATTGCCGATGAAGACATTTCCTGAATTGCCCAGCCCGCGGTGCTTCTCGACCCGCTCCGCCGGAACCTTGATGAGCGCTTCGACGTCGTCCTTCTTCGTTTCCTTGCGCACCCGCTCGCGTTCCTCTTCCCACCAGTCTTCTCCGAGCGCTTCGCGGCCCGCGAAGGCGAAGACGCCGTCGCCGCCGTGCGTCACCGAGTTCTCCGCGAAGACGTTGTCGTGGTTCTGCTCGAACAGCAGAATCCCCGCCGAGTCCTGCCCGCGGTTGTACACGCCGTGGCTGTACCCGCGCACGCAGAAATCGATCGCGTTGCGGCTGATCATGTTCCCGCGGCAGCGCCACATCGCCACGCCCCAGCCCGACAGGAACGAGAAGTCGTTGTCGTACACCGCGCTGTCGCGCACGCGGTCGAGGACCAGCCCGTTCTGCCCGTCCCGCGCCCGGCAGTCCCGCACCGTCACCTTCGCGGAATCTTCGATGCAGATGCCCGCGCCGTAGTTCGTCACCCACTCGCGCTTGTCATTGCGGTGCGGCCAGAGCCAGTCGCTCCCATCCTCGGCCGCCGGCGTCGATTTCAGCCGCTGCTGCCAGTTGCCGCTGACGTCGCACTCGACCACCGTCAGTCCGTCGCACTTCACCGCCAGCATGCCGCACTTGAAGCCCGACACATGCGCGCCCTTCAGCGTGACGCCCTTGCCCGTGATCGTGACCCCGGTTCCCTTGAACGCGTCCGGTTCGCGATCCGGCGGCGCCCCGTGCAGCTTCGCCCCCGCGAAGTCCACGACCAGGTTGTCCCCCTCGATCTGGATCACGCCGTTCCCGTCTGCATCCTCGATGAACGGCTTGGCGATGACGACCTTGCACGACTTCGTGATCTTCACGTTGTCGCGGTCGACCGTCACGGTCGCGTCCTGGGCAAACGGCATCAGCAGCGTCAGCAGCATCAACACGGCAAACCTCCCGGCCCGAGCCCCAATCTGGCGCCGGCGCTCATCCGGCGTGTGTCGCCCGGCGCAATGACCCCGGGCGGTCGGTCGATTGCGGCGCGGACACGACCCGCGCCGCGTTGGCGTTTTCCGTCTAATCCACCTGCATCACGTCCGCCCCGATCACGTTCGGATGACCCGTGCGGATCTTCGTCAGCGTCCCATCCGGCGGCATCTGGTCGATGCGGATATGCGCCACCGCCGCGTGTCCGCCGTCGTAGACGACGTGGTCCATCTCCTCGGCGTTGATGTTCGCATCCGCAAGGTGCTGGAATACGTGCGCCAACCCGCCCGGCTTGTTGTGGAACCGCACGACCAGCAGGCAGTTCGACCGCGGCTTCTGCACGTTCACGCAGTTCAATGCCTGTCCGGTCTGCCGGAACTGGGCGATGATCCGCACCGCCTCCTCCGCGACCGCCATCTGCGCCTGCTCGGTCGACGCGCCGATGTGGTGCGTCCCGTACAGGTTCGGACAGTCGCACACCGGCGAGTCGAACGTCTCCGCCGTCGCGGCCGGTTCATTGTTGTACACGTCGAGCGCCGCGCCGCGCAGCCGCCCGGCCTTCAGCGCCGCGAGAAGCGCTTCCTGATCGATCACGTCGCCCCGCGCCGTATTGATGAGCAGGGCCGTCTTCTTCATCAGCGCCAGGTGCTGCTCGTCGATCAGCCGCTTGGTCGATTCCCCGCCGGGAACGTGGATCGATACGACATCCGAGTTCCGCAGCAGGTCATCCAGCTCCGCGCGCAGACAGTTCGGGTGATCCACCAGCCGCCGCTGCCGACCGAGGTGGAAGTACAGCACCTTCATGTCGAACGCCAGCGCCCGCCGCGCAACCTCCGTTCCGATCGCGCCGGCGCCCAGAATGCCGATGGTCCGGCCCTTGAACCCGAGCCCGGCCTTGCTGTACGTATTCTTGTTCCATTTCCGCGCCCGCAGATCGATCACGTTGTCCGGAATCTTCCGGTCCAGTGCAACCATCAACCCGATCGTCAGTTCCGCGACCGCGGCCGAGTTCATGCCCGGACAGTTGGTGACCTTCACGCCCCGGCGGCTGGCCGCGGGAATGTCGATGTTGTCGACGCCCGCGCCCGCGCGCACGATCAACTGCAGCTTCGGGGCCGCGGCCATGACGTCGTCGGGAATTTTCGTGGAGCGGACGACGATGACGTTCGGATCAAACGCCGTCAGACGCTTCTTCAGCTCGTCCCCCTTGAGCCCCGGCTCGACGGCCACTTCAGCGAGGCCCTTGAGCTGATCAACGCCCCACGCTTCAAACTTGTCGACAATGAATATCTTCATGTTTCGAATCTCCGAAAATCAGGCTGCTTCGCCGTGGCGGCGGCAACCCTTGCGGTTACGTCCCAACACTTTCCCTTCCGGTCGCCGGCTTGCACGCCCGCTGCCGGCCGCGGACGCTCCCGCGTTTCTCCCGGCAATTCCGATGCCGCCCGACGTCCGTTTCTGTGGCGTCCGGCGCCCCGGCCGATGCCTAGCTGCTCGGCGCAGGCTCGCCGCGCGGCGAGATGTCGGCCGGCCGGGCGTCGCCGGCCGCCTGCTCCGCGAGCCGGCGAACCAGGGTTTCGTCATCGAACCGGATCGAGGCGAGCTGGCCCAGGTAGCCGTCCGGAAAACGCTCCATCCCCGCGACGCCGATTTCCTCAGGCCATTCCCCCGGCCGGTAGTAGAACGTCCCGAAGAGCACGTCCCAGATCGACAGCACAGAGCCGTAGTTCGAGTACTGGCCCCGCGGGTTCGTTTCGTGGTGCCACCAGTGCAGTTCCGGCGAGTTCAGGATGTAATTCAGCGGGCCGATGCGGCAGCGCAAGTTCGCATGGTGCCAGAAGCCCTTGACGACGTCGAAGCAGGAATACGCGATGATCACCGACGCTTCGACGCCGAGCAGGCGAAGCGGCAGGAAGATCAGCCCGTTCTTGATCACGGCCTCGAGCACGTGATGCCGGAACACCGACATCGCATCCATCTCGACGATCGTGTGATGAACCCGGTGGACCCGCCACAGCAGATTCGACTCATGGTACCAGCGGTGAAACCAGTACCGGAGGAAGTCGTTCACGAGGAAGAAGAGCAGAAACTGGAGCCACCACGGATTCGCGCCGAAGACTGCCTGCAATTGCGGGATCGAGTCCGCCGGGATTCGCGTGATCAGCCACGTGAACGCGACCTTCTCCAGCGCCGACAGTCCCGGACCGTTAACCGCCACCGCGATGCAGTCGGCGAGGTAGCCGCGCCGGGTCACACCGGCCTTGTACGCGCGGGTGACAGGCGCAAGCGGCTCCAGCAGATGGAAGATCGTGATGCTGACAAAAAAGACGGTGATCAGAATCCACATCGGTCGCGGTCCATCGCCGGTCACGCGGGCCTATTCAAAACTCCTGCTGAGAATCTTAGCTCATGCTGGCCCTGGCCGCGAATCCGGCGGTGCGCCCGGGCGGCCGCGCTCGGCCCCGCCGACCCGGGACCCCGTCACTGTCCGTAACCCAGATTGACATGGCGCACGCCGTGGCAGGTCAGCGTGCAACTCCCCGCGTTCTGACCGCGATCCACGAATAGCCGCTCCCCGCTCACGATCGAGACGTCGAAGTTGATCAGGTGCCTGTGTCGCGTCGCGTCTCCACCCACGCCATGCGGACTGTGGCACGCACTGCACGGCGTTCGCTCGTCGACGATGTGCCGGCGGTGGAAGCTGAAGCTCTCGTCGCCCAGAATCGAGTTGCGGTCGTGGCACTTGTAGCAAAGCGCGTAGCTCTGAGGCGATTCGGCCGAGAAATCCGCCGTTTCATATCGGTCCGCCAGCAGGAACGGATGGGGCGACCCGTGCGGCCCGTTCGGCCCGCTGCCGCCGAGTTGCCGCGCATCGGGGTTGTTGTGGCAGTCCTGGCAGGAGATGTGACTCCGCGAGCGATACTCAGGCAGCAGGCTCGGCGATTCGGCGCCGACGCGGGACGCGAACGTCACCGGGTGCGCTGAGGCCGCGGTCGGCATGAATTGCCGCCGGATATTCCCGCCGTCGTCACGCTGCCGGACGATTCGCCTCGGGTTCGGCACAGGGTTGTCCGAATGGCAGCGGAAACACACCTCGTAATAGAAACGCGCGTCTTCCACGGGAATACCCGAGAGCGACACGCCCGGTACTTCCTCCATGGTCGGCATGTACAGCGGTCCCTGAGCGCGTGTTCCAAGCGCCGACGCGCCCAGCAGGTCGCTCTTGACGGCGTGCGGATTGTGGCAGTCTACGCAGTCGACATGGAAGGGCATCGACCGCGGGTTCTCGTCGGGGTCGTGTCGCCCTCGGAAACGGTTCGGCCGGTGTCCGGACCGAAGGCCGTTCACACTCTGAACGTCCGTCGCCGTGAATCCGTCATGACAGCTGATGCAGAGTTCATACGATCGCTGCCGCAGCAGCCGCTCGGGCTCCGCCGCACCGTGCGTCACATGACAGGACGCGCAGGCATTCTCGGCCATCGTGCGGAACGGCGGCGGCTGATCAGACGACAGGTTCGTGGGCACCGCCTTTTGCGAGATCGCGTGCGCGCTGGTCTCCCAGCCGGTCAGCGTGTGACAGGTGATGCACAGGGCGCCCTCCTGCTGCGGAATGCGAAGGAAATCGCCGAATTCGTTGTTGTGGGGATCGTGGCACGCAATGCAGTCAAGTTCCCCGCGCGCCCCGAGCTTGATCCGCTCATCCACCGCATCAGGGCTGCGAAGCTGACGGTCGCGATTCGCCAGGGCCCGATCGAACCGGAAGCCGATCGGGTGATCGTCCGAAAGGTCGTTGGTCAGGTTCGACGCCCCCGTCGGCATGAACGCGTGCGTCATGTCGATCGGGCTGGGCCGGCTGACCACCATTCCCAGCGCGATCGACCCATCGTGGCAGCTCAGGCACAGCTTGCTGGAGCCCGACGGCTGATCCACCCGCGCATCGAGCGTGCTGGACCGGTAGATGCGGTAGTACGTCTCGGGCGTGTATCGATTCCAGAGCGGCGCGGCCGGGCTGGAGTTGTGCGGCGTGTGGCAGAAGATGCACACTTGGCTCTCGTCCGTCGCCCGGATCGGTCCGGGCCCGGTGACGCTCAGGTCGTGCTTCGAATTCAGGATGCGGTCATCCGCCGCGGCGAGCTGAACGGCCGCCGCGGCCACGAACGGGATGATGCGGCTGAGGTGCTTCATGGTGTCGGTTCCTCGACGCCGGTCGGCTCTTCGCCGAGGTACTGAAAAACCTGGACACGGCGATTGTACGTATCCGCGACCCAGATGCGATCGCGGGCATCAATGGTAATTCCCGATGGCAGCGAAAACTCGCCCGGGCCGCTCCCTTCCCGCCCAAGCGCGGTCAGCAGCGTGCCCGCCGAATCGAAGACCTGGATGTTCTCGAATTGATTGTCCAGGACATAAATGTGTCCCGCGGAGTCGGCGGCGACGTCGCGCGGCAGCGAAAAATCGCCGGCCGCGTCGCCCTTCTTTCCGAATCGCAGCATCGAGCTGCCGTCGAGATCGACGATCTGCACCCGAAAGTTCATCGCATCCGCGACGAGGACGTGTTCGAATCCTTCGCGGGACAGCAACGCCAGGCCGGTAGGGGAGTTGAACTGGCCGCGTTCCCCGCCCCGGCCGCCGAAGCGCCGCGAAACGCGCCCCTCGCGATCCATGACCACGACGCCATGCGCCGCGGAGTCGAGCACGAAGAGCGACCGCGCGGTCTCGCTCCACGCCAGCGCAACCGGCCGGTTCAGCCCCTCTCGTGCCTCGCCCAGATACGCGCCGTCACGCGAATAGAAGAAGACCGCCCCGCGCTGCGCATCCGCCACCGCGATCCGGTCGCCGCAGCCAGCCACATCGATCGGCCATTGAAGCGGCGCGCCGCCCGCCTGGCGGATGGCCCGGTACTCGCGCGTTTCGAGGTCGAGGACGTGAATCGCGCACGCGCCCGCCCCGGGATCGGCCACGTAAACCCGCTCACCCTCCACTGCCACCGCCATCGGCGTGATGAACGCGGCCCTCGGTTTCGGTCCCGTCAGGATCTCGTTGAGCACTTCGAGACTGCTCGACGGTTTGTTCAGGCTCGCCTCGCCCGTGAGCTGGCCGACATAACGAATCCGCGCGGTATCCGGCGCCGGGGGCCACGCAATCGGCGGTTCAACCGGCGGAAAAATCGGTCCCGGCGCGGCGCAACCCGCCGCCGCGAGGCCGGCGAGTCCTGCCAGCAGCGCGTGCCGCCCGGGCTGCTTCCGCCGAGCGTGCATCAGTCCGCTCTCCCGATGACGGGGAACTCGCGACGCAGCTTCAGCCAGACGCCGTAGCTCTCGTCGTCGGACGACGGCAAGTTCAGCCGGTCATATTCCACTTCGAGCGCCAGCGTGAATTGCCCGATCCGCCGCTCCAGCGCCGCCCGGGCGTCGAGGCCGTGCGTTCGGCCGTAAAGGCTGCTGTTCTCGAATCGATACGCAACCGAAGCATTCAGATCGAAGTCCTGCGCGATCGCCGCCCGCCAGGCCAGCCCGATGTCCGCCAGCGTCGCGTCGTGCGACTCCAGATAGCGCTCCCCGTCGTAGTCGAAGTAGGAAATCCGCCCGCTCGCGGTGACGACGTGCGGAAGACTCTCGTACAGCGTGATCGACGTGTTCGCGTGCCCCGCCTGGTACGGATCGATCGAATCGTCGTTGTACTCGTATTCAATGCCGGCCGAGAAACGCCGCTTCTTGTAGGTGAGACCGAGCCGCTGCCGGAGAATGTCCCGCGGCTGGTAAGCGAAGAACCGCAGATGGTCGACGTCCTCATTCTGGACGGCTCCGGCGTAATAAACCGCGAATCCATCCCCGAATTCCTGCTGCACCCGGAAGTCCGCACGCTGCCGGTCCAGTTCGTAATTCTCGTCGGTGCGATAGCGGTAGTTCACCAGCACTGTCTGCCCGTCGGTGATATTGCCGGTCGGCACGCGATACAGCGCGGTGTACCGGCCGCTGCGCAGAAGCAGGTAGTCGACGCCGGGAAAGAAGACCCTGCGCCCGCCGGAGTCGGTCACGACCACGCTCAGCGGGCGGACGTTGTCGTGCGCGAGGAAGACCGGCAGCGGGTCCCGCAGCGTGTGTGACTCCTGGATGACGATCCCGTCGCGCGAGTCGGAGTCATTGCGGACATGGGCGTAGTTGAGGTTCAGGTTCGCCGAAAAGCGCCCGATTGCGTTGTCTCGCGCGAACGAAGTGTTCCACGTCGCTCCGCCTTCGAGCGTGTCCTCGCCCCGGTCGGCGTCTTCGTTGAATGCATACGCGCTCAGCGACGTCGTCAGCGACTTGTCAAAAACGTACGTCGCGCCGATGTCGCCGCGCTCGCGGTCGATCGTCGTTCCCTCGAACCGGTCGCGCAGGAACTGGAAACCGTAGTTCGTCGAGAACGCGTCGGTATGCTGGAGCCGAAGCCGCGGAGCCAGCTCAAACGCATCGCGGGCCAGGTCGCCGCTCTCATCCTGAAAGCGCGCAATGGTATTGAGCTGACTTCGATCCGACGGCCCGAACCGCAGGTCATGATTGAGCGTGAGGTAGTTTCGCGTCGTGTCGAATCTCGAATCCGCGCCCGCGTACCGGTCCTCGCGGTCGGTGTATTCATACGACAGTCGCAGTTGATGCGTCTCGGACGGCTGCCACGCCGCCTCATACCGGAGTGAGCGGTCGTCCGACTCCTGGTCGTCGTAGGAGCGCCGGCCGGGCCCGTCGAGCCGCTCAAATTCGTCCTCATAGGTGAGCCGCATCGGCAGCACGCGGTCGTTGAACATGATCTCGGCGCCGTAGCGCTCGCGATGCCGGTCGAGGCTCGGAAGGAACATCCGCGGCAGCCGGTCGTCGAGCTGCGACGCAAACAGGTTTCCGCTCAGCTTCCCCGAAGGCAGCAGCGAGATGCGCGTGTCGTATTCCAGCAGCGTGCCGTCTGCCTCCGAAAAGAGGTCCCGGCCCGGCCGCGTCTCCGTGTACCGCTCCTGGTCCAGACCGAATCGAACATCGAACTGATACCGGGCGACATCCGGGCCCAGCAAGTTGCCAGATCCGCGCGCACCGGCGGTCTCCCGATACTCCTGTGCCCGGTTTCGCTGCTCGTACTCGCGACGGCCGATCCCATAGCGCCCGCGGTACTCGGCCTGCGTGTTCTGCTCGCGCCACGATCCGTCGAGACCAAGGTCGAACGTGAGTTCGTCGAAGTGCAGCGGCGGAAGGCGGCGCGGCGCGGCGGAAATGGGCGGGACGTTCGCGGTCGGCTGCGAGGCCGGTGCGGATGTCGCCTGGCCGTCCGGTGCCGCGGAATCGATGTTCGCACCGGCGGCCGGAGTCGCGGATTGAGTCGCGGTATTCTGCGGCGACTGCGCATAGCCCCGCGCGGCGCTGCTGACAGCGAGACACACCGCCAGGATGGTCGCGATTCGTCGAATGCGATGTACCCGCGCCAGGCAACCGGTACGCCAAATGCCGGGGCGAATATAGCGCTCGCGCCCGCGCGTGTCCAGAATCGGGCGCGCCGGTTCGTGCGCTGCGGACGTCGCCTTGTTGAACGGACCGGGGACTTCTAAGATGCCGAGTGGCACACACGCGCGGATGTGCGCCATTTTCCGCATGGTCTGTTGAATTCCGCGCCAGATGAGCAGCATGAACCCCTACCGATCGTTCTTCGCACCCGTCGCTTCGGCACTTCTCGTGCCGATCCCGCTCATCCTCGCACTCGGCCTGGCTCCGCAGGCCACGCAGCCGGCCGCGACCCAGCCCGCCTCCCGGCCGTCGACGCGGCCTGCCAGCGCGCCGGCGGCCGAGGATGTGGCCGAGCGGTTGAGCCTCGGGATCGTCGGAAGCAAGCACGACTTCACAGGCGGGGGCCGGGTGGCGCGCGATCTCTGCTTGCCCTGCCATACGATGCACCTGACCGCGACGCAGGCCCCGCTTGTCGTTCAGCGCCCCACGACCAGCCAGCCCATCCGCCTCTACCAGACGCCGGGAATGGACCTCGACGCGTCCTCGCTCCTCTGCCTGAGCTGCCACGACGGCATTGCCGCCAGGGACGTGTTCACGCAGGCGCACGCCGGTTCGTGGGACGCGCTGAGCGGCCGGCGGGGCGGCCCCCGCTTGACCGGGCACCCGGTCGGCGTGAAGTACCCCGTCGGTGAAGACGGCTATGAGTCGCCGGAGTACGTCTCGGCCACGGCGGGGCTCAAGCTCCCCGACGGCCGGATTCAATGCACAACCTGCCACGATCCGCACAACACCGGACGGCATCCCGGAATGCTGGTGATCGGCAATGAGAGGAGCCGGCTGTGCCTTTCGTGCCATCGCCTCTAGTTCGATCCGCGGCGCGTGTGAAATGGCTCGCGATTGCGTCAATTCTCGCGGTTGCGTCCGTCGTCGTCAGTTGCGCTTCGCAATCGCGCCGCGCCCCGTCCGCCGATGACCGGCGCTCGATCGACCCCGGCGCGTCGATCGCCGTGGCGCTCGGAAATCTCCGCATCGGCGAAGCTCCCACGCCCGCCGATATCGCCCTCAGCCAGTTCCTCTTCGGCACCGATCCGCAGCCCGCCCTCCGGTTTGTGAAACCCGTCGATGTCTGCGTCGCGGATAGCGGCCTCATCGTCGGAGACGGCGCGCTCGCCGCGCTGCTGTTCTGGAACCGCAGCGACGGCTCCCTCGCCGCCGCCCGGGCCGATATCGCTCCCCAGGCGATCTCGGCGATGGCGACCGCGCCCAACGGCGATATCCTCGTCGCCGACGCCGCCAGCGCGACGGTCATGCGCGTCGACGCCGCTGGCCGCGTCGCGACCCGTTACGCGTCGCCGCAGGGCGCCGCGTTTCGACCGGGCGGTGTCGCCGCCGTGGGCGACGAGATCTGGATCACCAACGCCGCCGCCCACCGCATCGAGATCTTTGACGCCGCCGGTGCATGGAAACGCGCCTTCGGCACTCGCGGCCGCGGACCCGGTGAGTTCGGGATGCCCCTGGGAATCGCCGTCACGCCGTCCGGCGACGTCGCCGTCGTCGACATGCTCAACTGCCGGGTCCAGGAATTCAGCGCAACCGGAGCCTACCTCCGCTCCTTCGGCGGCCCCGGAAACGTGCCCGGCACCTTCGGACGGCCGCGGACGATCGCCGTCGGTCCCGATGGCGTTGTCTTCGTCACGGACGCCGCCACGCAGCGCGTCCACGCGTTCAGTCCCGGCGGTCGCTCACTTGGCGCTTTCGGCGGCGGCGACGCCGGCGTCGAGCCGCTCGCGCTCCCGGCCGGAATCGCGATCTCCCCATCGCCCGTCGCGGCGGTCGCAGGCGATGCGTCCGCCAAGTACTACGTTCTCGTCGCCGAGCAACTGCTCAATCCCGGCATCCGGGTTTACGCCTGGCAGGGCCCCACGCATCTCAACACGGTCGCGCGGCCGCGCACCATGCCGGCCTCCGCGCAGGCCATTGCGGACCCGCACTGGGACCCCGGCAGTTGCCGCGTCTGCCATGGAGACGATCCCTCCATGCGCCAGCCGATCGCCGGCGCTCAGGCGGATGCGCTCTGCCTCTCCTGCCACGATGGCAAGAAGGCGTCCGATGAGGCCCACCCGATCGGACGAATCGCCGCAACCGCGTCGACCCGCGCCCCGGATGGCTGGCCGCTCGTGGACGGGAGGCTCGGCTGTCTGACCTGCCACGACATGAAGGATCACTGCGCCAAACCCGAGCGGCCGATCGACAATCCGAACTTCATCCGCGGCTATGAAGCCGGGGATTCGCTCGCATCGTGCCGGAACTGCCACGCCGCGACGGACACGCGCATGAACCCGCACCTGACGATCGCCGCGACGTCCTGCGGCTTCTGCCATCAGCGTCCCCCGGAGATTCCCGCCGACGGCGTGGCGCGCGGCGATCCGCTCCTCCGCGCTCCCGGCTCGCGCGTCTGCCTGGGTTGCCACGTTGTCCACCCCGACCCCGCGCCGCGCGGCCATCTCGGCGCGGAAGCGACGCCCGCCATCCGGATGAATCTCGCGGCCGCCGCGGACACGCTCGACGGTCCCGGGGCGGTCGCAAGTTCACCGCTCCCGCTCGCCGAGGACCGGGTGCAGTGCTACACGTGCCACAATCCGCACGCGCCGGGGCTCTTCGGCGCGGCGACGCCGCTCGGACGCCGCGCCGATCCGGCCGACCCGTACAACTACCATCTGCGTCTCGATGCGACCGCGCTGTGCGTCGCGTGCCACGGAAAGTGACGATCGACATGCGATCCAAACCGCCGCCGATGTTGACTCCGCCTGCCTCCGCGGTCGCGCTCGTCGTGACGCTCGGCGCGCTCGCCGCGAGCCTGGGCGGATGTCCGCCGGAAGAGTCCGTGACGATCCCGAACAGCACCGATCCGACGAACAAATCCGCCCGCTACGTCGGCGCATCGGCCTGCCGCAACTGCCACAGCGACGTCGGAGAATGGACGGCCCTCCATGCCCACTCGCACACGCTGACCGCGGTCCGCGGCGCAGCGCCGAGCTTCCCCGAGGGAACCAGCGCCGGCGTCGGCGCGCCGCCGGAAGGCCTCGCCTGGGCCGACATCTCCTATGTCCTCGACGGCTTCACCACCGGCGCACGCTACCTCGACCAGCGCGGTTTCATCCTCACCACCGGCTCGACCGGCGGGGCGGCGCAGTGGGACGTCGCCCAGCCCGCCCTCGGCAACGCCGCCGGCCTCGTCGACTACGCCGCCGACGTCGCCGCGCCCATCGCCTATGACTTCGACCGCCTCCGCGGCGAGACGACCGGCGCGGTCGCGCAGGATCCGGAGAATCCCGAATCGCAGGAGAATCGGCCCGGCATCGAGGGCACCTGGAACGAGCCCGGCGTGCAGTGCGAAGCCTGCCACGGCCCCGGCTCCGGCCATTTCAACTCGCGCTTCGGCCAGGTATCGATCGACCTCAGCCGCATCTACGTCGACCTCGACGGCGGCGACTCCTGCCGCGCCTGCCACACGCAGCCGTACGGCGACCAGACCGGCGTCATCGCTGCCCGCGACGGCTACATCGAACACCGCGCCCAGTGGCCCGAGCTGCGGGCCAGCGGCGGCCACCGCAATTTCACCTGCACCACCTGCCACGATCCGCACCGCTCGACGACGTACGACCGCGCGAACGCGATCCGCAACGAATGCACCGCCTGCCACACCGACCAGAACATGGCGGGCCACCGAGGCTTTGTCTTCAGCCGCCCCGACGGCTACACCGAAACGCTGTCCTGCGAAAGCTGCCACATGCCGTACGCCGCCCTCAAGGCGACGACGGGGACGCCCGAGGCCTTCGGCGACGCCGCCCGCGTCGGCGACACGCGCTCGCACATCTTCCGCATTTCCGCGGACCCCGCCGGCGCGGCGAGCATGTTCACGGCCGACGGTTCGCAGGTGCTGCGCGACGCCGACGGCCGGGCCGCCGTGACCGTCGATTTCGTCTGCCTGCGCTGCCACAACGGAAACGGGATCTTCGAGCTGCGCCTCGACCGCGCCGCCGAGATCGCGCCGCGGCTGCACGACTTCCCCGAGTGAACCGCAGGTCGTCGTGCAAAGCTCCGCTTTGCATGCGCACCCTCCGCTTTGCGCGTGCAAACCAGAGGTCTGCGGGGCGCGCGGCCGCGCAGGATCGCCCACGGTCATTCAGCGCGCCGCCAGGTCGCTCAACTGCTCTTCCGGCGGCGGGGTCAGCGGGCTCTGCCACGCCGCGAGCGCACTCATCGCCTCCCGCTCCGACACCGACGTGCGATAGACCCGCCCGAGGTGTGTCCAGAGTTCGAGAACGAGCACGGACGTCTTGCCCGTGTGCACCCAGCGAAGCGCGAGGACCGTGTCCGATCGCGTCAGGACCGTCACGCGCGCCGGCAGACCGCGCCGCGGCGGCCGGCGGATGATCGCGATCGCCCCGGGGAGCAGGAACCAGCGATTGCCGAGCGAACGCGTGAGGGCGACGACGCCAAAGGGAATCGCGAAGGCCAGCGCCGCGCCGAGCGCCACGAAGACGATCTGCCGCGGCGGGCGGAACTGGTAATGAAAGAGCGCGACGGCGACGGCCACGAGCCCGACCACGCCCGCCGGCTTGAGCACGCGGCGGACGATCCACTCCTGCCGCGTCGGTGCCGCGCCCGAGAGCACTTCGAGCCGGGCGCGGTCGTCGAGCAGCCCGCGGCCGATCTCGATCGGCTCGAAATGCTCTCCGAACGGCGACGGCGGCTGAAACGGCAGCCGCGGGCCCAGCAGCGCCAGGCCGCCCGACCGGCGGGCCAGGTCGCGGGCGGCGTCGCGGAACCCGCGCCGCCGCCACCGGTCGCGCCACCACGGCCCGGCCCGGAACGCCGTCTCCAGCGCTTCGCACGCGGCGGCGGGCAGCGTCTCCGACGAGAACGCGCCCCGTCGATCGACGCGGACGATGCTGGCGGCGGGGCGGGCGGCGGGCGACTCCATGGCCGCCAGCGTAGCCGCCGCCACGCCCGCGGCAACCGGCGGCGCCGGGGCTAACCCGGCCGCGCCCGCGGGCCGACTCGCGCCGCGGGCGGGACCGGCCGAACGCGAACCGCTCGCTTTGCCGCCCGTCGCCCCCCTGGAGCGGCTCTCCGGCCCCATGGAGCGGCCCGTCGGCGCCACGGAGCGGCCCGTCGCCCCCTTGGAGCGGCCCGTCACCCGCTTGGAGCGGCCCGTCGGCGCCACGGCGCGGCCCTTCGGCCCCAGGGCGCGGCCGCTCCGCTCCGAGGAGCGGACGGGCGACGCCCGCCCCGAAATCGGGGCCCCGGCGGCGGCGGGCCCGAATCGAGCCCGGCGGAGGCGTTTTTTTCGGACGTCGACGCGGTCACCCCGGCCTGCCGGCCGCGCGGAACGGCGTCGCGTCCGCCGCCGCCGTCCGCCGGAGCGCCGTTCACCCCGCTACCGCCCGCCGCGTGCGACTTCCTCCAGCGCCGCCCGGATCGCCGCGTCGAGCTGCGGCCGGCGGCCGTTCTGCTCATCATCCGGCGTTTCGGCCACGATGATGTTCGGCTCAGCGCCCTTGTCCTCCATGTCGGTCCCGTCCGGCAGGTACCAGCCGCGGAACGGCTGGCGGATAGTCGTGCCGTCGATCAACTGGAACGCCCCGGTGCTGATGACCGCGCCGAACGTCGTCATGCCCACCAGCGGGCCCCGGCCGAGCGTCTTGAACGCGTGCGAGACGATCTCCGCGTTCGAGTAGCTGTACTGGTTGCACATCATCACCGCAGCCCTCGGCCAGGAGTAGAAGATCAGCCGGTCCTGCGGGTAGCCGCGCCGGCCGCCGCGCGGGATCGTGTAGGCGTGGCGGCGGGCGTTGAGGACGGCCATGACCCAGTCGGCCGTCCACCCGCCGCCGTTGTTGCGGACGTCGATGATCAGGCCGTCCCGCCCGCTCGCCACGGCGTAGAGATCGCGTTCAAACGTATAGAACTGCGGCTCGCCCATGCCCGAGATGTGCGTGTAGGCGACGCGGCCGCCCGATTTCTCCGCGACGTAGCGCGTGTTCTCGCGGACCCACGCCTCGTACCGCAGCTCGCTGTACGCGCCGCCGCCGATCGGCCGGATGATGACCTCGAGACGCGCGGGGGCGGATGCGGCGGCGGTGGCCGGGGCGCCCGCAGGCTCGTCCGCCGCCGCGGGGCCCGACGCGGCCGGACCCGAGGCGGGCCCGGACGCGGGCGTGGACGCGGCCGCTCGGCCGGGCGAGGGGGCGATTTCGAGGATGACCTGCTCGCCGACGGTCATGAGCAGTGCGGCGTCGATCGAGCTGTCCGGGCCGACGGGCGTGCCGTTGACCTTCAGCACCACGTCGCCGACGGTGAGGCGGCTCTCGTCGCGGTCGGCGGGCGAGTCCTTTACGACGGACAGCACCTTCAGGCCGGGGCCGCCGAACGCGGGATCGAAGTCGACGCCGAGGTAGCCGACCGACTCGGCCGGTCCCGCCCCGTCTCCGCCGCGCGGGCCGGAGACGCCGAGGTGCGACGCGTTCAACTCGCCCTGGAAGAAGTCGAAGATCTGGTTGAACTCGCGCGCCGTCCGCACCCGCGTCGCGAGAGATTCGTACTTCGCCGTCAGCGCGGGCCAGTCCAGTCCCTTCAGCGTCGGGTGATAGAACGTCAGGCCCATCGTCCGCGCCCCGTCGCGGAATTTCTGCGCCGCCTCGGCCGCGACGTCGATGCGGAGCTTCGCCGAGAAGGCGTGATCCTTCGCATCGCCGCCGTCGCCCTTGCACGAGCCGGGGACGCCGGATTTCAGATAGAAGAGCCGCGACTGATCGAGCGCCCAGTGCAGCCCGCCCAGGCCGCCCGTCACCGCCTTCTTGCGATCCTGCCCGTTCCACTTGATCGTGTAGAGCGCGGGCGCGCCTTCATTGTTCGCCAGGTAGGCGATCGTCTGGCCGTCGGGCGACAGCGCGAACGAAGTCTTGCTCGCGGGCGGCGACGTGACGCGCCGCAGCCGGCGGTATGCGCTGGCGACGTCGTACTTGTACTCGACCTCGGGTTCCTTTTTGTCCTTGTCGGCCTTGTCCGATTTGTCGGCCGACTTCTTCTCGTCCTCTTTCAGGAACTCCTGCACGGCCTTGCGGATGCGGCTGCGCCAGTCGCCCTTCTCCGGTTTCTTGCCCGATTTTGCGGGCTTGCTCACAGGGCCCGACGCCGGCTGCGAGGCCGGAGCGGCCCCGAGGTGAATCGTGCCGCTGGCGACGCACTCGCCGAGGGGCTTGCGCTTCTTGACCTTCTCCGCGGCCTTCTCGAAGTACTCGGCCAGATCGACGCTCGATTTTTCGTCGAGCGCGGGCGAGAGGAAGACCATGTAGATGTCGGAATCCTGTCCCTCCCGCCGCGACGAGAAAGCCAGAACCTGTCCGTCCGCCGACCACTGCGGATTCCCATCCGCGTCGGGGTGCTGCGAGATGTTCACGGCGGCCGCGCTCCCGTCGGCCGGGGCGATCCAGACGTCGGGGTTGAACTCGTCGTCCTCGACGCTGTACGCGAGCCACCGGCTATCCGGCGACCAGCGCACCGCCGGCCGGTCGAACGACTCGAAGACGACGCGTTCCGAGCCGGTCTCGAGATCGCGGATCACGAGGTTGCCGCGTTCGCGAACGACGGCGAGCGATTTGCCGTCCGGCGATATCAGCGGACTGCGCTCGATCTCGGGCGAGTCGCTGACGCGCTCGATCTTGAAGCGGAGCGAATCGCTGAGCGGCTTGGCGGGCGTCTCTGCGGAGAGCGCGCGGTAGACCTGCTCATGGCCGTCGCGGTCGCTGACAAAATAGACGGCCTTGCCGTCGGGCGACCACGTGACGTCGCGCTCGCGGCTCGGCGAGTCGGTGACCCGCCGCGTCGGCTTTTCGGCTTCCGTCTTGATGACGAAGATTTCGCCCCGCACGACGAGCGCGATCTCCTTGCCGTCGGGCGAGGCCTCGACCTCGTCGGCGTCGCGGCTCAGCGTGCGGAGTTCGACGGGCTTCCCCGGCGTATCGCTCGCGGCGTCGACGCGGATCTCGCGCGGCCGGAGCGACTCGGGCGTCGGGTTCGCGCCGGCCGCGGCGAGATCGACGACGAAGATCCGGTCCCATTGCGTATACGCGAGCGTCCGGCCGTCCGCGGAGACGGAGAAATCTCGAACGCGATCCGTGGTCGCGAACGTGATCTGGCGCGCGGCTCCGTCCAGCGGCTGGAACCAGACGTTCATCACGCCGCGCGGGTCCGGCTGGGGGCCGGACGCGGGCGTGAAGGGCCGGTCGGAGATCATGTACACGCCCGAAGTGTCCGGCGCCCAGCTCGGCCAGAGATCCGTTCCGGAAAAATCGGTGAGCTGCGAAAAACGGGCCGTCGCAGGTTCATACAGCCAGATGTCGTGGTTGGCGCTGCCGCGGTAGCCGGTCCGGCTGAACGGCGACCAGCCGCGCGTGAACGCGAGGTACCTGCCGTCCGGACTGGGCCGGGCGCCGGCCCCGTAGCACTCGAGTACGCGCCAGACCTGGCCGCCGCCGACGGGGACGCGGTAGAGCATGGGTTCGAACCGCATGCTGCCGTCGCGGCGCATGTGGAAGTAGAGGTATCCCCCGTCGGGTGAAAACGCGCTCGGCGTTTCACCGCGGTCGCTGTAGGTCACGCGGGTCACGTTCTGACCGTCGGCCGTCATGGTGAAGAGGTTCGCCGCGCCGTTTCGGGTGGATGCGAAGGCAATCGTTCGGCCGTCGGGCGACCAGACCGGCGTCGTGTCGTCAGCGGGGTGGGCGGTCAGCCGTCGGGCATCACCGCCGTCGACCGAGACGGACCAGATGTCGCCCGCCCAGGAAAAAGCCAGCGACCGGCCGTCCGGCGAGAGCGCGAGATCGCGGGCAAAAACCACGGCGTCGGCGGCGGCCAGCGAGACGAAGCAGGCGAACCCCGCGACAACGGTCGCGGTCCGGAGTGCGAGTTTCATAAAAGCCCCATAACAGTCGTGGAGTCGAATGGCGAATCGTCGATCGCCCCCATCGTAGGCGATGGCCGACGAAGGGCAACCCGGCGCCAGGGCGGACCGGCCGTCCGTGGCCGCCCCGTCCGAAAATTGTGAAAAATCTGAAAAAAGGGCGGGCGGAAACGCGCGCTGCTCGGCTATGCTATTTGGACGCGTGGGGGCCGAATCATTCCTTTTCCACACCCCGCGAGGGAGAGGTCGCATGACAGTCCGCTTTCGTCGTTACATGCCCATTGCGGCATGCGCTGCACCGTTCCTCTGCGCCGCGGCATTCGCGCATGACGGAGATCCCAAGGCCTTGACCCCGCATCCGGTCTACCTGGATCCCGGCTGGCGCGGGACCGATCGCGGCGGGCCGAGCACGCAGTTTCCTTCATTGAACGTGACGCTGCTGAGCTGGTTTACGCCCGCCGACTTCGGATCGCAGAACACCACCGGCAACAGTTGCACGGGGTACACCTCTCCCTCCGGCCGTGAATACGCGGTAATCGGCCTCTCGGACGGGACGGGGTTCGTCGATATCACCGACCCCGTCGATGCGCGGATCGTCGGATTCGTGGCCGGGCCGGAGAGCCTCTGGCGCGACGTGCGCTGCTATGACCACTACTGCTACGCCGTCAGCGAGGGCGGCGGCGGCATTCAGGTCATCAATCTTGACGATATCGACAACGGCGTGATCACCCAGCTCCCATCCGTGACGACCGGCGGGGCGCTCGCGACGCACAGCATGACGATCAACATGGACAGCGGCTACCTCTACCGCGCCGGCGGCAGCGGCAACGGCATCCGCGTCTATTCGCTCGCGAACCCGGCGGTTCCTCAGTTCGTCGGCGCGTGGAGCAACAAATACACCCACGAAGCAACCGTCATCAGCTACACGAGCGGACCGCAGGCGGGGCGCGAGATCGCCTACCTCTGCGGCGGCTTCAACGGCGGCTGGAACGACACCGGCCTCGATATCGTCGACGTGACCGACAAGAGCAACCTCGACGGCCGCGCCCCGATTTCCCGCGTGACCTGGCCCAATGCCGGCTATTCGCACCAGATCTGGCTCTCACCCGATCTGCGCTACGGCTATCTGAATGACGAGCTGGACGAGCAGAATCTCGGCATCCCGATGACCACGATCGTCATCGACCTTCAGAACCCCGCTGCCCCCGCGATGCTGCCGAGCTACACCAATGGCAATACGGCGACCGGCCACAACATCTACACCCGCGACAGTTGGGTGATCCACGCCGCGTACCGCTCGGGCATCCGGATTCACGACGCATCCGCGAACCCCGCCCAGCCGGTCGAGGTGGCCTGGTTCGACACCTGGCCGCAGGATGACGGAAACGGCTTCAACGGCCTCTGGAACACCTATTCCTGGTTCCCGAGCAAGCTGATCATCGGAAGCGATATCGAGAAAGGCCTGTTCATCTGGCAGGCGGGCGAACCGCGGATCAGTTTCGACTTCCCCGACGGAGCCCCGACCCTGGTGGCGCCGACGGGCGGGACCGTGCGCGTCGAGATGATCCCGGCCGACGGAACCTCCATTGTCCCCGGCTCGGAGACGATGCGGGTGAAGATCGGCGACGCGCCGTCGATCGCCATTCCGCTCACGTCGCTGGGCGGCAACCTCTATCGGGGCGATTTCCCCTCCATGCCGTGCGGGACCGACGTCGCATATTACTTCTCCGGCCGCACCAGCGACGGCTTCACCTGGTACGACGTTGCTCACCACGCTACGGCCGCGGTATCGATCGATGTTGTCGTCTCCGATGCGTTCGAGGTCGCGAGCGGCTGGACGGGCGGCGTGGCGGGCGACACGGCCACGGCCGGCATCTGGACGCGCGGCAATCCGAACGGTACGGCGGCGCAGCCCGAGGATGACCATTCGGACAACGGCGTGAACTGCTGGTTCACGGGGCAGGGCTCCGTCGGCGGTGGCGTCGGCACGGCGGATGTCGATGGCGGCTATACCACGCTGCTGTCGCCGGTCTTCGACCTGACCACCCGCGTCGATCCGGTGGTCAGCTACTGGCGGTGGTATTCGAACGACCAGGGCGCCGCGCCGAATGCGGACGTCTTCCGCGTGGACATTTCCAACAACAACGGCTCGACGTGGACGAACGTCGAAACGGTCGGTCCATCGGGGCCGGAGACGGCCGGCGGCTGGTTCGGCCACTCGTTCCGCGTTGCGGAGTTTGTCACTCCCACGGCGCAGGTGCGCCTGCGGTTCATCGCGGAGGACGCCGGCAGCGGCTCGATCGTCGAAGCAGCGCTCGATGACTTCGACATTCGCGACGTCGAGTGCGAAGCCGCTCCGTGTCCGGGCGACCTCAACGGCGACCGCCTGGTTGACCTGTCCGATCTGTCGGTGCTGCTCTCCGACTTCGGCTGTACCGGCGGAACCTGCGGCGGCGACCTCGACGGCGACGGCGACGCAGACCTCGCGGATTTGTCGCAGCTCCTGTCCGTTTTTGGGACCACCTGCCCATAGCCCGCGGCGATTGCTGCATGTTCGATTGAAAGCGGGGCCGGCTTGCGGAGACGCGGCCGGCCCCGCGGCCTTTTTCGTGACGGCCTTGCCGCCGTGCGGGCGAGCGCCGAAACTGCCCCACTCAAGAGGACTCGCGTGTTCGATCATTGGCGCACGGCGACAACATGGGCGGAGATGAACTCGGCGCGGAAGGCCACCGCGGTCGAGGCGTGTCGCGGCGCGCTGACGCGCATCGCGGCGGGCAACCCCGCACTGAATGCCATCGTCGAAGTGCTCGATTCGGCCGGGCTCGAACGGGCGGCGCGCGTCGACGAGGCCGTCCAGCGCGGCGACGCGGCCGGGCCTCTGGCCGGCGTGCCGGTCGTCGTCAAGGACAACATCTGCACGCGGGCGGGGGGGACGCGCTGCGGATCGAAGATCCTCGCCGCGTATCGTTCGCCCTTCGATGCGACCGCGGTGACCCGACTGGAGGCGGCCGGCGCGGTCCTGATCGGCAAGACCACTCTCGACGAGTTCGCGATGGGCTCGTCCACGGAGACCGGCTCGGCGGGGCCCTGCCGCAATCCGTGGGATCGCCAGCGGGTTGCCGGCGGATCGTCCGGCGGATCTGCGGCGGCGGTCGCGGCGGGATTCGTGCCGGTCGCACTGGGGTCGGATACCGGCGGGTCCGTGCGCCAACCGGCCGCGCTCTGCGGCGTGCTCGGGCTCAAGCCCACGTGGGGCCGCGTGTCGCGCCACGGTCTTGTTGCGTACGCATCGAGTCTTGACCAGATCGGAATTTTCGGCCGCGTCGTCGAGGATGTCGCGCGCGTGCTCGGTGTGATCGCCGGCGCGGACCCGCACGACTCCACATGTTCCTGCGAACCGATTCCGGATTACGTCGAATCGTTGCAGGGCGAGCCGCGTCCCCTGCGCATCGGCGTGCCGCGCGAGTACTTCGGGGAAGGACTCGATCCCGAAGTCCGGGCCGCCGTCGAGAGCGCCATCGACGTTCTCTGCAAAGCCGGCTACGAGCGGGTCGAAGTATCGCTGGGCCGGACGAGCGAGGCGGTCGCGGCGTACTACCTGATCGCGATGGCCGAGGCGTCCAGCAACCTCGCCCGCTACGACGGCGTGCACTACGGCAGCCGCACGATCCGGGCCGCGCCGCCGGGCGCAAATTCGACGGAACATCTCTACAGCGCTTCTCGCGAGGACGGGCTCGGGGCGGAAGTGAAGCGCCGGCTCATGCTCGGAACGTTTGCCCTCTCGGTGGGCTACGCCGACCGCTATTATCACAAGGCGCTTCAGGTGCGGCGGTGGATTCACGACGCATTTCGCGCTGCGTTCGAAGCCTGCGATCTGATCGTCTCTCCGACCACGCCCACGCCGGCTTTCCGGATCGGAGAAAAATCTTCCGACCCGCTGCAGCTCTATCTGGCGGATGTGTACACGGTGTCCGCGAACCTCGCGGGCGTCCCGGCGCTCTCGATTCCCTGCGGTTTTTCGAGGGCGGCCCTGCCGATCGGGATGCAGCTCATGGCGCCGTGGTTCGGCGAGCCGGCGCTGCTGGCCGCTGCCGCGGCATTCCAGAAACGGACGGACTGGCACACGCGCCGCCCGCCGGTGTGAACGATCAAGCTATAATCGCCTCGGGCACGCAAGGGAGATCGGGCGTGAAAATTCTCGTCGCCATTCCGGTATTCAACGAAGAGCGGTATCTGTCGCGCGTGCTCCGGGCCGTCCGGCCGCACGCCCGCGACATCCTCGTGATCGACGACGGGTCGACCGACCGCACCTCGGCGATCCTCCGCCGGGCGGCCGATGTCCACGTGATCACGCATCCGGAAAACCGCGGCTACGGCCAGAGCCTGATCGACGCATTCGAATTCGCCGCAGATGGCGGCTACGACTGGGTGATCACGCTCGACTGCGACGAACAGCACGAGCCGGAGCAGATTCCCGACTTCGTCGAGGCGATCCGTTCGCAGCGGTCGGACATCATCAGCGGCTCGCGCTACCTGGGTGTCTTTCCCGGGGACGACGCCGCCCCCGTGGATCGCCGGCGGATCAACGAGACGGTGAATTCGCTCCTGGAGCAGGTCGTGGGCCTGCGGCTGACGGACTCGTTTTGTGGGTTCAAGGCCCACCGGGTCTCCGCCATGCAGCGGCTGCGGCTGGATGAGCCGGGATACGCGTTCCCGCTCCAATTCTGGGTCGAGGCGGCCCGCGCCGGTCTGCGGATTCGCGAGATTCCCGTGCGCCGCATCTACCGCGACCGCAGCCGCGAATTCGGCGGAACGCTGGACGACCCCGCAGCCCGCCTCGCACACTATCTCGAAGTGCTCGTGCGCGAGCTGCGGCGCGAACCGCTCCCCGCGCGGACCGATGCGCGGATCGCCTGCGACCCGTGCTGTCTGGACTAGACCGCAATCACGGTGGCGATGATCCCGCACGAACGCCTGAGAACGCCGGCCGCCGACGGCGCAGTACTCATCGAGCCGTCGATTCCGGCGTTGCTCCGCGGCGCGCCGCTCCCCGAATGGGTGCTTCAGTTCCGGCGATCGCTGCGAGCGCGCCTGGGGCTCGCCGGCCCGGTGATCATGACCGGCCATCAGTGCGAGTTCTTCCACGCCGGCGTGTTCGCGAAGACGATCGCGGCCCGCCACCTCGCCGAGCGCGTCGGAGGCAACCCGCTCTTTGTTCATGTCGACTCGGACACACCGAAATCCCTGCTCGTCTCCTGGCCCTCCGTTGACGGTGGCCGCGTGGCACGCCATACGGCCCCGCTGCCGGGAATCGACCCGAATACCCCGATCGAGCTGCATGACCGGCCGGCCGATGCGGAGTGGGAGCCCGTCTTCCACGCGCTGGCCGGCGCTCGCACAGGCGTGCGTGATTCACTCCTGACCGAGTATTCGGAAGCATGGATGAGCCGTCGCGGAAGTCTGGCCGAGCGATTCGCGGCCGGGCATCGCGCAACACAGACGGCGATGGGTCTCGCACCCGTCCGCGACGCGCTGATGTCCCAACTCGCGGGAACCCCGGAATTCGGCGCATTCACCGCGCGGTTTGCCCTTGACGCCGGACGCGCCGCCGATGCGTACAATCGGGCGCAGGCGGCGTATCGACGACGCCATCGTGTGCGGAACCCGGCCCGCCCCGTCCCGCCGCTCGAAACAGCCGAGGGGCGAATCGAGTTACCCTTCTGGGTCTGCCGACGCGACGGCGATCGATGGCGACATCGGCTCGGCATTCATGACCACGGGACGGGACTCACCCTCTTTGCCGACGAGCAGCCGATCGAAACCATCGAACGGGCGAAGCTGACCCGCGTCGCCGGTGAGGGCGGCACGATCCCCGCCGCCGGCTGGATGATCCGCCCCCGGGCGCTGACGCTCTCCGCCTTCTGTCGGCTGATCCTGGCCGATGTGTTCATTCACGGAATCGGCGGCGCGAAATACGACGAAGTGACGGATGAGCTCTTTCGCGAATGGCTCGGCGTCGACCTGCCGCCGCTGCTCTGTGTGAGCGCGACGCTGCGACTCCCGATCGCCGTAGCCGCGGCGAGCGGGCCGCCCGCGACGCCGCGCGACATCGCCTTCAATCCGCACCGAGCTCTGCGAAGTGCTCCGCCGCCGCTCGTCGAGCACCGGGCTGAACTTGTCCGCGAGAGCGATGCGCTCCGGGCGCACCGGGCCGCCCGCCGTGAGCGTCGGCGCGTGTTCGAAGCGATTCGCACCGTGAACGCGGAGATCGTCGCGGCATGCCGGCCCGAGGTCGAAGCCCTGGCGGCGGCCTGGCGGGAGAGCCGGGCGCGGCGGACCGACGCCCTGATCGCTGCGGATCGCGAAGTGTTCTATGCGCTGCACGCCCGCGAAGCGCTCGGACGGATGGCCGCCGCGATCGCCGACCGAATGCGCGATTGAAGCCGCGGCCCTATTCCGGCCGCTTCGAGAGAAAGCCCACGCTCGACGCGAAGCATTTCTCGCGCAGCTGGGCGTGCGACGCGGCGTCGCGCTCATCCTCGGTTCGCAGGTCGTCAAGGTTCGCGTTGCAGCGATCGCAGCCGGCCGCTCCGACATGAAACTCGATGTACGGCGTCCATTCCTCGTCGAGAACGCCCAGCAGATAGCGCCCCAGCGTCGTGCGCTTCGGGCAGGAAACGCCCTCCTCCCGCCAGATCCGCGCGACCGTGCTGGTCGACGCGAGATCAGCCTCCTGCCAGTCGTGATCGCGGATCTCCCTGGCCGTCAGCTCGCGCCACCGCTCCAGCACGCGAAATTTCACGCCCGCGACGGCCGTTTCCGTCAGGTTCAGGTCGCCGGCCACTTCCTTGTTGCGTAGGCCGACGACCATGAGCATCTCGACGATCATCAGCTCCTGAAAGCGCCGCTGCTCCTCGCATTGCTCGACCCACGCGCGAAGGCAGCGAACCAGCGCCCCCCGCTGTGCGTCGAGCGTTTCGGCGTCCGAAAGCTGGCTGCTCGGAGTCGCCCGCTCGATCCACTCGCTCGGGCTGTCGTCGAGATCGAGCTGGTCGAGGCTCTGCCGCTGGCCCTTGTGTCCCTTGCGAAAGTGGTCGTGGAGCTTGTTGCGAAGAATGGCGAAGAGATACGTCTCCAGCGACCGCTCGGCGTCGTAGTTGCGCAGGCTGCGGAGCAGGCCCATGAACGTGTCCTGCACCAGGTCCTCCGCGTCGCTCGGCTGTGCGAGCATCCGCCGCGCGAAACTCAGCAGTCGGCCCTGGTAGCGGTCGATCACGTCGCGCCAGGCGGCCGGCTCCCCGCGCTGCACGGCTTCGATGAGAAACGCGTCGGCATCGTGCACGGCCATGCAGCGGGTCTCCAGAGTGAGGTGGGGGACCACCCGGCGACACCCATAAGATACCCGCAGGCAGCCGAGCCCACAGGTGCGCTGCCGTTCGAAAATAACGGCGATTTTCAAGCCGCTCACTGCCCCGAACCGCGGCCGCCGCACGCTGGCCGCCGCCCGGCCCGACCGCTACACTCAGTTTCTTGAGCCTGCGATCGCGGGCGGGAGGCGAACGTGCACCAGACCCGGGAACTCTCCGTCGACGTCGAGACGCCCGATTTCTTCCAGTTTGACAGCCTGCTGAGCGACGAGGAACGCCAGGTCCGCGACACCGTCGGCCGCTTTGTCGACGAGCGAGTCCTGCCCGTCATCGCCGACTGCTTCGAGCATGAGCGCTTTCCGATGGACCTCATCCCCGAAATGGCCGAGCTCGGCCTCTTCGGCCCGACGTTCGAGGACTACGGCTGCGCCGGCCTGAACAACGTCGCCTACGGCCTCATCATGCAGGAACTCGAGCGCGGCGACAGCGGCGTCCGAAGCTTCGCCAGCGTCCAGAGCGGTCTGGTCATGTACCCGATCCACCGCTACGGCTCCGAGGAGCAGAAGCAGCGCTGGCTGCCCGACATGGCCAAGGCCAGGGCGATCGGCTGCTTCGGCCTGACCGAGCCCGACGGCGGCTCCGACCCCGGAGCGATGAAAACCCATGCCCGCAGGGACGGCGGCGACTGGATCCTCAACGGCTCCAAAATGTGGATCACGAACGGCACTCTGGCCCACGTCGCTGTCGTCTGGGCAAAAACGGACGACGGGATTCGCGGCTTCCTCGTCGAAAAGGGCATGAAGGGCTACTCGGCCGAGAACATCCCGCACAAATTCTCGCTCCGCGCGTCCGTGACTTCGACCCTCTTCATGGACAACGTCCGCGTCCCCGAACGAAACCGGCTGCCCCTGGCCGAAGGCCTCGGCGCGCCCCTGAGCTGCCTGACGCAGGCCCGCTACGGCATCGCCTGGGGCGGCGTCGGCGCGGCGATCGCGTGCTATCGCGAAGCGCTCACGTTCGCGCGGCAGCGGATCCTCTTCGGCGGCCCGGTCATCAACAAGCAGATCATCCAGGCCCGCCTGGCCGACATGGTGCGTCGGATCACCACGGGCCAGCTCCTGTCCCTCCAGCTCGGCCGCATGAAGGACGCGGGAACGATGCACCACGCCCAGGTGTCGCTCGCGAAGTGGAACAACGTCCGCCTCGGCCTCGACATCGCCCGCGACGCCCGCGACATGCTCGGCGCGGGCGGGATCAGCGTCGAATGCTGCCCGATCCGCCACGCCCTGAATCTCGAAAGCGTAATCACCTACGAGGGCACCGAGACGATCCACCAGTTGATCGTCGGCCGCGAAATCGCCGGCGGAAAATCAGCGTTCTGAACCGACTGGGCGTGTTCCGCAACCATCGGGCGATGCGGACCCGTCTTCGATTTGAGGTGAAGAACGATCCACAGATGCGCACAGATGCGCACAGATGAAATACACCGGATACGCCGACCGTCAAACCGTCAAACCGGCAGCGGCGGCATCACATCACGCGGTAAGGACGCAGTGCGCGATGCTTTTTCTTATCTGTGCACATCTGTGTCCATCTGTGGAAACCATTTGATTGAATTGTCACGAATACAGCATGAGTTGTGATTGATTTGTTTCCGGCTGGCGGCGGACTATCGCCCGCGCCAATCCGTACCGCCCAGGCTCACCGCAAACTGCACATTCTTGAAGCCCGACTGCACGGCCGTGTCCATCGCCGTCACCAGGTGCCGCCACTGCACGCCCGGATGCGACCCGATGACCACTGGGTTGGCCGGGTCTGCCCCCAGCGACCGCCGGCTGTGCATGAAGCGCCGCAGGTCCTCGAACGTGTTGCCGCGGAGCGGCTCGCCGTTGACGTAGATGTTGCACGTCCGGCCTTCGTCGACTTCTTCCAGCGCGATCTTCACCGCCGGGACGATCTCAACCGCGACGCCCTCCCCCGGGCCGCTGCGCGGGTCCAGTTCCGTCTGGAGCACGCCCTCCTTGGCCAGTTCGAGCGACGCGCCGAGCATGAAGAAAACAAGGATGACCATGATCACGTCAACCATTGGCGCGAGATTGGGGATCGACTCCCCGGCCGGTTCAAAGCGTGCGCGCCTCATGCTCCGCCTCCCGCTTCAGGGTCGTCTCCGGCATGCGCGCTGAACACGACCTTCGCGATCTTCGCGAGCCCGCAGCCCTTCACGACCACTTCCACGTGGCCCCACGCGATCGACTTGTCGGCGCGGATCAGGCACCGCAGCGCCGAGGGATCAGCGGCCTGCGCGGCGCGCGTCTGAAGAAACGTCGCCACCTGGTCCGCCGCCAGCACCTTTTCTGAAATGCGCTGCCCGTCGAACGTCTGCACGCAATACTCGGCATCCCGCGGCGAGGTCAGCGACGGACGAACGTTGATCACGACCCGCTGGCCCAGCTCGTGCCGCTCGATCTCCGCGGCCGAATGGGCGTACGGCAGGCGCAGGGCCCGGTACTCCGCGCTGACGATCCGGCTCGCGAGCAGGAAGAAGATGATGAGGCACATCATCACGTCCACCATCGGCGCGAGATTCAGCGTCATTCGCACGGGTTTTGGCGGCCGGAAGCGCATTTACTCCTCCGTAGCGCCGGCGCGGGCGGGCGCGGGCGGCGCGGTGCGTCGCGCTTCGCCGCCCCCGGCCGAGAGTGCCGACGGCCGGAAATACTCCAGCAGGTCGAGCGTCTGCACGGTCGCCTGGACCGTGAGCGACTCGATGCGGTTGCGGCAGATGCCGAAGAACCCAAGGCCGAGAATCGCGAGCCCGAGGCCGAGCAGCGTGTTGACGAGTGCGAGCGAGATGCCGCGTGCAAGGTTGCCGGCATCAGCCCCGGCCTCGCCGCCGCCCTGCGCGAGTCCGCTGAACGCGAGGATCATGCCCAGGACCGTGCCGAGCAGTCCCATGAGCGGCCCGAGGTTGCCGAGCAGGTTCAGATACTCGATCTTGCGGAACATCTGCCCGCTGATTTCGCCCGATTTCTCGAGCGCCGCCTCGTGCATCGCGTCGAAGCCGTGCCGGGCATGCTGGAGCGACGCGGACATCACGCGGGCGAAAAACGTGGACGACTTCCGCACGCCGTCGAGGCATTCGCGGAAGGCCCGCCGCTCGATGAACTCCCGGGCCTTCTTCACCTGGTCGGCCGGCGCGATCGTTATCGCGCGGACGGTGATGAAGTGCTCGACGATGAGCGCGATGGCGGCCAGCGAACCGGCAAGAATCAGGTACGCCGGCCACTCGAGCCCGCTGTAAATGACGGACCAGAGCGAGCTGGACGTCTTGGCCGGTGCGGACGTCTGAGCGACGGCAGCACCGGCGAGTGCCGGAAGAATAATGAACACGAAAACCAGTCTTCGACTCATGCGGCAACCTCGTCGGCGTTCCTGGGCACCATAAGGTGCGACGCGGATTCTTGGTTCGGACCGTATCTTCTCGCCGAATAACGGGCCCGGCCACGCATCCGGCGATCTTCATCTCGTCTGCAGATCACTCCCCGTCACAATCTTCGTCTTTCCCTTGTTCTTCGACGCCAGCGTCTGCATCCGCCGCGCTCCGTCCGTCAGCCGCGGCAGGCCGCTGCGGTCGCTGAGAATCGCCTCATCGAAGACGAGGCAATTGATCGCGACCGCCCCGTTGTTCGCCTTGGTGATATCCTCGACCACGCTGTTATCAAACAGTCCGTCCGAGAAGAAGAAGACGGCGTCCGGGTTCAGCGAGAGCGCCCGCTTGAGCGCCGCGAGCGGCTCGGTCTGCCCGCGCGGCGTCTCACGTTCGATCCAGTTGAAGAAGCGCCGCTTATTCTCCGGCTCTGCCTTTACGAGCCCGGGGTCGAAGTTCTTCGTGATGAAACGCTCCTTCGGAGCCGTCTCGCTGTAAAAGATGATCGTGTCGAACGTCTGGTGCGGCCGCAGCGCGCCGACCGAACGCTTCAACTCGCGTTTCAGATCATCCTGTGTGACCGTAATCGACCCCGAGAAATCAACCACGTAAACGAAATTATTCCCCGAGGCGCTCAGGTTCCAGACCGAAGCGGTGCCCGTTCCCGCCCCCGCGCCGAAACCCTGCCCGATCCCCGCACCGCCGCCCGTTCCGGCGCCGCTGCCGATCCCCAGCACCCCGGAACGCCCGATGTCACCGATGCCGAACCCGCCGGCGTCCGCGTTGGCGTCGGCCCGCGCCCCGGCAAGCTGGTCGGCCACGTCCTTGACGTTGAGCTGCGCGGGTTCGGGCGCCGTGATGACTTCGGGCGGCGCGACCTCCAGCTCCGATTCGCTCGGCCACTTGAAGCCGCCGGTCAGGTCGCCGCCGATGTCGCGGATGCTCGCTTCGAACTCCTCCGGCGGCGCGGCGGGGGCCATCAGCTCCCACGTCTTGAGCGCGAGCACCGCCAGCACCAGCAAATGGAAGAAGACGCTGGAGAGAATCGGCATGATCAGGTGAATCAGCCAGCGAAACCACGGGTTCCGCCGCTCGCGGTCGGGCAGCCATTCGCGCTCGACGGGCGGCGCAAGTTCCGAGATCGGCACGGTTTCGCGATCCATGCGTCCCTCAATCCTGGGCTGCGAAACGCGTTCCAGAAACCCAGCGTCCCGCGACGGAGTCTTCGTCTCCCGCATGCTCTGCGGCCGCGCCGCAGGCATGCCACCCGCCCTCGGCTACGGCTTGGCCGGGCCCGCCCCCGGCGTCCCGACTCCTGTGAGTGCACCGGCCACCTGAACGTAACGCATCCGCATCTCGTACAGCACGCCGTCCATCATCTTCTTCTCGTCCGGCGTCAGGTTCCCCTTGGTCTTGTCCTCCAGCACCTGGATCAGGTCGATGAAGTGCTTGGCGACCTCGAGGTTCGGCGGGATCCGCTCGCCGCCGTGCCCGCGCATCAGCCCCAGACCCGCCGCCGCCTGCATCACGATCAGGTCAAGAATCTCCGCAAACTGCGGCGCAGGGGCGGGGCCGGCTTCCTGCTGGGCGGTCTGCTCGGCGAGCCGCTCCTTCTCCGCCTGAGCCTGTGCCTTCCAGTCGTCGTCAACGAGTATCCGCTTCTGGTCGCTCATGAATCGATCCCATGTCAATCCGACGGCCCGCGCGCGGTCCCAAGGACCACGCGATCCACCGACAACCCTATTCTACGACAAATTCCGCGCGGAGGGGGACGATTGCCCCGAACCCGTAGAGGAATGCGAAATCGGCGGCGGCCGCCGACTGCGGCCGGGGAATCGACGGCCAAGTCAAATGCACGCGATTACGGGCAGTCGCTGCCAAAATCCCCCAGTAGCTGCGCCAGGTCGCTCAAATCCACGTCGCCGTCGCCATCCAGATTGCCGTCAGACCGCCCCGGGGCGTCGGTGCGGCCAAAACTCGCGAGCAGGACCGTGAGATCGGACAGATTCACGCGACCATTGCAGTCAACGTCGCCCGGGTGATCGCAGATCGTCAGGGTTGCGGGGGCCGAAAGCGCGACGCCGCAACCGTCGCGCGTCACGGCCCCGATGAACGAAATAACGTTCGGGTGGTTTCCGAGGCGGATGTTCGTGACCGTGAGGGTATCAGTGGCCGCGCCGGCTGCGTGAAACTGGAGCCCGGTGGCCGCGTCGGTGTTCTCGCCCTCCGAGACCGCGATAGGCCCTCCATCGCTTTCAAACTGCCAGGAGTACGTCATCGGCGATTCGCCCGAGGCCGCGAACGAAAAAGCAACCGGCCCGTCGGGGCACGTTTGCGTGCTACGGGGAGATCGCGCAATCCGCGGGCAGCAATCCTCGCCCGCCGCGCACTGGCCCGCGAGCACGACATTGTCGTAGTTGTGGTTCGGCGCGCGAAAGTCGTAGAGCCCGACGCGGCCGGTGGGGAACGACGAATTTGTCAGTGTCGTAATGAGGTTTCCATTGACATAGGCGGAGTAGAGATCGCCCGAGACCGTCGCCCGCACGTGGACATTCTGCCCGACGGTGTAAACGCCCGAGACGAGGTTGAGCGTTCCGGTGACGTTGCCGCCCACGATCGGGTGCCAGTATATGTTTCCCCGCGCGAGGACAAGAAGGATCCCGTTCTGGCCGGCCGCGTCGACGTGGAGCCAGATCCCGCCGTCGTCCGTCGCCACGATATCGCATTCGAATTCAAGATCGGCGAGCGCGAAGGGGAGCGAGGTCAGCGTGATCGGGTTGTTGCTCGGCTGTGTCGCCCCGTAAGTGCCCCCGGCGACAGTCCAGGCGCCGCGCTCATTGCCCCACAGAACCGACGCGCCCGCGGGATCGTCAAAGTCGTCGGAGAACGTCACCTGCGCGGAGCCGCAAGCAGCAAAGAGGCCGGCAAACGCGAGTATCGCGCGCACCCTCTCTCGAACATCCCACATGGTCTTTCCCCTTTGAATCGCCATTCTCGATTCTACATCCGCCGCCACCTCCACCCCAAGAGACGTTTGCACTGCGACAAGATTCGCAGCGCGATTCTGCGTCCGATATGATGCCCCGTTATGGCGAATTCTTCCGCAAAAACCTGGCGCGACACCCTCGAAGAGCATCGGCGCGTCATGCACGGCCTCGATTCCGCTGCCGGCGCGCTGGAACCGATCGCGGCCGCGATCGTCCGGGCGTTTCGGCAGGGGCGGCGGCTCTACCTCATCGGCAACGGCGGTAGCGCCGCCGACGCCCAGCACATCGCCGGCGAACTCCTCGGTCGGTTCAAGCGCGAACGGCGACCGCTCCCCGCGATCGCCCTGACCACCGATACCTCGACAATGACGGCCGTCGCGAATGACTATGAATATGACCGCGTCTTCGCCCGGCAGGTCGAGGGGCTGATCGGCCCCGGAGACGTGCTCTGGTGCCTGAGCACCAGCGGCAATTCGCCCAGTATTCTGGCCGCGGCGGCCCTGGCCCGGGAGCGCGGGGCGATCGTCGTCGGATTCACCGGCGAAACCGGCGGAAAACTCGCGTCGCTGTGCGATCACGCCTTCAAGGTCCCGCATGCGTCGAGCGATCGGATTCAGGAAGGCCACATCCTCGCGTACCATTTTCTGTGTGAGCAGATCGAGGCGGCCTTCGCCTGACGCGGCCTCGACCGCCTGAGCCCCGGAGAGCGCCCGTGTCGGACCTCGTACTGAATCTCGTCGAACGCCGCGTCCTCGGTGTGCTGTTGGAGAAATCGCTCGCGCAGCCCGAGTACTACCCGATGACGCTGAATGCGATCGTCGCCGCCTGCAACCAGAAGAACAACCGCGACCCCGTCATGGAGCTCGACGAAGACGCGGTCTGGCACGCGCTGGAGCAGCTTCGCCAGGCCGGCCTCGTGGCAAAGGTCCTGCCCGCGCAGGGAAGCCGCGTCGACCGTTTCAAGCACGATGTCGACGCAAAGCTTGGCTGGCCGAAGCCGCAGAAGGCCGTCATGGCCGAACTGCTCCTCCGCGGGCCCCAGAC
Organism: Planctomycetota bacterium; assembly: GCA_045863555.1. GTDB lineage: Bacteria > Planctomycetota > Phycisphaerae > UBA1845 > Fen-1342 > JACRLV01. Next base: position 6,912 of record BTUU01000004.1, on the reverse strand, counting down.
GGTCGGCGAACTCCGCACCCGCGCCTCGCGCATGTACGCGTTCGAGAATCTCGAAGCGGTCTCGGCCATCATCGAATGGCTGTCGAGCCAGTCGCCCCCGCTCGTCGCCGCGATGCCCCGCGTCGTCGGGCAGTCCGCAGTCCGGTTCGCCCACCAGCTCTACCCGGCCGACGAGGCCCCGGCCGTCGAGACAACTCGGACATCCGAGCCGCCCGGCGAGAGCCCAAGGGGACCATCGACCGCGGGCGGCGGTGCATCGCCCTCGCTGCTGATGGAGCAGCTCGAAGGGCTCCAATCCGAAATCGCCGAGCTGCACCAGGCCGTCGCGGAGCTCCGACGGCGGCTCGACCGTCTGGAGGGCCGCTAAGCGGCGCCCGCACAGGAACCCTCACCCGCAGCGTTCGGATACAATCCCGCTCCAATGGAAACCAGGCACACGAAAGTGAAACCCGAATCCCGGCCGGCCGACGACGACGCCCTGGCGTTCGCCATCTCGGCCGCCCGACTGGCGACGGATCTCAAGACCGAGGCCGTCGAAGTCCTCGACATGCGCGGCATCAGCAGCCTCGCCGACTTCTTCGTCATCGGCACCGGTACCTCCGACCGCCAGATGCACTCCGTCCTCGACCAGATCTCGGCAATGGCCCGAAAAGCCGGCCGCCGGCCGTTCAACGTGGCCGATTCCCAGGCGTCCGCGTGGATTCTGGCCGACTACGTCGACGTCATGATCCACCTCTTCGACGCCGCCCACCGCGACTACTACGACCTCGACGGCCTCTGGGGCGACGCCCCGCGCGTCGCCTGGCGGCCGGACGTGCTTCCGAACGCCCGAAACACCGCCGCCGACGCAGATTAGTCTCGCGTCCGGCCGCATCCCCACGGTATACTGACGCCACACGTCGAATCCGATTCGGAAAAAGCCGTCAGAGGGTCGCGGGATGCAACGCAGAGGCTTTACGCTGATCGAATTGCTGGTTGTCATCGCAATCATCAGCCTGCTGATCTCGATTCTCATCCCCTCGCTCAACAAGGCTCGCGAGCAGACCCGCGCGACGAAGTGCCTCTCCAACCTGAAACAGCTCACCTCAGCGTTCAGCCAGTATGCCACCGAGAACCGCGTGATCCCCGGCACATACTGGCAAGGCCCGCTGAATCTCGATTGGGCCGGCCGCGTCAACGCCCGCTACCAGGCGAACCCCGCGTACTACGGCCACCCGATCATGTCGTCGGTGCTGAGGCCGTTCGTCGCGGAAGTGGACAAGATACTGGAATGCCCCACGGAGCAGCGGCAAGCAAATACGCTTTTCGACTACAGCGTGATCATCCGCCTCGCGGGCGCGAAGCTGGAGCTGCCGTGGAGGATGAGCTACCCGGAGGATCCGATGCGGACGCTCGCGACGGAGCGATATTTTCAGACGCTGCCGCTGCTGATGGAGGAAGACGAGTTCTGGTACAACGCCGGGGTCGATGACGGCTCCTGGGCCAACCTCGACCAGGTCACCGACCGCCATAGCGGCGGCGCGAACCTCGGATACCTCGACGGCTCGGCGCTCCGCCTGCGGACGACGCCGAAAGGCCCGAACGCCGACCGCGAAGAACCGCGCGACCTGACCGCGCGGCATCTGAAGCTCTACGCGAAGAACCGGGTCTTCACCGTCTGGGGCTCGAACGCGACGGAATTCGGCTGGGTCAACAAGCCGCGCTGAGAGCCCTTCTGCCGCGTGCCGCTCGAGGTTGCGAAAACCCGGCCCGGATCGTAGTTTCCCGCCATGTCGAACGAACCCGTTTCCAACGTACCTGTTTCTGATGCGCTGTCTGCGGAGAGCCTCCTCGGCCTCCTCCGCGCCCGGTTTGCCCAGGCGATCTCGACCGTCTCCGGCAGCCCCGTCGAGCCCGCCGCCGCGGCCGTCCGCATCTCCGCCGACCCAAAATTCGGCGACTACCAGTGCAACGCGGCCATGGCCCTCGCCAAGACACTCAAGGGCAATCCCCGCCAGGTCGCCGAGAAGATCGTCGCCGCCGCCGCGCCGCTTCTCGACGGCATCGCCGAGCCGCTGGAAATCGCCGGCCCCGGCTTCATCAACATCCGCCTTCGCGACGCCTTCCTCGCCGGCCGCATGAACGCCATCGCCTCCGAACCCCCCGACCGCGCAAACGCCGCAACCGACGACCGCTTTGGCATCGCCCCCGTTCGGGCGCCCCAGACCGTCGTCGTCGACTACTCCTCGCCCAACATCGCCAAGCAGATGCACGTCGGCCACCTCCGCAGCACGATCATCGGCGACGCCCTTGTCCGCGTTCTCGCCTTTGACGGCCACACCGTCATCCGCCAGAACCACGTCGGCGACTGGGGCACGCAGTTCGGCATGCTCATCCAGCATTACTCGACGGCCCCGTTCCCGCAGGGCGCCGACCACGACGCCGTCCTCTCGGCGATCGAAGACGACTACCGCACCGCCAACGCCCGCTTCAAGCAGGACCCCGCCTACGCCGACGCCGCCCGCCTCGCCGTCGGCCGACTCCAGTCCGGCGACCCCGCCGCCCGCGAAGTCTGGCGACGCGTCTGCGAAGCCAGCGCGGCCGCCTTCCGCGACATCTACGCCCGCCTCGGCGTCCTGCTGACCGACGCCGACATCCGCGGCGAAAGTTTCTACAACGACCGCCTCGCCCCCACAGTCGCGCTCCTGAAAGAGACGTTCCCCCCGCGCGACGGTGGCGAGGGCGTCCCCGCCCGCGAGCGTAGTGCGAACGTCCTCGTTCGCGACGGTGGGGCGGTCGATCTTGTCGGTGGCGCAGGCATCTCTGAGGGTGGAGCGGGCATCCCTGCCCGCGCCGAGGATAGTGGTGCGGGCGTCCCCGCCCGTGAACCTGAGGGTGGAGCGGGCATTCCTGCCCGCGCCACCCCTTGGGCCGAAGTCCGCGAAGACAGCGGCGCAATCTGCGTCTTCCTCTACACCGCCGACGGCGCCCCGATGTTCAAGGGCGCCGAAGACGCCCCGCTCCCCCTGATCATCCAGAAGAGCGACGGCGCGTTCCTCTACGCCTCCACCGACCTCGCCGGCATCCGCTTCCGCGTCGACGAACTCCACGCGACCCGCGTCCTCTATGTCGTCGGCGCACCGACCAAGCTCCACCTGGAGATGGTCTTCGCCACCGCCCGCCTCGCCGGCTGGCTCCGCGACGGCGTCTCGCTGGAGCACGTCAGCTTCGGCCAGGTCCTCGGCGAAGACGGCAAGCTCCTGCGGACCCGCAGCGGTGGGGCGGTCAAGCTCCGCGAGCTCCTCGACGAAGCCGAGGCCCGCGCGGCCGCGTTCCTCGAAAAGAAGCTCGCGGCCGAGCCCGACGAATACCGGGCGACGTTCAGCGACGCCGAAAAGCAGACCATCGCCCGCCGCGTCGGCATCGGCGCGGTCAAGTACTTCGACCTCGCCCGCGACCGCAACGCCGACTACGTCTTCGACTGGGACACGATCCTGGCCATGCAGGGCAACACCGCCCCCTACATGCTCTACGCCTACACCCGCGTCCGCTCCATCCACCGCAAAGCGGGTGGAGCGGGCATCCCTGCCCGCTCCGAACAGGGCGAGGCCCATTGTGGAGCGGGCATTCCTGCCCGCTCCGAGGAGGGTGAGGCGGAGGCCGCCCCCCCAATCCGAGCCCGACGCGCAAGCGAGGAACCCCCGAGCGACAGCTCGGGCGCCGTGAGCAGTTATGAGGGTGGCCCGGGCGTCCCTGCCCGCTCCGTCGCAATCACCCACCCGGCCGAGCGAGCCCTCGCCCTCCGCCTGGCCCGCCTGCACGAAGTCATCGACGCCGTCGCCCAGGACCTGATGCCCCACGTCCTGTGCACCTACCTCTACGACCTCGCCGGCGACCTCAACCGCTTCTACGAAGCCTGCCCGGTCCTCGACGCCCCCGACGCCCCAACCCGCGCCAGCCGCCTCCGCCTCTGCGAACTCGCCGGCCGAGCCCTCCGCCTAGGCCTCCGGCTGCTGGGGATCGAGGTGGTGGAGCGGATGTAGGGAGAGGGTTCAGGCGGCTGCCGGATCGACATCGTCGCCCGGAAGCAGGGTGTCAAGCTTTTCATGAATGCCGGTTCACTGATAGCCCCGGCCGGCTGAAACCCCGTTTTCCAGCGTTCTGCCGCAAGGTGATCAAGTGTTTTTTTCTGCGCGCGTGGGCCTGACACCCTGTTATCGGAACTTACGCCAAGGGTCGCGTCCGCCGGTGAAGCGTGGCTCGCCGGAGGCGGCCGAGGCCCGCGCCCTCGGGCCAGAGCGGGTGACGATGCAGAGGCGGTGCGTGTTCATCCGCCGGTATTATTCGATGGCCAGCATGGGTCGTGGGGTGTTCGGGGCCGGAGTGAAGGCGTTTGGCGGGTTTGAGCGGCCATGAGCGGATTCTGGCGCGATGTCCCACGGGCGGTAGAATGTTTCCAAATGCACGATGCCAACACCGATACGATCTCGAAACCGAGAACGAACCCGCCGACCCGGGCCGGAAAAGTGGGGTCGAAGTCGCCTTTACACACCAAACAGAACCCGAATATAATGGTCCCCGTCGCCGGAGGACAGGCGCCTATGGACGTCACCACGCTGAGCGAAAAAAAACGCACGCGCGAAGAAGCGACGCGCATCCCCGAGGCGCGCCGTTACGAGGGCGCGCCCACCACGCATACGCTGAATCTCGGCGATGCCCGCCAGCTCGGCTGGATTCCCGATGAATCGGTGCACCTCGTGGTTACGTCGCCTCCGTATTTCAACCTCAAGGAGTACAACAAGCACCCGGGCCAACTCGGCGAGATGGACGACTACGAAGCGTTCCACGACGCGCTAGATGAAGTCTGGCGGCACTGCTACCGCGTGCTCGTGCCCGGTGGTCGCCTAGTGTGTAACGTCGGCGATGTCTGCGTCGCTCGCCGCGCCAACGGCGGACGCCACCTCGTTCTGCCGCTTCACGCCGATATCTCCGTCCGTTGCCGCCGCATCGGGTTCGATTACCTGACGCCGATCCTCTGGAACAAGATTGCCAACGCCCAGTTCGAGGCCAGCGGCAACGGCGGCGGGTTTCTCGGCAAGCCCTACGAACCAAACGCGATCGTAAAAAACGACGTCGAGTACATCCTGATGCTCCGTAAGCATGGGGGATACCGCAACCCCACCGAAGACCAGCGGGCCACGTCCCGGCTTACAAAGGATGAACAAGCCAAGTGGTTCCGGCCCATCTGGGCCGATCTGACCGGCGCATCCACGAAGGATCATCCTGCACCGTACCCCGTTGAATTCGCCTTTCGTCTAGTCCGCATGTTCTCGTTCACGGGCGACACAGTGCTCGACCCGTTCGCAGGGACGGCGACCACGACGATTGCTGCTCTCGCGTGCGACCGGAATAGCATCGCAAACGAGCTGGACCCCGATTACTTCGCGAAGGCGCAAAAGCGGATTCAAAAGGAACTGCAACAGGGGCGCATGTTCGGCGATTCTCCGTCGCTCGTGCTCCGTCGCTCGTGACGAGCACGCGCGCTTTCGGCTGATTATTTCCGAATCTTCAGCCGATCTACCAGCAGGCCGATCGCGACTTCGATCTGTTCCGCGCCCTGGGAGGCAAAGCTGACCGTATCGATGTACTGCGACTCCAGGCGGCTCTGCACGTTTACATGCTCAGACGTAAAGGGGTAGTAGACCACCGCGGCGAAGAGCGACTTCGGGTGCTTCCCCTTGAACTTGGTCGCCTTGTTGATGATCTCGTCGGCGCGCTTGTGGATGTCGCGCCGGGCCTCGATTCGCTTCACGTCAATGGCGACTTCAATCGGTCCTGATTCGGGCGCGGCCGCGTCGATCTCGAACGACTCCTCGCCGGCTTGAAATCTCCGCTTCTTGAACGTGTACCGCGACTGCTTGTTGAGCGATTCCACGATCGTCCGCTCCCATCGGCCCTTCCTGGCCCGAATCTCCTTGTCGACGAAGAAAAACCGGTCTAGTTCGCTCAGCGCGGGCACGGCCAGTTCCGCCGGCAGGAAGGGCTTCAGATAGCCTGCGATCGCGGCCGCCTGCGTCTCGCCGAGGCGCGGCACGTATGTATCGAGCCCCCGGATGTCCAAGTCGCGCTCAACCGCGCGGCCCGCGACGTTGCAGCACGCCATCAGCGGCTTGAGGATGCTCGGTTCGGCCCGAATCGCCGCGGCCAGGTCCAGCGCGGTCATGGCAGAGAAGTTGATAATCTCGATCTCGCGAACCTCGACGAACTTCGCGAACGCGCGCACGAGCGTCGCCCGCACCTCGATTGCTCGCGCGTCCGAGTCGGCTTTCACCCATCCCATATAGTCGGCGTGCGAGTCGTATCCTTCGGGCATCGGGCACTCCCAGATGGTGAGCGGGGAGTGTATCCGAACGGGCAGAGACCGCCGCGCGGCGTGGTGCACGCTTCAAGCGGACCGGGCAGGATTGTCGGGGGCTCCAGCCCCGAAATCTGCGGCAGCGGTTCAGGGTCAGATGTCACGTGACAACGCAATAACCGCGCTTTGCCCCTGCCCGAGTGCACCGTGAAACAGGTCCAAGCTACCTTCGTGCTCCAAGATCGCGGCAACGTAAGCCACCCAAGAGTCGTTCCACGTCCATCCGTGCGGAGTCACCGCGCCAGTGAACAGTTGATTCAGCGATTGAGTCGGCTGCTCTCCGGCCGCGCCGGTGTTTGTGATGCGAAACGTCTCGTTCTGCGCGTTCTCAACAGCAGTCAAAATCGCGATCCAGTCGGCGTTGGACAATGTAATCTCCTTCGGGGCCTGGTTGTAGTTCGCGTTGATGCTGGCGTCGATGGTCACGCCGGTGCTCGACCGGCGGTATCGGAATGTCGCTTCTGTCGAGATATTGTCAAATTTCGTTGATCGCTCCGTGATCAGGCGGCGTCTTTCTC